>NZ_JBIWFZ010000072.1:0-1010 GCF_044763325.1 Streptomyces sp. NPDC096136 | reverse complement strand
GTCGTTGAAGTCGAACATCGGGCACGCGCAGGCGGCGGCCGGTGTCGGTGGCGTCATCAAGATGGTGATGGCGCTGGAGCACGGCCGCCTTCCCCAGACCCTGCACGTGGATGCGCCGTCCTCGCGAGTGGACTGGGAGGACGGCGCCGTCGAGCTGCTGACCGAGGCGCGGGACTGGCCCGAGGTGGGGCGTGCGCGGCGTGCGGGTGTCTCTTCGTTCGGGGTGTCCGGGACCAACGCGCACGTGATCCTGGAGCAGGCCCCTGCGCAGGTGGAGGAGCCGGTGGAGGTGGTGCGGGAGCTGCCGGTGGTGCCGGTGGTGCTCACCGCCCACTCCGAGACCGCCCTCCGGGCACAGACCGAGCGGCTCCCCGAGGACGTCCGGTTGCTGGACCTGGGGTACTCCCTCGTCACGACGCGGTCGGTGTTCGAGCACCGGCGGGTCGCGGTGGGTTCGGCCGTGGTCGAGGGGGTCGCGTCCTCGCGGGGGCGGGTGGCGTTGGTGTTCCCGGGGCAGGGGACGCAGTGGGTGGGGATGGGTGCGGGGCTGCTGGAGTCCTCGCCGGTTTTCGCGGGGCGGATGCGGGAGTGCGCGGACGCCCTCGCCCCGTTCGTGGACTTCGATGCGGTGGAGGTCGTGCGGGAGGGTCGCTCTCTGGACCGGGTGGATGTGGTCCAGCCGGTGACCTGGGCGGTGATGGTCTCCCTTGCGGAGATGTGGCGTTCCCTCGGTGTCGTTCCGGATGCGGTGGTGGGGCATTCGCAGGGTGAGATCGCCGCTGCGGCCGTCTCGGGTGCGTTGTCGTTGGAGGATGCCGCCCGGGTGGTGGCGTTGCGTGCGGCGGTGATCGGGCGTGAGCTGGCGGGGCTGGGCGGGATGGCTTCCCTTCCGCTGCCGCTGGCTGATGTCGAGGTGCGGTTGAAGGGCTGGACGGGTCGGCTGGGTGTGGCCGCCGTCAACGGGCCGTCGAGCACGGTCGTCGCCGGTGACGCGGATGCCGTGGCGGCGT
>NZ_JBIWFZ010000071.1:0-1080 GCF_044763325.1 Streptomyces sp. NPDC096136 | reverse complement strand
TGATCCGTCCGCAGACCGCCGAGCACCCGGACTACCGCGGCTACGCGGGCCAGATCGCCTCCGGCGTCCTGCGCGTCGGCGAGTCCGTCACCGTCCTTCCGTCGGGGAAGACCTCGGTGATCGAGGGCATCGACGCGCTCGGCGAGTCCGTGGACATCGCCTGGTCCCCGCAGTCGGTGACCCTGCGGCTGAAGGACGACATCGACATCTCGCGCGGCGACCTGATCGCGCCGAGCGCGAGCGCCCCGGCCACCACGCAGGACGTCACCGCGACGGTCTGCCACGTGGCCGACCAGCCGCTGGCCGTGGGCGCGCGGGTGCTGCTCAAGCACACGACCCGCACGGTCAAGGCGATCGTCAAGGAGATCCCCTCGCGGCTCACCCTCGACGACCTGTCCCAGCACCCGAACCCGGGCCGGCTGGTGGCCAACGACATCGGCCTCGTCGTCGTCCGCACCGCCGAGCCGCTCGCGCTCGACGCGTACGCCGACTCGCGCCGCACCGGGTCCTTCCTGCTGATCGACCCGGCCGACGGGACCACCCTGGCGGCGGGCATGGCGGGCGAGTCCTTCGCCTCGAAGGCCGAGACGGTACCGGCCGACGAGGAAGGGTGGGACTTCTAGGCCATGCGGACCGACATCTACACCACCTTCGCGAAGGAGGGTGGCCGCGTAGGCAGCGGCGCCCTCGGCAGCGGCCAGGGAGGAGTGGCGCGATGTGCGCGATGACGTACGCGCACCGCATGCGCGCCCTCACCCCCCACGAGCCGTACCCGCCCGCGCTCCACCGCCGAAAGACCGCGCCGTAAGACACAGACGGCGCGTCGAGAGGAAGTTCTCCCGTGCCTGTCACCCGTAAGACCCTGCTCCGCCGCGGTGTCACCGCCATCGCCGCCCTCCCGCTGCTGGTCGGCGTCCTCGCCTCCTGCGGCTACGGCTCCGAGGCGGAGAAGACGGAGCCGAAGGCGGCCGGCGCCGCGTCCGACGGCGGCAAGGCGCTCTCGGCGTCCGAGGTCCGCATCGGGTACTTCCCGAACCTGACCCACGCCACCGCGCTGGTCGGTCTCCAGGAAGGCCTCAT
>NZ_JBIWFZ010000070.1:0-1083 GCF_044763325.1 Streptomyces sp. NPDC096136 | reverse complement strand
CCTAGTGATCCGGTTCGGAGATCCTGTCGCAGTAGCGGCAGATGCGGTCGAGGATCTGGTCGGCGGTCTTGGCCCACTTGAAGGGCCGGGCTTCGTCGTTCCAGACCTTGATCCAGTCTTCGAGTGCGGTCTTGAGGTCGTCGAGTGAGCAGAACACCCCGCGTTCGAGGCAGCGTCGTTCCAGCTCGGCGAACCACCGCTCGACCTGGTTGATCCACGACGAATACGTGGGTGTGAAGTGAAGCTGGAAGCGGGGGTGCGCGAGCAGCCACTTGTGGACTGCCGGCGCCTTGTGGGCGGAGAGGTTGTCGCAGATCACGTGGACCGCCAGGCCCTTGTCGGTCTGGCGGTCGATCTCGTCGAGGAAGTCGCGGAAGTCCACGGCCCGGTGCTGGGCGGACAGCTTCGTGATCACCTTGCCGGTCGCGGTGTTCAAGGCGGCGAACAGATCGACGGTGCCGTGCCTGACGTAGTCGAAACTGCGCCGCTCGGGCACTCCCGGGATCATCGGCAGCACCGGTGCGGTCCGCTCCAGGGCCTGGATCTGCGGTTTCTCGTCCACCGCGAACACCGCGGCGTTGGCCGGCGGCGCGAGGTAGAGGCCGACGACGTCACGGACCTTGTCGATCAGGAACGGGTCCGGGGAGATCTTGAAGGTCTCTGTCCGCCAGGGCTGCAGGCCGAAGGCATGCCAGATCCGGAGCACGCTCGCCGGGGAGATGCCCACGGCCTTGGCCAGTTCCCGTTTCGACCAGTGCGTCCCGCCCGGGGGCGTCTCCTCCAGGGTGCGGACCACCACCTCTTCCACCTGGGCATCGGTGATGGTCCGTGGCACCCCGGGCCGCGGTTCGTCCGCCAGTCCGTCCAGCCGGTCACGCAGGAACCGTGTGCGCCACCGCCGCACGGTTGCTCTGCCGACATCGACTCGCGCGGCGACCACGGTGTTGTTCCAGCCCTTCGCGCACGCCAGCACGATGCGTGCACGAACGGCCAGCCCCTGCGCGGTCGAACGGCGCCTGGCCCAGTTCTCCAGCGTCAGCCGCTCGGCCTCCGACAACACGACAGGTTCCAACCGGGTATCGC
>NZ_JBIWFZ010000069.1:0-1089 GCF_044763325.1 Streptomyces sp. NPDC096136 | reverse complement strand
CTGTCGGAAAGCCCCCGAAGGAACGGCACGGTCCAACCTCGGCCATCCGGTGCGGTCTGGTCGTGCCAGCCCCACTCCGCCCCGGCCCGCCGGCCGTCCGACCCGGCTCCGAGACATCCGGCGGCGCTGGCCAGACGACCGCCCCAGATCGCTACGCGCTCCTCCCGTCTCAGCGTCCGCCCACCGCCCGGGGCCGACACCCGCACCGAAGGACGACCAGGACGTTGTACGGGACCGGGGGGCGCGGCAGATCGCTACGCGCTCCTCGCATCTCAGCGTCTGACGACCGCCCGGGGCTGATACCTGCACGGGATGACGATCGGGACGTCATCGGCACCGCAGGACGCGGCAGATCGCTACGCGCTTCTCTGATGTCGGCGGCTGCCGGTCGTTGTGGGTCGATCTCGGCAGTGGATGACGAGCAGAACGGCATGCAAAAGACCCCGTCCTCCGCGAGGAGGACGGGGTCTTGATTGAGCGCTGGGCAGGCCTTGCACCTGCATCCCCCCACAGGAAGTGGGGTGCCTTTCCTTGGACCACCAACGCCAGTCCCACCGCCGGTTTCCCGGCTGCGAGCTCGAGATGAACTCTACAGCGAAGATCGGATCCAGACCACCCCTGACCGCCAATAAGCGGAGGCTGACGGCCACACCTCCACCGAAGTCGACTTCCAGGCGTCATTTTATGCAGGTATCAGCCTGAACTGACCGCCGGAGGAAAGGAAAAGAGGAGCGGCTGGCCGTCGGGGGCTATCAGCGGCATCCGATAGCCCCCGGGTGCTCTTTCTCTGCGGCCGCCCTCTGCCAGAAGTCAAGAAGTGGAACCGCATCGCGATCCGACGCCCCTGCCACCTCCTGACGACTTCCCAGACACCCTTTTGGGCACGTATCAGCCCCAGACGACAGGCGGACGCCGGACAAAGAGGAGCGCGTAGCGATCTGGCGCGCCTGGCAGCGTCCGATGGCCTCCCGATCGCCTTTCGGTGCGGGTATCGGCCCCGGGCGGCCGCCGGACGCTGAGACGGGAGGAGCGCGTAGCGATCTGGGGCGGTCGTCTGCCCGGGTGGCCGGGTGTCTCGGAGCCGGGCCG
>NZ_JBIWFZ010000068.1:0-1090 GCF_044763325.1 Streptomyces sp. NPDC096136 | reverse complement strand
TCATCCGTTTCGCGGGTGACTCGGGTGACGGTATGCAGCTGACGGGTGACCGTTTCACCTCGGAGACGGCGTCCTTCGGCAACGACCTCTCGACGCTGCCGAACTTCCCGGCCGAGATCCGGGCCCCTGCCGGGACGCTGCCCGGGGTGTCCTCGTTCCAGCTGCACTTCGCGGACCACGACATCCTGACCCCGGGTGACGCGCCGAACGTGCTGGTCGCGATGAACCCGGCGGCCCTGAAGGCGAACATCGCGGACGTGCCCCGGGGCGCGGAGATCATCGTCAACACGGACGAGTTCACCAAGCGGCCGATGGCGAAGGTCGGGTATGAGACCTCGCCGCTGGAGGACGGCTCCCTGGACGCCTACAACATCCACCGGGTGCCGCTGACGACGCTGACGGTGGAGGCGCTCAAGGACTTCGGGCTGTCCCGCAAGGAGGCCGAGCGCAGCAAGAACATGTTCGCGCTGGGCCTGCTGTCGTGGATGTACCACCGGCCGACCGAGGGCACGGAGAGTTTCCTGCGGCAGAAGTTCGCGAGGAAGCCGGAGATCGCCGAGGCGAACATCGTGGCCTTCCGGGCGGGCTGGAACTTCGGCGAGACCACGGAGGACTTCGCGGTCTCCTACGAGGTGGCGCCGGCGACGAAGGCGTTCCCCACGGGCACGTACCGCAACATCTCGGGGAACCTGGCCCTGTCGTACGGGCTGATCGCGGCGGCCCGGCAGGCGGACCTGCCGCTCTACCTGGGCTCGTATCCGATCACGCCGGCCTCGGACATCCTGCACGAGCTGTCCAAGCACAAGAACTTCGGCGTGCGCACCTTCCAGGCCGAGGACGAGATCGCCGGGATCGGCGCGGCCCTGGGCGCCGCGTTCGGCGGGGCCCTGGGCGTGACGACCACCTCCGGCCCCGGCGTGGCCCTGAAGTCCGAGACCATCGGCCTGGCGGTCTCCCTGGAGCTTCCGCTGCTGATCGTGGACATCCAGCGCGGCGGCCCCTCGACCGGACTGCCGACCAAGACCGAGCAGGCCGACCTCCTCCAGGCCATGTACGGCCGCAACGGCGAAGCCCCCGTCCCCGTCGTCGC
>NZ_JBIWFZ010000067.1:0-1440 GCF_044763325.1 Streptomyces sp. NPDC096136 | reverse complement strand
TGGGGGACCCGGGTCGTCAAGGGCATCCCGCTCAAGGACTACGCCTCCTGGCTGGACGAGGGCGCGCTGTTCAAGGGCCAGTGGGGCCTCAAGCACGCTGACTCCATCGCCGCCGAGGGCCGGCCCCGGCTGCGCGGGTGGCTGGACCGCATGCACACGGAGCGGCTCCTCGAAGCGGCCGTGGTCTACGGCTACTTCCCCTGCGTCTCCAAGGGCGACGACCTGATCGTCCTCGACCGGGACGGCGGCGAACGGACCCGCTTCACCTTCCCGCGCCAGAGCCGGGGCCGCCGCCTGTGCCTCGCGGACTTCTTCCGCCCGGAGGAGTCCGGCGAGACCGACGTCATCGGCCTCCAGGTGGTCACCGTCGGCTCGAAGATCGGCGAGGCCACGGCCGAGCTCTTCGAGTCCGACTCCTACCGCGACTACCTGGAGCTGCACGGGCTGTCCGTCCAGCTGGCCGAGGCCCTCGCCGAGTACTGGCACGCCCGCGTCCGCGCCGAACTCGGCATCGCCGGATCCGACCCGGCCGGCATGGACGGCATGTTCCGTACCGAGTACCAGGGCTGCCGGTACTCCCTCGGCTACCCGGCCTGCCCGGAGCTCTCCGACCGGGCGAAGATCGCCGGCCTCCTCCGGCCGGAGCGGATCGGCGTCCACCTCTCCGAGGAGTTCCAGCTCCACCCCGAGCAGTCCACCGACGCTCTGGTCATCCACCACCCCGAAGCGAGCTACTTCAACGCGGGAGGCCGCCGATGACCTCCGCCCCCGCACCTCTCCAAGGAGCACACCGCATGTCTGCCGCATTCACCGACTTCAAGGTCGCCGACCTCTCCCTCGCCGCCTTCGGCCGCAAGGAGATCACCCTGGCCGAGCACGAGATGCCGGGCCTGATGTCGATCCGCCGGGAGTACGCCGAGGCGCAGCCGCTGGCCGGCGCCCGCATCACCGGCTCCCTGCACATGACCGTGCAGACGGCCGTCCTGATCGAGACCCTGGTCGCGCTCGGCGCCGACGTCCGCTGGGTGTCCTGCAACATCTACTCGACGCAGGACCACGCCGCCGCGGCGATCGCGGCCGCCGGGATCCCGGTCTTCGCCTGGAAGGGCGAGACGCTGGAGGAGTACTGGTGGTGTACGGAGCAGGCGCTGACCTGGCCCGGTCACGCCGGCCCGAACATGATCCTGGACGACGGCGGTGACGCCACCCTCCTGGTCCACAAGGGCGTCGAGTACCAGAAGGCCGGAGCGGTCCCGGACGCCTCCACCGCCGACAACGAGGAAATGGCCATCGTCCTGGGCCTGCTGGCGAAGACGGACATCGACTGGTCCGCCCTCGCCTCCGGGATCCGCGGCGTGACGGAGGAGACCACGACGGGTGTCCACCGCCTGTACGAGATGATGCAGTCCGGTGACCTGCTGTTCCCGGCGATCAACGTGA
>NZ_JBIWFZ010000066.1:0-1795 GCF_044763325.1 Streptomyces sp. NPDC096136 | reverse complement strand
CTCGACCTCCTGCGCCCGATCTACGCGCAGACCGCCGCCTACGGCCACTTCGGCCGCGAGCTCCCCGACTTCACCTGGGAGCGCACCGACCGCGTGCACGCGCTGCGCAAGGCAGCCGGAATCTGACATGCGGATCGCTGTCACGGGTTCCATCGCGACCGATCACCTGATGACCTTCCCCGGCCGGTTCGCCGAGCAGCTGCTGGCGGACCGGCTGGACCGGGTCTCCCTGTCCTTCCTCGCCGACCACCTGGAGGTACGGCGGGGCGGAGTGGCGGCGAACATCGCCTTCGGCCTGGGCGTGCTGGGACTGCGCCCCCTGCTGGTGGGTGCGGTGGGCGGGGACTTCGAGCCGTACCGGGTGTGGCTCAAGGACCACGGAGTGGACACCGACTCCGTACGCGTCAGCGACACCCTCCACACAGCCCGCTTCGTCTGTACCACCGACGAGGAACAGAACCAGATCGCGACCTTCTACGCGGGCGCGATGGCCGAGGCCCGCGAGATCGACCTCCACGAGGTCGTCGCCCGCACCGGCCGCCCCGACCTGGTCCTCGTCTCCCCGGACGACCCCGGCGCCATGCTCCGCCACACCCGGGCCTGCCGCCAGCTCGGCGTCCCCTTCGCCTCCGACCCCTCCCAGCAGCTCGCCCGGCTCACCCGGGACGAGGTGCTGGAACTGCTCGACGGAGCCACGCGGCTGTTCACCAACGCGTACGAGTCCGCCCTGCTCTGCGAACGCTCCGGGCTCACCGAGGAGCAGGTCCTGGAACGGGTCGGCTCCTGGATCACCACCTGCGGCGAGGACGGCGTACGCATCCGCACCGCGGGAGGCGCACCCCTGGCCGTCGCCGCGGTGCCCGTCGCGCGGGTCGTCGACCCCACCGGAGTCGGCGACGCCTTCCGGGCCGGCTTCCTCGCCGCAGCGGCCTGGGGCGTACCCGAGCGGTACGCGGCCCAGCTGGGCTGCGC
The DNA here is from genome assembly GCF_044763325.1 of Streptomyces sp. NPDC096136. NCBI lineage: Bacteria > Bacillati > Actinomycetota > Actinomycetes > Kitasatosporales > Streptomycetaceae > Streptomyces > Streptomyces sp. NPDC096136. Next base: position 823 of record NZ_JBIWFZ010000066.1, on the reverse strand, counting down.
GGTCGCGGCGACCGTACTCGACCACGCCGGCACCCAGGAGTACCGGCTGACCCGGGAGGCCCTGCTGGCCCGGCTGCGCTCCGCCTACGGGCCGCGGAGCGAGGCGGAACTGTCCGAACACCTGAGGGGACTGGAATGAGATGCGACGGTCACTGAGGGAGGAGTTCGCGACCCGCGTGGTGGTCGCGGACGGAGCGATGGGCACGATGCTCCAGGCCGCCGACCCCACCATGGACGACTTCCTGGGGCTGGAGGGCTGCAACGAGATCCTCAACGCCACCCGCCCCGACGTCGTCCGCTCGGTCCACGACGCCTACTTCTCCGTGGGTGTGGACTGCGTCGAGACCAACACCTTCGGCACCAACCTGGCCGCCCTCGCCGAGTACGGGGTGGAGGAGCGGATCTACGAGCTCTCCGAGGCCGGCGCCCGCATCGCCCGAGAGTCCGCGGACGCCTTCACGGCGTCCGACGGCCGGCCCCGCTGGGTCCTGGGCTCCATGGGCCCGGGCACCAAGCTCCCCACCCTCGGGCACATCGCCTACGACCGCCTGCGCGCGGCCTACCAGGAGAACGCGGAGGGCCTGATCCGCGGCGGCGCGGACGCCCTCCTCGTCGAGACCACCCAGGACCTCCTCCAGACGAAGGCCGCCGTCATCGGTGCGCGCCGGGCGCTCGACTGGTGCGGGATGGGGGACCTCCCCCTGATCGTCCAGGTCACGGTGGAAGCGACCGGCACGATGCTGCTGGGTTCGGAGATCGGTGCGGCGCTGACGGCGTTGGAGCCGTTGGGGATCGACATGATCGGTCTGAACTGTGCGACGGG
>NZ_JBIWFZ010000065.1:0-2012 GCF_044763325.1 Streptomyces sp. NPDC096136 | reverse complement strand
GCGCACTACCCGCTGTCGGCGTCGGAGCTGGCGGACGCGCAGGAGACGTTCGTCCGGGAGTACGGGCTGTCGCTGGTGGGCGGTTGCTGCGGTACGACGCCGGAGCATCTGCGGCAGGTGGTGGAGCGGGTGCGCGGCACCGCGGTGACGGCGCGGGTTCCGCAGCCGGAGGCGGGTGCGGCGTCGCTGTATCAGACGGTGCCGTTCCGGCAGGACACCTCGTACATGGCGATCGGTGAGCGGACGAACGCGAACGGGTCGAAGAAGTTCCGTGAGGCGATGCTGGGGGCGCGCTGGGACGACTGTGTGGAGATGGCGCGGGACCAGATCCGTGAGGGCGCGCACATGCTGGACCTGTGTGTGGACTACGTGGGCCGTGACGGTGTGGCGGACATGGAGGAGCTGGCCGGCCGTTTCGCCACCGCTTCCACGCTGCCGATCGTTTTGGACTCGACCGAGGTTGCGGTGATCCGGGCGGGTCTGGAGAAGCTGGGCGGGCGTGCGGTCATCAACTCGGTGAACTACGAGGACGGTGACGGTCCGCAGTCCCGTTTCGCGAAGGTCGCCCGCCTCGCGCAGGAGCACGGCGCCGCGCTGATCGCGTTGACGATCGACGAGGAGGGCCAGGCCCGCACGGCCGAGCACAAGGTGGCCATCGCGGAGCGTCTGATCGAGGACCTCACCAGCAATTGGGGGATCCGTGAGTCGGACATCCTGATCGACACGTTGACGTTCACGATCTGCACGGGTCAGGAGGAGTCCCGCAAGGACGGGATCGCGACGATCGAGTCGATCCGCGAGCTCAAGCGGCGTCACCCCGAGGTCCAGACGACGCTGGGTCTGTCGAACATCTCCTTCGGTCTGAACCCGGCCGCGCGGATCCTGTTGAACTCGGTGTTCCTGGACGAGTGCGTGAAGGCGGGTCTGGACTCGGCGATCGTCCATGCGTCGAAGATCCTGCCGATCGCGCGGTTCGACGAGGAGCAGGTCCGTACTGCTCTGGATCTGATCTACGACCGTCGTGGGGGTGGCTACGACCCGCTGCAGAGGCTGATGGCGCTGTTCGAGGGCGTCAACACCAAGTCGATGAAGGCGGGCAAGGCCGAGGAGCTCTTGGCGCTGCCTCTGGACGAGCGTCTGCAGCGGCGGATCATCGACGGGGAGAAGAACGGTCTGGAGGCCGATCTCGACGAGGCCCTGCAGAGCCGTCCGGCGCTGGACATCGTCAACGACACCCTTCTGGAGGGGATGAAGGTCGTCGGCGAGCTGTTCGGGTCCGGTCAGATGCAGCTGCCGTTCGTCCTGCAGTCGGCGGAGGTGATGAAGACCGCGGTGGCCTTCCTGGAGCCGCACATGGAGAAGACCGACGCCGAGGGCAAGGGCACGATCGTGCTGGCCACGGTCCGCGGCGACGTCCATGACATCGGCAAGAACCTCGTGGACATCATCTTGACCAACAACGGCTACAACGTCGTCAACATCGGCATCAAGCAGCCGGTCTCCGCGATCGTCGAGGCCGCGCAGGAGCACAAGGCCGACGTGATCGGCATGTCCGGCCTCCTGGTGAAGTCCACCGTGATCATGAAGGAGAACCTGGAAGAGCTCAACCAGCGCAAGCTGGCCGCCGACTACCCGGTCATCCTCGGCGGTGCCGCCCTGACCCGCGCCTACGTGGAGCAGGACCTCCACGAGATCTACGAGGGCGAGGTCCGCTACGCCCGGGACGCGTTCGAGGGCCTGCGCCTGATGGACGCGCTGATCGCCGTCAAGCGCGGCGTCCCCGGAGCCACCCTGCCCGAACTCAAGCAGCGCCGCGTCGCCAGGCGGGACACGCCCGTCCTCCAGGCCGAGGAGGCCGAGGAGCCGGGCGGCCGGTCCGACGTGGCCGTGGACAACCCGGTGCCCGCCCCGCCGTTCTGGGGGACCCGGGTCGTCAAGGGCATCCCGCTCAAGGACTACGCCTCCTGGCTGGACGAGGGCGCGCTGTTCAAGGGCCAGTGGGGCCTCAAGCA
>NZ_JBIWFZ010000064.1:0-2218 GCF_044763325.1 Streptomyces sp. NPDC096136 | reverse complement strand
CATCGAGGCGTCGAAGCTGGGCGAGGCGAGTTGCAGTACCCGGCTGCCCGCAGTGGTCCGGCACCGCTCCACCAAGGTGGAGACGAGCGAGGCCAGACCCGTGTGGAGGACCGCGGTCCCCTTGGGCCGGCCTGTGGAGCCGGACGTGTAGATCGTGTACGCGGTGTTCGCGCTGGTGAGAGGGATGATGCGGTCGGCGTTCGTCGGATTGCTGATCGGCTGCTCGGTCCACGACGTGGTGACGGACTCGATCGCCCGAATCCTGATGTCGGCTTCGGCGACGACCGTGCGGAAGTCGTCCGCCAGCTGTTCGTGGGTGAGGACGAGAGAGGGAGCGGCGTCCCTGATGATGTAGGCGATGCGCTCGGCGGGATAGTCCGGGTCGACGGGCAGGTAGCCGGCGCCCGCCTTGGCGATGCCCAGGACGGCGGCGATCTGCTCCGCGCCCCGCGCCAGAGCCAGGCCCACCAGCTGCTCCGCCCCGATGCCCTGCGAGATCAGCCAGTGGGCTATCTGGTTGGCCCGCGCATTCAGTTTCGCGTAGGTCCACGCCCCTGCCTCGGACTCCAGCGCGAGTGCATCCGGGGCGGCCTGCACGAGGGCCTCGAACAGCTCGGGCAAGGTCGCCTCGCCGATCTCCGGGTGGGCAGCGGTCGCCCACTCCCGCAGCCTCTCCTGTTCACCAGGAGTGAGGATGTCCACCGAACCGATGGGCTCGTCGGGATCTGCGGCCACTGCTCTGAGCAGCCGGTTCCAGCGTGCGGTCAGCGTTTCGACCGTGGCCCGGTCGTACAGGTCGGTGGCGAACTCGACGAACCCGTTGATGCCCGCAGGTTCGCCGTCTTGCAGACGCTCCTCGCCCACAGTGATCGACAGGTCGAACATCGACGTCCCGGTGGGCCAGATCTCCATGTCGACCTGCAGTCCCGGCAGGTCGAAGCAGGGCTGCTGGGTGTTCTGCAGGCCCAGAGAGATCTGGAAGAGGGGGTGGTGGGTGGTGCTGCGGTGGGGGTTGAGCTTTTCGACCAGGTGCTCGAACGGAATGTCCTGGTGCGCATAGGCGGCCAGGCTGGTCCGGCGCGCCTGGGCGAGCAGGTCGACGAATGAGGGGTTGTTCGACGTATCGGTACGCAGGACCAGGGTGTTGACGAAGAAGCCGATGAGGTGCTCGAGGTTTCCGTCGGTGCGTCCCGCGATGGGGGCACCGATGGTGACATCGGTGCCGGAGCCGAGACGGGTCATCAGGGCGGCGAAGGACGCCTGCAACACCATGAACAGAGTGGTGCCGGTGGATCGTGCCAACTGGACCAGTGTCTGGTGTAGCTCGGCGTCGAACCCGAACTCGCTGACATCGCCGGCGTACGTGGCGACTGCCGGGCGGGGCCGGTCGGTGGGCACGGTGACCTGCTCGGGCAGGCCGGCGAGTTGCTGGGCCCAGTAGCGTTCCTGTCGGGCGAAGAGGCTGTCGGGGTCGGTGTCGTTGCCGAGGAGTTCGCGCTGCCACAGGGTGTAGTCGGCGTACTGCACCGGCAGGTCCGGCCACTGCGGCTCACTGCCGGACAGCCGCGCCGAGTACGCGGCGACGAGGTCCTGGGCGAGTTGTCCTATGGACCAACCGTCACCGGCGATGTGGTGGACCACCAGCATCAAGACGGACTCGCCCGCGTTGACGGTGAACAGCGTGGCTCGGAAGGGAGCTTCGGCGGCCAGATCGAAGGGGTGCCGCGCAGCCTTGTCGAGTTCCTGCCGCAGACCGGCCTTGTCTACGCGTACGGCCTTCAGGCCGATCGGGGTTTCCTCCGTGTCGGTGATGTGCTGGCTCGGCCGGCCGCCCACCTCGTGGAAGACGGTGCGCAGAGCCTCGTGCCGAGTGATGACGTCGTTCACCGCGTCGCGCAGGGCCTGCCGGTCGAGGTCGCCGGTCAGCCGCAGTGCGAGCGGCATGTTGTAGGTCGCCGACGGTCCTTCCAGCTGGTGCAGGAACCACAGCCGCTGCTGGGCGTAGGACAGCGGTAGCCTTTCCGGCCGCGTCACCGCCGGACGGAGCACCGGGCGAGCGGCACCTGCAACCAGGTTGCCCGCGAGCTCGGCGACGGTGGGTGCTTCGAAGAGTGTCTGGACGGTGGTTTCGGTGCCGAGGGTGGTGCGGATGCGGCTGGTGAGTTGGGTGGCGAGGAGGGAGTGGCCGCCGAGGTCGAAGAAGTTGTCGTCGATGCTG
>NZ_JBIWFZ010000063.1:0-2404 GCF_044763325.1 Streptomyces sp. NPDC096136 | reverse complement strand
GAACTCGGCGTCCCGGAGATCACCGCCATCCCCATCTCCGCCCTGGCCGGCGACAACGTCGTCGAGCCGTCGGCGAACATGGACTGGTACGGCGGTCCGACCGTCCTGGAACACCTGGAGACCGTCCCCGTGAGCGGCGGCCTCACCGCGGGCCCCGCCCGCTTCCCCGTGCAGTACGTGATCCGTCCGCAGACCGCCGAGCACCCGGACTACCGCGGCTACGCGGGCCAGATCGCCTCCGGCGTCCTGCGCGTCGGCGAGTCCGTCACCGTCTTCCCCTCCGGCCGCACCAGCGTCATCGAGGGCATCGACGCCCTCGGCGAGAGCGTCGACACCGCCTGGGCCCCCCAGTCCGTCACCCTGCGGCTCCAGGACGACGTCGACGTCTCCCGCGGCGACCTCATCGCCCCCGCCGGAGCCGCCCCCGCCACCACCCAGGACGTCACCGCCACCGTCTGCCACGTCGCCGACCGGCCCCTCGTGGTTGGCCAGCGGGTCCTGCTCAAGCACACCACCCGCACCGTCAAGGCGATCGTCCGGGCGATCCCGTCCCGGCTGACCCTGGACGACCTGTCCCAGCACCCCGACCCCGGCCGGCTGGCCGCCAACGACATCGGCCGCGTCGTCGTCCGCACCGGCGAGCCCCTCGCGCTCGACGCCTACGCGGCCTCCCGGCACACCGGATCCTTCCTCCTCATCGACCCGGCCGACGGGACCACCCTGACCGCCGGCATGGCCGGCGAGGCCTTCACCGAGACCGAACGGACCGTCTGACGATGTCCTCACCGCGCCGCCGGCGCCGCCGCCCCGCCGCCGTGCTCGGCCTCCTCCTGGCCTGCGCCACCGCCCTCGCCTCCTGCGGTTACGGATCCCGGGCCGACCAGGTCCCCGCCGCCGCCCAGGCCCCGGCCGGCGCGGGCCGCGCGAAGCTCTCCGCGGACTCCGTGACCCTCGGTTACTTCCCCAACCTCACCCACGCCACCGCCCTGGTCGGCGTGCGCGAGGGACTGATCCAGAAGGAGCTCGCCGGGACCGCGCTGAAGACCACCACCTTCAACGCGGGCCCGGCCGAGATCGAGGCCCTGGGCGCGGGCGCCGTCGACATCGGCTTCATCGGCCCCTCGCCCGCCGTCAACGGCTACGCGAAGTCCAGGGGACAGAGCCTGCGGATCATCTCCGGCTCCGCCTCCGGCGGCGTCAAGCTCGTCGTCAACCCGGAGAAGATCAAGACCTTCGACGACCTCAAGGGCAAGAGGATCGCCACCCCGCAGCTGGGCAACACCCAGGACGTGGCCTTCCTCGACTGGATCGCCGCACGCGGCTGGAAGGTGGACGCCGCCAGCGGCAGGGGGGACGTCTCGGTCGTGCGCACCAACAACACCGTCACCCCCGACGCCTACCGCTCCGGCTCGGTCGACGGCGCCTGGGTGCCCGAACCCACCGCCTCCAAACTGGTCGCGGAAGGGGCCGCCGTCCTCCTCGACGAGACCGACCTGTGGCCCGACAAGAAGTTCGTCATCACGAACATCATCGTGTCCCAGAAGTTCCTCAAGGAACACCCGGACGTGGTCGAGGCCGTCCTGCGCGGCACCGTCAGGACCAACGAGTGGATCAACGCCGACCCGGACCGGGCCAAGGCCTCCGCCAACGCCGCCCTCAAGACCCTCACCGGCAGGGAGCTGGAGCCCGAGGTCGTCGACCGGGCCTGGCCGTCGATCCTCGTCACCGACGACCCGCTCGCCGCCACCCTGGAGACCCAGTCCCGGCACGCCGTCGCGGCCGGACTGCTGGAGAAGCCCGACCTGACCGGCATCTACGACCTCGGGCCGCTCAACCGGGTCCTCGGATCCCTCCACAAGCCCACCGTCGCCCCCGCCGGTACGGGCCCCGACGATCAAGGGAGGTGAGCCGCGATGGCGACCGCACTCATCAACGCGGAACACACCGCGGCGCTCACCACGGCCGTCCGCACCCAGCACGTCTCCAAGTCCTTCCCCGGCCCCGCGGGCCCCCAGCCGATCCTCGACGACATCAGCCTGGACGTCGCCCCCGGCGAGTTCGTCACCCTCCTCGGCGCCTCCGGCTGCGGCAAGTCCACCCTGCTCAACCTGATCGCCGGCCTCGACACCCCCACCTCCGGGACCGTCACCACCGAGGGCCGTCCGGCGCTGATGTTCCAGGAGCACGCCCTCTTCCCGTGGCTGACGGCCGGGAAGAACATCGAGCTGGCGCTGCGGCTGCGCGGGGTGGCCAAGGCCGACCGCAAGCCGGAGGCCGAACGGCTGCTGGAGCTGGTCCGCCTCGGCGGCGCCCACGGCAAGCGGGTCCACGAGCTCTCCGGCGGCATGCGCCAGCGCGTCGCCCTCGCCCGCGCCCTCGCCCAGGACAGCCGCCTCCTCCTGAT
>NZ_JBIWFZ010000062.1:0-2459 GCF_044763325.1 Streptomyces sp. NPDC096136 | reverse complement strand
GTCGCCGATCCGTTCGGCGACCCGGGCACACGGATGTACCGCACGGGTGACCTGGTGCGCTGGAACCGCGACGGCGAACTGGAATACCTGGGCCGCTCCGACGAACAGGCGAAGATCCGCGGGTTCCGCATCGAACCCGGTGAAGTCCAGGCCGTGCTCTCTCAGCATCCCGTGGTGTCCCAGGCCGTGGTGGTCGCCCGCGAGGACCAGCCCGGAGACACCCGTCTGGTCGCCTACGTCGTTCCCGAGGCGGAGGTCGAGGCCGAGGCCGAGGCCGGTGACGTACGGGTATCGGAGTGGCGGGAGATGTACGACTCGCTGTACGGCGCATCGGGTGCTCCGCTGGGCGAGGACTTCTCGGGCTGGAACAGCTCCTACACCGGCGGCCCCATCGCACTCGACGAGATGCGCGAGTGGCGGCAGGCCACCGTGGAGCGCATCGCCGGCTACGGGCCGCGACGCATCCTGGAGATCGGCGTCGGCTCCGGCCTGCTCATGGCCCCGCTCGCAGGACGAGTGGAGGAGTACTGGGGGACGGACCTGTCCCAGGCAGTGGTCTCCCGGCTTGAGGAACAGACCGCCGAGCGCGGCTGGGGCCACGTCACGCTGCGCTGCCAGCCCGCAGACGACACCACCGGACTCCCGATCGGGTACTTCGACACGATCGTGATCAACTCCGTCATCCAGTACTTCCCCGACCAGGAATACCTCACCCGGGTCCTGACCCAAGCACTGCAACTCCTGGCAGACGGCGGCCGCATCCTCGTCGGCGACGTGCGCCACCTCGGACTCCTCCGCGCCCTGCACACCGCAGTACACGCCCAGCGCGCCGAGGACACCGACGCACTGCGATCCGCAGTGGAGCACGCACTCGTCGTGGAGAAGGAACTACTGGTCCATCCCGACTACTTCACCGCGTTCGCCGCCTCCCACGACCTCGGCGTCGACATACGCCTCAAGCACGGCGACAACCACAACGAACTCACCCGCCACCGCTACGACGCCACCCTCCACAAGAACACTCCGACGCTGGCCGACCTGACCGGGCAGCATGACCTCGCTGACCTGCCGGTGATCACGTGGGGCAGTGAGACCACCTCGCTGGACGGGCTTGAGGAGCGGCTCGGTGACGGGGGGCCGCTGCGGGTGGCGGGCGTTCCCAATGCCCGCCTGGCCGGTGAAACCGCTGCCGCTGACGCGCTGGAGCGCAGTGAGGAGCTGACGGCGATCAGGGCGGTGCTCACCGGTGGCGGCGGCGTGGATCCGGAGGCGTTCTGCCAGTGGGCTGCCGAGCGGGGCCGGCAGGCACTGCTCACCTGGAACCCGCAGGACCCCGCCGCCTTCGACGTGATCCTCCTCTCCACAAACACCGAAGCGACGGACACCGCAGTGGTGACCGGCACGTACAACCCGCAGCGCCTGACGTCGGCCGTGACGAACACCCCCGTCCGGTCACGGGCCAGCGGCTCGCTGGTGGCGACCCTGCGGCAGGCACTGCAGGACCAGCTGCCCGACTACATGGTCCCCTCGGCGATCGTGACCCTCGACGCCATCCCCCTCACCCCGAACGGCAAAATCGACCGCAAGGCCCTGCCCGCACCGGACTACAGCACCACCGGCAACGGACGCGTCCCGCGCACCCCGCAGGAAGAAATCCTCTGCACCCTGTTCGCAGAAGTTCTGGGCCTGCCCGCAGTCAGCATCGACGACAACTTCTTCGACCTCGGCGGCCACTCCCTCCTCGCCACCCAACTCACCAGCCGCATCCGCACCACCCTCGGCACCGAAACCAGCCTCCAGACACTCTTCGAAGCACCCACCGTCGCAGAACTGGCACCACGTCTGACGCACCAAGGAGAGCTGCGCCCGCCTCTGCTGCCCGCCACCCGACCCGACACCCTCCCCCTCTCCTACGCCCAACAGCGACTGTGGTTCCTGCACCAGCTGGAAGGACCGTCCGCCACCTACAACATGCCGCTCGCACTACGGCTCACCGGCGACCTCGACCAGCAGGCCCTGCGCGACGCGGTACACGCCGTCATCACTCGGCACGAAGCCCTGCGCACCGTCTTCCACGAGGTGGACGGCCAGCCGAGCCAACGCATCAGCGACCCCGACCAGGCCCGCATAGACGTGCGAACCGCACCGAGCAGCGAGAGCATGCTTCCCACGCAACTCGAAGAAGAGGCGCGTCACACGTTCGACCTGTCGACGGAGGTGCCCTTCCGGGCCACGCTCTTCACCATCAGTGCGAGCGAGTCGGTGCTGGTGCTGGTGCTGCACCACATCGCCGGTGACGGCTGGTCGATGGGGCAGCTCGCCCGCGACCTGGTCGCCGCGTACTCGGCGCGGCTGTCCGGTAGTGAGCCGCAGTGGCCGGACCTGCCCGTGCAGTACGCCGACTACACCCTGTGGCAGCGCGAACTCCTCGGCAACGACACCGACCCCGACAGCCTCTT
>NZ_JBIWFZ010000061.1:0-3248 GCF_044763325.1 Streptomyces sp. NPDC096136 | reverse complement strand
AGCACCTCGACGAGAAGGTCGCCCGCCTCCACCTCGACGCCCTCGGCGTCAAGCTCACCACGCTGCGCCCGGAGCAGGCCGAGTACATCGGCGTCAAGGTCGAGGGCCCGTACAAGCCCGACCACTACCGCTACTGATCCCAGCGGATCGCGCACACTGAAGCAGGCCCCCGGCATCCGTGCCGGGGGCCTGCCCCGTACCCCCGTACGTCAGCCAAGGACCACAGCCCATGCCCCGCGGCCGCTACTCGCTCCACGACCCGCACGACCACACCCCCCTCGGCGAGGAGCACTTCCACTGCGCCCCCGGCCCCTCGGGCTGGCGCTACGTCTCCCAGACCACCGGCCCCGGCGGCGACCACCGGGGCTCCCTCGACCTGGCCGTCGACGCCCTCGGCCGCCCCATCCGGCTCGAAGCCAACGCGGCGAGCTGGCAGGTGCGCGGCGCCGCCATCGACGGCGTCACCTGGGTCCGCACCGACCCCACCGGCACCGAGGCCACCGAGGGCAACGTCGCCGCCCCCGGCTTCACCGGCACCTCCCCGGCCTTCCTCATCGCGACGGCCCGCCTGCTGCGCCTGACCCCCGGCGCCCCCGCGACCCGGATCCGCCTCGTCGCCCTCACCGACCCGGTCCTCGCGCCCCGCACCGTCGACCAGGCCTGGGCGCTGCGCTCCCGCGCCGAGCACCCCACCGACAGCGGCCCGCTCGTCGTGGACGAGTACCGGGTCACCGCCCTCGACACGGGCGAGGTCCACACCGTCCACATCGCCGGGGACGTGGTGCTCTCCGCCCCCGGCATCGAACTCGAACACCTGGAGACCCCGCCGTCCACCTTCACGGACTCCGAGGACTTCGAGGACTTCGGGGACTTCGGGGCCCCGGAGGCCTAGGCGGGCGGCGCGAACCCGGTGGCGGGAGGAGTGGGCGGTGCGGGATCCGCGGGCCGCACCGGCTGGGCGGGCTGCACGGGCGCGACCGACGCGGCCGGCGCCGCGGAGGGCGCCACCGGCATCCCCCCGTACGCCACGGGACCGGAACCGGGCACGGGCGCCGGCCCGGGCGCGGCGGCGAAGGCCCGGGCGGCGTCCCGCGACTGCCGCTCGTGCACCACGGCCATCAGGAACGCGGCCGCCGGCACCCCGGGCGGCGCCGGCGCCCCGGTCCGGGCCACCACGTCGTCCGCGAGGCGCGCCGCCATCACCGCACCCGTGTGCGGGTCCAGCTGGTTCATCCGCGTCAGGTACTGCCGGATCGCCAGCCACAGCCCCTCCGGCACGGCCGAGAGGTCCAGCCCCGCGAACCGCCCGGCCAGCCACGGCGGCGGCGGGGGTACGGGCATCACCCGCGCCCCCGGCACCCGCTCGCGGATCACCAGCGTCCCGGCGAACACGTCCCCGACCCGCCGCCCCCGCTCCGACACCAGCGACGCGGTGCACGCCACCGTCCCGAAGGTCATCAGCAGCTCCACGACCCCCATCGCCCCGCGCACCAGCGCGTGCCGGAACCGGATCGGCCCGCCGTCCTCCCGCACCACCCGCAGCCCGCAGGCCAGCTTCCCCAGCGAACGCCCGTGGCTCAGCGTCTCCACGGCGATCGGCACCCCGACCAGCACCAGCAGCAGCGCCGCCACCGATACGGCCGCCTGCGCGGCTTCGTCGAGCCCGGCGGTCGCGAGGACCAGCACGAACAGCACCAGCAGGTACCCGGTGACGTACACGGTCAGGTCGAGCAGGATCGCCAGCGCCCGGCTCGGCAGCCTCGCCGGCCGCAGACCCAGGACGACCGCGTCCCCCGTCACCAGACCGTTCACCGGACACACCTTTCACCGACCTGACCCGCCCCTGCGCACCCCAGTCTGCCAAGCTGGCCGCAGGACGAGCAGCCGTATCGGGCGGGCCAGGGGCAGGGGAGCGACAACCGGATGGATCTCGACGTCTTCGTGGCCGCCCACCAGGCGCAGTGGGACCGCCTGGAACAGCTCCTCGGGCGGGGCCGCCGGCTCACCGGGGCGGAGGCCGACGAACTCGTCGCGCTCTACCAGCGCACGGCCACGCACCTCTCCCTGATCCAGTCGAGCGCCCCCGACCCGCTGCTCACCGGCCGCCTCACCCAGCTGGTGGCCCGCGCCCGCTCCACCGTCACCGGAACCCGCCGGGCGAGCTGGCGCGACGCCGCCCGCTTCTTCACGGCCGGCTTCCCCGCGGCCGTCTACCGCAGCCGGCGCTGGTGGATACCCACGGCGCTGCTCTCGACCGCCCTCGGCGTGCTCATCGGCTGGTGGATCGCCACGCACCCGGAGGTCCAGGGAGCCGTGGCGGCCCCCGAACACCTCAAGGAGCTGACGCGGCCCGGCGGCGAGTACGAGACGTACTACTCCAGCCACCCGGCGGCCTCCTTCGCCGCGAAGGTGTGGACGAACAACGCCCAGGCCGCCGCCGTCTGCCTGGTCCTCGGGGCCTTCCTGGGCCTGCCGGTGCTCTGGATCCTCTTCCTGAACATGGCCAACCTCGGTGTCGGCCTGGGCCTGATGGCCTCGGCGGGCCGCCTCGACGTCTTCCTGGGCCTGATCCTCCCGCACGGCCTGCTCGAACTGACGGCGGTGTTCGTCGCCGCCGGAACGGGGCTGCGCCTGGGCTGGACGGTCGTCGACCCGGGCCCGCGCACCCGCCGCGCGGCCCTGGCCGAGCAGGGCCGCGCCGCCCTCGGCATGGCCATCGGGCTGGCCGTGGTCCTGTTCGTCTCCGGTCTGATCGAGGGCTTCGTGACCCCGTCGGGCCTCCCCACCTGGGCCCGCATCGCGATCGGCGTCGCCGCCGAGGCCGCCTTCCTGACGTACGTCTTCGTCCTGGGCGGCCGTGCGTCGCGTGCCGGTGACGCGGGCGACGTGGAGGAGGCGGACCAGACGGCCACGCTGCCGACCGCGGCGTGATGTGCGTACGGGCCCGCTGAGCTGCTAGTCTCCTCGTCGTCGCAAAGGGTGTTGACACATCCGGAGCGTGGAGGTAGATTCGAACGGTTGCCTCGAACTGGACAAGTTCGGCAGCGATGGTTTAAAGTCTTCTTCGCCCCCAAGAATCCAAGAAATTGCATTCCGCCGGGGCACATCCAGCTCTGAATCAGGATCTGAAGCCGGGAAATCCGGTGGAAAAACTCTGATAGAGTCGGAACCGCCGGAAAGGGAAAACGCGAAAGCGAAGAACCTGGAAAGCACCGAGGAAGTCGGACACGAAAGAGTCTGATAGAGTC
>NZ_JBIWFZ010000060.1:0-3497 GCF_044763325.1 Streptomyces sp. NPDC096136 | reverse complement strand
TCCTTCTCCACGACGAGTGCGTGCTCCACTGCGGATCGCAGTGCGTCGGTGTCGTCGGCGCGCTGGGCGTGTACTGCGGTGTGCAGGGCGCGGAGCAGCCCGAGGTGGCGCACGTCGCCTACCAAGATCCGGCCGCCGTCGGCCAGCAGCTCCAGGGCCTGGGCCAGCACCCGGGTCAGGTACTCCTGGTCGGGGAAGTACTGGATGACGGAGTTGATCACGATCGTGTCGAAGTACCCGACAGGGAGTCCGGTGGTGTCGTCCGCCGGCTGGCAGCGCAGCGTGACGTGGCCCCAGCCGCGCTCGGCGGTCTGTTCCTCAAGCCGGGAGACCACCGCCTGGGACAGGTCCGTCCCCCAGTACTCCTCCACTCGTCCTGCGAGCGGGGCCATGAGCAGACCGGAGCCGACGCCGATCTCCAGGATCCGTCGCGGCCCGTGGCCGGCGATGCGCTCCACGGTGGCCTGCCGCCACTCGCGCATCTCGCCGAGTGCGATGGGCCTGCCGGTGTAGGAGCTGTTCCAGCCCGAGAAGTCCTCGCCCAGCGGAGCACCCGATGCGCCGTACAGCGAGTCGTACAACTCCCGCCACTCCGATACCCGTACGTCACCGTCGCCGGCCTCCGCCTCGGGAACGACGTATGCGACCAGACGGGTGTCGCCGGGCTGGTCCTCGCGGGGGATCACCACGGCCTGGGCGACCTCCGGCTGCCGCACCAGTGCGGCCTGGACCTCTCCGGGTTCGATGCGGAATCCGCGGATCTTGACCTGGTGGTCGGTACGGCCCAGGTATTCCAGTTCGCCGTCGCGGTTCCACCGCACCAGGTCACCCGTGCGGTACATCCGGGTCCCCGGGTCGCCGAACGGATCGGCGACGAACCGTTCAGCCGTCAGACCGAACCGCCCGAGATACCCGCGCGCCAACTGGACACCGGCTAGGTACAACTCCCCAGCCACACCCACCGGAACCGGCTGAAGCGCTGAGTCCAGCACATACACCCGGGTGTTCCAGACAGGCCGCCCGATCGGCACGTTTGCGGTGTCGGAGGGAACACAAGGCCGGGCAGTGACGTCGACGGAGGCTTCGGTCGGGCCGTACAGGTTGTGCAGCGGGACGTCGAGTACCTCGAAGAAGCGGTCGCGCAGCTCCGCCGGGAGTGCTTCGCCGCTGCACAGGACCGCACGCAGCGTCGTGCAGCTGGCTGTGTCCGGTTCCTGGAGGAACGTCCGGAGCATGGACGGCACGAAGTGCACGACGGTGATGCGCTCGCGCCGTATCAGCTTGGTGAGGTAGGCGGGGTCCCTGTGGCCGCCGGGAGCGGCGAGGACCAGCGTTGCCCCTTCCAACAGCGGCCAGAAGAACTCCCAAACCGATACGTCGAATCCAAAGGGAGTCTTCTGCAGCACCCGGTCGTCCACACCGATTCGGTACTCGCTCTGCATCCAGGCCAGGCGGTTCACGATGCCGCTGTGCGGTACCACCACGCCCTTCGGGCGGCCGGTGGAGCCCGACGTGTAGATGACGTACGCCGGGTTGGACGGCGTGAGGCAGTGGATCCGGTCGGCGTCCTCCGGGTTGGAGTCCGGCTGGTCGGCCAGTTCCCCGGCGACGGACGGCGCGTCCAGGACGATGGCCGGCGCTGTGACGAGAGCCTTGGTGGCCGTGGATGCGATCAGGAGCGTCGGCTCGCCCTCCTGGAGGAGGTGGGCGATACGGTCCGCCGGGTACTCCGGGTCGACCGGCAGATAGGCGGCCCCCGACTTGGTGACGGCCAGGAGCGCGACCACCAGGTCGACCGAGCGCTCCAGCAAGAGCGCCACTCGACGCTCGGGCCCCGCCCCGCGGCTGATGAGCAGGTGGGCCAGGCGGTTCGCCCTGGCGTTCAGCTCTGCGTACGACAGCTCGACGTCATCGAACACCACCCCTACGGCATCCGGGGTGCGGGCTGCCTGGGCCTCGAACAGCTCGGGCAGCGTGGTGGAAGGCACAGCAACGACGGTGTCGTTCCACTCGGTGAGGATGCGGTCGCGCTCGGCCTGCTCCAGGATCTCGACGTCGCCGATCGGGACCCCGGGGTGGGCCACCACGGCCCGCAGCAATCGCGCCCACCGCTCGGTCAAGGCCTCGACGGTCGACCGGTCGTACAGGTCGGTTGCGAACTCGACGAAACCGCTGACCCCTTCAGGTGCGCCGTTCTGACCACGATCCTCACTCACGGTGACGAAGAGGTCGAAACGCGCGGTGCCCGTGGGAACCGGCTCGGCGGCGACGTCGAGTCCGGGCAGCTGGAAGTCGGCCCGGTCGTTGTTCTGCAGGGCGAGCATGACCTGGAAGAGCGGGTGGTGGGCGGCGGAGCGCTGCGGGTTGAGCTTCTCCACCAGGTGCTGGAACGGCACGTCCTGGTGCGTGTATGCAGCGAGGGTGCTTCCGCGTACCTGGGCCAGCAGGTCGACGAAGGCCGGGTTGCGCGTCGTGTCCGTGCGCAGGACGAATGTGTTGACGAAGAAGCCGACCAGGTGATCGAGGCCTTCGTCGGTCCGCCCGGCGATGGGTGAACCGATCGGGATGTCCGACCCCGCGCCCAGACGGGACATCAGCGCGGCCAGGGATGCCTGGAGCACCATGAACACCGTTGCGTCGGTGTTGCGCGCCAGCGCGGTGAGCCCCCGGTGCAACTCGGCATCGAAGCTGAAGGCGACGGTGTCGCCGATGTTGCTGGCGACGGCTGGGCGGGGGCGGTCGGTGGGGAGGGTGACCTGTTCCGGCAGGTCTGCCAGCTGTTGGGCCCAGTAGGCGTACTGGCGGCTGAAGGGGCTGTCGGGGTCGGTGTCGTCGCCGAGGAGTTCGCGCTGCCAGAGGGTGTAGTCGGCGTACTGCACGGGCAGGTCCGGCCACTGCGGTTCACCGCCGGTCAGGCGTGCGGAGTAGGCGGCCATCAGGTCGCGGGCCAGCGGGGCCATCGACCAGCCGTCACCGGCGACGTGGTGGAGCACCAGCACCAGCACCGACTCGGTCGTGCTGAGCACGAGCAATTCGGCGCGTACCGGGACCTTGGTCAGGAGGTCGAACCCGTGTCGGGCGGCGCGGCGCAGTTCCTCGTCGAGCCGCTGCTCGTCCGTCGGGACGATCTGCAGGTCGATGCGTGCCTGTTCGGGGTCGAGGATCTGTTGTACGGGCCGTCCTTCAACGTCCGGGTAGACGGTGCGCAGGGCCTGGTGACGGGCGATGACGTCGTTGAAGGCGTGGTTCAGTGCTTCGATGTCCAGCTCGCCGTTCAGGCGCAGTGCGAAGGGCATGTTGTAGGTGGGGGAGGGGCCTTCGAGTTTGTGCAGGAACCACAGGCGTTCCTGCGCGTGCGACAGCGGCAGTACCTCCGGTCGGACCGCGGGCAGCAGTGCCGGGCGTAGGTCGCCGGCGTGGTGGGCGAGCCGCCGTGCCAGCTGTGCGACCGTCGGTGCTTCGAACAGGGCGCGCAGTGGGACTTCCACGCCCAACGC
>NZ_JBIWFZ010000059.1:0-3606 GCF_044763325.1 Streptomyces sp. NPDC096136 | reverse complement strand
CGCAGCGCCGACCAGATCGCCGCCATCCTCGGCATCACCAAGGCAGGCGCCGGCTACCTCCCCATCGACCCCGAATACCCCGCCGACCGCATCACATACATGCTCAACGACGCCACCCCCGCACTCCTCCTCACAACGGACCGCCTGGTCGACGAGGTGTTCACGGCGGTCGGCAGTGGAGTGACCCTCACCATCGAATCCCAGACGAAGCTGTGGGACGAGCAGAGGACCAGCGACCCGACCGACGCCGACCGGGTCCTGCCTGTCAGGCTCGCCCATACCGCCTACGCCTTTTACACCTCCGGCTCCACCGGCCGCCCCAAGGGGAGCTTGATCGCGCACCACGGGCTGGCCGACCTCATCGGCACCGCAGTCGAGCGCTGCGAGACCGGCCCCGGGAGCCGGGTCCTGCAACTGGCCTCCCCGAGCTTCGACCCCTCCATGGTCGAGATCTTCGCGGCCTTCACCGCCGGTGCGACGCTCGTGCTGCCGCCGAGCGGACGCCTCGCCGGGCTGGAGCTCGTCAGAACCCTCTCCGACCGGCACATCACGCACGCCTTCATCACGGCGTCGAGGCTCGCGAGCCTGCCGGCGGGAAGCGAGACCGCCCTGTCCGAGCTGACGCTCCTCGGCATGATCGGGGAGCCCACGCCGCCCGCATTGGTGGCGCGCTGGTCGCCGGGGCGCCGGATGATCAATGCGTACGGGCCGACGGAGTGCACCGTGTACGCGACGATCAGCCGACCGTTCTCCGACGGCATCGCCCCGCTCGGCCACCCGATCGCGAACGCCCGGCTCCACGTACTGGACCAGAACCTTCAGCCGGTCCCCCCGGGCATCACCGGTGAGCTCTACATCGCCGGCAACGGGGTCGGCCGCGGTTACCTGAAGCGTCCCGGACTGACCGCGGAGCGGTTCGTGGCGGATCCGTTCGGTGAGCCGGGAACCCGGATGTACCGCACCGGTGACCTGGTGCGGTGGAACCGCGACGGCGAACTGGAATACCTGGGCCGCACCGACCACCAGGTCAAGATCCGCGGATTCCGCATCGAACCCGGGGAGATCCAGACCGCGCTCACCCGGCACCCGGACGTCGCCCAGGCCGTCGTGATCACACGCCAGGACCAGCCCGGAGACGTCCGCCTGATCGCCTACGTCGTGCCTGCCGAGGGAGGTGAACCCTCCGTAACGCAGCTCCGCGAGCACCTGCGCCGGCAGCTCCCGGACTACATGGTCCCCGCTGCCGTGGCCGTCATCGAACGGATCCCGCTCACCCCGAACGGAAAGATCGACCGCCAGGCGCTCCCGACCCCCGACCTCGACCAGGTCCCCGCGGGCCGTGCTCCCCGCACGCCGCGGGAAGAGATCCTCTGCGCCCTGTTCGCCAAGGTGCTGGGCGTGCCCGGCGTCGGGATCGATGACAACTTCTTCGACCTCGGCGGCCACTCCCTGCTGGCCACGCGCCTGATCAGCCAGATCCGGACGTCGCTCGGCGTCGAGGCCCCACTGCGCTCCTTCTTCGAGGCGCCCACGGTCTCCCAGTTGGCGGCCCGGCTGGTGGACGGCGACGGGCCCACCCGACCGCCCCTGGTCCCCGCCGCCCGCCCCGAGGCTGTCCCGCTGTCGTTCGCCCAGGAACGCCTGTGGTTCATCCACAAGCTCGAAGGCCCTTCGGCCACCTACAACATGCCGCTCGCACTGCGCCTGACCGGCGACCTCGACCAGCAGGCCCTGCGCGGCGCCATCAACGACGTCATCGCCCGGCACGAATCTCTGCGTACGGTCTTCCATGACGTCGAAGGAAGGGCTTGCCAGCGCATTCTCGCTCCGGACGAGGCCGGGATCGAGATGGAGGTCCTTCCCGCGCAGGAAGCGCAGATCCGCGAGATGCTGAACCGGGCCGCTCGCCACGAGTTCGACCTGGCGGATCAGGTGCCGCTGCACGCCCGGCTGTTCGTCCTCAGCGCCACCGAGTCGGTACTGATGCTGGTGCTGCACCACATCGCCGGTGACGGCTGGTCGATGGCCCCGCTGGCCCGGGACCTGATCGAGGCGTACTCCGCGCGCCTGACCGGCGGTGAGCCGCAGTGGCCGGACCTGCCGGTGCAGTACGCCGACTACACCCTCTGGCAGCGTGAGCTGCTCGGTGACGACACCGATCCCGACAGCCCCTTCAGCCGCCAGTACGCCTACTGGGCCGAACAGCTGGCGGGCCTGCCGGAACAGGTCACCATCCCCACCGACCGCCCCCGCCCGGCCGTCGCCGGCAACGCCGGAGACGTCTGCGACTTCATGTTCGGGGACCGTCTCCACCAGGACATCGCTCAGCTCGCGAAGTCATCCGGAGCGACGGTGTTCATGGTGCTTCAGGCGTCCATGGCGGCTCTGATGAACCGCCTCGGAGCCGGGAGTGACATCCCCATCGGCAGCGGCATCGCCGGCCGCACCGACGAGAACCTCGACCACCTCATCGGTTTCTTCGTCAACACGCTCGTACTGCGTACGGACACCTCCGGCGACCCGTCCTTCGCCGACCTGCTGGCCCAGGTGCGCCAGACGAGCCTGGCGGCCTACGCACACCAGGACGTGCCCTTCCAGCACCTGGTGGAGAAGCTCAACCCGCAGCGCTCCGCCGCGCACCACCCGCTCTTCCAGGTCATGCTGGCCCTCCAGAACAACGAGCAGGCCGATTTCCAGCTGCCTGGACTGAGGGTCACTCACGAACCCGCCACGACGGACACCTCTCGATTCGATCTGTTCGTCAACATCGGAGAGTTCCACGAACGGGACGGCTCCCCGCGGGGCATCGGCGGCTCCATCGAGTTCGCGACGGATCTGTATGACCGGTCGACGGTGGAGGCGCTGATCGGGCGGTGGGAGCAGCTGCTGCGGTCTGTGGTGGCTGATCCAGGGCGGTCGATCGGGTCGTTGGAGGTGCTCACCCCCGAGGAGGAGGTGCGCCTCGGGGACTGGGTTCTGGGGGCTGGCCAGGAGGTAGCGGACGCAACGTTGCCCGCGCTGTTCGAGGCTGGTGTCGCGGCCGCACCCGACGCCCAGGCGGTGGAGGCTGACGGCCGGAGCTGGACGTACGGTGAGTTGAACGCACGGGCCAATCAGGTGGCGCACTGGCTGATCTCGCAGGGGATCGGTGCCGAAGCCCCGGTAGGCGTGGCGCTGTCGCGCAGTGCCGAGCAGGTCGCGGTGATCCTGGGCGTGATGAAGGCCGGCGCCGGATACCTGCCGATCGATCCGCAGTACCCGGCCGAGCGGATCGCTTTCATGCTGGCCGATGCCGTGCCCACCATAGTGATCACTACGGATCAGCTGGCGTCGCAGGTGGCTGGTGGCCTGGTCGTCGATGCTCTGGCCGCGGTATGGGACGAGCAGGCCACGACCGATCCCACGGACGCCGACCGGATCGCACCGTTGGTGCCGGCGAACAGTGCGTACACGATCTACACATCGGGCTCCACAGGCCGGCCCAAGGGGGCGACCGTCACGCACACCGGCTTGGCCTCGCTCGTCTCCACCTTGGTGGAGCGGTGCCGGACCACTGCGGGCAGCCGGGTACTGCAACTCGCCTCGCCCAGCTTCGACGCCTCGATG
>NZ_JBIWFZ010000058.1:0-3697 GCF_044763325.1 Streptomyces sp. NPDC096136 | reverse complement strand
GCCCGCGCATTGAGCTCACCGTAGGTCCACGCCCCCTCCTCGGACTCCAGCGCGAGCACGTCCGGGGCGGCCTGCACCCGGGCCTCGAACAGCGCGGGGAAAGTCGGCTGGTCGGCTCGTCCCGACTGGACCGCCCGTTCCAGCTGTTCGCGCGGGGTGAGGATGTCCAGTGAGCCGATCCGCTGGGACGGGTTGGCCACGACGGCCCGCAGCAGCTGGGTCCACCGGGTGATCAGTGTTTCGATCGTGGACCGGTCGTAGAGGTCGGTCGAGTACTCGATGAACCCGGTGATCCCCGTCGGGGTGCGCTCGCCGTCGTGCTCCTCACCCAGGCTGATCAGCACGTCCAGTCGGGAGGTGCTGGTGTGGCTCTCCTCGGGACGCACATCGAGGCCGGGCAGTTCGAACTCCGCCTCTTCGGTGTTCTGCAGGACGAAGGCCACCTGGAAGAGCGGATGGTGCGCGGCCGAGCGCTGCGGATTGAGCTTCTCCACGAGGGACTGGAACGGAATGTCCTGGTGGGCGTGTGCAGCCAGGCTGGTCTGCCGGACCTGCGCGAGCAGGTCGGTGAAGACCGGGTTGCGGGCCGTGTTGGCCCGCAAGACGAGCGAGTTGACGAAGAGGCCGACGAGGTGGTCGAGGTTCTCGTCCGTGCGTCCGGCGATGCCGCTACCGATGGGGATGTCGGTCCCAGCGCCGAGTCGGGTCATCAGGGCTGCCATGGACGCCTGCAGCACCATGAAGACGGTGGTGTCGGTGGTGCGGGCCAGCCGGGACAGGCCCTGGTGCAGGTCGGCGTCAACAGCGAGTCGGATGACATCACCGGCGTAGCTGGCAACGGCCGGGCGGGCACGGTCAGTGGGGATGGTGACCTCACCGGGCAGACCGGCGAGCTGTTCGGCCCAGTAGGCGTACTGACGGGTGAACGAGCTGGTCACATCGGTCTCCTTGCCGAGAAGCTGGTGTTGCCAAAGCGTGTAGTCCGCGTACTGGACGGGCAGTTGCGGCCAGTCGGGTTCCGCACCGGTCAGCCGGGCGGTGAAAGCGGCGATCAGGTCACGGGCCAGCGGTGCCATCGACCAGCCGTCCGCCGCGATGTGGTGCACGATCAGCATCAGCACCGACTCGGTCGGACTGATGGTGAAAAGCCGCGCATGCAGGGGGATCCGCTGGGACAGGTCGAACTCGTGCCGGGCGGCCTCGTTCAGGGTCTGAGCCAGATCGGCCTGATCGATCTGCTGCACGTGCAGGTCGACGCGGGCGCGGCCGGGCTCGAAGACGCGCTGCTGCGGGCGGCCGTCGACGTCCGGGTAGACGGTGCGCAGGGCCTCGTGCCGCCCGATGACGTCGTTGATGGCGTCCTGGAGTGCGTGCCGGTGGAGGTCGCCGACCAAGCGCAGCGCCAGCGCCATGTTGTAGGTGGCGGAGGGGCCTTCGAGTTTGTGCAGGAACCACAGGCGTTCCTGCGCGTGCGACAGCGGCAGTACCTCCGGTCGGACTGCGGGCAGCAGTGCCGGACGTAGGTCGCCGGCGTGGTGGGCGAGCCGCCGTGCCAGCTGTGCGACCGTCGGTGCTTCGAACAGGGCGCGCAGTGGGACTTCCACGCCCAACGCCGTACGGATACGGCTGATCAGCCGGGTCGCCAGCAGGGAGTGGCCGCCGAGGTCGAAGAAGCTGTCATCGACCCCCACGCCCGGCACGCCCAGGATCTCGGCGAACGCCGCGCACAGGATCTCCTCCCGCGGCGTCCGGGCCCCGCGCCCGCCGCCGGCGGCCGCGTACACCGGCGCCGGCAGGGCCTGACGGTCCACCTTGCCGTTCGGCGTCAACGGAATCGCGTCCACCATCATCAAAGCCGCCGGAACCATGTAGTCCGGCAGTTGCTGCCGCAGGCTGTCCCGGATTTCCTCCACGGACACGGCACCGTCCGCCGGCGGGACGATGTACGCCACCAGACGGGTGTCTCCGGGCTGGTCCTCGTAGGGGATCACGACGGCCTGGGCGACGGCGGGATGCCGGACCAGCGCGGCCTGGACCTCTCCGGGTTCGATGCGGAATCCGCGGATCTTGACCTGCTGGTCGGTGCGGCCCAGGTATTCCAGTTCGCCGTCGCGGTTCCACCGCACCAGGTCACCGGTGCGGTACATCCGGGTTCCCGGCTCACCGAACGGATCCGCCACGAACCGCTCCGCGGTCAACCCCGGCCGGCCGAGATACCCGCGGGCCATGACCGTGCCCGCGTGGTACAGCTCGCCCGCGATGCCCGGCGGAACCAGCTGAAGGTTCTCGTCCAACACGTACAGCCGGGTATTGGCGATCGGTGTCCCGATCGAAACGTTCCTGCCCGACATCGGCAAGCTGATGGAGCTGACGAACGTCTCGGTCGTTCCGTACAGGTTGATCATCTGCCGACCCTGCGACCAGTGTTTCACCACATCGGGTGGGCATGCCTCGCCGGCCACCAAGAGCGTTTCCAGGTCACGCAGCGCGGCCGCCGCGCCCTCGGCCATGCTCGCCAGCGACGACGGCGGGACGAAGGCGTGGGTGACGCGCCGCTCGGCCAGGACGCGGGCGAGTTCTTCCCCCGCATGACGGCCTGGAGGGGGAAGGACGAGGGTTCCGCCGCGGCTGATGACCATGAGCAGTTCGATGATCGAGACGTCGAAGCTGGGCGAGGCCAGTTGCAGGACGCGGCTCTCAGGACCGGTCGAGCACCGCTCGGTCAGGCTGGCGGTGACGCTGGCCAGGCCGGCGTGGCTGACGGACGCGCCCTTGGGGCGGCCGGTGGAGCCGGAGGTGTAGATGGTGTACGCGGTGTTGGCCGGGCCGAGGAAGGCGATGCGATCCGCGTGGGTGGGATTGGCGGTGGGCTGCTCGTCCCAAGCCGCGGTCAGGTCCTCGATTGCCAGTCCGCTCCCCAGTTCCCCTACGAGATCGTCCGTTGTGAGGAGGAGTGCGGGGGTGGCGTCGTTGAGCATGTACGTGATGCGGTCGGCGGGGTATTCGGGGTCGATGGGGAGGTAGCCGGCGCCTGCCTTGGTGATGCCGAGGATGGCGGCGATCTGGTCGGCGCTGCGGGGCAGGGCGAGGCCTACCAGTTGTTCGGCGCCGATGCCTCGGTCGATGAGCCAGTGGGCGATCTGGTTGGCGCGGGTGTTCAGCTCGGTGTAGTTCCAGGTGACGTCGTCGGATTCCAGGGCGGTGGCGTCGGGTGTCGCCCTGGTTTGTGTTTCGAAGAGTTCGGCGAGGGTGGCGTGCTTGATTTCGGGGCGGGGGTGGGTGGCCCATTGGAGCAGTTGGTGGTGCTCATGGGGGGTGAGGATGTCGGGTGAGCCGATGGGCTGGTGGGGATCGGCCACGACCGCTCGCAGGAGTTTGGTCCAGCGGTTGGTGAGTGTCTCGATGGTGGCTCGGTCATAGAGGTCGGTGGCGTACTCCACGGTCCCGGACATACCAAGTGCCGTGCCGGTGTCGTCCCGGTGTTCGCCCATGTTGATGAAGAGGTCGAAGCGGGAGGTGCCGGTGGTGACACCGTCTGCTTCCACTTGGAGGTCGGGCAGTTCGAAGTTCGGCTGCTCGGTGTTGAGGAGGGCGAGCATGACCTGGAAGAGGGGGTGGTGGGTGGTGCTGCGGTGGGGGTTGAGTTTTTCGACCAGGTGCTCGAAGGGGATGTCCTGGTGGGTGTAGGCGGCGAGGC
>NZ_JBIWFZ010000057.1:0-3778 GCF_044763325.1 Streptomyces sp. NPDC096136 | reverse complement strand
CAGCGGAAGGGAGGCCATGCCCCCGAGCCCGGCCAGCTCACGCCCGATCACCGCAGCACGCAGAGCGACGACCCGGGCGGCATCCTCCAACGACAACGCACCCGACACCGCGGCAGCCGCGATCTCACCCTGAGAATGCCCCACCACCGCATCCGGGACTACACCCAGCGAACGCCAGACCTCCGCAAGAGAGACCATCACCGCCCAGGTCACCGGCTGGACCACATCCACCCGGTCCAGAGAGCGACCCTCCCGCACGACCTCCACCACATCGAAGTCCACGAACGGCGCAAGCGCGTCCGCGCACTCCCGCAACCGCGCCGCGAAAACCGGCGAGGACTCCAACAGCCCCGCACCCATCCCCACCCACTGCGTCCCCTGACCCGGGAACACCAGCGCCACCCGCCCCGCGTCGGCCGCGACGCCCTCGACGGTGACGGCGCCCAGCGCTACCCGGCGGTGCTCGAACACCGACCGGGCCACGGCCAGGGTGAACCCGGCATCGAGCGTGCGCAGCCCCTCCAGGCCGCCGTGGAGCCGGTCGGCCTGCTCCCGCAGGGCGGGCGCCGACTTCGCCGACAGCACCAGCGGGACCACCGGGAGTTCGCGGGGTGCGCCGGGGGCGCTCTCCTCGGCCGGCTCCGGGGCCTGCTCCAGGATGACGTGCGCGTTCGTCCCGGACACGCCGAAGGCCGAGACGCCGGCCCGCCGGACCCGGCCCACTTCCGGCCAGTCGCGGGTCTCGGTCAGCAGCTCGACGGCGCCCGCCGCCCAGTCCACCTGTGAGGACGGCGCGTCCACGTGCAGGGTCCGGGGCAGCTTGCCGTGCTCCAGCGCCTTGACCATCTTGATGACGCCGCCCACACCGGCGGCCGCCTGCGGGTGTCCGATGTTGGACTTCAGCGAGCCCAGCCACAGCGGCCGTCCGGCGGGCCGCTGCCCATACGTCGCGAGCAGGGCCCGGGCCTCGATCGGGTCGCCGAGCCGGGTGCCGGTGCCGTGGGCCTCGACCACGTCCACGTCCGCGGTGCCCAGCCCGGCGTTGGCCAGCGCCTGGCTGATGACCCGTTCCTGGGAAGGGCCGTTGGGGGCGGTGAGGCCGTTGCTGGCGCCGTCCTGGTTGACGGCGTCGCCGCGGATGACGGCGAGCACCGGGTGTCCGTGGCGGCGGGCGGCGGAGAGCCGCTCCACGAGGAGCATGCCCGCGCCCTCGGCCCAGCTGGTGCCGTCGGCCGCGTCCGCGAAGGCCTTGCTGCGGCCGTCGGCGGCCAGGCCGCGCTGGCGGGAGAACTCCACGAACAGGCCGGGCGCGGCCATGACGGTGACTCCGCCCGCGAGGGCGAGGTCGCATTCCCCGGCCCGTACGGCCTGCGCGGCGAGGTGCAGGGCCACCAGGGAGGACGAGCAGGCGGTGTCGACGGAGACCGACGGGCCCTCCAGGCCGAGCACGTACGAGATGCGGCCGGAGACCACGCTGGCGGACTTGCCGGTGAGCAGGTAGCCCTCGTGCTCCTCGGAGGCCTCGTGCAGCCGGGAGGCGTACTCCTGGTGGGTGAGGCCCGCGTAGACGCCGGTCCGACTGCCGCGCAGGGAGCGCGGGTCGATGCCCGCGCGCTCCAGGGCCTCCCAGGAGGTCTCCAGGAGCAGGCGCTGCTGCGGGTCCATGACGAGGGCCTCGCGGGGGGAGATGCCGAAGAAGTCGGCGTCGAACCCGGCGGCCCCGTGCAGGAAGCCGCCTTCGCGGACGTACGTGGTACCGCGCCGGCCCGCCTCCGCGTCCGGCTCGTACACCTCGTCGAGGTTCCAGCCGCGGTCCGTGGGCGCGGCGCCGATGACGTCGCGCTCGTCCATGACGAGGTCCCAGAGCGCCTCGGGGGTGTCGGCGTCGCCGGGGAAGCGGCAGGCCATGCCGACGATGACGACGGGGTCCTCTTCGGGGGCCGGTACGGGCGCGGACGGCACGGGGGCCTGGGCGGCGGACGTACCGCCCCGCTCGCCGAGCAGCTGGTCCAGCAGGTGCGCCGCGAGGACGGCGGGGTTGGGCCGGTCGAAGACGACGGTGGCGGCCAGGCTCAGGCCGGTGGCCCGGGCCAGTCGGTTGCGCAGCTCCAGGGCGGTGAGGGAGTCGAACCCGGAGTCCTTGAACGCCCGGTCGGGCCGGACGGCGTCGGTCCCCGGGTGCCGCAGCACGGCGGCGGCCTCGGTGCGGACCAGCTGGACGAGGAGCCGGGTGCGCTCGGCGTCGGACAGGGCGGCGAGCCGCCCGGCGAGCCCGTCGGCGGGTCCGGCGTCCGTCGCCGTCCGCTGCCGGCCGGCCTCCAGCGCGCGGCGGGCCTCGGGCACCGTGTCGAAGACGGGCCCGGGGCGCAGGGCGGCCGTACGGGGGGCGAACTCCGCCCAGTCGACGTCGATGACGGTGAGGCAGACGTCGGCGTGGTCCAGGGCCCGGTGGAGGGCTTCGATGCCCCCGTCGGGGTCCATGGCCCTGATGCCCCGGCGGCCGAGGCTCTCCTCTCCGGCGCCTTCGGCCATGCCGCCGCCGCCCCACAGGCCCCAGGCGAGGGAGGTGGCGGGCAGGCCCTCGGCCCGGCGCTGTTCGGCGAGGACGTCGAGGGAGGCGTTGGCCGCTGCGTAGGCGGCCTGGCCGCCGTTGCCCCAGGTGCCGGTGACGGAGGAGAAGAGGACGAAGGCGTCCAGGTCCAGGCCCCGGGCGAGGGTGAGTTCGTGCAGGTGGCGGGCCGCGTCGGCCTTGGGTGCGCGGATCTCCCGGAAGCGGGCGGCGTCGAGCGCGGCGATGACGCCGTCGTTGAGGACGCCGGCGGTGTGGAAGACGGCGGTGGGCGGGTGGGCGTCGAGGAGGGCGGCGAGCGCGTCGCGGTCGGAGACGTCGCAGGCGGCCACGGTCACCTCGGCGCCGAGGGCGCGCAGTTCGGCGGCCAGGCCGTCGGCGCCGGGCGCGCCGGGCCCGCGGCGGCTGGTGAGCACCAGGTGCTCGGCACCGTTGCGGGCGAGCCAGCGGGCGACGTGCGCGCCGAGGGCTCCGGTGCCGCCGGTGACGAGGACGGTGCCGCGGGCCCGCCAGCGGCCGCCGTCGGCCGGGGCGGCGGGCGGCAGGGCCCGGGCGACGCGGCGGGCGTAGGAGCCGGAGGGACGTACGGCGATCTGGTCCTCGGCACCGGGACGGCCGCCCTGGGCGAGGGCGTCGGCGACGCGGTCGAAGGCGCGGTCGTCGGGCTGCGCGGGCAGGTCGACGACGCCGCCCCACAGCTGGGGCAGTTCGAGGGCGGCGACCCGGGCGAACGCCCAGACCTGCGCCCCGAAGTCCTCGGGCAGCTCCCCGGGCGCGACGGCGACCGCGGCGCGGGTCAGCGCCCAGACCGGGGCCTCGCTGCCGGAGTCCCCGGCGGCCTGGACGAGGGCGAGGGTAGCGGGCAGGGCGCTGGGGGTGCGGGCGAGCGAGAGGAGGGAGAGGACTCCGCCCAGGTCCTCGTACGCGGCGAGTGCCTCGGCGAGTCCGCTCCGGGTGGCGGCGTCCGCGTCGACGGTGAGCCGCTCGGTGTCGGCCCCCCGGCGGGCGAGGGCGGCCTCGGCGGCGTCGGCGAGGCCGGTGTCGGTCCCGGTGGGGACCACCACCAGCCACCGGCCGTCGAGCCGCGCCGCGGACCCATTGCCGCCCAGCCCCTTCCAGGTGGTGCGGTAGCGCCAGCCGTCGATGCCGTCCGGCCCGACGGCCGGGACGGCCGCGGGGGCGGAGGGCTCCAGCCAGTGGTGCTCGCGC
>NZ_JBIWFZ010000056.1:0-4101 GCF_044763325.1 Streptomyces sp. NPDC096136 | reverse complement strand
GACTACTGGGTGCGCCACGTCCGCGAGGCCGTCCGCTTCGCCGACGCCGTCGACGGCCTGGCCCTCGAAGGCGTCCGCACCTTCCTGGAGATCGGCCCCGGCGGGATCCTGACCGCCCTCGCCCAGGAGACCTTGGACGAGGACGCGGTGACCGTGGCGCTCCTGCGCGCCGACCGCGCCGAGGGCCCGGCCGCCACCACCGCCCTCGCCCGGCTCCACGTCCACGGCACCCCCGTCGACTGGGAGGCGGTCCTCACGGGCCGCGGTGCCCGCCGCGTCGACCTGCCCACCTACCCCTTCCAGCGCCAGCCCTACTGGCTGGTCCCCGCCGGCCCCCGGGAGACCGGCACCGAGACGGCGGACCCGGCCGAGACCGCGTTCTGGGAGACCGTCGAGAACCAGGACCTCGCCGCCCTCGCCGAACGGCTGGAGGTCGCCGGGGACTCCCCGCTCAGCTCCGTCCTGCCGGCGCTGTCCCAGTGGCGCCGACGGCAGCGCAGCCGCTCCGTCGTCGACTCCTGGCGCTACCGGATCTCCTGGCAGCCGCTGACCGGAAGCCGGGACACCGCCGAGCTGACCGGCACCTGGCTGCTCGCCGTCCCCGAGGGCGGCGAGGACGCCCCCTTGGTCACCGCCGTCACCGACGCCCTGGCCCGCCACGGCGCCGAGGTCGCACACCTCGCCGTACCCGCCGACGCGACCCGTACCGACCTCGCCGCGCTCCTGCGCCGCGAGCGCGACACGTCGGCGCCGGCCGGGGTCCTGTCCCTCCTCGCGCTCACCGACGCGTCCCACCCGGACCACCCCGAGCTGCCCGCCGGGCTGGCCCTGACCACCCTGCTGGTCCAGGCCCTGGGCGACACGGAGACGACCGCGCCGCTCTGGTGCGCCACCCGGGGAGCGGTCTCCACCGGACGCTCGGACACGCTGACCAGCCCGCACCAGGCCATGGTCTGGGGCCTGGGCCGCTCGGCGGCACTCGACCACCCCGACCGCTGGGGCGGACTGCTCGACCTGCCCGCCACCCTCGACGAGCGGGCCGCCCGCCGCCTCGTCTCGGTCCTCGCCGAGGGGACGGGGGGCGAGGACCAGATCGCGATCCGGCCCTCCGGCCTCTTCGTACGCCGCCTGCTCCGCGCCCTCGCCACCGACACCGCCACCGCCCCGTCGGCGGACCGCACCCGGCAGCCGCACGGCACCGTCCTGATCACCGGCGGCACCGGAGCGCTCGGCGCCCAGGTCGCCCGGCACCTCGCCCGCAATGGCGCCGACCACCTCGTACTGACCAGCCGCCGGGGCGCCCAGGCCCCCGGGGCACCCGAACTCGCCGCCGAGATCGAGGAACTCGGCGCCCGGGTCACCCTCATGGCCTGCGACCTCGCCGACCGCGACCAGGTGGCCGGCCTGCTGCGGGCCCTTCCGGAGGACCGCCACCCGCTCACGGCCGTGGTCCACGCGGCCGGCCTGCCGCAGTTCACCCCGACCGACACCCTGACCCCGGCCGACCTGGCCGCCGTCGTCGCAGCCAAGGCGGCCGGCGCCCGGCACCTCGACGAACTCCTCGCCGACCGGGACCTCGACGCCTTCGTCCTGTTCTCCTCCGTCGCCGCCGCCTGGGGCAGCGGCAGCCAGGCTGCCTACTGCGCGGCCAACGCCCACCTCGACGCCCTCGCCGAACAGCGCCGCGCCCGCGGGCTCGCCGCCACCTCCGTGGCCTGGGGCCCCTGGGCCGACGCCGGCATGGCGGGCGACGACGGGGCCGAGGCCCACCTGCGCCGGCGCGGGCTCCCCGCCATGTTCCCGG
Source organism: Streptomyces sp. NPDC096136 (assembly GCF_044763325.1). NCBI lineage: Bacteria > Bacillati > Actinomycetota > Actinomycetes > Kitasatosporales > Streptomycetaceae > Streptomyces > Streptomyces sp. NPDC096136. The sequence continues at coordinate 2,297 of NZ_JBIWFZ010000056.1, read as the reverse complement.
ACACCGCGATCGGCGCGCTCCAGCGGGCCCTGGACCTCGACGAGACCACGGTCGTCGTCGCCGACGTCGACTGGGAACGGTTCGCACCCGCCTTCACCCTCGCCCGGCCCAGCGCCCTCCTCGCCGATCTGCCCGAGGCCCGTACGGCCCTCGCCGCCACCGGAGACGGAGCGGACGCCGGTGCGGCCGGCGACACGGCCCCCTCCCGCACCGCCGGACTCGCCGCCCTGCCCGCCGCCGAGCGCCACCGCGTGCTCCTGGACCTCGTACGGGCCGAAGTGGCCCAGGCCCTGGGCCACTCGGGCGTGGCCGCGGTGGCCTCCGACCGCTCGTTCAAGGACCTCGGCTTCGACTCCCTCACCAGCGTCGAACTCCGCAACCGGCTGAACCGGGCCACCGGCCTGCGCCTGCCCACCACCCTGGTCTTCGACCACCCCAACGCGGAGGCCCTCGCCGCCTTCCTGTCCTCCGAGGTGTCCGGCCACGCACCGCAGACCCTGCCGGCGGACGGCCGTGCACCCGCCGGCCCCGCGGGGACGGGCACCCCCGACGAGCCGATCGCCATCGTCGCCATGGGCTGCCGCTTCCCCGGCGGCGCCAACACCCCGGAACAGCTCTGGCAGTTGCTGGCGGACGGGGTCGACGCCGTCACCCCCTTCCCCGCCGACCGGGGCTGGGACCTGGACTCCCTCTACGACCCGGACCCCGAGCACCCCGGAACCACCTACGTCAGCGAAGGCGGCTTCCTCCACGAAGCGGACCGCTTCGACGCCCGGTTCTTCGGGATCTCCCCGCGCGAGGCCCTCGCCATGGACCCCCAGCAGCGGCTGCTCCTGGAGACCGCCTGGGAGACCCTGGAACGGGCCCGCCTCGCCCCCTCCTCCCTGCGCGGCAGCCGCACCGGCGTCTTCATCGGCTCCGGCTACCAGGGCTACGGCGCCACGCCGGGCGCCCTGCCCGAAGGCGTCGAGGGACACCTCCTCACCGGCACCTCCAGCAGCGTCATGTCCGGCCGCATCGCCTACGCCCTGGGCCTCGAAGGCCCCGCGCTCACGGTGGACACGGCCTGCTCCTCCTCCCTCGTGGCCCTGCACCTGGCCGCCCAGGCCCTGCGCCAGGGCGAGTGCGAACTGGCCCTGGTCGGCGGGGCGGCCGTGATGGCCGGCCCCAACGCCTTCGTCGAGTTCAGCCGGCAGCGCGGTCTGGCGGCCGACGGGCGGTGCAAGCCGTTCGCGGCGGCGGCCGACGGCACCGGCTGGGGCGAGGGCGTGGGCATGCTCCTGGTGGAGCGGCTCTCCGACGCACACCGCCACGGCCACCCGGTCCTCGCCGTGGTCCGAGGCTCGGCCGTCAACCAGGACGGGGCCTCCAACGGCCTCACCGCCCCCAACGGCCCGGCCCAGCAGCGCGTCATCCGCCAGGCCCTCGCCAACGCCGGGCTGACGGCCGCCGACGTGGACGCCGTCGAGGCCCACGGCACCGGCACGGCCCTCGGCGACCCGATCGAGGCGCAGGCGCTGCTGGCGACGTACGGGCAGGGGCGCTCGGAGGACCGGCCGCTGTGGCTGGGCTCCCTCAAGTCCAACATCGGGCACACCCAGGCCGCCTCCGGCCTGGCGAGCGTGATCAAGACCGTGCTGTCGCTCCGGCACGGTCTGCTGCCCAAGACCCTCCACGTCGACGAGCCCTCCCCGCACGTCGACTGGTCGGCGGGCGCGGTCCGCCTCCTCACCGAGCCCGTGGCCTGGCCGGACGTGGACACCGCCCGGCCGCGCCGCGCGGCCGTCTCCTCCTTCGGAGTCAGCGGCACCAACGCCCACACCATCATCGAGCAGGCCCCGACGGCCCCCGAAGCCCTCGCGGAGGCCGACACCCTGCCGGCCCCCGCCGCCCAGCGCGGCTGCCTGCCCTGGACGCTGTCCGGCGGAGACGAGGCGGCCCTGCGCGAGCAGGCCCGCAACCTCCTCGCCCACACCCGCTCCCACCCCGGCCTCACGCCGGCGGACCTGGCCCTCTCCCTGGCCGAGTCCCGCACCGCCCTGCACCACCGCGCGGTGGTGCTGGGAACGACCACCGAGGAACTGACCGCCGGCCTGACCGCCCTGAGCCAGGGCGAGCCGTCGGCGGACCTCGTACGGGGCCACGCGGGAGCGGCGGGAACGCGCACGGCGTTCCTGTTCTCGGGTCAGGGGAGTCAGCGGTTGGGGATGGGGTGTGAGCTGTATGCGGCCTTCCCGGTGTTCGCGGATGCCTTCGATGCGGTGTGTGCGCATGTCGACGGGCATTTGGGCCGTTCG
>NZ_JBIWFZ010000055.1:0-4203 GCF_044763325.1 Streptomyces sp. NPDC096136 | reverse complement strand
GGCACGCCGGTGGACTGGCCGGCGGTCCTGGCCGGTCAGGGTGCCCGCCGCGTCGACCTGCCGACCTACGCCTTCCAGCGCCGGCGCTACTGGCTGACGACGGAGGCGGCACCGGCCGCCACCGGTGCCGCACCGGCCGACGCGGCGGAAGCCGAGTTCTGGGACACCGTCGAGAACGGGGGCCCCGAGGCCCTCGCCGCGCAGCTCGGGGTGGCGGCCGGAGCGCCGCTGGACTCGGTGTTCGGCGCCCTCTCGACCTGGCGCCGGGAGAGCCGGACCCGGACCACCCTCGACGGCTGGCGCTACCGGGCGGTGTGGCAGCCCCGCACCGGCCTGCCGGCCACCGCCCCGTCGGGCACCTGGCTGGTCGTGGCCCCGGACGCGGCGGTCGCCGAGCCCTACGCCCGGATGCTGGGCGACCGGTCGGGTGCCGAGCCCCTCCGCGTCACCGTCACCGACCCCGGGGCCGACCGTGGGGCGCTGGCCGCGCTGCTGCGGGAGGCCGGGGCCGTGGACGGCGTACCGGTGGCCGGGGTCCTGTCCCTGCTGGCGCTGGACGAACGCAGCCACCCGGTGCACACGGGCCTGCCGGTCGGTCTCACGGCCACCGTCGCGCTCGTCCAGGCGCTCGGGGACCTGCACGTCGAGGCGCCGCTGTGGTGCCTGACCAGCGGGGCCGTGGCCGTCAGCGGCTCCCGGCCGGTCACCCGGCCGCTCCAGTCCCTCGTCTGGGGCATGGGACGCGCGGTCGCACTGGAGACCCCCGGCCGCTGGGGCGGCCTGGTCGACGTCCCCGGTACGGATGCCGGCGCCGGCGCCCCCGACGAGCGGACGCTCGCCCGGCTCGCCGAGGTCCTCGGCGGAGCCGACGGCGAGGACCAGCTCGCGGTGGGCCCCTGCGGAACCCTCGTCCGCAGGCTGGTCCGGATGCCCCGCACCACGGGGGCCACCGGCGGGGACGGCGGCTGGAAGCCCCGGGGCACCGTCCTGGTCACCGGCGGTACGGGTTCGCTCGGCGGGCACAGCGCCCGCTGGCTGGCCGCGGCCGGTGCCGAGCACCTGGTCCTCACCAGCAGGCGCGGCGAGGCCGCGGCGGGTGCGGCCGAACTGGCCGCCGAACTGAGGGAGTCGGGGGTGCGGGTGACGGTCGCCGCGTGCGACGTCGCCGACCGGGCGGCCCTCGCGGGCCTGCTGGACACCCTGTCCGGGGACCCCGCCCCGCTGACGGCCGTCGTGCACGCCGCAGGGCTCCCGCAGTTCACCACCGTCGCGGAGACCCGTCCCGAGGAGTTGGCCGCCGTGGTCTCCGCCAAGGTGGCCGGCGCGGTCCACCTGGACGAGCTGCTCGCCGACCGGGACCTGGACGCGTTCATCCTCTTCTCGTCCGTCTCCGGCGTCTGGGGCAGCGGCAGCCAGGCCGCCTACTCCGCGGGCAACGCCTTCCTCGACGCGCTGGCCCAGCACCGCCGGGCCAGGGGGCTCGCCGCGACGGCCGTCGCCTGGGGCCCCTGGGCCGAGGGCGGCATGGCCGCCGACGGCGGGGCGCAGGAGTACCTGAGGCGCAGCGGACTGCCCTCGCTCTCCCCGGCCCTGGCGGTCTCGGCCCTGCAACTGGCCATGGACCGGGACGAGACCGCCGTGGTGGTGGCCGACGTCGACTGGCCGAGGTTCGCGCCGTCCTTCACCATCGGCCGGCCCAGCGCCCTGCTCGCCGACCTGCCCGAGGCACGGGAGGCGCTGGCCGCCGGCGCCACGGCCGAGGAGGCCGCCGCCACCGGCGCCCCCGAGGCCGAGGAGTTCGTACGGGAGCTGGCCGACCTCGACCCGGACGAGCGGTACGACCTGCTGCTGGAGCGGGTGCAGAGGGAGGCGGCGGCAGCACTGGGCTACCCGGCCACGGACGCCATCGAGCCCGACCGGGCCTTCCGGGACCTCGGCTTCGACTCGCTCACCGCGGTCGAACTCCGCAACCGGCTGGGCGCCGTGACCGGGCTCCGCCTCCCGACGACGCTGGTCTTCGACCACCCCACCCCGAGCGCCCTCACCGACGGGCTGCTGAGCGCGCTGCTGCCCGAAGGGGCTGCGGACCGCGCCCCGGAGCAGGGAACGGAGGAGGGCCCGGAGGAGGCCCGGCTGCGCCGGGTCCTCGCCACGGTCCCGCTGGCCCGCCTGCGCGAGGCCGGGCTGATGGACGCCCTGCTGGCACTGGCGGGGCCGGCGGACACGGCATCCGCCGCCTACCCCACCGGCCCCCACACCGACGTCGACACCGACACGGACACCGATTCCGCCATCGCGGACATGGACCTCGACCACCTCATCGAACTGGCGCTCGGCGACAGCGAAGCCTGATCAACGGCCCGAGTACGGAGCACATCATGACCACATCGAACGACAAGATCGTTCAGGCACTGCGCGCCTCCCTCCAGGAGACCGAGCGGCTGCGCCGCCAGAACCGGAAGATGACGGACGAAGCCCGTGAGCCCATCGCGATCGTCGCCATGAGCTGCCGCTTCCCCGGCGGCATCGGCTCCCCCGAGGAGCTGTGGCGCCTCCTCGCGGAGGGCGGCGACGCGATATCCGGCTTCCCGGCCGACCGCGGCTGGGACCTGGACGCGCTCTACGACCCCGACCCCGACAACGCCGGCACCTGCTACGTCCGCCACGGCGGGTTCCTCGACGGCGTGGGCGAGTTCGACGCCGCCTTCTTCGGGATCTCCCCGCGCGAGGCCCTGATGATGGACCCGCAGCAGCGGCTGCTGCTGGAGACCGCCTGGGAGGCCTTCGAGCGGGCCGGGATCGACCCGGCGTCGCTCCGCGGCACCCGCACCGGCGTCTTCGCCGGCACCAACGGCCAGGACTACGCACGCCTGTCCACCTCTCCGGAGGACTTCGACGGGTACCTCGGGACGGGCAACGCCGCCGCCGTGATCTCCGGACGGCTCGCCTACACCTTCGGCCTCGAAGGCCCCGCCGTGACCGTCGACACGGCCTGCTCCTCCTCCCTCGTCGCCCTGCACCTCGCCGCCCAGGCGCTCCGCAAGGGCGAGTGCGCCCTCGCCCTGGTCGGTGGCGTGACGGTGATGTCCACGCCCGGCGCCTTCATGGAGTTCAGCCGCCAGCGCGGGCTGGCCGCCGACGGGCGCTGCAAGCCCTTCTCGGCCGCCGCCGACGGCACCGGCTGGAGCGAAGGCGTCGGCATGCTGCTGGTCGAGCGCCTCTCGGACGCCCGCCGCCACGGCCACCGCGTCCTGGCCGTGCTCCGCGGCAGCGCCGTCAACCAGGACGGCGCCTCCAACGGGCTGACCGCCCCCAGCGGCCCGGCGCAGCAGCGGGTCATCCGCCAGGCCCTGGCCGACGCCCGGCTCACCGCGGCCGAGGTGGACGCCGTCGAGGCCCACGGCACCGGCACCTCGCTCGGGGACCCGATCGAGGCCCACGCCCTGCTCGCCACGTACGGCCAGGACCGCCCGGCCGAACGGCCGCTGCTGCTGGGCGCGCTCAAGTCGAACATCGGCCACACCCAGGCCGCGGCCGGCGTGGCCGGCGTCATCAAGATGGTCATGGCCATGCAGCACGGGACCCTGCCCGCCACCCTGCACCTGGACGAGCCGTCCCCGCACGTGGACTGGTCGGCGGGCGCCGTCCGCCTGTTGACCGGGGCCGTCGCCTGGCCGGAGACGGAAGGCCCGCGCCGCGCAGGCGTCTCCTCCTTCGGCGTGAGCGGCACCAACGCGCACGTCATCCTCGAACAGCCGGCCCCCGAACAGCCGGCCCCCGAACAGTCGGACCCCGAACCGGCCGCGCCCGACAGCGGCGCGGCCCCGGCCACCGGATCCGGCCGGACCCCGCTGCTGTGGCCCCTCTCCGCCCGCACCCCCGAGGCGCTCCCCGAGCAGGCCCGGCGGCTCCTGGCGTACGTACGGGAACACCCGCACGCCGAGCCCGCCGACATCGGCCACGCCCTCGCCGCGACCCGCGCCCGACTGCCCCACCGGGCAGCCGTCGTCGGGCGCGACCGCGACGAACTGCTCGCCGCGCTCACCGCCTTCGCCCGCCAGGAGCCGACGGGCCGGGCCTTCGCGGGCACCGCGGCCCGCAAGACCAAGACCGCGTTCCTGTTCTCGGGGCAGGGCAGCCAGCGCCTGGGCATGGGGCGGGAACTGCACACCGCCTTCCCGGTGTTCGCGGAGGCCTTCGACG
>NZ_JBIWFZ010000054.1:1705-4503 GCF_044763325.1 Streptomyces sp. NPDC096136 | reverse complement strand
CTTCAGAACTAACACAGTGGACGCGAGCAACTGAGGACAAGCCCTCGGCCTATTAGTACCAGTCAGCTCCACCCGTTACCGGGCTTCCACATCTGGCCTATCAACCCAGTCGTCTACTGGGAGCCTTACCCTCTCAAGGAGGTGGGAATACTCATCTTGAAGCAGGCTTCCCGCTTAGATGCTTTCAGCGGTTATCCCTCCCGAACGTAGCCAACCAGCCATGCCCTTGGCAGGACAACTGGCACACCAGAGGTTCGTCCGTCCCGGTCCTCTCGTACTAGGGACAGCCCTTCTCAATATTCCTACGCGCACAGCGGATAGGGACCGAACTGTCTCACGACGTTCTAAACCCAGCTCGCGTACCGCTTTAATGGGCGAACAGCCCAACCCTTGGGACCGACTCCAGCCCCAGGATGCGACGAGCCGACATCGAGGTGCCAAACCATCCCGTCGATATGGACTCTTGGGGAAGATCAGCCTGTTATCCCCGGGGTACCTTTTATCCGTTGAGCGACGGCGCTTCCACAAGCCACCGCCGGATCACTAGTCCCGACTTTCGTCCCTGCTCGACCCGTCGGTCTCACAGTCAAGCTCCCTTGTGCACTTACACTCAACACCTGATTGCCAACCAGGCTGAGGGAACCTTTGGGCGCCTCCGTTACCCTTTGGGAGGCAACCGCCCCAGTTAAACTACCCATCAGACACTGTCCCTGATCCGGATCACGGACCGAGGTTAGACATCCAGCACGACCAGAGTGGTATTTCAACGGCGACTCCACAACCACTGGCGTGGCTGCTTCAAAGTCTCCCACCTATCCTACACAAGCCGAACCGAACACCAATATCAAACTGTAGTAAAGGTCCCGGGGTCTTTCCGTCCTGCTGCGCGAAACGAGCATCTTTACTCGTAGTGCAATTTCACCGGGCCTATGGTTGAGACAGTCGAGAAGTCGTTACGCCATTCGTGCAGGTCGGAACTTACCCGACAAGGAATTTCGCTACCTTAGGATGGTTATAGTTACCACCGCCGTTTACTGGCGCTTAAGTTCTCAGCTTCGCAACCCCGAAAGGTCACTAACCGGTCCCCTTAACGTTCCAGCACCGGGCAGGCGTCAGTCCGTATACATCGCCTTACGGCTTCGCACGGACCTGTGTTTTTAGTAAACAGTCGCTTCTCGCTGGTCTCTGCGGCCACCCCCAGCTCAGAGAGCAAGTCTCATCACCAGGAATGGCCCCCCTTCTCCCGAAGTTACGGGGGCATTTTGCCGAGTTCCTTAACCATAGTTCACCCGAACGCCTCGGTATTCTCTACCTGACCACCTGAGTCGGTTTAGGGTACGGGCCGCCATGAAACTCGCTAGAGGCTTTTCTCGACAGCATAGGATCATCCACTTCACCACAATCGGCTCGGCATCAGGTCTCAGCCTTAACGTGTGACGGATTTGCCTACCACACGGCCTACACCCTTACCCCGGGACAACCACCGCCCGGGCTGGACTACCTTCCTGCGTCACCCCATCGCTTACCTACTACCACCTTGGATCGGCGGCTCCACCACTTTCCTTTCCCCGAAGGGTCCGGAACGGCTTCACGGCCTTAGCATCAGAGGATTCGATATTGGGCGTTTCAAAGCGGGTACCGGAATATCAACCGGTTGTCCATCGACTACGCCTGTCGGCCTCGCCTTAGGTCCCGACTTACCCTGGGCAGATCAGCTTGACCCAGGAACCCTTAGTCAATCGGCGCACACGTTTCTCACGTGTGTATCGCTACTCATGCCTGCATTCTCACTCGTGAACCGTCCACAACTAGCTTCCGCTGCTGCTTCACCCGGCACACGACGCTCCCCTACCCATCACAGCGGGCGTTGGCCCTATTGCTGCAATGACACGACTTCGGCGGTACGCTTGAGCCCCGCTACATTGTCGGCGCGGAATCACTTGACCAGTGAGCTATTACGCACTCTTTCAAGGGTGGCTGCTTCTAAGCCAACCTCCTGGTTGTCTCTGCGACTCCACATCCTTTCCCACTTAGCGTACGCTTAGGGGCCTTAGTCGATGCTCTGGGCTGTTTCCCTCTCGACCATGGAGCTTATCCCCCACAGTCTCACTGCCGTGCTCTCACTTACCGGCATTCGGAGTTTGGCTAAGGTCAGTAACCCGGTAGGGCCCATCGCCTATCCAGTGCTCTACCTCCGGCAAGAAACACACGACGCTGCACCTAAATGCATTTCGGGGAGAACCAGCTATCACGGAGTTTGATTGGCCTTTCACCCCTAACCACAGGTCATCCCCCAGGTTTTCAACCCTGGTGGGTTCGGTCCTCCACGAAGTCTTACCTCCGCTTCAACCTGCCCATGGCTAGATCACTCCGCTTCGGGTCTAGAGCGTGCAACTCAATCGCCCTATTCGGACTCGCTTTCGCTACGGCTTCCCCACACGGGTTAACCTCGCTACACACCGCTAACTCGCAGGCTCATTCTTCAAAAGGCACGCAGTCACGAGATGCACAAGTGCATCCGACGCTCCCACGGCTTGTAGGCACACGGTTTCAGGTACTATTTCACTCCGCTCCCGCGGTACTTTTCACCATTCCCTCACGGTACTATCCGCTATCGGTCACCAGGGAATATTTAGGCTTAGCGGGTGGTCCCGCCAGATTCACACGGGATTTCTCGGGCCCCGTGCTACTTGGGAGATGAGCAAGCAAGCCGTACAGATTTCAGCTACGGGGGTCTTACCCTCTACGCCGGACCTTTCGCATGTCCTTCGCCTATCCATACGGTTTCTGACTCGCCC
>NZ_JBIWFZ010000053.1:0-4533 GCF_044763325.1 Streptomyces sp. NPDC096136 | reverse complement strand
GTCCTGTCGCTGGTGGACGCGGCGAAGCTGGTGGCCGCGCGGGGCCGGCTGATGCAGGAGCTTCCCTCCGGCGGTGTGATGGTCGCGGTCGAGGCGTCCGAGGAGGAGGTGCGGGAGCTGCTGGCCGGGTGCGAGGACCGGGCGGGTGTCGCCGCCGTCAACGGGCCGGCTTCCGTGGTGGTTTCGGGTGCCGAGGACGTGGTCGGCGAGTTGGCCGGGAAGCTGGCGGCCGAGGGTCGCAAGACCAAGGCCCTGACGGTCTCGCACGCCTTCCACTCGCCGCTGATGGACCCGATGCTCGACGCCTTCCGCGAGCTCGTCGAATCCGTTCCCTTCGCCGCACCGGCCCTTCCCGTGGTCTCCACCGTGACCGGCCGCCGCCTGGCGGCCGCCGAACTGGCCGACCCCGAGTACTGGGTGGGCCAGGTACGCGCCGCGGTCCGGTTCGCGGACGCGGTGCAGTACCTGGCGGACGCCGGAGCCTCGGTGTTCGTCGAGGTCGGGCCCGGGGGAGTGCTGTCCGGCCTGGCCCAGCCCCTGCTGGACGCGGACTCCGCGCACGCGGTGCCCCTGCTGCGCGCGGAGTCCCCCGAGGACCTGGCCGCGGCCTCCGCCCTGGCACGGCTGCACGTCCACGGAGTCCCGTGCGACCCGGCCGCCCCGTCCGGCGGCCGCGCCGGCCGCCCGACCCTCCACGACCTGCCCACCTACGCCTTCCAGCGGCGCCGCTACTGGCTGGAGTCCACGGCCTTCTCCGGCCGGCCCGCCGCCGACGCCGCCCGGGCCGCCGATCCGGCGGAGGCCGGGTTCTGGGACTCCGTGGAACGCGCCGACCCCGCCGCCTTCGCCGAGCGGCTCGGCCTCACCGACGAGGCGCCCCTCAGCTCGGTCCTGCCCGCCCTGTCCCTCTGGCGCCGCAACCATCGGGAGCGGTCCACGCTCGACGGCCGGCGCTACCGCATCGCCTGGCAGCCCGCACCCGCGCCCGCGACCGCCCCGGCCCGCCCCGGCGGCGGCTGGCTGGCCCTGCTCCCCGCCGCCCGCCCGGCCGACGACCCGTGGACGGCCGCCGTCCTGCGGGCCCTGGAGGAGCACGGCGCTACCGTACGGCCCCTGCCGGTCGAACCCGGCACCGGCCGGGAGGCACTCGCGGACCTGCTGCGCACCGCCGCCCACGACCACCCCGTCGACGGGATCCTGTCGCTGCTGGCCCTCGACGAGCAGCCGCACCGGTCCCACCCCGTCCTGGCGGAAGGGCTCGCCACCACCCTCGCGGCCATCCAGGCCCAGGGCGACGCGGGCCTCGACGCCCCCCTGTGGTGCGCCACCCGGGGCGCCGTCTCCACCGGCACCTCCGACCCGCTGCGCAGCCCCCACCAGGCGGCGGTCTGGGCCCTCGGCCGGACCGCCGCACTCGAACACCCCGCACGCTGGGGCGGCCTGGTCGACCTCCCCGAGGTGCTCGACGACCGCGCCGCCCGGCGGTTCGCGGCCGTCCTCGCGCACACCCACGCCGACGAGGACCAGCTGGCCGTGCGCGCCGCCGGCGTCTACGTACGCCGCCTGCTGCGCGCCCCCCAGGGGCGGTCCGGGCCGGCAGCGGAAGCCGCGTCCGCCGGGCGGCCGCACGGCACCGTCCTCATCACCGGCGGCACCGGAGCCCTCGGCGCCCACGTGGCCCGCCGGTTCGCCGGGGCCGGAGCGGCCCACCTGGTCCTCACCAGCCGCCGGGGAGCGGCGGCGTCCGGAGCCGAGGCCCTCCGCGCCGAACTCGAGGCCCTGGGCGCCCGGGTCACCATCGAGGCCTGCGATGTCGCCGACCGGGAGGCCGTGGCCCGGCTGCTGGCCGGCCTCCCGCAGGAACACCCCCTCACCGCCGTCGTCCACGCGGCCGGAGTGGGTACCCCGGCCATGCTGGCCGAGACGACCGCCGAGGAGTTCGCCGAGGTCCTCGCCGCCAAGACGGCCGGCGCCCGGCACCTCGACGAACTGCTGGCCGAGGAGACCGGGGCGCGCCCGCTCGACGCCTTCGTGCTCTTCTCGTCGATCTCCGGCGTGTGGGGCGCGGCCGGCCAGGCGGCCTACGCCGTGGCCAACGCCTCCCTCGACGCCCTCGCCGAACACCGCCGCGCCTGCGGGCTCGCCGCCACCGCCATCGCCTGGGGCCCCTGGGCCGGCGGCGGCATGGTCGAGGACGGCGACGCCGAGGAGCGGCTGCACAAGCGCGGGCTGCCCGCCCTCAGCCCGGCGTCGGCCCTCGCCGCCCTGGACGCCGCCCTCACCGCGGACGAGACGGCGGTGACCGTCGCCGACGTCGCCTGGGACCGCTTCGCGCCCTCCTTCACCCTGCTGCGCCCCAGCCCGCTGCTGAACGGCGTCCCCGAGGCCGTCGCAGCCCTCGCCGGGGCAGCCGCAGGAACGGCGTCCGACGGCCCGGACGACGGCGAACTCCCCGAGTTCGCCCGCCGCACCGCCGCCCTGACCGCCGCCGAGCAGGCCCGCGCCGTCCTCGCCCTGGTACGGGCCGAGGCCGCCGCCGTGCTCGGCCACCAGGACGCGGAAGCGGTCCCGGCCGACCGGGCCTTCCGCGAACTCGGCTTCGACTCCCTCACCGCCGTGGAACTGCGCAACCGCCTCGGCAGGACGACGGGGGTCCGGCTGCCGGCCACCCTCGTCTTCGACCACCCGTCCCCGTCCGCCCTGGCCGCCCACCTGCTGGCGGAACTGACCGCGGCCGTCACGGGCCGGGCCGCCGCCGCCCCCGCGCCGACGGCCACCGCCCGCAGCGCCGACGACGACGAGCCCCTCGCGATCGTCGCCATGAGCTGCCGCTACCCCGGCGAGGTGCGCAGCCCCGAGGACCTCTGGCGCCTCGTCGCCGAGGGCCGCGACGCGGTCGGCGGCTTCCCCGCCGACCGGGGCTGGGACCTGGACTCCCTCTACGACCCGGACCCCGACCGGCCCGGCACCACGTACGCGCGCGACGGCGGCTTCCTCCACGACGTCGCCGACTTCGACCCCTCCTTCTTCGGCATCTCGCCCCGCGAGGCCCTCGCCATGGACCCGCAGCAGCGGCTCCTGCTGGAGACGGCCTGGGAGGCCTTCGAACGCGCCGGCATGGACCCCACCTCCCTGCGCGGCACCGGCACCGGCGTGTTCATCGGCTCCGGCTACCAGGACTACGCCTCCCGCCTGCTGAGCGTCCCGCAGGACCTGGAGGGCTACATCGGCACCGGCAGTTCGGCCAGCGTCGTCTCCGGGCGCATCGCCTACTCCTTCGGCCTGGAGGGGCCGACGCTCACCGTCGACACGGCCTGCTCCTCCTCCCTCGTCGCCCTCCACCTCGCCGCGCAGGCCCTGCGGCGCGGCGAGTGCGACCTCGCCCTGGCCGGCGGGGTGACCGTGATGTCCACCCCCAACGCCTTCATCGAGTTCAGCCGGCAGCGCGGTCTGGCGGCCGACGGGCGGTGCAAGCCGTTCGCGGCGGCGGCCGACGGCACCGGCTGGGGCGAGGGCGTGGGCATGCTCCTGGTGGAGCGGCTCTCCGACGCCCACCGCCACGGCCACCCCGTACTGGCCCTCGTACGGGGCTCCGCGGTCAACCAGGACGGGGCCTCCAACGGCCTCACCGCCCCCAACGGCCCGGCCCAGCAGCGCGTCATCCGCCAGGCCCTCGCGAACGCCGGGCTGACGGCCGCCGACGTGGACGTGGTCGAGGCCCACGGCACCGGCACCACCCTCGGCGACCCGATCGAGGCGCAGGCGCTGCTGGCGACGTACGGGCAGGGGCGCTCGGAGGACCGGCCGCTGTGGCTGGGCTCCCTCAAGTCCAACATCGGGCACACCCAGGCCGCGGCCGGGGTGGGCGGGATCATCAAGATGGTCGAGGCCCTGCGCCACGGGGTCCTGCCCCGGACCCTCCACGTCGACGCGCCGACCCCGCACGTCGACTGGTCGGCGGGAGCCGTCGAACTGCTGACCGAGACCGTCGACTGGACGGCCGGAACGGAACACACCCGCCGGGCCGGCATCTCCTCCTTCGGCGTGAGCGGCACCAACGCCCACGTCATCATCGAGCAGCCGCCCGTCGAGCCCGCGGCGCCCGCCGAGTCCCGCCCCGAACCGAAGCCGGTCCCGTGGCTGATCTCCGGAACCGGACCCGAGGCCCTCCGCGAGCAGGCCGAGCGCCTCCTCGACCACGTCGAGCGCCATCCTTCCCTGGAACCGGCGGACGTGGCCCTGTCCTTGGCGAGCACGCGCGCGGCACTGGACCACCGCGCCGCCGTCCTCGGCACCCGACGGGAGGACTTCCTGCCCGCACTGCGCGCCCTGGCCGCCGACGACCCGTCCTCGAAGGAGGCGGACACGGCCCTGCGCGGCACGGCCGGCTCCCCGCCCGGCACGGCGTTCCTGTTCTCGGGTCAGGGGAGTCAGCGGGTGGGGATGGGGTGTGAGCTGTATGCGGCCTTCCCGGTGTTCGCGGATGCCTTCGATGCGGTGTGTGCGCATGTCGACGGGCATTTGGGCCGTTCG
>NZ_JBIWFZ010000052.1:0-4706 GCF_044763325.1 Streptomyces sp. NPDC096136 | reverse complement strand
CCCTGTGGGAGAGTAGGACGCCGCCGAACAATCATTGTGGGAAAGCCCCGCACCTTCTGGTGCGGGGCTTTTCTGCGTTTACGGGCCGGAGGCCGAAGGAGGCCGGCCCGCTCGGCCCGCACCGACACCGACCCGATCGGCTCGGACGGCCTGGCGGGCGTCGACTGCGGGACGGGACCTGACATGCCCCCCGGGTGATCGTTTGACATGGAGTGCACTCCAAGACCTAGCGTCGTGAGCAGACGGTTTTCCAGTTCAGGAGGGCACCAGAATGATCGACGCACGCATCCGGCACCTGGGCGAACTCGCGGTCTCCGCACAGGGTTTGGGCTGCATGGGCATGAGCCACGGCTACGGGGACTCCGACGACGACCAGTCGATCGCGACCCTCAACCGGGCCCTCGACCTCGGGGTGACCCTCCTGGACACCGCCGACTTCTACGGCTTCGGGCACAACGAGGAACTGATCGGCCGGGCCATCGCCGGACGCCGCGACGAAGCGGTGGTCGCCACCAAGTTCGGCTTCGCCAACCGCCTGGGCGAGCCCACCGTGATCCGCGGCGACGCCGCCTACGTCCGCCAGGCCTGCGAGGCCTCGCTGCGTCGGCTCGGGGTCGACCACATCGACCTCTACTACCAGCACCGGGTCGACCCGCAGGTGCCGATCGAGGAGACCGTCGGGGCCATGGCCGAACTGGTCCAGGCCGGCAAGGTCCGCCACCTCGGACTGTCGGAGGCCGGTACGGAAACGATCCGCCGGGCCCACGCGGTGCACCCGATCGCCGCGCTCCAGAGCGAGTGGTCCCTCTGGACCCGGGACCTGGAGGCGGAAGTCGCCCCGGTCTGCCGCGAACTGGGCATCGGCATGGTCCCCTTCTCCCCGCTCGGCCGGGGCTTCCTGACCGGCCGCTACAGCTCCGTCGAGGGCCTGGCGGAGGGCGACGTACGGCGCACGCAGCCGCGGTTCGCCGACGGCAACCTCGACCGGAACCTGGCGATCGTCGCCAAGCTCGAGGAACTGGCCGCCGCCAAGGGCGTGACCACCGGACAGCTGGCCCTGGCCTGGGTGCAGCACCGGGGCGAGGACGTCGTACCGATCCCCGGCACCCGGCGGCAGCGGTACCTGGAGGAGAACCTCGCCGCCCTGTCCATCGAGCTGACGGCGGAGGACCTGGCCGCCATCGAGGCCGCGGCCCCGCGCGAACAGATCGCGGGCGCCCGCTACGACGAGTCCAGCCTGAGCTTCGTCAACCACTGAGCGGACCGCTGCACCCACCACGGCCCGGAGCCGTCGGCAGGGGCCGGCAGGCCCCGGCCGCCGGCTTGGGCCGCCGGCTTGGGCCGCCGGCGGTCAGTGCCGCTGGAGGACGGCCACCGCCTCCTTCACCCGTCCGAGGATGATCAGGTGTTCGGCCAGGTCCGTGGTGGTGCCGCAGGCGTGCGCTTCGAGCACGGTCACGGCCTCCTCGACGCGGCCGGCGTCGGCGAGGAGCAGGGCGATGGACGACGCCGCGTACGAGGTCTCCCCTTCCGGGTGGGCCCGTGCCAGTTCGAGCGCCTCCTCGCGCCGGCCGCAGGCGGCCAGCAGCGGCAGCCGCATCTCGAAGAAGCCCCAATCCTCGTCGCCACGGCTGGATTTGAGGTCGTCGAGGTAGGCCAGTGCCTCCTCGGCGCGGCCGTGGTCGGCGTACAGGGTGCACAGCCTGCGGACGAGCCAGTCCTCCGCTCCGAGGGGCGCGTCCGCGAGCAGGCGCAGCACCTCGATCGCCTCGCCGCCCCGGCCGTGCCGCTCCAGGAGCGCCGCGAGCTCCACCGCCCCGAACCGCCGGAAGTCCTCCGAAGCCCCCGGCCTCCGGTACACGGCGATGGCCCCCTCCAAGTCGCCGCGCTCCGCCAGCAGTTCGGCCAGCCGGCGCGCCGGGGCCCCGAGTTCCTCGGCGTACACCCGCAGCTCCTCCATCCGGCCGGTACGGACCAGGAGGCCGGCGAGCTGCTCATGGCCGTGGACCGGCGAGGCGGTGGGGCCGGGCCGCAGCAGGGCCAGCGCGTCGTCGACCCGGCCCTGGCGTTCGCGGACGGTGGCGAGCAGGTGCGCCGCGCCGGCGGGCGCGGGATCGGTGCGCCGGCAGGCCGGGTCCTCGCAGCGGTGACCCGCCGCGATGCGGTCGGCCAGCAGCGCGGCGACCTCCTCGTCCCGGCCCGCGCCACCGGCGACGTCGACCAGGGCGACGGCGAGGAAGGCGTCGCCGATGTGGGGGAGGAGCAGCGCGAACGCCTCCGCGCTCCGCCCCTGCCGGGCGAGCAGCCGCCCGAGGAACGCCAGCGCCTCCCGTCCCCCGCCCTCGGCGTGCGGGCGGGCCAGCGCGATCGCCTCGTCCGCCCTCCCCCAGGCCTCCAGCAGCCCGGCCGCGGCCTCGACCGCCGTCCACCACCCCGTGGCGACGTAGGGGTCGAGCAGCTTCCGGGCTTCCGCCCGCCGCCCCTCCCCGGCGAACCGCTCCGCGAGCTCCCGCGCACAGAACCACTCCCCGCGGCCGGCCTGGAACGCCACCTCCTCGACGTGGCCGAGCTCCAGCAGCCGGGAGACGACGTACGGGGGGATGCAACGGGAGTACGACCGGAACCGGCGGTCGAGATCGGCAGCGTCCATGGGCAGGCACCTTAGGGGACGCCCTCCGACGGGCGACATCGCGATCCAGCCGTTCCGGCTCACCGTTGACGGTGTGGTCCTCGGCCTCATCACGGAGTGCCATGCCGAGGACGAGGACGGCGAGCACGACCGGGCTGAGCTCCATCCGGATCGGTTGGGCCTCTCGGCTCCGCGGGACGGCGCGTACGACACCTGACAGACCGAGCGGTTCAGCCGGTGTCGACCACGTCCGCAGGCCGGGCCCCGGAGCCCGGGCCCCGGGCGCCGTCACGGTACGAGGACGACCTTGCCACGGTTGCTTCGCTGCTCGATCACGGTGTGGGCGCGGGCCGCCTCGGCGAGGGGGATCTCCTCGTGGACGGTGGTGCGCAGCGTGCCCGCGGCGTGCTGCTCCCACAGCTCGCGCTGCCAGCGGGCGTACAGGTCGGGCCGGTTGAGGGCGATGGCCCGCATCTGGAAGCCGATCACCGAGGCGCCCCGCACCAGGAGCTCGTACGCCTCCACCGTGCCGCCGCCGGAGCTGAAGGCCACCAGCCGCCCGCCCATGGCCAGGGCCCGCACGGCAGGGCCGAGCAGGTCGCCGCCGACACCGTCGAGGACGACGTCGTACGGGGCGCCCCAGTCGGCGTCCTCGTACAGCACGACCTCGTCCGCGCCCAGGCCGCGGACGAACCCGGCCTTGTCGGCACTGCCGACGGCGGCGACGACGCGCCCCGCCCCGCCGGCCTTCGCGAGCTGGAGGGCGAGGCCGCCCACCGCACTGGCCGCCGCCGTGACGAGCACCGACTCGCCGGGCCGCACCCGCCCCGCCTCGTACGCCCCGCGCGCCACGAGCCCGCTGCGCACGAGCGCCACCGCGTCCACGGCGGTCGCGCCGTCCGGGACGGCGGTCGTCAGCGCGCTGTCCAGGACGGCGTATTCGGCGTAGGCGTGGGCGAAGCACAGCCCGGTGACACGGTCCCCGACGGAGAACCCGGTGACGTCCGCTCCGATGGAGACGACGGTCCCGGCGACCTCCCCGCCGAACGGGACGGGCCCGCTTCCCTCCCGGACCTTGCGGACGGTGGGCAGGGTGACCCCGATCGCCTCGGCCCGGACGACCAGTTCCCCGGGCCCCGGCTCCGGGCGGTCGACCTCCTCGGTGAAGAGCACTTCGGGCCCACCGTTGACCTCGTGGCGGATGCGCAGCACAGGACCTCCCCCGATCCGTTCATTTCGTTGGACATCCCAACGGTATGCCGAAAGTCGTAGGGATGTCCAACGATCCACGGGTAGGGTGGGCCCATGGCCACGCCCCCGCCCCCGCCCCCGCCCCCGCCCCCGCCCCTCACGCACATCCAGTCCCTCCCCAGCTGGCTCGTCGGCCGGGTCGCGGCGCGCGGACGGGAACTGGTCGCCGAGGCCCTCGCGGCGGAGGGGCTGAAGCTGATGCACCACGCGGTGCTGGCGGCGACGGCCGAGTACGGCCCGGTCGCACAGGCGGAGCTGGGCCGCCGGCTCGCGGTGGACCCGAAGGACATGGTCGGGATCCTCAACCACCTCCAGGAAACGGACATGGTCCTGCGGACCCCCGACCCCGCCGACCGCCGCAAGAACGCCGTGACGGTCACCGCGCGGGGAGAAGCGGTCCTCGCCCGCTGCGCGGAGCTCGCGGAGGCGGCGAACGAGCAGCTCCTGGCGCCGCTGACGGCGGAGGAACAGGTCGTCCTGATGGGGCTGTTGCGGCGCGTCCACGAGGGGCCCGCCTCGTTTTGACACCCCCGGGGGTGGGATGTAGAGTCAAACGGTTGCCTCGAACTGGACAAGTTCGGCGACACCCACCCCTCAGCGAATCGAATTCCATGCGGGGTGCCCTCGACTCTTCATTCGGAACGTCGAAGCCGGGAAATCCGGTGGAAAACTTCTGATAGAGTCGGAACCGCCGGAAAGGGAAAACGCGAAAGCGAAGAACCTGGAAAGCACCGAGGAAGTCGGACACGAAAGAGTCTGATAGAGTCGGAAACGCAGGAAAGAACGAAAGCCCGGAGGAAAGCCCGAGAGGGTGAGTACAAAGGAA
>NZ_JBIWFZ010000051.1:0-4804 GCF_044763325.1 Streptomyces sp. NPDC096136 | reverse complement strand
CCCTCACCGGGCGGATGGTCTCGGCGGAGGAGTTCCGCTCCGCCGACTACTGGGTGAGCCACGTCCGCGAGG
The DNA here is from genome assembly GCF_044763325.1 of Streptomyces sp. NPDC096136. Lineage (NCBI taxonomy): Bacteria > Bacillati > Actinomycetota > Actinomycetes > Kitasatosporales > Streptomycetaceae > Streptomyces > Streptomyces sp. NPDC096136. The sequence continues at coordinate 4,732 of NZ_JBIWFZ010000051.1, read as the reverse complement.
CCGTGCGCTTCGCCGACGCCGTCGCCACCCTCGCCGCCGAGGAGGTGCGCACCCTCCTGGAGATCGGCCCCGGCGGCGCCCTGTCCGCCCTGGCCCGGGAGCTCGTCGACGAGCAGGCCGTCACGGTACCCGTCCTGCGGGCCGACCGGGCCGAGGACCTGGCCGTCACCACCGCCCTCGCCCGGCTCCACGTCCACGGCACCCCCGTCGACTGGACGGCCTGGTACGCCGACCGCGGCGCCCGCCGCATCGCCCTGCCCACCTACGCCTTCCAGCGCGAGAACTACTGGCTGCACGTCCCCGCATCCGCCGACCCCGAGGCGATCGGCGTCACCGACACCGAACACCCCCTCCTGGGCGCCACCGTGGTGCTCCCGGACGGCGCCATCGTGCTCACCGGCCGCCTCTCCCTCGCCACCCACCCCTGGATCGCCGACCACACCGTCTCCGGAGCGGTCCTCGTCCCCGGCACCGCCTTCGTCGAACTGGCCCTGCGGGCCGGCCGGGAAGCCGGCTGCGCACACATCGAGGACCTCACCCTGGAGGCCCCGCTCGTCCTGCCCGAGCACGGCGGCGTCCAGCTCCGCCTCACGGTCGGGGCCCCCGACCCCACGGGCCGCTGCGCCCTGGAACTCCACTCCCGCCCCGAGGACCCCGCCACCTCCCGCGACTGGACGCGTCACGCCGGCGGCACCCTGTCCGCCGAAGCGGCCCCGCCCCCGGTGGCGTCCGAGCTCGCCGCCTGGCCCCCGCACGGAGCCGAACCGGTCGCCACCGACCACCTCTACGCGCTCCTCGACGACCTCGGCTTCGGCTACGGCCCGGTCTTCCGCGGCCTCACCGAGGCGTGGCGCCGCGGCGACTCCCTGTACGCCGCCGCAGCCCTCCCCGCCCCCACGGCACCGGACGCCGACACGTTCGGGCTGCACCCGGCCCTCCTCGACGCCGCCCTCCACGCCTCCTGGCTCGGCCTGCTCTCCGGCACCGACACCGGCCGGGGCCTGCTGCCCTTCTCCTGGAGCGGGGTCGGCCTGCACGCCGCCGGAGCCCCCGCCGTACGCGTCCGGCTGACCCCGGCCGGCCCGGACACCGTCTCCGTCCTGGTCGCCGACACGGCGGGCCAGACCGTCGCCTCGGTCGACGCCCTCGTCCTGCGCCCGGTCTCCGCCGACCGGCTCCGCGCGGCGGCGGCGCCCCGCGCCGACACCCTCCTCCGGCTCGACTGGACCCCGGTCCAGGCGCCCGCCGACGCCCCCGAACCCGACTGCGTCGTGGCCCTCGCCGGCCCGGACCCCGACGGCGGCACGGCACCGGACGACCCGGCCGAAGCCGTACGCGCCACCGCCCACCGCACGCTCGCACTGATCCAGGAGTGGCTCGCCGAGGAGCGGTCCGACCGGACCCCGCTCGTCCTCGTCACCCGCCGCGCGGTCGCGACCACCCCCGCCGAACGCGGCGCGCTGGATCCGGCCCAGGCCGCCGTCTGGGGCATGCTCCGCACGGCCCAGTCGGAGAACCCCGACCGCTTCGTCCTCCTCGACCTGGAACCGGGCCTGGACCCGGACGCCGGCCCCGGCCGGGAGGCCCTGCGCGCCGCCCTGGCCACCGGCGAACCCCAGCTCGCCGTACGCGGCGGCACGGTCCTGCTGCCCCGCCTGGCCCCCCACACGGACCGGTCGGCCGACGGCTCCCCGCACCGCCGGGCGTTCCCGGCCGAAGGCACCGTCCTGGTCACCGGCGCCACCGGCACCCTCGGCCGGCTCGTCGCCCGCCACCTCGTCACCGAGCACGGCGTACGCCACCTCCTGCTGACCGGCCGCCGGGGCCCCGCCGCCGAAGGCGCGGCCGACTTCGAGGCCGAACTCACCGCCCTCGGCGCCCGGGTCACCACCGCCGCCTGCGACGTGGCCGACCGCCGCGCCCTGGCCGACCTGCTGGCCACGGTCCCCGACGGGCACCCCCTGGCCGCCGTGGTCCACGCGGCCGGGGTGACCGACGACGGCATCGTCCCCGCCCTCACCCCGGACCGCGTCGACCACGTCCTGCGGCCGAAGGTCGACGCCGCCCTCCACCTGCACGAGCTCACCCGCGACATGGACCTGTCCGCGTTCGTGCTCTTCTCCTCCGTCTCCGCCACGCTCGGCGGCGCCGGCCAGGCCAACTACGCCGCCGCCAACGCCTTCCTCGACGCCCTCGCCCAGCGGCGCCACGCGGCCGGACTGCCCGCCGTGTCCCTGGCCTGGGGCCTGTGGGCCGACGGCAGCGGCATGACCGGCAAGCTGGACTCCACCGACCTCGCGCGGATCCGCCGCATGGGCCTCGTCGCCATGGACGCGGCCACCGGCCTCGCCCTGTTCGACGCCGCCTGCGCGACCGGCGCGGACGTCCTCTTCCCCGTTCCGCTGGACCACGCGGGACTCCGCGTCCAGGCGGCCGAGGGCAAGGTCCCCGCCCTCCTGCGCGGGCTGGTCAGGACCCCGGTCCGCAAGGCCCACAGCGGCCCCGGCGCGCCCTCCGCCTCACCCGCGGACCGCGCCTCCGCCCTCGCCGCGACCCTGCGCGGGCTGCCCGAGTCCGAACAGGAACGCGTCCTGACCGACCTGGTACGCGGCCAGGTCGCCACGGTCCTCGGCCACGCCTCGCCCGACCGGGTGGAACCCGAACGCCCCTTCAAGGACCTCGGCTTCGACTCGCTGACCGCCGTCGAACTGCGGAACCTGCTGGGCGCCGTCACCGGAACCCGACTGCCGGCGACCCTGGTCTTCGACCACCCCACCCCGCTGGCCCTCACCCGCTTCCTGCGCGCCGAGATCCTCGGCGACGCCCCCGCCACGACCGCTCCGGTCCCGACGGGCGTGCTGCCCGGCGGCCTCCCGGCCGCCGACGATCCGATCGTGATCGTGGGGATGAGCTGCCGGTATCCGGGTGGGGTGCGTTCTCCGGAGGACCTGTGGCGGTTGGTCGCGGAGGGTGGTGACGCGGTCGGCGGGTTCCCGGTGGACCGAGGCTGGGCGTTGGAGGGGCTGTATCACCCGGATCCGGATCATGCGGGGACGAGTTATGCCCGTGAGGGCGGGTTCCTCTATGAGGCGGGGGAGTTCGACGCGGCGTTCTTCGGGATCTCGCCGCGTGAGGCGTTGGCGATGGATCCGCAGCAGCGGTTGCTGTTGGAGACCTCGTGGGAGGTGTTCGAGCGGGCCGGGATCGATCCGGCGTCGCTGAAGGGCTCGCGTACCGGGGTGTTCGCCGGGGTCATGTACCACGACTACGGCTCCCGCCTCTCCGTCGTCCCCGACGGCTTCGAGGGCTACCTCGTCAACGGCAGCGCGGGCAGCATCGCCTCCGGTCGCGTGGCCTACACCTTCGGCCTGGAGGGGCCGGCGGTGACCGTGGACACGGCCTGCTCCTCGTCGCTGGTGGCCCTGCACCTCGCGGCGCAGGCCCTGCGGCAAGGCGAGTGCTCCATGGCCCTCGTGGGCGGGGTCACCGTCATGGCGACCCCCAACATCTTCGTGGAGTTCAGCCGCCAGCGCGGGCTGGCCGCCGACGGCCGCTGCAAGGCCTTCTCGGCAGGGGCCGACGGCACCGGCTGGGCCGAGGGCGCCGGCATGCTGCTCGTGGAGCGGCTGTCCGATGCCCGCCGCAACGGGCACCGGGTGCTGGCCGTCGTACGGGGCACCGCGATCAACCAGGACGGTGCGTCCAACGGCCTGACCGCCCCGAACGGGCCCTCACAGCAGCGGGTCATCCGCCAGGCCCTCGCGCAGGCCGGCCTGTCGACGGCCGACGTCGACGCCGTCGAGGCGCACGGCACGGGCACCACCCTCGGCGACCCGATCGAGGCCCAGGCCCTCCTGGCCACCTACGGGCAGGAGCGGGACGCGGACCGGCCGCTGTGGCTGGGCTCGCTGAAGTCCAACATCGGGCACACGCAGGCCGCCGCCGGCGTCGCCGGTGTGATCAAGATGGTGATGGCGATGCGCCACGGGGTGCTGCCGAAGACCCTGCACGTGGACGAGCCCTCCCCGCATGTGGACTGGTCCGCGGGAGACGTGCGGCTGCTGACGGAGGCCCGGGAGTGGGCGGAGCACGACGGCCGTCCGCGCCGGGCGGGCGTCTCCTCCTTCGGCGTCAGCGGCACCAACGCCCACGTCGTCATCGAGCAGCCCGCACCGCACGGGGCACCGGAGCCGCACCAGGCCCCCGAAGGCGTGCCGGCCCCCGACACGGCCGTCGTCTGGCCGCTGTCCGCCAAGGACCCGGCGGCGCTGCGCGCGCAGGCCGGACGCCTCCTCGCCCACCTCACCGCCCACCCGGACCTGCACCCCCTCGACGTGGCCCTCTCCCTCGCACCCCGCGCCGCCCTGGACCTGCGGTCCGCCGTCGTCGGCACGCACCGCGAGGAGCTGCTCAGCGGCCTGGAGGACCTCCTCGCGGGCCGGCCGGCGGCCACCGCCTTCCTGCGGGCGGAGACCCCGCAGGGCACGCCCGTCGGCGGCAGCCGGACGGCGTTCCTCTTCTCGGGGCAGGGCAGTCAGCGCCCGGGTATGGGGCGTGAACTGTACGCGGCCTTCCCGGTGTTCGCGTCCGCCTTCGACGCGGTGTGCGCCGCGCTCGATCCGTATCTCGAACTGCCCCTGCGGGAGGTGGTGTTCGGGGAGGATGCGGAGCTGCTGGACGAGACGCGGTTCACCCAGCCGGCGTTGTTCGCGGTGGAGGTGGCGTTGTTCCG
>NZ_JBIWFZ010000050.1:0-5046 GCF_044763325.1 Streptomyces sp. NPDC096136 | reverse complement strand
GGTTCGAGGACCGGGCCGGTATTGCCGCGGTCAACGGGCCTTCGTCCGTGGTGGTTTCGGGTGCGGAGGACGCCGTGGCGTCCGTGGTGGAGCGGCTGGCGGCCGAGGGGCGCAAGACCAAGGCCCTGACGGTCTCCCACGCCTTCCACTCGCCGCTGATGGACCCGATGCTCGACGCCTTCCGCGAGGTGGCGGAACTGGTCGCCTTCGGCACCCCGTCCCTGCCGGTCGTCTCCACCCTCACCGGGCGGATCGTCACGGCCGAGGAGTTTGGCTCGGCCGACTACTGGGTGCGCCACGTCCGCGAGGCCGTCCGCTTCGCCGACGCCGTCGACGGCCTGGCCCTCGAAGGCGTCCGCACCTTCCTGGAGATCGGGCCCGGCGGTGTCCTGACCGCCCTCGCCCAGGAACTCCTGGACGAACGCGCCCTCACCGTGCCCGTCCTGCGGGCCGACCGCGCCGAGCACCTGGCCGTCACCAGCGCGCTCGCCCGGCTCCACGTCCACGGCACCCCCGTCGACTGGGCCGCCGTCCACGCCGGACGCGGCGCCCGCCGCATCGACCTGCCCACCTACCCCTTCCAGTACGAGCACTACTGGCTCGACGCCCCGGCCGGCACGGGCGACGTCACCGCCGCCGGACTGGCCGGCGCCGACCACGCCCTCTTCGGGGCCACGGCCCTGCTGCCCGACGGCGCCGGCTCCCTGCTCACCGGACGCCTGTCCCTCACCACCCACCCCTGGCTGGCGGACCACGCCGTCTCCGGGGTGACCCTGCTCCCCGGTACCGCCTTCCTGGAGATGGCGGTACGCGCCGGCGACGAACTCGGCTGCGGCCGCGTCGAAGAGCTCGCCCTCGCCGCACCCCTGGTCCTCCCGGAGCAGGGCGCGGTCCAGGTCCGGGTGGTCGTCGGCACCGCGGAAGAGGACTCGGCCCGCCGCACGGTGAAGATCTACTCCCGCCCGGAGACCGCCGCCGAGGCCGACGGGGAGGACGCCTGGACGCGCCACGCGACCGGCTTCCTCGTCCCCGACACCGGACGGACACCCCCGGAAACGGACGCCACCTGGCCCCCCGCGGACGCCACCGCCGTCGACCTCCACGACTGCTACGGCCGGCTGGCCGACGCCGGCTTCGCCTACGGCCCGGTGTTCCAGGGGCTGCGCGCCCTCTGGCGGCGCGGCCGGGACGAGCTGTTCGCCGAGGTCGCGCTGCCCGACGGCACCCGGGTCGACGGGTTCGCCGTCCACCCCGCGCTCCTCGACGCGGCCCTGCACGCCATGGGCGTCGGGGAGTTCCTCGGCACCGACCACGCCGGCCGGCTCCCGTTCGCCTGGAGCGGCGTGAACGTGTACGGCAGCGGCGCCGAGACCCTGCGCGTCCGCCTGACCCGGGCCGCATCCGGGACCGACGCCGTGGAGCTGCGGATCGGCGACGCTCTGGGACGGCCCGTCGCCTCGGTCGACTCGCTGCTCCTGCGCACGGTCACCCCCGAGCAGCTCGCCGAAGCCGGCGCCGCCGCCCAGGGCGGTGCGGGGCTGCGGGACGCGCTGTTCCGGGTGGCGTGGGAGCGGTGCGAACCGGCCGCGGAGCCCGGGTCGGCCGCGCCGGTCCGGTGCGAGCGCCTCGCCGACCTGGACGGCGCCCCCGTACCCGAGAACGTGGCCCTCGTGCTGCCGGGCGCGGGAGAAGGGGCCGTACCGTCCGCCGCCACGCGCCGCGTCCTGGAGCTGCTCCAGGAGTGGCTCGGCGAGGACCGGTTCGCCGGCTCGCGCCTGGTGCTCGTGACGCGCGGCGCGGTCGACGCGACCACCGCCACCGGGGCCGGGGCGCACGCCGTCGACCCCGCGCAGGCCGCCGTCTGGGGCCTCGTGCGCTCCGCCCAGTCGGAGAACCCCGGCCGGTTCGTGCTGGTGGACGGCGACGGCGACGAGCACGGGGCGGCGCTGGCGGCCGCCGTGGCCTGCGGCGAGCCGCAGGTGGCGCTCCGTGACGGGGCCCTGCTCGTCCCGCGCCTCGTACGGGCCGACGAACCCGCCCCGGCCGAGCACGCCCCCGCCGCCTTCCCGGCCGACGGAACGGTGCTCATCACCGGCGCCTCGGGTGCCCTGGGCCGGCTGGTCGCCCGCCACCTCGTCACCGAGCACGGCGTACGGCACCTGCTGCTGGCCGGCCGGCGGGGCCAGGACGCGCCCGGCGCCGCCGAGTTCACGCGGGAGCTGCGGGACCTGGGCGCCGAGTCCCGGACCGTGGCCTGTGACGTCGCGGACCGCGACGCGCTCGCCGACCTGCTGGCGACGGTCCCCGCCGAGCACCCGCTGGCCGCCGTGGTCCACGCGGCCGGGGTGACCGACGACGGCACCGTCACCGCCCTCACCCCGGACCGCGTCGACCGGGTGTTCCACCCGAAGGCCGACGCGGCCCTCCACCTCCACGAACTGACCCGCGACGCCGACCTGTCCGCCTTCGTCCTGTTCTCCTCCGCCGCCGGCACCCTCGGCAGCGCCGGACAGGCCAACTACAGCGCCGCGAACTCCTTCCTCGACGCCCTGGCCGCGTCCCGCCGGGCCGAGGGGCTCCCCGCGGTGTCCCTCGCCTGGGGCCTGTGGGCGCAGAGCAGCACGCTCACGGCCCGGCTGGCCGCCGCCGACCGGCAGAGGATCAGCCGCTCCGGACTGATCGCCCTGGAGGCCGAGGAGGGCCTGGCGCTCTTCGACGCCGCCTGCCGCTCCGAGCGGGCCGTCCTGGTCCCCGCCCGCCTGGACACCGAGGCGCTGCACGCCCAGGCCCGCGCGGGCGCCCTGCCGCCGCTGCTGCGGAAGCTGGTGCGCACCTCCGTACGGCGCAGCCTCGAAGGGGCCCCGCAGACGGCGGCCGGCCAGACCACGGCGGCCGGCCGGCTCGCCGCCCTGCCGGCGGACGAGCGGCAGGCGTTCGTCCTCGACCTGGTCCGCACCCAGGTGGCGGCCGTCCTCGGGCACGCGTCCGCACGGTCGGTCGCGGTGGACCGGCAGTTCAGGGACCTCGGCTTCGACTCGCTGACCGCGGTCGAACTCCGCAACACCCTCAACTCCGCCACCGGACTGCGGCTGCCCGCGACCCTCGTCTTCGACCACCCGACGCCCGAGGCACTGACCCGCCTGCTGCTGACCGAACTGCTGGGCGCGGACGCCGACCCGGCGCAGCCCGCCGCGGCCGTCCAGGTCGCCTCCGCCGACGATCCGATCGTGATCGTGGGGATGAGCTGCCGGTATCCGGGTGGGGTGCGTTCTCCGGAGGACCTGTGGCGGTTGGTCGCGGAGGGTGGTGACGCGGTCGGCGGGTTCCCGGTGGACCGCGGCTGGGCGTTGGAGGGGCTGTATCACCCGGATCCGGATCATGCGGGGACGAGTTATGCCCGTGAGGGCGGGTTCCTCTATGAGGCGGGGGAGTTCGACGCGGCGTTCTTCGGGATCTCGCCGCGTGAGGCGTTGGCGATGGATCCGCAGCAGCGGTTGCTGTTGGAGACCTCGTGGGAGGTGTTCGAGCGGGCCGGGATCGATCCGGCGTCGCTGAAGGGCTCGCGTACCGGGGTGTTCGCCGGGGTCATGTACCACGACTACGGCTCCCAGCTCGGCGGGACCGTACCCGAGGGGCTCGAAGGACACCTCGGCATGGGCACCTCCGGCAGCGTGGCCTCGGGCCGACTCTCGTACACCTTCGGCCTGGAGGGACCGGCGGTGACCGTGGACACGGCCTGCTCCTCGTCGCTGGTGGCCCTGCACCTCGCGGCGCAGGCCCTGCGGCAAGGCGAGTGCTCCATGGCCCTCGTGGGCGGGGTCACCGTCATGGCGACCCCCAGCACCTTCGTGGAGTTCAGCCGCCAGCGCGGCCTGGCCGCAGACGGCCGCTGCAAGGCCTTCTCGGCCGACGCGGACGGCACCGGCTGGTCGGAGGGCGTGGGCATGCTCCTGGTGGAGCGGCTCTCCGACGCCCGCCGCAACGGCCACCGGGTGCTCGCGGTGGTCCGCGGGTCGGCCGTGAACCAGGACGGTGCGTCCAACGGCCTGACCGCCCCGAACGGGCCCGCGCAGCAGCGGGTCATCCGCCAGGCCCTCGCGCAGGCCGGCCTGTCGACGGCCGACGTCGACGCCGTCGAGGCGCACGGCACGGGCACCACCCTCGGCGACCCGATCGAGGCCCAGGCCCTCCTGGCCACCTACGGGCAGGAGCGGGACGCGGACCGGCCGCTGTGGCTGGGCTCGCTGAAGTCCAACATCGGGCACACGCAGGCCGCCGCCGGCGTCGCCGGTGTGATCAAGATGGTCATGGCGATGCGCCACGGAGTCCTCCCCAGGACCCTCCACGCCGATGAGCCGTCCCCCCACATCGACTGGTCGACGGGGTCGGTACGGCTGCTGAACGAGGCCCGCGAGTGGGCCGCGGACGGCGGCCGTCCGCGCCGGGCGGGCGTCTCCTCCTTCGGCGTCAGCGGCACCAACGCCCACGTCGTCCTGGAACACGCCCCCGGCACGGAGCCCGCCCCGGCGGCCACCGGTGCTGCCGACGGCTCCGGAGCCATCGCGTGGGTGCTGTCCGCCAAGGACGAGACCTCCCTGCGCGCCCAGGCGCAGCGCCTCGCGGAGCACGTCATCGAGCACCCGGCCCTCGGACTCGCCGACATCGGACGCTCGCTCGCCCTGTCACGCGCCTCGATGGAGCTGCGGTCCGCCGTGGTCGGGTCCGGACGCGCGGAGCTGCTGGCGGGCCTGGAGGCCATCGCCACGGGCCGGCAGGCGGCCGGGGTCGTACGCGGTGAAGCCGATCACGCCGGCGGCAGCCGGACGGCGTTCCTCTTCTCGGGGCAGGGCAGTCAGCGCCCGGGTATGGGGCGTGAACTGTACGCCGCCTTCCCGGCGTTCGCCGACGCCTTCGACGAGGTCTGCGCCCACCTGGACACCCACCTGGAACTGCCTCTGCGGGAGGTGGTGTTCGGGGAGGATGCGGAGCTGCTGGACGAGACGCGGTTCACCCAGCCGGCGTTGTTCGCGGTGGAGGTGGCGTTGT
>NZ_JBIWFZ010000049.1:0-7171 GCF_044763325.1 Streptomyces sp. NPDC096136 | reverse complement strand
GCCCAGTAGCGTTCCTGTCGGGCGAAGAGGCTGTCGGGGTCGGTGTCGTTGCCGAGGAGTTCGCGCTGCCACAGGGTGTAGTCGGCGTACTGCACGGGCAGGTCCGGCCACTGCGGCTCGCTGCCGGACAGCCGCGCCGAGTACGCGGTAACGAGGTCGCGGGCCAGGGGGGCCAGGGACGATCCGTCACCGGCGATGTGGTGCAGCACCAGCACCAGCACCGACTCGCCCGCATTGACCGTGAACAAGACGGCATGGAGCGGAACGTCGCGGGAGAGGTCGAACTCGTGCTGAGCGGCCTGCCGCAACGCCTCCTCCAGCTGGGCCGCGCCCACCTGGCGGACCTCAAGGTCCACACGCGCCTGCGCAGAGTCCAGGACGTACTGACAAGGCTGCCCCTCAACATCCCCCAACACCGTACGCAACGCCTCATGGCGAGCAACGACATCGTTGATGCCGTCCCGCAGTGCGTCCGGATCAGCGTCGCCCGTCAGCCGCAGCACCATCGGAATGTTGTAGGTGGCGGACGGCCCTTCCAGCTGGTGCAGGAACCACAGCTGTTGTTGGGCGTAGGAGAGGGGGAGGGGGTCGGGTCGGGTGGCGGGCAGCAGGGGCGGGCGCAGCTCTCCTTGGTGCGTCAGACGTGGTGCCAGTTCTGCGACGGTGGGTGCTTCGAAGAGTGTCTGGAGGCTGGTTTCGGTGCCGAGGGTGGTGCGGATGCGGCTGGTGAGTTGGGTGGCGAGGAGGGAGTGGCCGCCGAGGTCGAAGAAGTTGTCGTCGATGCTGACTGCGGGCAGGCCCAGGACTTCTGCGAACAGGGTGCAGAGGATTTCTTCCTGCGGGGTGCGCGGGGCGCGACCGTTGCCGGCTGTCCCGTAGTCCGGTGTGGGCAGGGCCTTGCGGTCGATTTTCCCGTTCGGGGTGAGGGGGATGGCGTCGAGGGCCACGATCGCCGACGGGACCATGTAGTCGGGCAGCTGGTCCTGCAGTGCCTGCCGCAGGGTCGCCACCAGCGAGCCGCTGGCCCGTGACCGGACGGGGGTGTTCGTCACGGCCGACGTCAGGCGCTGCGGGTTGTACGTGCCGGTCACCGCTTCGGTGTCCGTCGCTTCGGTGTTTGTGGAGAGGAGGATCACGTCGAAGGCGGCGGGGTCCTGCGGGTTCCAGGTGAGCAATGCCTGCCGGCCCCGCTCGGCAGCCCACTGGCAGAACGCCTCCGGGTCCATGCCGCCGGCACCGGTGAGCACGGCATTGATCGCGGTCAGGTCCTCGCTGCGCTCCAGCGCGTCAGCGGCGGCGGTTTCACCGGCCAGGCGGGCGTTGGGAACGCCCGCCACCCGCAGCGGCCCCCCGTCACCGAGCCGCTCCTCAAGCTGCTCCCAGGTGACGTGGGAACCCCAGACCAGCCGCGGTAGGGCTGTCAGGTCCGCGGAGTCCGTCTGCTTGTTGTGCAAGGTGATCTCGTAGCGGTGGCGGGTGAGTTCGTTGTGGTTCTGGCCGCGCTTGAGGCGTATGTCGACGCCGAGGTCGTGGGAGGCGGCGAATGCGGTGAAGTAGTCGGGATGGACCAGCAGTTCCTTCTCCACGACGAGTGCGTGCTCCACTGCGGATCGCAGTGCGTCGGTGTCGTCGGCGCGCTGGGCGTGTACGGCGGTGTGCAGGGCGCGGAGCAGCCCGAGGTGGCGCACGTCGCCGACGAGGATGCGGCCGCCGTCTGCCAGGAGTTGCAGTGCTTGGGTCAGGACCCGGGTGAGGTATTCCTGGTCGGGGAAGTACTGGATGACGGAGTTGATCACGATCGTGTCGAAGTACCCGACCGGGAGTCCGGTGGTGTCGTCCGCCGGCTGGCAGCGCAGCGTGACGTGGTCCCAGCCGCGCTCGGCGGTCTGTTCCTCAAGGCGGGAGACCACCGCCTGGGACAGGTCCGTCCCCCAGTACTCCTCCACTCGTCCTGCGAGCGGGGCCATGAGCAGGCCGGAGCCGACGCCGATCTCCAGGATGCGTCGGGGCTGGTGGCCGGCGATGCGCTCCACGGTGGCCTGCCGCCATTCGTGCATCTCGCCGAGTGCGATGGGCCTGCCGGTGTAGGAGCTGTTCCAGCCCGAGAAGTCCTCGCCCAGCGGAGCACCCGATGCGCCGTACAGCGAGTCGTACAACTCCCGCCACTCCGATACCCGTACGTCACCGTCGCCGGCCTCCGCCTCGGGAACGACGTATGCGACCAGACGGGTGTCGCCGGGCTGGTCCTGGCGGGCGACCACGACCGCCTGGGCGACCTCCGGCTGCCGCACCAGTGCGGCCTGGACCTCACCGGGCTCGATGCGGAATCCGCGGATCTTGACCTGCTGGTCGGTACGGCCCAGGTATTCCAGTTCACCGTCGCGGTTCCACCGCACCAGGTCACCCGTGCGGTACATCCGTGCGCCCGGCTCCCCGAAGGGATCCGCCACGAAGCGTTCGGCCGTCAGACCGAACCGCCCGAGATAGCCGCGTGCCAGGCCCTTGCCGGCGATGTAGAGCTCGCCCGCAACACCCACCGGAACCCGACGCAGACGCTCGTCGAGTACGTGTACGGCGGAGTTGGTGACGGGGTGTCCGATGGGTGCGTGAGAGCCGGACAGCGGGCCGCTGGTGGCGGCGTAGACGGTGGTTTCGGTGGGCCCGTAGGCGTTGATCATCAGCCGGTCGCGCGACCAGCGCTCCGCCAGCTCCGGGGGGCAGGCCTCCCCAGCCACCGCAATGGTGGCCAGATCCGGCAGGGCCGACTCCGTCCCGGCAGCCATGCTCGCCAGCGCGGACGGAGGAAGGAAGACGTGCGTGATGCGTTCCTCGGCCAGGGTACGGGCGAGGTCCTCACCAGCCAGCCGGCCGGCGCCCGGCACCACCAGCGTCGCGCCCACGGTGAAGCCGAGCATCAGCTCCACGACCGAGACGTCGAAGCTGGCGGAGGTGAACTGCAGCACCCGGCTTCCGGTGGCCAGGGCACAGCGTTCGACGACCGTGGCCGCAAGCGATGCCAGACCGGTGTGCGCGACCGTCACCCCCTTGGGACGGCCCGTCGAACCTGATGTGTAGATCGTGTAGACGGTGTTCGCCGGCGTCAGGGGCGCGATCCGGTCGGTGTCCGTCGGATCGGTCGTCGGGTGGTCCCGCCACGCCTTCGCCGTCGCCTCGATCGTGACGATCCCGGCGCTGCCGAAGCCATCGGCGGTGGACATCTCCTCCATCAGACGGTCGGTGGTCACGAGGAGGGCGGGGGCGGCGTCGGTGAGCATGTAGGCGATCCGCTCGGCCGGGTATTCCGGGTCCACCGGCAGATAGCCGGCGCCCGCCTTCATGACGCCCAGGATCGCCGCGACCCGCTCGGCACTGCGGGGCAGGGCCAGACCCACCAGCTCCTCGACGCCGATTCCCTGCGAGATCAGCCAGTGCGCGATCTGGTTCGCCCACGCGTTCAGCTCTGCGTAGCTCCAGGTCGCACCCTCGGCTTCCAGGGCGGTGGCCTCGGGGGTCGCCCGTACCTGGGCCTCGAACAGCTCCGGCAGCGTCACCTCACCGACTTCCGGCCGGGCGGCACTCGCCCAGTCCCGCAGGAGCGCGACCTCTCCCACGGTGAGCATGTCCAGCGAGCCGATCGGCCGGGACGGATCTGCGACCACGGACCGCAGCAGACGAGTCCAGCGCGCGATCAGCGTCTCCACCGTCGACCGGTCATACAGATCCGTAGCGAACTCGACGACTCCGCCGATTCCGGCGGGCTCATGCAGATCGCTGTGCTCCTCGGTCAGGCTGATCATCACGTCGAAGCGGGATGTGCCCGTGTGCGTGCTCTCGGAAGCCAGGTGGAGCCCCGGGAGCTGGAAGGCGGCCTGCTTGTTGTTCTGCAGGACGAGGGCGACCTGGAAGAGCGGGTGGTGGGCGGCGGAGCGCTGCGGGTTGAGCTTCTCCACCAGGTGCTGGAACGGCACGTCCTGGTGCGCGTAGGCCGCCAGGCTCGTCTGGCGCACCTGGGCCAGCAGGTCGGCGAAGGACGGGTCGCCGGAGGTGTCCGTACGCAGCACGAGCGTGTTGACGAAGAAGCCGATGAGGTGGTCGAGGCCCTCGTCGGTCCGCCCGGCGATGGGTGAACCGATGGCGATGTCGGTTCCCGCGCCGAGGCGGGTCATCAGGGCGGCCAGGGCGGCTTGCAGCACCATGTAGACCGTGGTGTCAGCCGACCTCGCCAGCGCGGTGAGGCCGTGATGGAGTTCGGTGTCGAAGGAGAAGGCGCAGGCGTCGCCCTTGTTGCCGGCGACGGCCGGGCGGGGGCGGTCGGTGGGGAGGGTGACCTGTTCCGGCAGGTCTGCCAGCTGTTCGGCCCAGTAGGCGTACTGGCGGCTGAAGGGGCTGTCGGGGTCGGTGTCGTCACCGAGCAGCTCGCGCTGCCAGAGGGTGTAGTCGGCGTACTGCACGGGCAGGTCCGGCCACTGCGGTTCACCACCGGTCAGGCGTGCGGAGTAGGCGGCCATCAGGTCCCGGGCCAGCGGGGCCATCGACCAGCCGTCACCGGCGATGTGGTGGAGCACCAGCATCAGTACCGACTCGGTGGGGCTGAGGACGAACAGCTGGGCGTGCAGCGGCACCTGGCCGGACAGGTCGAACTCGCGGCGAGCGGCTTCATCGAGGTGCGCGGACAGCAGGCTGTCGCTGCTGGGAACGACCCGCAGTTCGATCCGGGCCTGTTCGGGCACGAGGACGTGCTGGCCAGGCCGTCCCTCGACTTCCCGGTAGACGGTGCGCAGGGCCTCGTGACGGGCGATGACGTCGTTGAAAGCCTCGCCCAGTGCCGCACGGTCCAACTGGCCGCTCAGGCGCAGTGCGAAGGGCATGTTGTAGGTGGGGGAGGGGCCTTCGAGTTTGTGCAGGAACCACAGGCGTTCCTGCGCGTGTGACAGCGGCAGCACCTCCGGTCGGACTGCGGGCAGCAGTGCCGGACGCAGGTCGCCGGCATGGTGGGCGAGCCGCCGTGCCAGCTGTGCGACCGTCGGTGCTTCGAACAGGGCGCGCAGTGGGACTTCCACGCCCAACGCCGTACGGATACGGCTGATCAGCCGGGTCGCCAGCAGGGAGTGGCCGCCGAGGTCGAAGAAGCTGTCATCGACCCCCACGCCCGGCACGCCCAGGACTTCGGCGAACGCCGCGCACAGGATCTCCTCCCGCGGCGTTCGCGCCCCGCGCCCGCCACCGGCGGCCGCGTACACCGGCGCCGGCAGGGCCTGACGGTCCACCTTGCCGTTCGGCGTCAACGGAATCGCGTCGACCGTGATCAACGCCGCCGGAACCATGTAATCCGGCAGCTCCTGCCGTAGATTCTGGCGCAGTACCCGCAGCGAGGGCTCTTCCTCACCGTTCTCCGGCACGATGTACGCCACCAGACGGGTGTCTCCGGGCTGGTCCTCGTAGGGGATCACGACGGCCTGGGCGACGGCGGGATGCCGGACCAGCGCGGCCTGGACCTCTCCGGGTTCGATGCGGAATCCGCGGATCTTGACCTGCTGGTCGGTGCGGCCCAGGTATTCCAGTTCGCCGTCGCGGTTCCAGCGCACCAGGTCACCGGTGCGGTACATCCGGGTGCCCGGCTCACCGAACGGATCCGCCACGAACCGCTCCGCGGTCAGCCCCGGCCGGTTGAGATACCCACGGGTCAGTCCCTTTCCGGCGATGTAGAGCTCACCGCCCACACCGACCGGCGTCGGTCGGAGCGTTGCGTCCAGCACGTAGGTCCGGACGTTCTGGTTCGGGTAGCCGATCGGAGTCGGCAGCTGGGTGAGAGGCCGGCTGATCGTGGTGAGAACGGTCGTCTCCGTCGGACCGTAGACGTTGTACAGCGCGCGGCCGGGTGCCCAGAGCCGCACGAGATGCGGCAGGAAGGGTTCCGCGCCGACGAGGACGTGGGTGAGACGGGGGAGGGCGTGCACTGCTTCGGCGGGAACGGTGTCGAGGATCGACGGCGGGATGAACGCGTGGGTGATCCGAGCGTCCGACAGGGTTCGCGCCAGGTCCTCACCGGCGAGGCGGCCGGGCGGCGGCAGGACGAGGGTGCCACCGTTGCTGATCGCCATGAGCAGTTCCAGCATCGAGGCGTCGAAGCTCGGCGAGGCGAGTTGAAGAGTTCGGCTGTCGGGGCCGGTTGAGCAGCGTTCTCCCAGGGTGGCGGCGAGGCTGGCCAGCCCGGTGTGGGTGACGGTGGTGCCCTTGGGTCGGCCTGTGGAGCCGGACGTGTAGATCGTGTACGCGAGGTTGTGAGGAGCGACGGGGGTGACGCGGTCGGCGTCGGCCGGATTGGCAGTGGACTGCGCCTCGACCTGGGCCATGCAAGCCGCCAGGGAGACGATCGCGGTCGTGCTGTCGGTGAGCTCCTGTGCCAGCGCCTCGGTGGTGACGACGAGGACCGGGGCCGCGTCGGCGAGCATGTAGGCGATCCGCTCGGCCGGGTACTCCGGATCGATCGGCAAGTAGCCGGCACCCGCCTTGGCAACCCCGAGGAGCACCGCGAAGAGTTCGGCGCTGCGCGGCAGGGCCAGGCCCACCAGCTGTTCGGCGCCGATGCCGCGGCTGATCAGCCAGTGGGCGATCTGGTTGGCGCGGGCGTTGAGCTCGGCGTAGGTCCACGTCGCTTGACCGGTGTCGAGAGCCGTCCTGTCGCCGCCTGTCTGCGCGCGGGACTCGAACAGGTCCGCCAGTGTCGCGTCCTTGACTTCCGGACGGGGTGTGGTGATCCAGCCGTCGAGTCGTTCGCGCTCAGCGGGGGTGAGGATGTCCACGGAACCGATGGGACGAGTCGGGTCGGCGGCCATCGCCGTCAGGATCCGGGCCCACCGCGTCGCAAGGGCCTCGACGGTGCTCCGGTCGTACAGGTCGGACGCGAACTCGATGTAGCCGTTGATCCCCGCGGGTGCACCGTCATTGCCGCGCTCCTCGGACATGACGATGGACATGTCGAACCGCGAGGTGCTCGTTCCCACCCCTCCGGACTCCACGTGGAGTCCAGGCAGATCGAAGGAGGGCTGCTGGGTGTTCTGGAGACCCAGGGAAATCTGGAAGAGGGGGTGGTGGGTGGTGCTGCGGTGGGGGTTGAGTTTTTCGACCAGGTGCTCGAAGGGGATGTCCTGGTGGGTGTAGGCGGCGAGGC
>NZ_JBIWFZ010000048.1:0-9371 GCF_044763325.1 Streptomyces sp. NPDC096136 | reverse complement strand
ACCGCGTCCACCCCCGAGGACACCAGGTCCCACAACCCCTCCGGAGACACCACCCCACCCGGAAAACGGCACGCCATCCCCACGATCGCGATCGGCTCGCTGCCCCGCTCCTCGACCTCGCGCAGGCGCGCCTGGGTCTCGTGGAGCTCGGTCATGGCGCGGCGGAGGTACTCGCGGAGCCTGGTTTCGTTGCCCGTGGCGTCCTGGTTGGTGTCGTGAGCGGACACGGCTCTCCCCTGGAGGTGTCGGTGCGGGTCTTCAGACGGAGCGGAAGCCGCTGTCGAGCAGCTGGAACAGTTCGTCGTCGGAGGCGGAGTTGAGCAGTTCGGTGACCTTGCCCCGGTCCTCGGCGGGCCGGGCCGGGCCTTCGCCGCCCGTCCCGCCCGCCGGGTTCCCGGCGGGCGGGACGGCGGCCGGGGCGGCCCCGGTGCCGAGGTCCGCCAGGAGGGCGGAGAGGCGGCCGGCCACCGCACGGCGGGCGTCCTGGTCGAGGGCCGCCCGTGCGGTCGCCGCGCCGAGCTGCCCGATCAGGGCGAGTACGGCGGCCTCCGCGCCCGGGAGTTCGCCGTCGAGGTGTTCGGCGAGGGCCTGGGGGGTGGGGTGGTCGAAGACGAGGGTGGGCGTCAGGCGCAGGCCGGTCTCGGCGGTGAGCCGGTTGCGCAGTTCCACGGCGGTGAGCGAGTCGAAGCCGGCCTCGCGGAAGCTGCGGTCCACGCCGACGTCGGCCGGGCCGCCGAAGCCGAGGACGGCCGCGACCTCGGTGCGGACGAGGTCCAGCAGCAGCGCCGCACGGTCGGCGCGGGACAGGCCCGTGATCCGCTCGGCGGCGGTCGCCCGCCGGGCCGGCTCGGCCGGTCCGGTCGCCGGTGCGGCCGTGCGGCCGGCCACGGGGACGGTCCCGGCCCTGAGCGTCCGCAGGACGGGCGGCAGCCCGGGCGCGGCGGGGTCCAGGCGCAGGGGCAGGACGGCGGGCAGGCCGCTGCCGAGGGCGGCGTCGAGGAGGCCGAGGGCCTCGTCCTGCGCGAGCGGGACGAGCCCGGTGCGGCGCAGCCGGGCGGCGTCGGCGCCGTCCAGGGTGCCGGCCATGCCGTCGCCGGCCCAGGGTCCCCAGGCGAGGGAGACGGCGGGCAGTCCCTGGGCGCGGCGCCGGGCGGCGAAGGCGTCGAGGTGGGCGTTGGCTGCGGCGTAGGCGGACTGTCCGGCGCTGCCGAGCAGTCCGGCGGCTGAGGAGAAGAGCACGAACGCGTCGAGCGGCAGGGCGGCGGTGAGTTCGTGGAGCACGCGGACGGCGTCCGTCTTGGGCCGGAGCACGGCTTCGAGGCGGGCCGGGTCCTGGGCGGTGAGGAGGCCGTCGTCCAGGACGCCGGCGGTGTGCACGACCGCGCTGAGGGGGTGCCCGGCCGGGATCCGGTCGAGGAGCGCGGCGAGGGCGGTCCGGTCGGCGGCGTCGCAGGCGGCGACGGTGACCTCGGCGCCCAGGGCACGCAGTTCGGCGGCCAGTTCCCCGGCTCCGGGGGCGTCCGCGCCGCGGCGGCCGGCGAGCAGCAGGTGGCGTACGCCGTGTGCGGTGACGAGGTGGCGGGCGACGGCCGAGCCGAGGCCGCCGGTACCACCGGTGACCAGGACGGTGCCGTCGGGGTTCCAGGCCACCGGGGCGGCGGCCTCGTCGCGGACCCGTACGACGCCGGGGGCGTGGACGGTGCCGGTGCGGACGGCGAGTTCGGCGGCGCCGTCGGCGCGGGTGAGGGCCGCGGGCAGGGCGGCGTACGAGGCGGGGTCCTCGTCGGTGTCGACGAGGGCGAAGCGGCCGGGGTGTTCGGTCCGGCCGGAGCGCAGCAGCCCCCAGGCGACGGCGGCGGCGGGGTCGGTGACGGGTGCCCCGGTTCCGGTGTCGACGGCGCCGTGGGTGAGGACGGTGAGGCGGGCCCCGTCGGGCCGGTCGGAGGCGAGCCAGGCCTGGGCGAGGGCGAGCGTGCGGCGGCCGACGACCTGCGGGTCGTCCTCGCCGCGCAGGTCGGCGACGGCGTGCAGGGCTTCGGCGGGGACGCCGTCCAGGGCCGCGGCCGGGTCGCCGGGGTGCGGGCGTACGGTCGCGCCGGCGGCGGCGAGGGCTTCGGCGAGGGCCGGGGCGGGCGTGCCGAGGAGGTGCCAGACGGCTGTGGCGGGGGCGCCGGGGTCGGCGGGGAGCGGGGCCCAGGAGGGCCGGAGCAGCGGGGTGCGGCCGGTGGCCGCGGCGGCGATCCGGTCGGCGGCGACGCGGCGCAGGGCCAGGGAGCCGGCGGCGAACACGGGGCGGCCCTGGGGGTCGGCGGCGGTGACGGCGTAGGCGTCGGGGCCGGCCGGGGAGATCCGGACGCGCAGGGCGTCGGCGCCGCGGGCGTGCAGGGCGGCGCCGGTCCAGGAGAACGGGACGAGCCCGTGGGCGTCGGGCCGGGCGGCGGTGACGGCGTGCAGGGCGGCGTCCAGGAGGGCCGGGTGGAGGCCGTAGGCGGCGGCTTCGGCGGCCTCTTCGGGGTGCAGGGCGACGGAGGCGAAGACCTCGTCGCCGCGCCGCCAGGCGGCCCGCAGCCCCTGGAACGCGGGGCCGTAGCCGATGCCGGCGGCGGCGAAGCGCTCGTAGGCGTCGTCGACGGCGACGGGTTCCGCACCCTCGGGCGGCCAGACGGCCGCGGTGAGGGCGTCGAAGTCCGCGTCGGCGGGGGCGGCGGTGCGGCCGGTGGCGTGCGGGGTCCAGTCGGCGGGGCCGCCGGCGGCCGGGGCGGAGTCGACGCGCACGGGGCGGGTGCCGTCGGCGTCGGCGGCGCCGAGGTGGACGCGCAGCCGGACGGGTGCCGTGTCGGGCAGGACGAGGGGGTTCTCGAAGGTCAGCTCCGCGATGCCGTCGGCACCGGCGGCGGTGAGGGCCAGTTCGAGCAGGGCGGTGCCGGGGACGACGGGGCGCCCGGCGAGGGTGTGCGCGGCGAGCCAGGGGTGGGTGGCGGTGGACAGGGTGGCGGTCCACACCGCGCCCTGTCCGTCGGGGAGTTCGACGCGGGCCGCGAGCAGCGGGTGTCCGGCGGTGTCCACGCCGGCGGAGGCCAGGGGCGCGGCTTTCCGGGCGGGGGCGTCGAGCCAGTACCGGGTGCGCTGGAAGGCGTACGTGGGCAGGGCGGCGGCGAGGCCGGACGGGGCGGCGTGCGGGGCGAGGGAGACGGGGACGCCGTGGACGTGGGCGGCGGCCGCGGCCCGGGTGAAGGTCTCCGTCTCGGGCTTGCCGCGCCGCATCACGGCGGCGGTGAGCACGCCGTCGGCGGGCTCCTCCTCCGCTTCCAGGACGGTGCGGGTCATGGCGGTGAGGACGGCGTCGGGGCCGAGTTCGAGGAAGGTGTCGATGCCGTCGGCGCGCAGGGCGCGCACGCCGTCGAGGAACCGTACGGGCCGGCGCGCATGGCGGACCCAGTGGTCCGCGGTGCGCAGGGCGTCGCCGTCGGCGAGCCGTCCGGTCAGGTTCGACATGACAGGAATCCTGGGCGGCTGGTATTCGACGCTGCGAGCGATCTCCTCGAACTGTGTCAACATGCCGTCCATGTGCGGCGAGTGGAAGGCGTGACTGACGGTCAGGCGCTTCGCGGCGCGACCGCGGCTCTTCCAGTACTCGACCAGTTCGTCCACGTCGGAGGCGTCCCCGGCGACCACGACGGCCTGCGGTCCGTTGACGGCGGCGAGGCCGGTGCGGGCCTCCCGGCCGGCGAGCAGGGGCAGCACCTCCTCCTCGGAGGCCTGGAGCGCGGCCATCGCCCCGCCCTCGGGCAGCTCGCCCATCAGGCGGCCGCGCGCGGCGACGAGCCGGGCTGCGTCGGGCAGGGTCAGCACCCCGGCGGCGTGGGCGGCGGTGAGCTCGCCGACGGAGTGCCCGGCCACCGCGTCGGGCCGTACGCCGCGGTCCGTGACGAGCGCGAACAGGGCGGTTCCGAGGGCGAACAGGGCGGGCTGGGTGTACTGCGTGCGGTCGAGCAGCGCGGCGTCCGGGGTGCCGGGGTCGGCGAACACGATGCTGCGCAGGGGGCGGGGGAGGTGGGGGTCGAAGGCGGCGCAGACCTCGTCGAAGGCGGCGGCGAACGCCGGTTCGGCGGCGTACAGCTCCCGGCCGGCGCCGGGGCGCTGGCTGCCCTGCCCGGTGAAGAGGAAGGCGGTGCGGCGTCCGTCGGCGGCCCGTCCGGTGACGACGGACCGGGCGTCGGGGCGCTCGTCGCGCGCGAGGGAGTCGAGCCCGCGCAGCAGGGCGTCGGGGTCGGCGCCGAGGACGACGGCCCGTTCGGTGAAGGCGGTCCGGCCGTGGGCGAGTACGGAGGCCACGGCGCCGGGCGCGGCGGGCGCGGCCCGCAGGTGTGCGGCGAGCCGGCGGGCCTGCTCCCGCAGCGCGGGCGCGCTCCGCGCGGAGAGCGGCCAGGCGGTGGGGATGGCGGCGGCCGGGGCTGGGACGGGCGGGGCGGCCGGCGGAGCTCCGACCGTGCCGGGGCCGCCCGGGGCCGCGTCCCGGGGTGTGCCGGCCGCCGCTCCGGCGGGGCCCTGCGTCCGGGTCGGGGCCGGGTCGGCCGGGGTTTCGCGTGCGGCTTCCGGCGGGAGGTCGGCTTCCAGGATGACGTGGGCGTTCGTGCCGCTGGCGCCGAAGGCGGAGACGGCCGCGCGGCGGGGGGTCTCGGGGCGGTCGGGCCAGGGGGTGCGGTCCGTGAGGAGGGCCACCGCGCCGTCGGTCCAGTCGATGCGGGTGGACCGGGTGTCGGCGTGCAGGGTCTTCGGCAGGATCCCGTGCCGCAGGGCCAGCACCGTCTTGATGACGCCCGCCACCCCGGCGGCGGCTTGCGCGTGGCCGATGTTGGACTTGAGCGATCCCAGCAGCAGCGGGGCGTCCGCGGGCCGGGCGCGACCGTAGGTGGCGAGGAGGGCGCCCGCCTCGATGGGGTCGCCGAGGCCGGTTCCGGTGCCGTGGGCCTCGACGGCGTCGACCTGGTCGGCGGTGAGGCCGGCGTTCTTCAGGGCGGCGCGGATGACCCGTTGCTGGGCGGGGCCGTTGGGGGCGGTCAGCCCGGCGCCGCCGCCGTCCTGGTTGACGGCGGAGCCGCGCAGCACGGCCAGTACCGTACGTCCCTCCCGGCGCGCGTCGGACAGCCGCTGGAGCAGCAGCATGCCCGCGCCCTCGCCGAAGCCGGTTCCGTCGGCCGCGTCGGAGAAGGCCTTGCAGCGGCCGTCGGCGGCGAGCCCGCGCTGCCGCGCGAAGTCGATCAGCATGGTCGGCGTGGAGAGCACGGTCGCCCCGCCCGCGAGCGCCAGGTCGCATTCGCCGGCCCGCAGGGCCTGCGCGGCGAGGTGGACGGCCACCAGTGAGGACGAGCAGGCGGTGTCCACGGTGACGGCCGGGCCGCGCAGCCCGAAGGTGTAGGAGATCCGGCCGGAGGCGACGCTGCCCGCGCTGCCGTTGACGAGGTAGCCCTCCAGTCCCTTGGGGAGGGCCTCGCCGGGGGTGTGGGGGACGCGCGCGCCGTAGTCGTCGTACATGACCCCGGCGTAGACGCCCGTGCGGCTGTCGCGCACCGCGTCACGGCTGAGGCCGGCCCGTTCGAAGGCCTCCCAGGCGGTCTCCAGGAGGAGGCGCTGCTGGGGGTCCATGGCGAGGGCCTCGCGCGGGGAGATCCCGAAGAACTCGGGGTCGAAGCCGGCGCAGTCGTGGAGGAAGCCGCCTTCGCGGGCGTAGCTGGTTCCGGGGGCGCCGGGGTCCGGGTCGTAGAGGGCTTCGAGGTCCCAGCCCCGGTCCTCGGGCAGGCCGCCGATCGCGTCGGTGCCGGAGTCGAGGAGCCGCCAGAGGGCCTCGGGGGTGTCGGCCCCGCCGGGGAGGCGGCAGCTCATGGAGACGATCGCGAGGGGCTCGCGGGCGCTCTCCTCCACGGTGCGCAGCCGTTCGCGGGTGCTGACGAGTTCGGCGGTGACCCGCTTGAGGTAGTCGCGGATCTTCGCCGAGTTGTCGGAGGCGCCGGCGGTGGGGGCGGGGGCGGTGTCCGTCACAACTGCTCCTCGATGAAGGCGAAAAGTTCGTCGTCGTCGGCCGACGCCAGCAGCGCGTCGGTGGCCGCGGCCGGGTCCGGCGCCGGGAGGCCGGCCGCCGCGCCGGCCGGGTCCGCGGGCGGGCCGTCGGGGCGGCCGTCCGGGCGGCCGTCGGCGGCGGGCCCGGCGGCCAGGGCGGCGACGAGGCCGGTGAGCCGGCGGTGCACGGTCTCGCGGCGGATGTCGTCGGCTGCGAGGACCGCGAGGGCCGTCTCCAGGGCGGCGAGCCCGGCGAGGGCGGCCTCGCCGGCCTCCCGGCCGCCGGACGCGGCGGTGTGCAGTTCCGCGCCGATGTGCTCGGCGAGGGCCTGCGCGGTGGGGTGGTCGAAGACGACGGTGGCGGCGAACCGCAGTCCGGTGGCGGCGGCCAGCCGGTTGCGCAGCTCGACGGCGGTCAGGGAGTCGAAGCCGGCCTCGCGGAACGGCCGTGCGGGGTCGACGGCCTCGGGGCCGGTGGAGCCGAGGACCCCGGCGACCTCGGTCCGCACCAGCGCGAGCAGTTCCCGGCTCCGGGCGGCCCCGTCGAGGCCGGCCAGCCGGTCCGCCAGGGCCCCTGCCGCGTCCCCTGCGGGGGCCGCGGCGCCCGCCGGGGCGGCGGGGGCGCCGCCGGGACGGGCGGTGCGCGGCGCGGCCCCGGTGTCCGGGACCAGGGCGCGCAGCAGGACGGGTACGGCCTCGCGGCCGTGCGCGGCCTGCTCCCGGCGCAGGGCGGGGACGTCGAGGCGGAGCGGGACGAACAGGGCCTCGTCGGCGCGGCCGGCGGGGGCGGCGAGGGCCCGGTCGAAGAGGGCGAGGCCCTGCTCGCCGTCCATCGGGGCGAGGCCGGAGCGCCGCATGCGGCGCAGGTCGGTCCCGGAGAGGTGCCCGGTCATTCCGGTGGCCTCGCCCCACAGGCCCCAGGCCAGGGAGACGGCGGGCAGTCCGGCGGCCCGGCGGTGCTGGGCGAGGGCGTCGACGAAGGTGTTCGCGGCGGCGTAGTTGGCCTGGCCGGGGCGGCCGAGGAGGCCGGCGGCGCCGGAGAACAGGACGAAGGCGGACAGGGGCAGGTGGGCGGTCAGTTCGTGCAGGTGCAGGGCCGCGTCCGCCTTGGGCCGCAGGACGGTGTCCAGCCGGCCGGCGTCGAGGGCGGTGAGGGCGCCGTCGTCGAGGACGCCCGCCGCGTGGACGACGGCGGTCAGCGGGTGCGCGGCCGGGATCCCCGAGAGCAGTGCTTCCAGTGCGGAGCGGTGACCCGTGTCGCAAGCGGTGATCTCGACGTGGGCGCCCAGCGCGGTCAGTTCCCGTTCGAGCTCGGCCGCCCCGGCGGCGGCGGGCCCGCTGCGGCTGACGAGCAGCAGCCGCCGCACGCCGTACGCGGTAACGAGGTGACGGGCGAAGAGCCGGCCGAGGGTGCCGGTGGCCCCGGTGACCAGGACGGTCCCCTCGGGGTCGAAGGCGGCGGCCGACGCGGGCTGCGCGGCGGTGTCCGGGCGGGCCAGGACGGGGATGCGGACCTCGCCGTCGCGGAGCGCGAGCTGCGGGGCGCCGTCGGCGAGGGCCCCGGCCAGTGCGGCCGCCGAGGCCTCTGTGCCGTCGGTGTCGACGAGGACGAACCGGCCGGGGTGCTCGTTCTGCGCGGAGCGCACGAGCCCCCACAGTCCGGCGGCCGCCAGCCCGGGCAGCGCTTCCCCGGGCCGGGTGGCCACGGCGCCCTGCGTGAGCACGACCAGGCGGGTCCCGTCGTACCGTGCGTCCTGCGCGAGCCAGGCGCGGAGCAGGTCCAGCCCCCGGGCGAGGGTCTCCCGCACCGCCCCGGGCGAGGGCGCGGACGCGGGCGAACCACCGGTTCCGGCGGCGTCGTCGCCGACGGCGTCGGCCGGGAACTCCACGACGACGGCGTCCGGGACGGGGCCGTCCGCCTCCGGGGAAGCGTCCCACGCCCCCAGGTCCGGGTGGACCGCGGCCCCGGCGCCCCGGGCCACCCCGAGCGGGTCGGCCCCGGCCACCGCGATCCGTACCGTTCCGCGGCCCTCACCGGGGGCGGGGGCGGTGGTGTCCCGCCAGTCGATCCGGTAGAGCGGGAGTCCGGTGCCGGCCGCGCCGAGCAGCGCGTCGAGGCGCTCGCGGGCGACGGGCCGCATCACGAGGGCGTCGAGGGTCAGTACGGGCGCCCCGGCGGGGTCGACGGCCTCCAGGGAGACCGCGCCCTCGCCGGTGCGGGCGATGCGGACGCGCAGGGCGTCAGCGCCCGTCGCGTACAGGGTGGCCCCCTGCCAGGCGAACGGCAGCAGGACGGATCCATCGGGTACGTCGAGGAGTCCACCCGCCAGCCAGGGCTGGAGCGCGGCGTCGAGGAGCGCGGGGTGCACCCCGTAGTCCGCCGCGTCGGCCCGGACCCGGGCGGGCAGGCGGACCTCGGCGAAGACCTCGCCGTGACGGCGCCACACGGATCCGATGCCGGCGAACGCCTCTCCGTACTCGTAGCCGAGGTCGGAGAAGCGGGCGTACACGTCCTCGGCTTCGACGCGTTCGGCGCCGGCCGGCGGCCAGGCGGCCCCGTCCGCCCAGGCGGCCGGGGCGGGCCCGGGCCGGCCGGCGGCGGGGGTGAGGGTCGCGGTGCCGTGCCGGGTCCAGGGGGTGTCCGCGTCCTCGGCGCGGGAGTGCAGGGTCAGTGCCCGGCGGCCGCTCGCGTCGGCCGGCCGGACCCGCACCTGGAGCTGGACGGCCCCGTGCCGGGGCAGCACGAGCGGGGCCTCCAGGCCGAGTTCCTCCAGGCCGCCGCTGCCGGTCGCGGCGGCGGCGTGCAGGGCGAGCTCGACGAAGGCGGTGCCGGGCAGCAGGGTGCGGCCGGAGACGGCGTGGTCGGCGATCCACGGGTGGTCGGCGAGGGAGACCCGCCCGGCGAACACCGTCTCGCCGGTGTCGGCCAGCGGCAGCGCACCGCCCAGCAGCGGGTGGGTCTGCCAGGCCATCCCGAACCGGGCGGCCGCGGCGTCGCCCACACCGGCGGGGGAGGTGGGCGCCCAGTAGTGGGTCCGCTGGAAGGCGTACGTCGGCAGCGGGACGCGGCGGGCACCGGTCCCCTCGAAGAGGGAGGCCCAGTCGATGTCCGCGCCCCGGACGAACAGCTCGGCTGCGGAGGTCAGGAACCGCTGGAGCCCGCCCTCCTCGCGGCGCAGGGAGCCGACGGCGTGCACGGCCGCCCCGGCGGCTTCGGCGGTCTCCTGGATGCCGATGGTGAGGACCGGGTGGGCGCTGGACTCCACGAACGTGGCGAAGCCCTCGCCGAGCAGCAGCCCGACGGTGTCCTCGAA
>NZ_JBIWFZ010000047.1:0-10228 GCF_044763325.1 Streptomyces sp. NPDC096136 | reverse complement strand
CGAAGACCGACCGGCCCGACGCCAGCGCCCCGGCCACCTCCGCCAGGGAAACCCCCTCGGCACCCTCCAGGAACCCCGCCAGCCGCCCGGCCTGAGCGGCCAGGGAGGCGGCGCTGCGCGCCGACACCACCAGCGGGACCGCACCAGCGGCCACCGGGGCCGGGACCGTCGCGGCGGCCTGCTGCTCGGGGGCTTCCTCCAGGATCAGGTGGGCGTTCGTCCCGCTGACCCCGAACGCCGACACACCGGCCCGGCGCGGCCGCCCGTCGCGCGGCCACTCCCGCGCCTCGGTCAGCAGCTCCACCGCGCCGGCCGACCAGTCCACCTCGGTGGTGGGCGCGTCCACGTGCAGGGTGGGGGGCATCACGCCGTGGCGGAGCGCCTCCACCATCTTGATGACGCCGGCCACGCCCGCGGCGGCCTGCGTGTGGCCGATGTTGGACTTGAGCGAGCCCAGCCACAGCGGCCGTTCCGCGTCGCGGCCCTGACCGTAGGTGGCCAGGACGGCCTGGGCCTCGATCGGATCGCCGAGCGCGGTGCCCGTGCCGTGGCCCTCGACGACGTCCACGTCCGCCGACGCCAGCCCGGCGTTCGCCAGCGCCCCGCGGATCACGCGCTGCTGGGACGGGCCGTTCGGCGCGGTCAGGCCGTTCGAGGCGCCGTCCTGGTTGACCGCGCTGCCGCGCAGCACCGCCAGTACCCGGTGGCCGCGCTCGCGGGCCACCGACAGCCGCTCCAGGACGACCACGCCGACGCCCTCGGCCCAGCCCGTGCCGTCGGCCGCGTCGGCGAACGCCTTGCAGCGCCCGTCGGCGGCCAGGCCCTTCTGCCGGGAGAACTCGGCGAAGACGCCCGGGCTGGCCAGGACGGTCGCGCCGCCGGCGAGGGCCATCGAGCACTCGCCCTGCCGCAGCGCCTGCGCCGCCAGGTGCATGGCGACCAGCGACGAGGAACACGCCGTGTCCACCGACACCGCCGGGCCCTCGAACCCGAGGACGTAGGAGACCCGGCCGGACGCCACGCTCGTGGACCCGCCCGTACCGGCGAAGCCCTCGATCTCGGGCGTGACCATGCTGGCGCCCGGGGCGACGTAGCCCTGGCCGAACACCCCGGAGAACACGCCGACGTCGGCGCCCTTCAGCGAGACCGGGTCGATGCCGGCCCGTTCCAGGGCCTCCCAGGAGGTCTCCAGCAGCAGGCGCTGCTGGGGGTCCATGGCGAGGGCCTCGCGCGGTGAGATCCCGAAGAACCCGGCGTCGAACAGGCCCGCCTCGTGGAGGAATCCGCCCTGGTCGACGTACGAGGTGCCCGCACGGTCGGGGTCCGGGTCGAACAGGCCCTCCAGGTCCCAGCCGCGGTCCTCGGGGAATCCGGTGACGGCGTCCCGGCCCTCGGACACCAGCTTCCACAGGTCCTCGGGGCCGGCCACCCCGCCGGGCAGCCGGCAGGCCATGCCCACGATGGCGATCGGCTCACGGGAGGTGTCGAGGAGCCGCCGGTTCTGCTTCTTCAGCGAGCCGACTTCTTCCAGCGACTTCCTCAGCGCCTCGACGACCTTCTCGTAGGACGCACTCACGTTGGATTCCCCATTCTTTGCAGCGGTTTCGAAGGTGTTCATTCGCCGAGCGCCAGGTGGACGAGATCGTCGACGTCCAGCTCGGCGATGGGCCTCTCTTCATCGGCCGGGTCGATACCGCCGATTTCCGGTGCGCCGTCGCCCTGGGCGATCAGCCTGACCAGGGCGTCCATCAGTCCTGCCTCCCGGAACCGGGCGAGCGGGACGGATGCGAGTGCGTGCCTCAGTCGTTCCTCGTCCACGTCCGGTGCGCCCGCGTCGCCGCTCTCCGGGAGCAGTGCGTCGTGCAGGTGCGCGGCGAGGGTCTGCGGGCTCGGGTAGTCGAAGACGAGGGTGGCCGGGAGCTTCAGCCCCGTCGCCTCGCGCAGCCGGTTGCGCAGTTCCACCGCGGTGAGGGAGTCGAACCCGGCGTCCTTGAACGCCAGGTCCGTCCGGACGCGCTCCGGTCCGGCGTGGCCGAGGACGGCCGCCACCTGCGTGCGGACCAGGTCGAGCAGGAGCTTCTTCTGCTCGGGGGCGGGCAGTGCGGCCAGCCGGTCGTGCAGCTGCCGGCCCTCGTCGGCCGCGGCCGCCGTGTGCGCCTGCTGCCGGCCGGCCTTGACCAGTCCGCGCAGCATGTGCGGTACGCCGCCGGCCGCCGCGTCGGCGCGTACCGCGCGCAGGTCCAGCTTGGCGGGTACCAGCAGCGACTGACCCGCTCCGACGGAGGCGTCGAAGAGTTCCATGCCCTCCGCCGGGGTCATCGCCCTCAGGCCGCCGCGCCGGTTCATCCGGTTGCGGGTGAGGTCGTCGGTGCCCGCCGCCATGCCGTCGGTCTGGTCCCACAGGCCCCAGGCCAGGGAGAGGCCCGGCAGGCCGGCCGCCCGGCGCCGGGCCATCAGGCCGTCGAGGAAGGCGTTGGCGGCCGCGTAACTGCCGCTGCCCGCGCCCATGAAGACGGCGGAGACCGAGGAGTAGACGACGAAGGCGTCCAGGTCCAGGCCCCGCGTCAGCTCGTCCAGGTGCGTCACCGCGTCGACCTTCGGCGGGAAGACGCCGGCCAGCCGTTCGGGGGTGAGCGCCTCGATCACACCGGCGTCGATGAGACCCGCGGTGTGGACGACCCCGGTGAGGGGGTGCTCGGCCGGGACGGACGCCAGCAGCGCTTCGGCCTGGGCCCGGTCGGAGACGTCGCAGGCCACCACCGAGACGGTGGCACCGCGCTCGGTCAGCTCGGCGACCAGATCCCGGGCGCCCTCGGCCTCCGGACCGCGACGGCTGGCCAGCAGCAGGTGCCGTACGCCGTGTACGGAGACCAGACGGCGGGCCGCCAGGGTGCCGAGCGAACCGGTGCCGCCGGTGATCAGGACGGTGCCCTCGGGCTTGAACACCGCCGGGGCGTCCGCGGCCCGGCCCTGCGTACGGGCGAGCCGCGGGACGGACAGGGTGGTGCCGCGGACCGCGACCTGGGGCTCGCCGCAGGCCAGCGCCGCACCGAGGACCGGCTCCGGCCCGCCCTCTGCGGCGGGGTCGGTGTCCAGCAGGACGATCCGGTCGGGGTTCTCGGCCTGCGCGGCCCGTACGAGACCCCACACGGCCGAGCCGGCCGGGTCGGTCACCGCGCCGTCGCCGGCGGGCACCGCACCCCGGGTGGCCACGACGAGGCGCGACTCCTCCAGCCCGGACCCCGCCAGCCACGCCTGCACGACCCCCAGCACACGCGAGGTCAGCTCCAGCGCCGAATCCCCGCCGCCGACCGCTTCCAGGACCGCGACGACGGGCGCCTCCCCGTCGGCCGCCAGTGCCGTGACGTCGGCGGCGGTGGCCACCGGAGCCCAGGACACCGGCGCTCCCCCGGCCGTGGACAGCTCCGTCCACTCCACCTCGAACAGCGAGGTGGCGGCCACCGTGCCCGCCGCCGCGCCCAGCTGCTCGGCGGACACCGGGCGCAGGGCCAGCGAGTCCGCCGTCAGCACGGGACCGC
The DNA here is from genome assembly GCF_044763325.1 of Streptomyces sp. NPDC096136. Taxonomy (NCBI): domain Bacteria; kingdom Bacillati; phylum Actinomycetota; class Actinomycetes; order Kitasatosporales; family Streptomycetaceae; genus Streptomyces; species Streptomyces sp. NPDC096136. The sequence continues at coordinate 6,689 of NZ_JBIWFZ010000047.1, read as the reverse complement.
CGGTCTCGTCGGCCGCCTCCAGGCAGAGCGCGCCGGAGCCTGCGGGGGCGAGCCGCACCCGCAGCGCCGAAGCGCCGGTGGCGTGCAGCACCAGCCCGTTCCAGTCGAGGGGCTGGCGGGGTTCCGGTACGTCGGCCGCGTCAAGCGCTCCGACGTGGAGGGCCGCTTCGAGCAGTGCGGGGTGCAGGCCGTACGCACCGGCCGTGCCGCGCTGCTCCTCGGTGAGGGCGACCTCGGCGAAGAGCTCGTCGCCGCGCCGCCACACCGCCCGCAGGCCCTGGAACGCGGGCCCGTACCCGTAACCGCGGCCGACGAGCTCCCCGTAGAAGTCCCCGACCTCGACGGGCCGGGCGCCGGCGGGCGGCCAGGCGGCGAAGTCGAACTCCGCGCCCTGCGGCGCCGGGTGCGAGGACAGCAGACCGGTGGCGTGCCGCGTCCACGCGGCCCCCTCGGCGGTGTCCTCGGGCAGCGAGTAGACCTCCACCGTGCGCGCGCCGTTCTCGCCGGGCGCGCCGACCGCGACCTGGACCCGGACCCCGCCCTGCTCGGGCAGCGCGAGCGGCGTCTCGATCAGCAGTTCCTCCAGCGCCCCGCACCCGGCCTCGTCGCCGGCCCGTACGGCGAGCTCGACCAGGGCGGCGGCGGGAACGAGGGCGACACCGCCGATCCGGTGGTCGGCGAGCCAGGGGTGCGTGCGCAGGGACAGGCGGGAGGTGAAGACGAGCCCGTCGGACTGCGGCAGCTGGACGACCGCGCCCAGCAGCGGGTGGTCGGCCGTCGCCTGGCCGAGGGAGGCCGCGTCGGTGGCCGCCTCGGATATGTGGAGCCAGTAGGGCTGGTGGTCGAAGGCGTAGGTGGGCAGGTCCACGTGTGCCGTCGTGGCGGGCAGGACGGCGGTCCAGTCCACGGCCACGCCGCGGACGAACAGTTCGGCCATGGAGGTCAGCAGGCGGCGCATGCCGCCGTCCTCACGGCGCAGCGAACCGGCGACGACCGCTGGGGTTTCCGTACCGTCCACCGTCTCGGTGATCGGCTGGACCAGCACCGGGTGGGCGCTGAGCTCGACGAACACGCCGTGCCCCTGGGCGAGGAGGGCGGCGACGGCCGGGCCGAAGCCGACCTGGCCGCGCAGGTTGCGGTACCAGTACCCGCCGTCCAGGACGTCCGCGTCCTCGACCCAACCACCGGTGACCGTCGAGTAGAACGGCACCTCCGGGGCCTTCGCGACGATCCCCGCGAGGGTCTCGGCCAGCAGGTCCTCGATGGCCTCGACGTGCCGGGTGTGCGACGCGTAGTCCACCGCGACCCGACGGACCCGGACACCTTCGAAGGCCAGGGCCTCCAGCGCCTCGTCGAGTGCCTCGGCATCACCGGCGACCACCACGGAGGCGGGGCCGTTGACCGCCGCGACCTCGACCCGGTCGGACCACCGCTCCAGCTTCGCAGCGGCCTCCTCGGCGCCCAGCGCCACCGACGCCATACCACCCCGACCCGCCAGCTCCTTGGCGATGGCCTGACTCCGCAGGGCCACCACCCGGGCCGCGTCCTCCAGCGACAGCGCACCCGAGACACAGGCCGCGGCGATCTCACCCTGCGAATGACCCAGCACCGCATCCGGCTTCACACCCACTGACCGCCACACCGCAGCCAGACCCACCATCACCGCGAAACTCGCCGGCTGGAGCACGTCCACCCGCTCCAGCAGCTCCGGCCCGGCCTCACCCCGCAGCACCTCGACCAGCGACCAGTCGATCCACGGCTCCAGCGCCGCAGCACACTCCGCGATGCGATCGGCGAACACCGGCGAGGAGTCCAGGAGTTCCCGACCCATACCGGCCCACTGCGCACCCTGCCCCGGGAACACCCACACGGTCCGGCCCGGTGCGCCCACGCTGCCGGTCAGTGCACCGGCCGCGTCCTCGCCCCGCGCGAGGGCCTCCAGTCGCGTCCGCGCCTCCTCGGTCGAGGAGGCCACGACCACCGCGCGCTCACCGAAGACCGCGCGCTCCGCCACCAGCGCGACGGCGACCTCCGCCAGGGAGGCGTCACCCCCGCCGGCGTACGCCGCCAGCCGCCCGGCCTGACCGGCCAGCGAGGCCGCGCTGCGCGCCGACACCACCAGCGGCACCACACCACCGGCCACCGGAGCCGGGACCGTCGCCGCGGCCTCCTCCCCGGCCGGGGCCTCCTCCAGCACCAGGTGCGCGTTCGTCCCGCTGATGCCGAACGAGGACACGCCCGCCCGGCGCGGCCGACCGGCGCGGGACCACTCCCGCGCCTCGGTCAGCAGCTCGACGGCGCCTTCCGACCAGTCGACCTGCCGCGTGGGCTCCTGCGCGTGCAGGGTCGGCGGCAGGACGCCCTGCCGCAGCGCCTGGACCATCTTGATCACGCCGGCCACGCCCGCCGCGGCCTGCGTGTGGCCGATGTTGGACTTCAGCGAGCCCAGCCACAGCGGCCGCTCGGGGTCGCGCCCCTTGCCGTACGTCGCCAGCAGCGCCTGCGCCTCGATCGGATCGCCCAGCGCGGTGCCCGTGCCGTGGGCCTCGACGACGTCGACATCGGACGCCGCGAGCCCGGCGCTCTGCAGCGCCTTGCGGATGACGCGCTGCTGCGAAGGGCCGTTGGGGGCGGTCAGGCCGTTGGAGGCGCCGTCCTGGTTGACGGCGCTGCCGCGGATGACGGCCAGCACCCGGTGGCCGCGCTCGCGGGCCACCGAGAGCCGCTCCAGCACCACGATGCCGACGCCCTCGGACAGGACGGTTCCGTCCGCGCCGTCCGCGAACGCCTTGCAGCGGCCGTCGGCCGCCAGGCCCCGCTGGCGGGACATGCCGAGGACGCCGATCGGCGAGCCCATGACGGCGACACCGCCGGCGAGGGCCATCGTGCACTCGCCCTGCCGCAGCGCCTGGGCCGCCAGGTGCATGGCGACCAGCGACGAGGAGCACGCCGTGTCCACGGTGACCGCCGGGCCCTCGAAGCCGAAGGTGTAGGAGACGCGGCCCGAGGCCACGCTGCCGGCCGTGGCGGTCGTGACGAAGCCTTCGAGTTCCGCGGGCATGTTGCCGAGGGACTCGAGGTAGTCGTGGATGGAGACACCGGAGAAGACGCCGATGTTGCCGCCCCGCTCCCGGGTCGGGTCGATGCCCGCCCGTTCCAGGGCCTCCCAGGAGGCCTCCAGCAGCAGCCGCTGCTGCGGGTCCATCGCCAGGGCCTCGCGCGGGGAGATCCCGAAGAAGGCCGCGTCGAACTGCGAGGCCTCGTGGAGGAACCCGCCGCGGTGCGTGTACGAGGTGCCCGCGCTGTCGGGGTCGGGGTCGAACAGGCCGTCCAGGTCCCAGCCCCGGTCGTCCGGGAACGAGGACATCCCCTCACGCCCCTCCGACACCAGCCGCCACAGGTCCTCCGGACCGGCCACCCCGCCCGGCAGACGACAGGCCATGCCCACGATCGCGATCGGCTCGTCCGGATCCACGGCGACGGCCGCGGTGCGCGGGGCGGGCGTGCCGGCGTCGTCGGTCGCCTCGCCGAGCTCGTCGCGCAGGTGGCGGGCGAGGGCGTTGGGGGTCGGGTAGTCGAAGATCAGCGTGGCCGGGAGCTTGACGCCGGTGGCCGCGCTCAGCCGGTTGCGAAGCTCGACCGCCGTCAGGGAGTCGAAGCCGATCTCGTTGAAGCCGCGCGTGCCCTGGGCCAGTTCGGGACCGCTGAAGCCGAGGACGGCACCCGCCTCCTGCTGGACGATGCCCAGCAGGACGGCCTCCTGCTCGGCGGCCGGGAGTCCGGCGAGCCGGCGGACGAGTCCGCCGCTGTCCCCGGCGGCCGCCCGGGCCACGCGGCGGGTCGCACGGACCAGGCCGCGCAGCAGGTGCGGGACTCCGCCGCCGGCCGCGGCCTGGGAGCGCAGCGTCCGCAGGTCCAGCTTGATCGGGACGAGCAGCGGCTGGTCCGCGTACAGGCCGGCGTCGAAGATGTCGAGGCCCTCGGTCTGCGTGAGCGCCAGGACGCCGCCGCGGCTCATGCGCGCCTGGTCGACGGCGCTGAGGTGGGCGGTGAGACCGTCGCTCTGCTCCCACAGGCCCCAGGCCAGGGAGAGGCCCGGCAGTCCGGCGGCCCGGCGACGGGCCATCAGGCCGTCGAGGAAGGCGTTGGCGGCCGCGTAGTTGCCCTGGCCGGCCGAGCCCATGAGGGCGGCGGCGGACGAGAAGACGACGAACGCGTCCAGGTCCAGGCCGCGGGTCAGTTCGTCGAGGTGGGTGACCGCGTCGACCTTGGGGGCGAACACCCCGGCCAGCCGCTGCGGGGTGAGGGTGGCGACCACGCCGTCGTCCAGTACGCCGGCCAGGTGCACGACGCCGCTGAGGCGGTGCTCGGCGGGGACGGACGCCAGCAGGTCCGCGACCTGCCCGCGGTCGGAGACGTCGCAGGCCACGACCGAGACGGCGGCGCCCTGTCCGCCGAGCTCGGCGACCAGTTCCTCGACCCCGCCGGCCTGCGGGCCGCGACGGCTCGCCAGCAGCAGGTGCCGTACGCCGTGCCGGGCGACGAGGTGCCGGGCGACGAGGGCGCCGAGCGAGCCGGTGCCGCCGGTGATCAGGACCGTGCCCTGCGGCCCGAAGACCGCGGGGGTCTCCGGGACGGCCGCGCCGGCGGCCCGTACGAGCCGGGGCGCGGTGAGGGTGGTCCCGCGCACCGCGACCTGGGGCTCGCCACTGGCCAGTACGGCGCCCAGCACCGCCGGGGCGCCCGTCGCGGAGGCGGGGTCGAGGTCGATCAGGACGATCCGGTCGGGGTTCTCGGCCTGCGCGGCCCGCACCAGGCCCCACACGGCCGAGCCGGCCGGGTCGCTCACCGCGCCGTCGCCGGCGGGCACCGCGCCCCGGGTGGCCACGACGAGGCGGGATCCCTCCGGGCCGGACCCGGCGAGCCAGGCCTGGACGACCTCCAGCACGCGGGAGGTCAGCGCCAGCGCCGGGTCGTCGCCGCCGACGGCCTCCAGGACCGGCACCGGCGCGGCTGCGGCGCCGTCGGCCAGGGCCGCCAGGTCGGCGGCGTCCGTCACCGCCGCCCACGGGGTGGCGGCCACGGCGGCCTCGGCGGGGGCCAGTTCGGTCCACTCCACGCCGAACAGCGCGTCGCGGCCGCCCTCGCCCGCCGCCGCGTCCAGCTGGTCGGCGGAGACCACGCGGGAGACGAGGGAGTCCATGGTCAGGACCGTCCCGCCGGCCTCGTCGGCGGCCTGGAACGACAGGGCGTCCGGTCCGCACGGCGCGACCCGTACCCGCAGGGCCGAGGCGCCGACGGCGTGCAGCCGCAGCCCGTTCCAGGCGAACGGCAGGACCTTGCGGTCGTCGTCCGGGTTGGCGAAGGCGTTCGTGTGGAGCGCGGCGTCCAGCAGCGCGGGGTGGATGCCGAACGTGCCGGCCTCCTCCCGGTGGTCCTCGGGGAGGGCCGCCTCGGCGAACACCTCGTCGCCGCGCCGCCATACCGCCCGCAGGCCCTGGAAGGCCGGGCCGTACGCGTAGCCGCGCGCGACGAGGTCCCCGTAGAAGTCGCCGAGTTCGACGGGCTCGGCGCCGGCCGGCGGCCAGGCGGCGAAGTCGAAGTCCGGGCCTGCCCCGTTCCGGGCGGGCGTGGACGACAGCAGGCCGGTGGCGTGCCGCGTCCAGGCGCCCGTGCCGGCCTCGTCCGCGTCGTCCTCGCGCAGGGAGTACACGTCGACGCTGCGCAGGCCGGTCTCGCCGGGTCCGCCGACCGCGACCTGGAGGCGGACACCGCCCTGTTCGGGCAGCACGAGCGGCGCCTCGATGACGAGCTCCTCCAGGACGCCGAAGCCGAACTCGTCGCCCGCGCGCACCGCGAGGTCGACGTACACGGTGCCGGGGACGATGACCTTGCCGCCGATCGCGTGGCCGGCGAGCCAGGGGTGCGTGCGCAGAGACAGCCGGGAGGTGAAGATCAGCCCGTCGGACTGGGGGAGCCGGAGGACCGCGCCGAGGAGGGGGTGGTCGGAGCCGACGAGGCCCAGGGAGGCCGCGCCGGCGGCGCCGGCGCCCATCCGGATCCAGTAGTGCTGGTGGTCGAAGGCGTACGTCGGCAGCTCCGCGCGCCCCGTCGTGGCGGGCAGGACGGCGGCCCAGTCGACGGCCACGCCGCGGACGAAGAGTTCGGCCATGGAGGCGTACAGGCGGCGCAGGCCGCCGTCCCCGCGCCGCAGCGAGCCGGTGACCAGCACGTCGGCTTCGGTGCGGTCGGCGCTCTCGGTGACCGGCTGGACCAGCACCGGGTGGGCGCTGAGCTCGACGAAGACGCCGTGGCCCTGGGCGAGGAGGGCGGTGACGGCCGGGCCGAAGCCGACCTGGCCGCGCAGGTTGCGGTACCAGTAGCCGGCGTCGAGGACACCGGAGTCCTCGATCCAGCCGCCGGTGACGGTGGAGTAGAAGGGCACGGCGGGCGCCTGGGCGCCGATCCCGGCCAGGGCCTCGGCGAGGGTGTCCCTGATGGCCTCGACGTGCCGGCTGTGGGAGGCGTAGTCCACGGCGATGCGGCGGATCCGGACGCCCTGGTCGTCGAGTGCGTCCAGGGCCTCGTCGAGTACCTCGGCGTCACCGGCGACCACCACGGAGGCGGGGCCGTTGACCGCGGCCACCTCGACCCGGTCGGCCCAGCGCTCCAGACGGGCGGCCGCCTCG
>NZ_JBIWFZ010000046.1:0-10449 GCF_044763325.1 Streptomyces sp. NPDC096136 | reverse complement strand
GGGCGCCGGGGGCGGGCGGGCCTTCGTGGCCCCCAACCCGCCGCCCCGCCCCGGGGGCCCCCCCCCGGGGGGGGGGGGCGGGGGGGCGCGGGGGGGGGGGGCCCCCCCCCCCCCGGGGGGGCCCCCCCCGCCGCCGCGTTCGCTGGGAGCTTGCGGGGAGCTCCTCCCCCACCCGCCCGGCCTCGCCACGGACGAAACGATTCCGCATACTGATACCGCCAGTGATCAAGGGTGGGAGGATGCGTGGCGGAGGCCGAAGAACCCGGTCCCGAGGACCGGAAGCCGAAGTCCGACGAGGCCCACAGCGCCTTCACGCCGCCGCCGGGGATGGAGCCGGAGGCCCCCGAGGACCAGCCCACCTCGGAGTTCGCCCTGCCGGAGGGCTTCACCCCGCCGGCCGCCACGGCCACCTACAGCGCCCAGCACTCCCCGCCCGCCTACACGCCGGCCCCCGCCCCCGCCTTCCCCGCCTCCTCCCCCTGGCAGGACCGCATGCGCACGATGCTGCGCATGCCCGTGGACGTCCGTCCCGTGCCCGAGCCCGCGCAGCGGCAGAGCGAGGCCGGCCCGGCCGTGGGCCGCGTCCTCGACCTGACCCTGCGCATCGGGGAGCTGCTCCTCGCCGGCGGCGAGGGCGCCGAGGACGTGGAGGCCGCGATGTTCGCCGTGGCGCGCTCGTACGGCCTCGACCGCGCCGAGCCGACCGTCACGTTCACCATGCTGTCGATCACCCACCAGCCCTCCCTGGTCGGCAACCCGGTCTCCGCGAGCCGCACCGTGCGCCGCCGCGGCACCGACTACACCCGCCTGGCCGCCGTCTTCCGGCTGGTGGCCGACATCAGCACGCCCGAGGTGGAGATCTCCCTGGAGGAGGCCTACCGCCGGCTCGCCGTGATCCGCCGCAACCGCCACCCGTACCCCACCTGGGTGCTCACCGGCGCGGCCGGGCTGCTGGCGGCGGCCGCCTCCGTCCTGGTCGGCGGCGGGGTGACGGTGTTCCTCTGCGCCGCGCTCGGCGCCGTCCTCGGCGACCGGCTGGCCTGGTACTTCGCCGACCGCGGGATGCCGGAGTTCTACCAGTTCGTGGTCGCCGCGATGCCCCCGGCCGCGCTCGGGGTGGCCCTGAAGTTCGCCGACTCCGACGTCCGCGCCTCCGCCGTGATCACCGGCGGACTGTTCGCCCTGCTGCCCGGGCGGGCCCTGGTCGCGGCCGTGCAGGACGGCCTGACCGGCTTCTACATCACCGCCTCCGCCCGGCTCCTGGAGGTCATGTACCTCTTCATCGGGATCATCATCGGCGTGCTCGCGGTGATCTACGTCGGCCTCCAGATCGGCTCCTCGCCGAACCCGGACGAGGTGCTCCAGATCCCCCACCGGCCGGTGCTCCAGACCCTGGCCTCGATGGTGCTGGTGTTCACCTTCGCGATCCTGCTCCAGCAGGAGCGGTCCACCGTGTGGATCGTGACCCTGAACGGCGGGGTCGCCTGGGTGACCTTCGGCGCCCTGCGCGCCGCCGAGCTGCCGCCGGTGCCGTCCACGGCGATCGCGGCCGGGCTCGTCGGCCTGTTCGGGCAGCTGTTCTCGCGGTACCGGTTCGCTTCGGCGCTGCCGTACGTGACCGCCGCCATCGGCCCGCTGCTGCCCGGCTCGGTGACGTACTTCGGGCTCCTGTCGATCGCCGAGGGACGGCTGGACAAGGGGCTCGCCTCGCTCACCAACGCCGCCGCGATCGCGCTTGCGATCGCGATCGGGGTGAACCTGGGGTCGGAGACCTCACGGCTGTTCATGCGGATCCCGGGGGCGCGCACCGAAGCCAAGCGCCGTGCGGCGGCGAAGCGGACCCGCGGCTTCTGAGGCCTCCGCCGGGCCGGGGGCGCCCGGACGCACCGGCGCCCCGGAGACGGGCCGTCTCCGGGGCGCGGGTGGACGTCGTACCGGGCGCCGGGGGGCGCCCCGCGTCAGCGCTTGGCGTGGCGGCCGCGCTGGCCGGGGGCCGGCGGCTGCTCCTCGTAGGGGTACGCGGGCTGTGCCGGGGCGGACGCGGCGGCCTTCTTGGCCTTGCGGGCCTTCAGCACCTCGAAGATCACCGGGATCACCGAGATCAGCACGATGACGATGAAGATCGCCTCGATGTTGTTCTTGATGACGTCGAAGCGGCCGAGCTGGTAGCCGAGGCAGGTGACGCCCGCGCCCCAGGCGATGCCGCCGACGATGTTGTAGACGAGGAAGGTGCGGTACTTCATCGCGCCGGCGCCCGCGACCATCGGGGCGAAGGTGCGGATGATCGGCACGAAGCGGGCGAGCACGATCGCCTTGGGGCCGTGCTTCTCCATGAAGTCGTGCGCGGCGTCCAGGTTCTCCCGCTTGAAGACCTTGCTGTTCGGCCGGTTGAACAGCTTCGGGCCGAAGAACTTGCCGATCAGGTAGCCCACCTGGTCGCCGATGATCGCGGAGGCCGCGATCAGCGTGCACACGAGCCACAGCGGCTCCTTGATGCTGCCGCTGGCCGTGAACAGGCCGGCCGTGAACAGCAGGGAGTCGCCCGGCAGGAAGGCGAAGAGACCCGATTCCGCGAAGACGATGACCAGGATGCCGATCAGGCCGAACTGCCCGATCAGGTAGTCCGGCGACAGCCACTGCGGGCCGAGGGCAAGCGTGTAGAGGGGTTCCACGTTTCCGGGCTCTCCTGGATCAGCAGGGGGACGTCTGCGGTGGGGGACGCGACGATGCAGGCGGTCTCAATTATGAACGCACACCGCCCCCACCGGGTTCCAGGGACCGGAGGGGGCGGTACGGGTGAGGGACCGGCTACGCCTTGCGCACGGCGTTGGCCGTGATCGAGTCCCGCAGGTGCTCGGCCACGCCCTCGCCCATGCCGTCGTAGAACGCCTTGAACCGCTCGTCGGCGACGTACATGTCGCCCAGGCAGACGTGCATCTCGTAGGGGCAGTCGTAGTACCGGTCGCAGATGTGCCGCCGGTGCTCCTCGGCCATGTCCATGGCCGCCTCGCCGTCGGCGGGCTCGCCCGCCGCCACCAGGGCGGCGTAGCGGGCGCCCCAGTCGGCGACCTCGTCCTGGATCCGCTGCCAGTCCTCCTTGGTGTACGAGGCCGCCCGGCGCTGCGACTCGGCGTAGGCCTCCGTGCCGCCCCAGCGGCGCTCGGCCTCCTCCGCGTACTGCTCCGGGTCCTTGTCCCCGAACACCTCGAACCTCTCCTCGGGCGTGAGGTTGATGCCCATCTTCTTCGCCTCCATGGCGTGCTCCACGGCCGCGGCCATCTGCTGGAGCCGGGCGATCCGTTCGGTCAGGAGGGCGTGCTGCCGGCGCAGGTGCTCCCTCGGGTCCGAATCCGGGTCGTCCAGCAGGGCCGCGACCTCGTCGAGCGGGAAGCCGAGCTCCCGGTAGAACAGGATCCGCTGCAGCCGGTCCAGGTCGGCGTCGTCGTAACGCCGGTGGCCCGCGCCGCTGCGGCCGCTCGGGGAGAGCAGGCCGATCTCGTCGTAGTGGTGCAGGGTCCGCACCGTCACTCCGGCGAAACCGGCGACCTGGCCCACGGGGTAGCCCATCGCTTTTCCGCTCCTTCCGGTTGGGTACGCCCTCCACTGTGGTTCCTCACGCCGCGTGAGGTGCAAGCCCGGGCCCGGAGGAAGTGCTCAGCCCATCGCCTTCGTGCCGTCCAGGGTCTCGCGGATGATGTCGGCGTGGCCCGCGTGCCGGGCGAACTCCCGGACCAGGTGCAGGAGCATCCAGCGCATGGAGACGGTGGCGTCCTCGGGGAACCAGGGGGCCGGCGGCAGCGGGAAGTCGTCGTCCAGGCTGGGGACCGCCTTGATGAAGTCGGTCGTCTGCTCCGCGACCGTGTCCCAGAACGCGAGGGCGGAGGCGAGGGTCTCCCCCTCGGCCAGCCGGAAGCCCTCGTGCCATTCCCCGGGCGCGCGCCGGTGCTCGTTCGGCTTCTGCTGGGCCAGGCGGAGCCAGTTGAGCTCCACCTCGGCCGCGTGCTTGACCAGCCCGGACAGCGACAGCTCGCTCGCCGTGGGGCGGCTCGCCGCCTGCTCCGCCGTCAGGCCCGACGCGGCCCGGCGCAGGGCCTCGCGCTGGTCCTCGACGAAGAGCAGGAGCGTGCCGCGCTCGTCTCCCGCGACTTCCTGGGTGGGGTGTGCCATGACCGACCGCCTTTGCCGTGGTGGTGTCCGGGGTCTCCCCCGCCGACACCCACCACGCTACAAATCATTGCGGTCAGCTTCTGTCCTTGATGGCGCCCTAGAAGGGAAAAGTCGTCCGGCCGTGCTGGACGGAGATCCACTTCTGGGTGGTGAAGGCCTCGACCGTGGCCTCGCCGCCCAGGCGGCCCAGCCCCGAGGCCTTCTCCCCGCCGAAGGCGGTCAGCGGCTCGTCGCCGATGGTGGAGTCGTTGACGTGGAACATCCCGGTCTCGACGCGCTGGGCGAAGCGGACCCCGCGCTCGACGTCGCGGGTGTGCACCGCGCCGCTGAGCCCGTACGGCGTGGCGTTGGCCAGGCGCACGGCCTCCTCCTCCCCGTCGAAGACCACCAGCAGCGCGACGGGGCCGAAGATCTCCTGGCCCAGCAGCGGGGAGTCCTCCGGGAGCCCGGCCAGGACGGTCGGCTCCACCAGGTTGCCGCGCGTAGAGCCCCGTACGAGGGCCCGCGCCCCGGACTCGACGGCGCGGTCCACGAGGGCGGTCAGGGCGTCGGCCTGGAAGGGGTTGATCAGCGGGCCGATGTGGGTGTCGGCCTCGCGCGGGTCGCCCGTCTTCAGGGCGCGGACCCGGGCGGTGAACTTCTCGGTGAACTCCTCGGCCACGGAGGCGTCGACGAGGATCCGGTTGGCGGCCATGCAGACCTGGCCCTGGAAGACGAAGCGGCTGAAGACGGCCGCGTCCACCGCGTAGTCGACGTCGGCGTCGTCGAGGACGACCAGGGCGCTGTTGCCGCTGAGCTCCAGGACGGTCCGCTTGAAGTGGCGGGCGGCGACCGCGCCCACGTGCCGTCCGGTGCGGTCGGAGCCGGCGAAGGAGATGACCTTCGGGACCGGGTGGGTGAGGATCGCGTCGCCGATCTCGGCGATGTCCGTGACCAGCACGTTCAGCAGCCCGGCCGGCAGGCCCGCGTCCTCGAAGATCTTGGCGATGATCCCGCCGCCGGACACCGGGGCGTTCTGGTTGGGCTTGATGACGACGGCGTTGCCGAGCGCCAGCGCGGGGGCGACCGACTTCAGGGTCACCAGGAGCGGGAAGTTGAAGGGGCTGATCACGGCGACGACGCCGACGGGCAGGCGCTGGACGCGGTTCTCCTTGCCGGTGACCGGCGAGGGCAGGATGCGGCCCTCGGGCCGGACGGCCAGCTGGACCGCCTCGCGCAGGAACTCCATCGCGAGGTGGACCTCGTACTCGGCCTTGGGACGGGTCCCGCCGAGCTCGTCGATCATCGCCTCGACGATCTCCTTCTGGCGCTCCTCGGTGATCCGCAGGGCGCGCTCCAGGACGGTGCGTCTCGCGTAGGGGCTGGTGGCGGCCCAGTCCCGCTGGGCCCGCTCGGCCGCGCGGTAGGCCCGGTCGACCTGCTCGACGGTGGCCACGGTGATGGCCGCGAGCTTCTCCCCGTTGTACGGGTTGACGTCGATGATGTCCCACGAACCGGTGCCGGCCAGCCATTCGCCGTCTATGTACTGGTGAGCCAGGTCGGTGAATATGGACATGCCATCCCTTACTGCGAGCGCGCACCCTTGCGCTGCACCGGAGACCGATCGTTCTTCGTCGAGCACTGATCAGACGTCATAGTACGTGCGGTTCAAGACAGTTGGAGCAGTCCGCGCAGGAGATCCCGGGTCCGGTCGGGGTCGGGGCAGTCGGCCTGGAGCCGTTCCATCGCCCGTGCGTACTGGCCGACCTCCTCCTCCTTGTCCAGGTAGAGCGCGCTGGTGAGCTGCTCCAGGTAGACGATGTCCTGCAGGTCGGACTCGGGGAAGCGCAGCAGGGTGAAGGCGCCGCTCTCGCCGGCGTGTCCGCCGAAGGAGAAGGGCATCACCTGGAGCTGCACGTTGGGTCGCTGGCTGATCTCGATCAGGTGTTCCAGCTGGCCGCGCATCACGTCGCGGTCGCCGTAGGGGCGGCGCAGGGCCGCCTCGTCGAGGACGGCGTGGAAGACGGGCGCGTTCTCGGAGACGAGGACCTTCTGGCGCTCCAGGCGCAGCGCGACGCGGCGGTCGATCTCGGCGGCGGAGGCGTTGGGCATGCCGCGCTTGACGACGGCCTGGGCGTAGGCCTCGGTCTGGAGGAGGCCGTGGACGAACTGGACCTCGTAGATGCGGATGAGGGAGGCGGCGCCCTCCAGGCCGACGTAGGTCTGGAACCACCCGGGGAGCACGTCGCCGTAGCTGTGCCACCAGCCCGCCGCGTTCGCCTCGCGCACCAGTCCCAGGAGGGACTCACGCTCCGCGCCGTCCGTGACCCCGTAGAGGGTCAGCAGGTCTTCGACGTCCCTGGCCTTGAAGCTCACCCTTCCCAACTCCAAGCGGCTGATCTTCGATTCGGATGCGCGGATCGAGTAGCCGGCCGCCTCACGGGTGATGCCGCGGGATTCTCGGAGTCGCCTGAGCTGTGAGCCCAGGAGGATGCGGCGCACCACAGAACCGCTGGCTTCTGCGGTCACTAGTCCTGCCCTCCCCATCGCAATGGTGTGCGCGTGGTGTGCGCGTGCCTCGTCGGGGCCCCCGTATCCCCGGTGCCGCAGTCTGCCACCAAAACGCATCGGCCCGTACTCGTTCTGTAACGGAATCCGGCGTCCCGGAAAAGAAGTCCGTAAGTATGCGTAGGAAGAAATGAGCAAGAACCGTCACGGGAGTGGACAGGTCCGGCGCGTGCACGTGCATCTGCCCTTGCATCCGGCTTCCGCATTCGGAACGATGGTGCCGCGCACCTGCGTGCTCTTCGCGCCGGCGCCGGACCCACCCCGCAGTTCTCTTTGGCCGGAGCCGACCGCTTCGTCCGCGAATCCCGGGAGTGCCTCGCATGGGGACGATTGGATCGGTCATGCTCGAGCCGTTACGGCAGGGGCTGCCCCCGGTCGATCCCACGGCCGTCTCCGGGTCCGCCTCCTGCGCCCTGCCGGCCCGCTTCGAAGCGGTGCGGGGCGCCCGCTCCTTCACCAGATCGACCTTGTCCCAGTGGGACCTGGACGACCGCTTCGACGACGTCGCGCTGGTGGTCTCCGAACTCGTCACCAACGCGCTGCGCCACGCCCTCCCCGACGACGCGCGGCCCTGCGGGGGCGAGCAGCCGGAGTCGGCGGCGGTGCGGCTGCACCTGATGCGGTGGAGCACGCGGCTGGTGTGCGCGGTGCGGGACCCGAGCGAGGACCGGCCGGGGGGCTCGTTCGCGCCCGAGCGCACGGACGAGAACTGCGACCTGGAGTCGGGGCGCGGACTGTTCCTGGTGGACTCCTACAGCGACAGCTGGGGCTGGCACCCGCTCGCGGGCCGGCTCACCGGCAAGGTGGTCTGGGCGCTGTTCCTGCTCCAGGACTGACCGCTCGCCGCGCGACGCACCACTGGCCGGGCCTGATCCTTTCGATCAGTCCCGGCCAGTGCACGTGCATGGCCTGATCCTTGGCGCCGTTCCGTTCAGCCGATCAGATGGTCGAACTCGCCGTCCTTGACGCCCAGGAGCAGCGCCTCTATCTCGGCCGGCGTGTAGACGAGCGCCGGACCGTCGGGGAACCGCGAGTTGCGCATGGCGACGTCGCCGCCGGGCAGTCTGGCGAACTCCACGCAGGATCCCTGCGAGTTGCTGTGTCTGCTCTTCTGCCAGGTCAGCTCATACAGGGAAGTGAGTTCTGCAGCTGCCGTCCCGTTGTACGCGTGGTCCACAGGAAGCCCCCGATAGTGCAGATGTCAACTCCACCGGATCATAGCTGTGTTCACCACCGCATGCATGGGCAGATGCACGTGCACGCGGGGTACCGCAGTGATCACTGTCAGGGGCGGAGTGCCTGGGCGACCTCGTCCAGAGAGTCCAGCAGCCGCTCCGCCGCCTGGCGTACGACGCCCGATTCCGGCAGGCGGTTCCCCCCGTCCAGCAGCGCGCGCACCTGCTCCCATTGCGGAACCCGGCGCTCCCGCACCGCCCTCGCCCCCGCCGCGGTCGCCCCGCGCAGCGCCTCCGCGAGCTCGGCCGCCCCCGGCACGGGGTCGTGGGCCCGGTCGGGGAGGTGCGCCTCCAGCAGCATGGCGCCCCGCCCGAACCCGGCCACCGCCTCCCCGGCGCCGTCGGCGGCCGCCCGGGACAGGCCCCGGTGGCGCACCGGCTCCCCCTCCGCCCGCGCCAGCGCCTCCTGCCAGGCGATGCGGGCGTCGCGGGCCGCCAGCAGGGCCTCGCGCACCTCCTCGCGCCGGGCCCCGGCCGGATCGGCGTACGGCCCGAGCACGGCGGCCGCGTACCGCCCGTCGGCGGCGAGCCAGTCCGCCAGCCGGGTGCGCAGCCGCGGGGTCTCCCAGGCCGGGTAGACGGCGTACGCCAGCATCGCGAGGACCCCGCCGACCAGGGTGAGCGCGATCCGGTCGGGGACCGTCTGGTCCCAGCCGACGCCCCCCATGCCCAGCAGGAAGACCACGTACGCCGAGACGAAGACCTGCGTGACGGCGTACCCGGTGCGCATCAGCGCGTACATCAGCCCCGCGCTGACCACGGCGAGCAGCCCCGACAGGTACGTCCCCGGATGGAACAGCTGGACGACGCCGGTGGCCGCGCCCACCCCCACCAGCGTCCCGGCGAAGCGGGCGACGGCCCGCGACCAGGTCTGGGTGAAGTCGGGCCGCATCACCATCACCGAGGTCATCGGCGCCCAGTAGCCGTGCCCGAACGGCAGCGCCTGCCCGATCAGGTACCCCGCGCACGCCGCCCCCGTCACCCGGACGGCGTGCCGCAGGACCGGCGAGTCCGGCCGCAGCTCGGCCCGTACGGCCTTCAGCACCAGCGGCACCAGGGCCGGCACGGTGGGCCGCAGGCGGGCCTCACCGGGGTCGGCGGTGCGCCCGGTACCCGGCTCGGCCGTCTCCAGGACGTCCTCCAGCAGCGCGGCGAGCCTGCGCGCGGCCCGCAGCGGCGCCCCCCGGAGCACCTCCGGGGGGTCTGGGGCCTTCAGCACCTCCAGGGCCGGCCCGGGCAGCCGTACGGGGTCCCCGTGGCGGATCGCGTGCGCGGCGGCGTCCAGCACGGTCCCGGCGGCGTCCAGCAGCGCGCGCACCCGGTCCCGCCCCGGCCCCTCGGCGGGGGCCCCGACGGCCGGGTCGGCGAGCGAGGCCAGCACGGGCCGGATCCGCTCGGCGAGCCCCCGCGCCCCGTGCAGCTCGGCGGGCCGCCTCCGGGCCTGCCGGACGGTGACGGCGGCCGCGTCCCGGGCCTTCATCAACGGCGCCGGGTCGAAGGCGCAGACGGGGTCGTGCCGCAGCCGGCGGGCGTAGTCCGCCTCGGCGGCGAGGGCGTCGGCCAGGGCGTCGCGCTGCGCGCCCCAGCGGCGGACGGGGAAGAGCACGATCAGCAGCGCCTGGACCACCCCGCCCGCGGCGATCATCGCGGCGTGCCCGGCGGCCTGCGGGACGGAGGTCGGCAGGGTGACGGTGACCAGCATGATCGCGACGTTGCCCGAGGCGATCATCCCGGCGGTCGGCCCGGCGGCCCACAGCAGCCCCGCCCCGAACGCCCACAGGGCCAGCATCGGCAGGAACAGCCCCAGGTCGGCCGAGCCGACCAGGTACCCGAGGAAGGTGGAGACGGCCAGGGTCAGCCCGGAGGCGAGGGCGAGCACGGGGCGCGGGCGCCAGCTCTGCTGGAAGGTGGCGATGGCGGCCATGAAGGCCCCGAACGCGGAACTCGCCGCCGCGCCCGGCCCGAGGAGGGCCAGCCCGGCCCCGATGACGAGCGCCAGGCCCGCGGCGGCCCGGAGCGCGACGAGCGGCTCCAGCCGGCGCCGCTCGACGGTCACGGCCGCCCGCGCGGTGTCCTTCAGCGCGCGGAGCCAGCCCATGGCGCCGAGCCTAACGGTCCTGATGGTTTTCAGGATTTCTTCAGATTTGTACAGGACCCTTGCCGCGCTGTTCGATGACCCCGAATCATCGGTGCGTCCCCTGTCCTCCGCCCCTCACCCGAATGTAGGTATTCCATGCTCCGCAACGGCCTGGAGCCCTGGCACCTGATCATCGTCCTGGTGGTCTGCCTGATGCTGTTCGGTTCGAAGAAGCTGCCGGACATGGCCCGCTCCCTGGGCAAGTCGGCCCGCATCCTGAAGTCGGAGGCCCGCGCGATGCGCTCCGAGAACAGCACCCAGGACCCCGCCTAGGCCCTGTCTGATAATTGATCTTGTGGTGGGTCGAGGTGAACTGACGGATGCGGCGTGGGAGCGGATAGCGCCCCTGCTGCCTGGTGTTGA
>NZ_JBIWFZ010000045.1:0-10616 GCF_044763325.1 Streptomyces sp. NPDC096136 | reverse complement strand
ACCACCGGCAGCTCCCGCACCACCTCCACCGGCTCCGCCACCTGCTCCGGAGCCTGCTCCAGGATCACGTGCGCGTTCGTCCCGGACACCCCGAAGGAGGACACGCCCGCACGGCGCGGACGCCCGTCCTCGGGCCAGTCGCGGGCCTCCGTCAGCAGCCCGACGGCGCCCGCCGTCCAGTCCACCTGGGACGAGGGCGCGTCCACGTGCAGGGTCTTGGGGAGCCGGCCGTGTTCCAGCGCCTTGACCATCTTGATGACGCCGGCGACCCCGGCGGCCGCCTGCGCGTGCCCGATGTTGGACTTGAGCGAGCCGAGCCACAGCGGCCGTCCGGCCGTGCGGGCGCTGCCGTAGGTGTCCATGAGGGCCTGGACCTCGATCGGGTCGCCCAGCTTCGTGCCGGTGCCGTGCGCCTCGACCGCGTCCACGTCGGCGGCAGTGACCTGGGCGTCGGCGAGGGCCTGGCGGATGACGCGCTGCTGGGCCGCGCCGCTGGGGGCGGTGAGGCCGTTGCTGGCGCCGTCCTGGTTGACGGCCGAGCCGCGCAGGACGGCCAGGACGCGGTGCCCCTTGCGTACGGCGTCGGAGAGGCGTTCGACGAGGAGGATCCCGGCGCCCTCGCCGGGGCCGAACCCGTCGGCGGTGTCTGCGAAGGCCTTGCAGCGGCCGTCGGCGGCGACTCCGCGCTGGCGGGAGAACTGGACGAACACGGCGGGGGTGGACATGACGGTGACGCCGCCGGCCAGCGCGAGGTCGCATTCGCCGCGGCGCAGGGACTGGGCGGCCTGGTGGAGGGCGACCAAGGAGGACGAGCACGCGGTGTCGACGGTGACGGCGGGGCCCTCCAGGCCCAGGGTGTAGGAGATGCGGCCCGAGGTGAAGCTGACGACGCTGCCGGTGAGGAGGTCGCCTTCGAGCTGGGCGGAGGGGGCGCGGACGCCGCTGGTGTAGCCGCCGTCCCAGGCGCCGACGAAGACGCCGGTGCGGCTGCCGTGCAGGGAGCGGGGGTCGATGCCGGCGCGCTCCAGGGCCTCCCAGGAGGTTTCCAGCAGCAGCCGCTGCTGGGGGTCCATGGCGACGGCCTCGCGGGGGGAGATCCCGAAGAAGCCGGGGTCGAAGGCTCCGGCGGCGTTCAGGAAGCCGCCTTCGCGGCAGTACGAGCGGCCGGCCGCGTCCGGGTCGGGGTCGTAGAGGCCCTCGACGTCCCAGCCGCGGTCGGCGGGGAACGGCGAGACGGCGTCGGTTCCGGTGGACACCAGCTCCCACAGGTCCTCGGGGGTGTCGGCCCCGCCCGGGAAGCGGCAGGCCATGCCGACGATGGCGATCGGCTCGTGGGCCCGTCCCTCCAGTTCCTTGAGGCGTTCGCCGGTGCGGTGCAGTTCGGTGGTGGCCCGCTTCAGGTATGCGCGGAGCTTGTCTTCGTTCGCGTTCGCCATGTCTCGTCACCCGTCACGTGCTGTGCGGCGGTTTCAGAACCGCTCGTCGATGAATGCGAAGATCTCGTCGTCGTCGGCGTCCTCGATGGCTTCGGCCACGGAGCCGGCCGCCGGGTCGTCGCCGGTGGACGGTGTGCCGCCGAGGCCGTTCCAGAGGCCGGTGAGGGCCGCGAGGCGGCCGGCGATCTCCTTGTGCGCCGTCTCGTCGGGTCCCCCGCCCTCCGCGGCCCTGCCGGAGAGGGCGCCGAAGAGGGATTCCAGCCGGTCGAGTTCGGCGAGGACGGAGGCCGCGCGGGCGTCGGGGTCGGCCGCGGCCGGGTCGTCGGCCGGGTCGCCGGCGGGGGCCAGGGCGCCGCTCAGGTGGGCGGCGAGGGCGGCGGGGGTGGGGTGGTCGAAGACCAGGGTGGCGGCCAGGCGCAGTCCGGTGGCGGCGGCCAGCCGGTTGCGCATCTCGACGGCGGTCAGGGAGTCGAAGCCGAGTTCCTTGAAGGCCCGGTCGGTGAGGACGTCCTCCGCTCCGCCGTGGCCGAGTACGGCCGCGGCGTGGGCCCGTACGGCGTCGAGGAGCAGTTCCTCGCGTTCGTCGGCGGGCAGGCCGGCGATCCGGTCGGCGAGGGTGTCGGCGGGGCCGGTGTGCCGGGGGGTGGCGGTGGACTCCCGGCCGCCGCCGACGAGGTCGCCGAGGAAGGCGGGGACGGGGCCCGCGGCGCGCAGGGCCGCGGGGTTGAGGCGGATGGGGACCTGGAGGGGGCTGTCGACGGCCTGGGCGGCGTCGAAGAGGGCGAGGCCCTCGGTGTCGGTGAGGGGCATGATCCCGCCCCGGGCGAGGCGGCGGTGCATGCCGCTCTGGTCGAGGTGTCCGGCCATGCGGCTGTCGGTGGCCCACAGGCCCCAGGCGAGGGAGACGCCGGGCAGGCCGAGGGAGCGGCGGTAGCCGGCGAAGGCGTCGAGGAAGGCGTTGGCGGCCGCGTAGCCGCCCTGGCCAGGGCTGCCGAACAGGGCGGACGAGGAGGAGTAGAGGACGAACGCGGACAGGTCGAGGTCACGGGTCAGTTCGTGCAGGTTGAGGACGGCGTCGACCTTGGGGTGCAGGACGGTGTCCAGGGCCTCGGGGGTGAGGGTGGGCAGGGTGCCGTCGGCGAGGACGCCGGCGGTGTGCACGACGCCGGTGAGGGGGGCGTCGCCTGGGATCGCGGCGAGGAGCGCGGCGAGCTGTTCGCGGTCGCCGGCGTCGCAGGCGGCGAGGGTGACGCGGGCGCCGAGCGCGCCGAGTTCGGCGGCGAGTTCGGGGGCGCCCTCGGCGTCGGGGCCCTGGCGGCCGGCGAGGACGAGGTGGCGGACGCCGTGGGCGGTGACGAGGTGGCGGGCGACGGCGCTGCCGAGGGTGCCGGTGCCGCCGGTGACGAGGACGGTGCCGTGGGGGCCGAAGGCGGGCGGCAGGGTGAGGACGAGCTTGCCGGTGTGCCGGGCCTGGCTGAGGGTGCGGAACGCCTCGCGGGCGTGGCGGACCTCGTGGACGGTGAGCGGCAGCGGCTCCAGGACGCCCGCCTCGAAGAGGGCGAGGAGTTCGCGGAGCATCTCGCCGACGGTGTCGGGGCCGGCCTGGACCAGGTCGAACGCCTGGTAGCGGGTGCCGGGGTGGGCGGTGGCGATGGCGTCGGGGTCGCGGACGTCGGCCTTGCCGAGTTCGAGGAAGTGGCCGCCGCGGGGCAGGAGGCGCAGGGAGGCGTCGACGAACTCGCCGGCGAGGGAGTTGAGGACGATGTCCACGCCCCGGCCGCCGGTGGCGGCGAGGAACGCGTCGGCGAAGCCGGTGGTGCGCGAGTCGGAGATGGCGTCGTCGGTGAGGCCGCGGGCGCGCAGGGTGTCCCACTTGCCGGTGCTGGCGGTGGCGTAGACGGTGAGGCCGTGGTGGCGGGCCAGCTGGAGGGCGGCCATGCCGACGCCGCCGGCGGCCGCGTGGACGAGGAGGGACTGGCCGGGCGTGGCGCGGGCGAGGCGGGTGAGCGCGTAGTGGGCGGTGAGGAACACGGCCGGTACGGAGGCGGCCTGGGCGAAGGTCCAGCCGGCCGGGACGGGGGCGAGCATGCGGTGGTCGGCGACGGCATGGGGGCCGAAGCCGCCGGTCCACATGCCGAGGACCCGGTCGCCGGGGGCGACGGTGGTGACGCCGGGGCCGACCTCGGCGACGACGCCCGCGCCTTCGGCGCCCATCACGGGGTCGCCGGGGTACATGCCGAGGGCGATGAGGGTGTCGCGGAAGTTGATGCCGGCGGCGCGTACGGCGATGCGGACCTGGCCCTCCTCCAGGGGTGCCAGGGTGTCGGGGGCGGGGGCGAGGCGCAGCCCCTCCAGGGTGCCGGTGCCGCTGGTGGCGAGCCGCCAGGCGGGGGTTCCGGCGGGCGGGACCAGGAGGTCGCCGGGTTGGTCGCCGGAGCGGGCCAGGCGGGGGGCCCGGACGGTGGCGCCGCGGACGGCGAGCTGGGGTTCGCCGGAGGCGAGGGCGGCGGCGAGGGCGGCGGCGCCGGCGGTGTCCGGGTCGCCGGCCGGGTCGAGGTCGAGGAGGGTGAAGCGGCCCGGTTCCTCGGACTGGGCGGAGCGGACGAGGCCCCAGACGGTGGCGGTGGCCGGGTCGGTGACGTGTTCGTCGGGGGTGGTGGCGAGGGCGCCGCGGGTGATGAGGGTGAGGGTGGTGCCGGCGAGCCGGTCGCCGGCGTCGAGCCAGGCCCGGGCAAGGTCCAGGGCCCGGTGGGCGGTGGCGTGGGCGGTCGCGGCGTCGGGCCGGGGGTGGTGCGGGAAGGACACGGCGACGGTGTCGGGTGCGGGTCCGTCGGCGGTGGCCGCGAGGAGCGCGGCCAGGTCGGGGTACCAGTCGGCGGGGGCGCCGGCGGTCTCCAGGGCGGCGAGGACCTCGGCGTGGTCCTCGCCGACGACGGCGGTCCGCACGGGCAGCGGGGCCGCGGGGGTGTGCTGCCGCGGCCAGGTGACCTCGTACAGGGAGCCGCCGTGGCGGCCGCCCGCGGCGGCGGACGCGGCGGCGAGCTGTTCGTCGGAGACGGTGCGGACGAGGAGTTCGTCGACGTCGAGGACGGGCCGGCCGGTGTCGTCGGTGGCGCGCAGGGTGACGGCGTCCTCGCCGGCGGGGGTGATGGTCACCCGCAGCCGGTCGGCGCCCTCGGTGTGCAGGCGTACGCCGCGGACGGCGAAGGGCATGCGGGCCTTGCCGTCGTCGGGGAAGAAGGCGCCCAGGCTCATGGCCTGGAGGGCGCAGTCGAGGAGGGCGGGGTGGATGCCGTAGCCGGCGGAGGCCTCGCGGGTGCGGGGCGGGAGGGCGATCTCGGCGTGGACGGCGGTGTCCTCGCGCCAGCCGTCGTGGAAGCCGCGGAAGTGCGGTCCGTAGTCGTAGCCGCGGGCGGTGAACTCCTCGTAGAACGCGTCGGGTCCGGGGCGTCCGGCGGGCCGGGCCGCGGCGGCCGGCCAGGGCCGGGGCAGCGGGGCGGGCGGGGTGTCGGCGTCGGGGGCGAGGGTGGCTTCGGCGTGCCGCTGCCAGGGGGAGCCGGGGGCGGCGCCGGCCTCGCGGGAGTGGACGCTGAGGCTGCGCCGGCCGTCGGCGCCGGCGGCGGCGACCTGGACGCGGAGTTCGACGGCGCCGTCGTCGGGCAGGACGACGGGTGCCTGGAGGATCAGTTCGTCGAGGCGGCCGCAGCCGGACTGCCGACCGGCCCACAGGGCCAGGTCGACGAGGGCGGCGCCGGGCAGCAGGACGGTGCCCAGCAGGGCGTGGTCGGCGAGCCAGGGGTGGGTGTCGGCGCCGACGCGGGCGGTGTAGACGACGGACCCGGACTCGGGGAGTTCGACGCCGCCGCCGAGCAGCGGGTGGCCGGCCTCGTGGAGGCCGATGGAGGCGGCGTCGCCGCGCCGGGCGGGCACGTCGTACCAGTAGCGTTCCCGCTGGAAGGGGTACGTCGGCAGGTCGACGCGGCGCGAGTCCTTGCCGAAGAGGGCGTCGGCGTCGATCTCCACACCGCTGACGTGGGCCATGCCGAGGGCCGCGGCGAACCAGCGGGCGCCGCCCTTCTCCCGGCGCAGGGTGGCGAGGACGGCGGCCCGGGCGCCGGCGTCGGCGACGGTCTCCTGGAGGGAGGCGGAGAGCATCGGGTGGGGGCTGGGTTCGAGGAAGACCTCGTGGCCGTCGGCGATCAGTGCCCGGGTGGCCCGCTCGAACTCGACGGGTTCGCGCATGTTGCGGTACCAGTAGTCGCGGTCCAGGGCGGCGGTGTCGAGGAGTCCGCCGGTGACGGTGGAGTAGAAGGGGATGTCGCCGGTGCGCGGGGCGACCGGGTCGAGGACCTCCAGGAGGTGCTCCTTGAGGGCGTCGACCTGGGCGGAGTGCCCGGCGGTGTCGACGCCGGGGATGGCCCGGGCGTGGACGCCCGCGGCGGTGAGCTCGTCGAGGAGTTCACGCAGGGCGGCCGGCTCGCCGGCGACGGCGGCGGTGCCGGGGCTGTTGACGGCGGCGACGGACAGCCGGTCGCCGAACCGCTCCAGGCGGGCGCGCAGTTCGGCGGGGGCCAGCGATGCGGCGATCATGCCGCCCTTGCCGGCGAGGGTGAGCCAGGCCTGGCTGCGCAGGGCGACGATGCGGGCGGCGTCGTCGAGGGAGAGGCCGCCGCAGACGTAGGCGGCGGCGATCTCGCCCTGGGAGTGGCCGACGACGGCCGACGGGTGGACGCCGAGGGAGCGCCAGGTGGCGGCGAGCGACACCATCATGGTGAACAGGACGGGCTGGACGACGTCGACGCGGGCGAGCGAGGGCGCGCCGGGCACCTGGCGCAGGACGTCCATGACGGACCAGTCCAGGTAGGAGCGCAGAGCCTCGTCGCAGGCGGCGGCGGTCTCCCGGAAGGCGGCGGAGCGGTCCAGGAGACCCTCGGCCATGGCGGGCCACTGGGAGCCCTGGCCGGGGAAGACGAACGCGATGCGGTCGCCGGGTCCGGCGGAGCCGCGGAGCACGGCGAGGTGCGGCCGGTCCTGCGCGAGGGCGTTGAGGGCTTCGAGGATCTCCTCGCGGCTCTCGCCGATGACGGCGGCGCGCCGTTCGAAGCGGGAGCGGGCCGTCAGCAGGGTGTATCCGGCGTCGGCCGGGTGCGTGCCGGGGTGTTCGACGAGTCCGGCGCGCAGCCGGGCCGCCTGGGCGCGCAGGGCGGTCTCGGAGCGGGCGGACAGCAGCAGCGGGACGGTGACCTCCGCCCACTCGTCGGGGTCGCCCTCCGGTGCGGTGGCGGGGGCCGGCCCGTCGGGGCGGGGTGCCTCTTCGAGGATGACGTGGGCGTTGGTGCCGCTGATGCCGAAGGCGGAGACCGCGGCGCGGCGCGGGGTGCCGTCCCTGTGCCAGTCCAGGTCCTCGGTGAGGAGGGAGACCGCTCCGGAGCTCCAGTCGACGCGCGGGGTGGGCGCGTCGACGTGCAGGGTGCGGGGCAGGGTCCCGCCGCGCAGGGCGAGGACCATCTTGATGACGCCGGCGACGCCCGCGGCGGCCTGGGTGTGGCCGATGTTGGACTTCACGGAGCCCAGGCGCAGCGGCCGCGCGGGGTCGCGGTCCCGGCCGTAGGTGGCGAGGACGGCCTGGGCCTCGATGGGGTCGCCGAGTGCGGTGCCGGTGCCGTGCGCCTCGACGGCGTCGACGTCCTGCGGCTCCAGGCCGGCGTCGGCGAGGGCTTGGCGGATGACCCGCTGCTGGGAGGGGCCGCTGGGGGCGGTGAGGCCGTTGGAGGCGCCGTCCTGGTTGACGGCGGAGCCGCGGATCACGGCGAGGACGGGGTGGCCGTGGCGCTCGGCGTCGGAGAGCCGCTCGACGAGCAGCATGCCGGCGCCCTCGCCGAGGGCCACGCCGTCGGCGCCGGCCGCGAAGGCCCGGGTGCGGCCGGTGGGGGACATGACGCGCTGGCGGGAGAACTCGACCAGCATCTCCGGGGTGGACATGACGGTGGCGCCGCCGACGAGGGCCATCCCGCACTCCCCGCGGCGCAGCGACTGCACGGCCAGGTGCAGGGCGACCAGGGACGCCGAGCAGGCGGTGTCGACGGTGACGGCCGGGCCTTCGAGGCCGAAGACGTAGGAGAGCCGGCCGGACATCACGCTGGCGGAGTTGCCGGTGCCGAGGTAGCCGTCGAAGTCCTCGTCGCCGTTCTGCAGCAGCGGCATGTAGTGCTGGCCGTTGGTGCCGACGAAGACGCCGGTGCGGCTGCCGCGCAGGGCGGCCGGGTCGAGGCCGGCGCGTTCCAGGGCCTCCCAGGAGGTCTCCAGCAGGAGCCGCTGCTGGGGGTCCATGGCGAGGGCCTCGCGCGGGGAGATCCCGAAGAACTCGGGGTCGAAGTCGGGGGCCTCGTGCAGGAAGCCGCCCTCGCGGACGTACGTGCGGCCCTTCGCCTCGGGGTCGGGGTCGTAGAGGCCGTCGAGGTCCCAGCCGCGGTTGGTCGGGAAGGTGCTGATGGCGTCGCCGCCGTCGCGCAGCAGCTGCCACAGCTCGTCGGGGGTGTCGATGCCGCCGGGGAAGCGGCAGGCCATGGCGACGACGGCGACGGGCTCGGCGTCCCCGCCGGCGGGGACGGTGGCGAACGGCCCGTCCGCCTCGCCTTCGGCTCCGGTGCCGGAGGCCAGCTCGTGGAGGTGGCGGGCGACGGCCGCGCTGGTGGGGTGGTCGAAGACGAGGGAGGCGGCCAGGTCCAGTCCGGTGGCCTCGCGGAGCCGGTTGCGCAGTTCGACGGCGGTCACCGAGTTCAGGCCGAGTTCCCTGAACGCCCGTTCGGGGTCGATGCCTTCGGGTGAGGCGTGGCCGAGGACGGCCGCCACGTGGGTGCGGACGAGCCGCAACAGCTCGCGCCGCTGCTCCTGCTCCGGCCGGCCGCGCAGGGCGCCCGCGATCCGGGTCGCGGAGGCTCCCGCGGCGGCTCCGGCGGCGTCGGCGGCGGCCTTCTCGGCGGCGCGCAGGGCGCGTACGGCGGGCAGTTCGTCGAGCAGCGCGGAGGGGCGGGCGGCGGTGTAGGCGGCGGCGAACCGCGCCCAGTCGACGTCGGCGACGGCGACGGTGGTCTCCCGTCCGGCCAGTGCCGCGTCGAGGGCGTCGAGGGCCCGCTCGGGGTCCAGGAACCGCAGGCCCGCGCGGAGCATCTGCTCGGCGGCGGGGCCGGTGAGGGAGCCCTCCCAGGGGGTCCAGGCGAGGGAGGCGGCGGGCAGGCCGTGGCCCCGGCGGGCTTCGGCGAGGGCGTCGAGGTAGGCGGTGCCGGCGGCGTATCCGCCCTGGCCGGCGCCGCCCCACACGCCGGCGACGGAGGAGAACAGGACGAGCGCGTCGAGTTCCGTGCCGGTGGCCCCGAGCAGGGTGTGCAGGCGGGCGGCCAGTCCGGTCTTGGCGGTGACGGCCGCCGCGAAGCCCTCGATCGTGGTCTCGACGAGGGTGGTCAGGGGGGCGGTGGGCGGAGCGACGTAGACGGCGGACGGCGCGTACCGGTCGAGGAGCCCGCGGAGCCGGCCGTCGTCGGCGAGGTCGCAGCGGACGACGGTGATCCGGTCGTCGGGGCCGGGCGTGCCGGAGCCGGAGACGTCGGATCCGGGCGTGCCGGAGCCGGGGGCGCCGGGGCCGAGGGCCTCGGCCGGACCGGCGAGGACCACGCGGTCCGCGCCGGCGGTGAGCAGGCGGCGGGCCAGCGGCCCGGCCGCGGTGGCGAGGTCGCCGACGAGCAGGACGGTGCCGCGCGGGCCGGGCGTCCGGGGGCCGGGCGCGCCGGCGGCGGCCGGGACGAGGCGGCGGCCGTAGGTGCCGGAGCCCCGGACGGCGACCTGGTCGTCGTCGGCGGGCGAGGCGAGGACGGCGGCCAGGAGCTGGAAGGCGCGGGCGTCGGGCTGCGCGGGCAGGTCGACGAGGCCGCCCCACAGGGAGGGCAGTTCGAGGGCGGCGACCCGGCCGAAGCCCCAGGTCTGGGCGGCCTCGGGGGACGGGGACTCGGCGGGCGAGACGGCGACGGCCCCGGCCGTGGCGGCCCAGAGGCGGGCCCCACTGCCGGCGTCGGCGCAGGCCTGGGCGAGGGTCAGGGTGGCGGCGAGGCCGAGCGGCAGGCCGGGGTGGTCGGGGTGCTCGCCCTGGACGAGGGGCAGCAGGGACAGGGTCCCGTTCAGCGGCAGGGCCCCGGGCCGGTCGGCGGCTTCGGCGAGGAGCGCCCGCAGGAGGGACCGGTCGGCGTGGACGGGGTCGACGGCGAGGGTCTCGACGTCCGCTCCCCGGCAGGCGAGGGCCTGCCGGGCGGCTTCGGCGTGCGCGGAGCCGGAGGGGGAGTCGGCGGCGACGAGCAGCCAGCGGCCGGAGAGCCGGTCGGCCGGGTCGTCGGCGCGCAGGTTCTTCCAGCCGACCCGGTAGCCGAGGCCCGCCTCCGGTCCGGTGGCGGCGGCCGTCGTGGCGGGCGTGGCGGCGGGGGCGGCGGGCAGCCAGTGGTGCTCGCGCTGGAAGGCGTACGTGGGCAGGTCGACGCGGCGGGCGCCGGTCCCTTCGAAGAGGGAGGCCCAGTCGATGCCGGTACCGCGCACGAACAGCTCGGCGGCGGAGGTCAGGAGGCGCTGGAGGCCTCCCTCGTCGCGGCGCAGGGAGCCGGTGGTGAGAACGGGAGTACCGAGCGCCTCGGCGGTCTCCTGGACGCCCAGGGTGAGGACGGGGTGGGCGCTGGACTCCACGAAGGTGGCGAAGCCCTTGGCGAGCAGCAGCCCGACGGTGTCCTCGAAGCGGACGGGCCGGCGCAGGTTGCGGTACCAGTACGCGGCATCGAGGACGGGTTCCCGGAGCAGACCGCCGGTCACGGTGGAGTAGAAGGGGACTTCGGGCCGGCGCGGGACGATCGGCCCCAACACCTCCAGCAGCTCGGCCTCGATCCGCTCCACGTGCGCCGAGTGCGAGGCGTAGTCGACCGGCACCTGACGCGCCCGGATCCCCTCCCCCTGCGCCTCGGCCACGAACGCCGCCACGGCATCCGCGTCACCGGCGACGACCGTGCTCGACGGCCCGTTGACGGCGGCCACACCCAGCCGACCCGTCCAGCCCTTCAACCGCTCCTCGACCTCGGCGAGCGGCAGCGGAAGGGAGGCCATGCCCCCGAGCCCGGCCAGCTCACGCCCGATCACCGCAGCACGCAG
>NZ_JBIWFZ010000044.1:0-11534 GCF_044763325.1 Streptomyces sp. NPDC096136 | reverse complement strand
TCCGACAGTCTTCGGCGTTTCGGGCCGGGCCGGTCCGTCAAGGGTGGCCGAAGGCCATCGCGCAGCGACGCGACCGAAGGGAGCGCCCTTGACGGACCGGACCGGACCGGAAGGACAGTGGACTGGCGGGAAGCCCCCGGCCCTCCACGCACCCCGGCCCGGGGTGCACCGCCCCACCCCCGGCCGAAGCCCCCGCCCCACATCCCCACCACCCCGGGCCCCACCTCCCCCCCCCGCACCCCCCCCGCACCTCCCCCCCCCGCACCCACCCCCGCCATCGGGGTACCCCGGCCCGGAAGCGGAACCCGGATCGCCGGTGGATGTGGGGAGCTGATGTACCGTCGGGGGGATGAGCAAGCACCGCCGCGCCGGATCCGGAACCGGTCCCGCCTCCAGCCCCCGTGCCCGTACGCCGGAACGCGGCGGGCGTCGCCGTGGTGCCGCCCGGCGGCGGGGAGCGGCGGCCGGGCGGCCGTCCCGGGCGCTGGTGCTGGTGGCCACCGCCGGGCTGCTGCTCTTCGGGGCCGGATGGGTGCACGCCCTCTACGAGCAGCCCGGCGCGCCCGTGCCGCCGGCCCGTTCCGACGGCCGACCCAAGGCCCACGCCCACGCCGACGCCCCGCAGCATGCCGCGCGCGGCGGCCGGCGTCCCGACGTCCTCCAGGGGCTCCCGGCGGCCGCCCTCAGCGAGTCCACGCGGGCCCGTATCCCGACCGAGGCGCGCCAGCTGGTCCTCGTCACCGGCAAGGCGAAGGACTCCTCGGAGTCCACCGCCGCCCTGTACACCCGCCCGGCGCCCGGCGCGGACTGGGTCAGGGCCGGGCAGTGGCCGGCCCGCAACGGCGCCAAGGGCTGGTCCACCGAGCGCGCCTACGGGGACCTGACCTCCCCCCAGGGCGTGTTCTCCCTCAGCGACGCGGGCGGTCTGCTGTCCGCGCCGCCCGGCACGAGGCTCCCGTACGACCGGGACCCCGGCTTCGTCGCCACGGGCCTCGGGGTGAACGGCGAGTCCCTCGCCGGTTCCTTCGACTACGTCGTGGCCATCGACTACAACCGCCGCCAGGGGGTGTCCCCGCTGGACCCGGTCATGCCGGACGGCAGGGGCCGGGGCGGCAACATCTGGCTCCACGTGGACCACGACGGCCCCTCCCAGGGCTGCGTCGGCCTGCCCAAGGCGGCGATGAAGCAGCTCCTGGAAACCCTGGACCCGGCGGCCCACCCGGTCATCGCGATGGGTCCGGCCGGCTTCTGAGCGGCGCCCCCTCGGGCCCCGCGTCCCACCGCTTCCCCCGGGCCAGCAGCCCGATGTACGCGAGGTCGAAGACGGAGCACAGCGCGCCCAGTCCCAGGATGAACCCGGACCCCTCCACCACCCCGAACAGCACGGTCGGCGCGAGGGTGCCCAGCCACTTGGCGACGGCGATCAGCAGCGACTGCCCGCGCGGTCCGCGCCGGGCGGCGTACAGGCCCAGGAACAGCCCCGACATCAGCAGGTTCTGCAGGAAGGCGGCGTAGCGGGAGGCGTCGTGCGCGCCGAACTGCGCCAGGAACAGCCACTGCACGGCGAAGCCCGTCGCGAAGACGAGCGCGCTCCACGCCGCGAACACCGGCCGGGTCACGAAGGCGGGCAGCTCGGCGCGCCCGTAGCGCAGGTACGTGGAGACGATCACCAGGTCGGCGGCGGCCCACACCACGTTGACCACCCCCTGCGGGGAGAGGCCGGAACGGAGGTCGCCGACGGCGTAGGTGGTCTCCCAGGCGAGGTTCAGGGCGAGGGCGGCGACGGGCATGGCGTACGTCCGGTCGCGGAGCCCGACCCGGATCGCCTCGACGTACACGAGGGTCCAGGCCAGCCCGCTGACGAGGGTCAGTATCAGTTCCACGGGCGCACCCTAGGCGCTGCGCCGGGCGGGGCCAACGGCCACGCCCGTTGCCGCCGGTCCCGCCCGACCCCTTGCCTGACGACCCGTCAGCTACGACGATGACCCGGCGGCGCAGCCGCGCCGGCCCGTCCGTCGCCGCCGCCCCGCACCCCCGCACGGCCGCGGGCGAAGACCACGACGACGGCGACCCCGACGGCGACCACGACGACGGCGACCACCACCACCCACCACCCATTACCGCGAGACGGGGACGGACGGCCATGGCACGCGTGTTTCCGGAAGGCCGGCTGGCGTACGGGATGCAGCTCCCGGTCCAGTCGCAGAGCACCATCTACGCCGAGCCCTGGGAGGCCTCGGCCGGCGCGGCGGACCTCGCCGCGGTGGCGCGGGCCGCCGACAGGGCCGGCTTCGGGTACCTGGCCACCTGCGACCACGTGGCCATCCCGCGCCGGCTCGCCGGGCCCATGGGCACGGTCTGGTACGACCCGGTGGCCACCCTGGCCTTCCTGGCGGGCATCACCGAGCGGGTGCGGCTGCTGAGCCACGTCGCGATCGTCGGCCTGCGCCACCCGCTGGCCACCGCAAAGCAGTACGCGACCCTCGACCACCTCTCCGGCGGCCGCCTGGTGCTCGGGGTCGGGGCCGGGCACGTGCGGGAGGAGTTCGAGGCGCTCGGGGCGGACTTCGAGGGCCGCGGGCCGGTCCTCGACGAGACCCTGGACGCGCTGCGCGCCGCCCTCGGTCCGGAGGAGTTCCCCGAGTTCGAGGGGGAACGGTTCTCCTTCCGCGACCTGGGCCAGCTGCCCCGCCCCGCCCAGCGGCGGATACCCGTCTGGGTCGGCGGGTCCTCGCCCGCCGCGGTCCGCCGGGCCGCGGTACGCGGGGACGGCTGGCTCCCGCAGGGCGACCCGCGCGACCGGATCCCCGCGCAGGTCGCCCGGATCCGCGAGCTGCGGGAGGCGGCCGGGGTGGAGGGGCCGTTCGAGGTGGGGGCGATCACCGAGCCCCTCTACGTCGGCGAGCCCGGCTGGGACACGGGTCGGCGCACGCTCACCGGCAAGGCGGAGGCGCTCGCGGAGTCCCTGCGGGAGTACCGGGCGCTGGGCGTGGACCAGATCCAGGTCCGCTTCCGCAGCCGCGACCGCGCCGAGCTGGTGGACCAGATCACGGCGTTCGGCGCCGAGGTGGCCCCCCTGCTCGACGACCGGAACGACCCGACCCGTCCGACCGACCCGACCGACTGAGGGAGCAACCGTGGGAAAGCTGGACGGGCGTGTCGTCGTCATCACCGGTGCGGCGCGGGGCCAGGGGGAGCAGGAGGCGCGGCTCTTCGCCGCCGAGGGGGCGAGGGTGGTGCTCGGCGACGTGCTCGACGAGCAGGGGGCCGCCGTCGCCGAGGCGATCGCCGAGGAGTGGGGCGGGGACCGGGTGCGCTACGTCCGGATGGACGTGAGCCGGGAGGAGGACTGGGCGGCCGCCGTGGCCGTCGCGAAGGAGGCCTTCGGCCGGGTCGACGGGCTGGTCAACAACGCGGGCATCCTGCGGTTCAACGAGCTGACCTCGACCCCGTTGGAGGAGTTCCGGCAGGTGGTGCAGGTCAACCAGGTCGGCGCCTTCCTCGGGATCAAGGCGGTCGCCCCGGAGATCGGGGCGGCGGGCGGCGGGACGATCGTCAACACCTCCTCGTACACGGGCCTGACGGGCATGGCGTACGTGGGCGCCTACGCGGCGACGAAGGCGGCGATCCTCGGGCTGACGCGGGTGGCGGCGCTGGAGCTGGCCGCGCAGAACATCCGGGTCAACGCCATGTGCCCGGGCGCGGTGGACACCCCCATGGCCAACCCGGGCCTGCTGGATCCGGCCGGGCTCACGGACGAGGCGCGGGAGGCGATGGCGGACCTGTACCGGCGGGTGGTGCCGCTGGGGCGGGTCGGGCGGCCGGAGGAGATCGCGAGGCTGGCGCTGTTCCTGACGTCCGAGGACTCCTCGTACATCACCGGCCAGCCGTTCGTCATCGACGGGGGCTGGATGGCGGGGGTCAGCATCCTCTGAGGGATCCCCGCCCGATCCCGCCCGCCCTACATCTGACGGAGCGTCAGTTGTGCCCGCCACCGCTCTTGACGCCCCCACCGCGCGGTGGAACAGTCGGACCCATCGAATCTGACGCAACGTCAGAAACCTAAGGACGGTGAACCCCTTGGAATTCGGGCTCTTCGTGCAGGGATACGTGCCTGAGGCGCGGTCCAAGGTCGACCCCGAGGCGGAGCACAAGGCGCTGCTCGAGGAGACCCAGTACGTCATCCAGGCCGACAAGTCCGGCTTCAAGTACGGCTGGGCCTCCGAGCACCACTTCCTGGAGGAGTACTCCCACCTCTCCGCGAACGAGGTCTTCCTCGGCTACCTCGCCGCCGCCACCGAGCGCATCCACCTCGGTTCGGGCATCTTCAACCCGCTCGCCCCGGTGAACCACCCGGTGAAGGTCGCCGAGAAGGTCACCATGCTCGACCACCTCTCCAAGGGCCGCTTCGAGTTCGGCACCGGGCGCGGCGCCGGCAGCCATGAGATCCTCGGCTTCCTGCCCGGCATCACGGACATGAACCACACCAAGGAGATCTGGGAGGAGACCATCGCGGAATTCCCCAAGATGTTCCTCCAGGAGGAGTACGAGGGGTTCCAGGGCAAGCACTGGTCGCTGCCCCCGCGCAAGATCTTCCCCAAGCCGTACGGCAAGGCCCACCCGGCCATGTGGTACGCCGCCGGCTCCCCCTCCTCGTACGCGATGGCGGCGAAGAAGGGCCTCGGAGTGCTGGGCTTCAGCGTCCAGAAGGTCTCGGACATGGAGTGGGTGCTGGAGCAGTACAAGACGGCGATCCAGGAGGCGAAGGCGATCGGCGCCTTCGTGAACGACAACGTCATGGTCACCTCGACGGCGATCTGCGCGGAGACGCACGAGAAGGCGGTCGAGATCGCCGTCAACGCGAACATGAACCGCTTCCAGTCGCTGGTGTTCCGCTACCACGACACGTTCCCGCGGCCGGAGGCGATCCCGCAGTGGCCCGAGACCCTGCCGGAGTACAACGCGGAGATCATCGAGCTCCTGATCGCGGAGGAGCTGCTGATCTGCGGTGACCCGGCGGAGGTGCGGGCGCAGTGCAAGCGGTGGGAGCAGGCGGGGGCGGACCAGCTGTCCTTCGGCCTGCCGACCGGGGTGTCGTACGAGGACACGATGACGACGATCAAGCTGATCGGCGAGCACGTCATCCCGCACATCGACACGGACCCGGTCCACCGGACCACGCGCTTCCGCCAGTCCGCGTCATAGGGGAGCCCGCGGGGCGGGGACCCCGCCCCGCGCAGCGGCCCACCCGCACCCGGTACGACACCGCACACCGCCACCGTCCAGGACGGGAAGGGAACCCCATGCTCGACCACCTCATCCGCGGAGCGACCGTCGTGGACGGCACCGGCGCCCCCGCCCGCGTCGCGGACGTCGGCATACGCGACGGCCGCATCGCCGTCATCGCACCCCCCGGCACCGTCGACGAGGAGGCCCGCACCAGCGAGGACGCCACCGGGCTGGTCCTCACCCCGGGGTTCATCGACCCCCACACCCACTACGACGCCCAGCTCTTCTGGGACCCGTACGCCACCCCCTCCATGAACCACGGCGTCACCACCGTCGCCGGCGGCAACTGCGGGTTCACACTGGCTCCGCTCAATCCGGAACGCCCCGAGGACGCCGACTACACCCGCCGCATGATGAGCAAGGTCGAGGGCATGGCCCTGGCCGCCCTCGAAGAAGGGGTCGACTGGTCCTGGGCGGGGTTCGGCGAGTACCTCGACGCCCTCGAAGGGCGGATCGCCGTCAACGCCGGCTTCATGGTCGGCCACTGCGCCCTGCGCCGCCACGTGATGGGCGAGGCCGCCACCGGAGACGCCGCCCCCAGCCCCGCCCAGCTGGAGCAGATGCTCGCCCTGCTCCACGAGGCCATGGACGCCGGCGCCTGGGGCCTGTCCACCACCCAGTCCTCCACCCACTCCGACGGCGACGGCCACCCCGTCGCCTCCCGGCACGCCGCGCCCGCCGAGCTCCTCGCGCTCTCCCGGGCCGTCGGCGAGCACGAGGGCACCCAGCTCGAAGCCATCGTCGCCGGCTGCCTCGACCAGTTCTCCGACGAGGAGATCGAGCTCCTCGTCGACATGAGCGCGGCCGCCGGCCGGCCCCTCAACTGGAACGTGCTCACCATCGACGCCGCCGTTCCCGAACGGGTCCCGCGCCAGCTGGTCCCCAGCGAGCGCGCCCGCAAGGCCGGCGGCCGGATCGTGGCGCTGACCATGCCGATCCTCACCCCCATGAACATGTCCCTCGGCACCTTCTGCGCCCTCAACCTCATCCCGGGCTGGGGGGAGGTCCTCGGACTCCCCGTCCCCGAGCGGATCGCCAGGCTCCGCGACCCGGACGTCCGCGCCGAAATGCTGCGCCGCGCCGACAGCAAGGAGGCCGGGGTATTCCGGCGCCTCGCGGACTTCGGGCGGTACGTCATCGGCGACACGTACAGCAAGGAGAACGAGGGGCTCGGCGGACGCGTCGTGAACGACATCGCCGCCGAGCGCGGCCAGGACGCCTTCCAGTGCCTCGTCGAGATCTGCGCCAACGACGACCTGCGCACCGTCCTGTGGCCGATGCCCACCGACAACGACCCGGCGACCTGGGCCCTGCGCGCCGAGACCTGGCAGCACGAGGACGTCCTGCTCGGCGGCTCCGACGCGGGCGCGCACCTGGACCGGATGTGCGGGGCGCCGTACACGACCCGGTTCCTCGGCGACTGCCTGCGCGGACGCAGGCTGGTGCCGCTGGAACAGGCGGTCAGGATGCTGACGGACGACCCGGCCCGGCTGTTCGGGCTGCGCGGGCGCGGCCGGATCGCCGAGGGCTGGCACGCGGACCTGGTCCTCTTCGACCCGGAGCGCATCGAGGCCGGCCCGGCCACCCTGGTCCACGACCTGCCCGGGGACAGCCCGCGCCTGGACTCCCGGGCGATCGGGATCGTGTCGGTGCGGGTCAACGGGGTCGAGACCATCCGCGACGACGAGGTGACCGGCGCGGTCCCGGGCATCGTGCTCCGGTCGGGCCGGGACACGAGGACGGTGAGCACGCGATGAGCGGGGAGCCGGCGCAGCGGCTGTACATCGGCGGGGAGTGGGTCGAGCCCGACGGCGGCCACTACGAGGTGGTGAACCCGGCGGACGAGTCCGTGGTGGGGCTCGCCCCCGAGGCCTCGCGGGCGCAGGTCGAGGAGGCCGCCCGCGCGGCGGCCGAGGCCTTCGGCCCGTGGTCCCGTACGCGGCCCGAGGAGCGGGCGGCGATCCTGGACCGGGCCGCGGACGTCATCCAGCGGGAGTTCGAGCCGTGGGCGGAGCTGGCCCGGGCGGAGACGGGCGCCCCGACGGGGATCGCGCGCGGGATGCAGGTCGGGGTGGGGGTGTCGCGGTTCCGGCGGTACGCGAAGGGGGCGCTGGAGCCGGTGGAGCGAGGCCTTCCGCCACAGGTCACCGAGGCCGGGCCGATGGGGAGGGCGAGCGTGCTGGGCGCGCTGGAGGTGCGCCAGCCGGTCGGGGTGGTCACCTGCATCACCTCGTACAACAACCCGTGGGCGAATCCGGCGGGCAAGGTGGCGCCGGCGCTGGCGATGGGGAACACGGTGGTGGTCAAGCCGGCCCCGCAGGACCCGCTGTCGGTGTTCCGGATGGCGCAGGCGCTGGCGGAGGCCGGGATCCCGCCGGGGGTGGTGAACGTGGTCTCGGGGCGGGCCGTGGAGGTCGGCGAGGCGGCGGTGGACTCCCCGTACGTGGACATGGTGTCCTTCACCGGCTCGACGGGGGTGGGGCAGCGCATCGCGGAGGTCTGCGGGCGGTCCATGAAGCGGCAGCTGATGGAGCTGGGCGGCAAGGGCGCGGCGGTGGTCTTCGGGGACGCCGACCTGGACGCGGCGGTGACGGGCATCGGCACCACCTTCTCCTTCTACAGCGGCCAGATCTGCACGGCCCCGACCCGGGTGATCGTCCACCGGTCGGTGTACGCGGAGCTGGTGGAGAAGCTGACGGGGTACCTGGCGTTCATGAAGGTCGGGGATCCGGCGGTGAAGGGGACGTTGGTCGGGCCGGTGATCTCGGCCGTGCACCGGGACCGGGTGGAGTCGTACGTGGAGCTCGGCCGCAAGGAGGGGGCGCGGATCGCGTACGGCGGGGAGCGGCCCGTGGTGGGGGAGGGGCGCGGCTTCTACGTGGCCCCGACGCTGCTGGTCGACTGCACCAACGACATGCGGGTGGTGCGGGAGGAGGTCTTCGGGCCGGTGGTCGTGGTCGTCCCCTTCGACGGGGGCGAGGACGAGGCGGTGGCCCTGGCCAACGACAGCGACTACGGGCTGATCAGCTACGTCTGGTCCGGGGACGCGGCGCGCGCCTTCCGGGTGGCGCGGCGGCTGAGGGCGGGCGGGGTCGGGGTGAACACGATCGGCCGGAACATGGAGGCGCCGTTCGGCGGCTTCAAGCGGTCGGGGGTGGGCCGGGACGTGGGCTCGTACGCGCTGCACGCCTACAGCGAGGTGCAGTCGATCGTGTGGGCGGGGTAGGCGGGTAGGGGGTAGGAGGGTAGGAGGGGTGGGCGGGTAGGCGGAAAATTGCCTCGGGAAATTTTCTAAACGGACATTTCGGTCGACGGTGCGGTTTCCGCATTCCGGAACCCCGTGTTCGGTGCCTGCGAATCAAGCGCATGGACCTGGAACGATCATGCAATCTCGCGTCGTAAACTGCCCGTGGATTGAAATTCCAAGGTGATTCATTGCGTCCACATCTGGACTTAACCCGTCCAGATGTGGAAATCGCACCCTCTACCGTCCTTTCACATGACACAGCTGGACGAGCGGCCTCGGGTCGGAGACACGGTAAGCGGCGTCGCCGAGGGCGACGGCGAGGTGCGCGGCAAGGGCCTCGGCAAGGGCTCCGTCGGCCTGGTGGGCAGCGCCGTCATCGGCATCTCCACCGTCGCCCCCGTCTACTGCCTGACCTCCACCCTCGGCTCCACCGCCGGACAGGTCGGCCTCCAGATGCCCGCGGTCTTCCTCGCCGGCTTCCTGCCGATGCTGCTGGTCGCCTTCGCCTACCGCGAGCTCAACAAGGACATGCCGGACTGCGGCACCTCCTTCACCTGGACCGTCAAGGCCTTCGGCCCGCGGATCGGCTGGATGTGCGGCTGGGGCCTGGTGATCGCCACGATCATCGTCCTGTCCAACCTGGCCGGCGTCGCCACGTCCTACTTCTGGCTGCTGGCCGGCGAGATCACGTCCAACCCCTCGATCGCCGCCCTGGACCACGACAAGTTCGCCCACATCGCCACCTGCCTGACCCTGATCGCCACCGCCACCGCCATCAGCTACCGGGGCATGACCGCCACCAAGGGCGTCCAGTACACCCTCGTCGGCCTCCAGCTCGTCGTCCTCGCGGTCTTCGTGGCCATGGCCTTCCAGAAGGCCTCCGCCGGAACCTTCGACACCGGCGTCGACTTCTCCTGGCAGTGGATGAACCCCTTCGCGGTCCCGTCCATGGGCGCCTTCACCGCCGGACTCTCGCTCTCGATCTTCATGTACTGGGGCTGGGACACCTGCCTCACCGCGAACGAGGAGACCATCGGCTCCGCCAAGACCCCCGGCCGCGCCTCCCTCATCGCGATGGTCGTCCTCGTCGGCTCCTACCTGGCCACCGGCGTCGCCGCCCAGATGGCCGTCGGCTCCGGCGGCCAGGGCCTGGGCCTCGGCAACCCGGAGACCTCCGGCAACGTCTTCGCCGCCCTCGCCGGCCCCGTCATGGGCCCGCTCCTCGGCATCCTGCTCTTCGTGGCCGTCCTCGCCTCCGCGGCCGCCTCGCTCCAGACCACCTTCATCCCGGTCGCCCGCACCGTCCTGGCCATGTCCACGTACGAGGCCCTGCCCGCCTCCTACGCCAGGGTCCACCCCCGCTTCAAGACCCCGGGCCGCGCCACCGTCACGGCGGGCGTCGCGACCGGCGCGTTCTACACGGTCATGACCCTGGTCAGCGAGAACGTCCTCACCGACACGATCTTCGCGCTCGGCCTGATGATCTGCTTCTACTACTCCCTGACGGCCTTCGCCTGCGCCTGGTACTTCCGCGGCGACCTGCGCCGCTCCGCCCGCGACCTGTTCTTCAAGGGCGTCTTCCCCGTCCTGGGCGGCCTGCTGCTGGCGGCGGTCTTCACCAAGACCCTCACGGACGCCTGGGACCCGTCGTACGGCTCCGGCTCCGCCATCCCCGGCCTGGGCGTCGGCAGCGTCTTCGTCATCGGTGTCGGCCTGCTGGCCCTGGGCGTGGTCATCATGCTGAT
This sequence comes from Streptomyces sp. NPDC096136, assembly GCF_044763325.1. NCBI lineage: Bacteria > Bacillati > Actinomycetota > Actinomycetes > Kitasatosporales > Streptomycetaceae > Streptomyces > Streptomyces sp. NPDC096136. The sequence continues at coordinate 1,253 of NZ_JBIWFZ010000044.1, read as the reverse complement.
CACCGAACGCCGCAGCCCGGCCTTCTTCCGAGGCGAGGTCCTGACCAAGTCGACGCCTTCGCTGGTGGTGGAGGACTGAGGGGGTTCCCGGCCCCGCCGCCGGGGGACCGTCGGTTCGGCCGGGCGGTGACCCACAGGGCTGAGCCTCGGCCGGGACGCCCATCACCCGAGGGCGTACTGCTCGTCCCCGAACTCGGCCACGATCTTCAGCTTGCCGCCCAGGGCCCGGACGTACGCGGCCAGGGTCTCGACCTCACTGCGCTCCAGCTGGCCGTTCTCGATCCGGGAGAGGGCGGGCTCCACGACGAGCACTTCCTTCACGCCAACGAGGGGATGGGTGGTGACCCCGGGTGCGGCGGGGTCGTTGGGCCGGGCATGACTGCCATCAAGCGCACCCTGTCCGCCCTGGTCCTCACCGGCGGCGCCGCCCTCGCCCTCACCCCCGTCGCCGCGCACGCCGCCGACGGGCCCTCCACGGAGACCCAGGGCCAGCCCGTCGTCGAGCGCGTCGTCGACATCGCCGGCCACCCGGGCCAGGCGGTGCAGGACACGAAGACCGCCCTCGCCGTCACCACCGCGGCCGCCGGCAGCGCCACCAAGTCCACCCAGGGCTCCCTCGCGGGCGCCGACACCGCCCTGAGCGGCGGCCTGCCCCACGCCCCGTCGGTGGGCTGACGGGACGGGGTGCGGCGGGGTCCGTTCAGCCCCAGGTGCGGGAGCAGAGCACGAGGCGGTAGCCGTCGGGATCGGCGACGGTGACGCCGTACTCGTCCCAGTACGGGTTGTGGGATGCGACCTGCTCCCCGCCGCAGGCGATGAGGCGGCGGACGAGGGCGGCGTCGGGGGCCTGGCCGAGGTAGACGACGAACAGGTCGTCCACCGTGGGGGCGGGGTCGACCGGGTTCTCGGGGTCCCGGGTGAGCTCGAAGTGCCACCCGCCGCCGGCCGGGCCGACCATGACGAGGTCGTGCTCCCCGGGGACGTGTCCCGTGGTCCGCCACAGGACGTCGAGCCCGAGCCCGTCGACGTAGAACCGCTCGGCGGCGACGAGGTCGCGGGAGGGGCGGGCGACGCGGACGTGGGTGTGTGCATCGATCATGCCGGGAGGCTACGGCGGCCGGGGTCCCAGGGGGCCCGTGGAGGGGCCGATCTGTCAGATGGGGCGGGGGCTTCGGCCGGGGGTGGGGCGGTGCACCCCCGGGCCGGGGTGCGTGGAGGGCCGGGGGCTTTCCGCCAGTCCACTGTCCTTCCGG
>NZ_JBIWFZ010000043.1:0-13663 GCF_044763325.1 Streptomyces sp. NPDC096136 | reverse complement strand
CGTCGAGAGGTCGTTGCCGAAGGACGCCGTCTCCGAGGTGAAACGGTCACCCGTCAGCTGCATACCGTCACCCGAGTCACCCGCGAAACGGATGACCACCCGGTCGACACGGCGGATCTCGGTGGTCGTCATGTCAGGCGGCGTTCTTCTCGCCGCGCTCTTCGCGCCGCAGCTCGGGCTCGTGCTTGTAGCCCATGATCAGCACGTCCCGGACCGCCGCCTTCGACGGGTCCACGGGCTGGATCGGGCGGACGGCGTGCAGGATCTGGCCGTCCGCCCAGAACATCGTGTCCATCTGCTCGGTCAGGCAGAACTCGGCGACGAGCTCCCGCTCCAGGCTGTAGACCTGGGACTCCCCGCCGTCGGCGTTGAAGCGGCCCATCAGGTGGATCGCGCCGAAGTCGACCTCGTCGCGGTGCGGGCCCTCGGGGGTGGGCTCGCCCGTCTCGTCGGGGGTGCTGATGATCCGGAACTGGTGGCACTGGACGTCCCAGGGGTCGTCCAGCCAGGACTCCTCGGGGACCGGGAAGCTCTCGAAGTTGGCGCGCAGGAGCCGCGTCAGGAGCGGGTTGTCCAGGGTGGTCCGGCTGAGCGGGGCCACGTCGCGGTCGATGCCGCCGGCGTAGTCGTTGGCGTTCATCGACTGGAAGTACGGGCGGTGCGGGCGCAGCCGGACCTCCCCGGTGCGGGGCACGAAGAAGAAGCGGTCGTAGGCGCGCTCACGGAACCGGGATCCGCCCTTCAGGTACCGGTCGGTCTCCAGGTTCTCCCATTCGGCGGCCAGTTCCTTCACGTGCTGCCGCAATTCGGCGTCGATGACGAGCCGGTCGGCCGGCAGCAACGAATATCCGTTGGCCCGCAGTTCTTCCCGTGCCTCGGTCTGCATGATTGGCTCCTCCACGCCGGATCTCACACTGCGCTTCCGAGGTTCCCACGGTACTGCTGACGCTCAACTGACAGGGTTCGCACGTCAGATGGACGTCAGCCGGTCGTCACACGGCCTGTGCTTCACTCGGCCGGTATGACAGACCTATTAATGACCTCGCCCCGGACGGAACGCCGGACGGTCCTCGAGGAAATCGTCGTCGCCGAATTCAAGAGAGCGCTGCTCATGCCCGACGACGAGGAGCTCCCCCTGGAGGACAGCTTCTTCGAGCTCGGTATGACGTCCTTGCTGCTCACCATGGTCAAGCAGCGCCTCGAGGACCAGCTGGGCCGGGGCATCAGCAGCACGGCGCTGTTCAACCAGCCCACCGTCGAGCGGCTGACCGACTATCTGGCCTCGGACGTGCTGGCCGACATCTTCGACGCGAACTGAGAGAGGGACGGCGGCCATGCCGGGACATCCGGAATTGCAGGAAAGGCTCGACGCCGCGGAGGAGACCGTCCGCCGGCAGGAGGAGGAACTCGGGCGGTTCCTTTCGGAAAAGCACGAGCCCATCGCCGTGGTCGGTATCGGCATGCGCCTGCCCGGGGGGAACCATTCGATATCCGACCTCGACGCGTTCCTCCGGGAGGGGCGTTCCGGAATAGGACCGCTGCCGCGCGACCGCTGGGTCCCGGAGGTGGCCGAGGGTGACGTCACGGCCGTCGCGGGCGGTTTCCTCGACCGCATCGACGCGTTCGACGCGCAGTTCTTCAACATTCCGCCCAAGGACGCCCCCTTCATCGATCCGGCGCAGCGGCTGCTGATGGAGACCGTGTGGGAGGCGCTGGAGGACGCCGGCATCGATCCGGCGGGCCTGCGGCACGGGAACGGCGGCGTCTACGTGGGCGCCTCGCCGCTGGACTTCGCGCTGGAGCTGGAGGGCCTCGCCGACGAGCAGCTCGACGGGAGCCTGACGACCGGGCTCGGCGCGTACTCCCTGTCGGGGCGGCTGTCGTACTTCCTGGGCTGGCGCGGCCCGAGCCTGACGACGGACACCGCGTGCGCGGCGTCGCTGACCGCCCTGCACCTGGCGGTGGAGGGGCTGCGGCGGCGCGAGTGCGGGATCGCGCTGTGCGCCGGGGTGAACACCCTGCACAACCCGCGCTCGTACGTGATCCTCTCGCACGCCCAGATGCTGGCCCCGGACGGGCACTGCAAGACCTTCGACGAGAGCGCGGACGGCTACGCGCGCGCCGAGGGCTGCGGGGCGCTGGTCCTCAAGCGGCTGTCGGACGCGCTGGCGGACGGGGACCGGGTCCTGGCGCTGGTCCGCGGGACGGCGATCGGCCAGGACGGCGAGAGCGCGGGCCTGAGCGCGCCCAACGGCACTGCGCAGGAGGCCGTGATGCGGGCGGCGCTGGCGAACGCGCGGCTGGAGCCGGGCGACATCCAGTACGTCGAGGCGCACGGGACGGGGACCCCTCTGGGCGACCCGATCGAGATGGGCTCGGTCAACGGGGTGTTCGGCGCCTCGCACGACCGGGAGGATCCCCTGGTCATCGGGTCGCTGAAGGCCAACATCGGGCACATGGAGCCGGCGGCCGGGCTGGGCGCGGTGATCAAGGTGATCACGCAGATGCGCGCGGGCGCCTTCTTCCCGCACGTGTGGCGCAACCTCTCCGGGCGGATCCCGTGGGACACGTACCCGATCACGGTGGCGACCGAGGAGCGGCCCTGGAAGGCGCCGGTACGACGGGCCACGGTCAACGGCTTCGGGGTCGCCGGGGCCATCGCGGTGGCGGTGCTGGAGGAGCCCCCCGCGTCCGCGCCGGCCGAGGAGGCCCCCGCGCGGGAGGACGTACGGGAGGACGTACGGGAGGACGCCGGGGAGGACGTACGGGAGGAGCGCGGCCAGGTCTTCACGCTCTCCGCCAAGTCGCGTCCCGCGCTGCGGCTCCAGGCGGAGCGGTACGCGCGCTTCCTCGCCGAGCGTCCGGAGACCTCCCTCGCCGACCTGTGCCGCACCCGGGCCACGGGCCGCTCGCACTTCCGCTTCCGGGCGGCGGCCGCCGTCGCGGACACGGCGGAGCTGGCCGGCCGGCTGGAGCGGTGGAGCGCCCCGCCGCGCGGGGACGGGAAGCCCGACGCCTTCCGCAAGACGGCCTTCCTGTTCACCGGCTCGGGTTCGCAGTACGTGGGCATGGGCCGCGCCCTGTACGGCCGCTTCCCCGTGTTCACCCGGTGCGTCGACGAGTGCGACGCGCTGTTCGCGCCGCTGCTGGGGCGTTCCGTGGCCGCGGTGATGTTCGGCGACGCGCCGGACGCCGAGGAGACCCTGGCCCGTACGTCCTTCACGCACGCGGCGCTGTTCACGCTGGAGTACGCCCTCGCCCGGCTGTGGCTGTCGTGGGGGGTGCGGCCGAGCGTGCTGATCGGGCACAGCGTCGGCGAGATCGTCGCGGCGACGGTGGCCGGGCTGTTCACCCTTCCCGACGGGGTCGCCTTCCTCGCCGCCCGCTCCCGGCTGATCGAATCGGTGTCGGCGCCGGGCGGGATGGCCGCGGTGACGGCGCCGGCGGAGGAGGTCCGGGCGCGGCTGGCGCAGTGGCCGCAGCTGGCGGTCGCGGCGGTCAACGCCCCGCAGCAGGTGGTGGTCTCGGGCGCGGCGGACGCCCTGGCCGAGGCGGTGGAGGCGCTGCGCGAGCCGGGCTGGACGGTGACCGAGCTGCACGTGACGGCGGCGTTCCACTCTCCGCTGATGGCGGAGGTGTCGGAGCCGCTGGCCGAGGTGCTGCGCGGGATCGGGTTCCAGGAGCCGCAGCTGCCGATCGTGTCGAACCTGACCGGCCGGATCGCCGATCCGCGGGAGCTGGCGACGCCCGAGTACTGGGTGCGGCACGTCAACGAGACGGTGGAGTTCGCGGCCGGGGTGCGCACCATCGCGGAGCGCGGCCGGCACGTGTTCCTGGAGGTGGGGCCGTCCTCGGCGCTGACCTCGCTCGCCCGGCGCAGCGTGCCGCAGGAGCAGCACCGCTGGCTGAGCAGCCTGCGTTCGAAGGACACCACGGGCGCCGCCCTGGACTCCGCGCTGGCGGGTGCGTACGAGGCGGGGCTGACCATCGCCTGGGACGAGGTGTACGCGGGCCGGCCGGGCCGGCGGATCCCGCTGCCGGGCTACGCCTTCGACCGGCGCGAGTACCGGCTCCCGGCGCGGCCCTCCGGGCGGGGCGGGGCGGGCGGGGACGGGCATCCGCTGCTCGGGCGGGAGACCGGACGGGACGGCGGGGTGCGGGAGTTCACCGCGCGGATCAGCTCCCGGCAGCCGGCGTACCTCGCCGACCACACCATCGGCGGCCAGGTCTTCCTGCCGGCGGCGGCCTATCTGGAGCTGCTGCTGGCGGTGCAGGACGAGGTGCACGGCGACACCGGCCGGGCGGTGGAGGACGTGCGCTTCCACGAGGCCCTCTTCCTGTCGGACCGGCCGGCGCTGCTGCTGACCCGGGTCCGTCCCGGGCCGGACGGGCGGCTGGAGGTGGAGGTCTCCAGCCGGGGCGCCGACGAGCCCGAGGGGACCGAGCGGCTGCACGCCACGGCCTCCGTCGCGGCCGAGCCCGACCATGCGGGCAGCGGCCTCGGTGGCCCGGCCCGGACCCTGCTGGCCCTGACCGGGGCCCTCGACGGCGACGAGCCGTCGCGGGTGATGGACGGCGGGGAGGTGAAGGCGGCCTACGCGGAGGCCGGGCTGGAGTACGGGCCGCAGTTCCTGCGGGCCCGGTCGGTGACGTCGTACGGCCCGGACTTCGCGGTGACCGAGCTGTCGGGCGGGGACGTCTCCCGGGCCGAGCACCTGCCGCCGCCGCTGCTGGACGGTGCGACGCACGGCCTGGCGGCGCTCACCGACGACGGCCGCCGGTACGTGGCCACCAGCGTGGGCCGGCTGCGCGCCTTCAAGAAGCCGCGCGGGGAGGTGCTGCGTTCGGCGGCCCGCGTCGCGCGCGCCGAGGACCCGGAGCAGACGGACCCGGCGTTCACCCTGGACGTCCTGCTGCTGGAGGAGGACGGCCGGCCGGTGATGGAGCTGTCCGGGATGGGCTTCACCCGCCTCCCGGACCGACCGGTGGAGGCGGCCGCGGCGGAGCGGACCGCGCAGGCGGCGGCCGCGGCGGCGCCGGTGGACGTGGAGTCGCTGGCGGCGGCCGGGCCCGAGGAGCGGCAGACGGCGCTGGTCGCCCTGATCCGCGCGACGGTCGCGGCGCTGCTCGCGGTCGACGACCCGGAGTACGTCGACACGCGGGCGAGCTTCCTGGAGCTCGGCGTGGACTCGCTGACGGCGATCGTGCTGAAGAACCAGCTCCAGACGCGGCTGCGGATCCCGCTGCTGTCGTCGGTGGTCTTCGACCACCCGTCGGTGGAGGAGCTCGCGGAGCTGCTGTCCGTACGGCTGGCCTCCGGGCCGGCGACGGCCGCGGCCGCTCCCGCCGCCGCATCCGCCGCCGCCTGAGAGCGCCGCCCCCTGCGGGCCCCCGACCGGGGCCACGGCGGAACGCCTCGGCCGCCGTGGCCCCCTCAACCGTCCGAGCGACCGACAAGGGAAACAGACCCATGGACAACCGTACGGAGGACCGGACCCTCGCCGCCCGCGCGGCGCTGCACGCCCGGACCCGGCCCGACCAGCCCGCGGTGGTCTGCGAGGACCGCGCGCTCACCTACGGGGAGCTGCACCGGGAGAGCAACCGCACCGCGCACGCGCTGCTGGCCGCGGGCCTCGCGGCCGGATCGCGGGTGGGCTACCTGGGCCGGGAATCGGAGCGCTACTACGACCTGGCGCTGGGCTGCGCGAAGAGCGGCGCGGTGCTGGTGCCGGTGAACTCGCGGCTCACGCTGGGCGAGGTCGAGCACGTCCTGCGCGACTCGCAGGCCGAACTGCTCTTCGTGGAGCGGGAGTTCCGTCCGCTGGTGGACAAGCTGCGGCCGGTGCTGCCGGGGCTGCGCGAGGTCGTGGAGATGGACTCGGACCGGCATGTGGCGGGCGGGTTCCTCGACTGGAAGGCGCCCCTGCCGGACACCGAGCCGTCCACGGCCGGCGCGGCCGGCTTCGACGACCCCGTCGCGCAGCTGTACACGAGCGGGACGACCGGGCTGCCGAAGGGGGTGGTGCTGGCGCAGCGGACGTTCTTCACCTTCATCGCCGACACCCGGGCGGCCGGGGTGGACTGGATCGACTGGCGGCCCGAGGACCGGGGGCTGAGCTGCTTCCCTGGCCTGCACACGGCCGGCTTCGGCTGGTTCATGCACGCGTTCAACGCCGGCGCCACCACGGTGGTGATGCGCCAGTTCGTGGCCGACGAGGCGACCCGGCTGATCGAGCGGCACCGGATCACCACCTTGTGGGCGGCGCCCGCGATGCTGCGGATGATGCTGGCCGAGCGGGGCACGACCCGCGCGACCTTCCGCTCCCTGCGCAAGGTGGTCTACAGCGGCTCCCCCATCGACCGCGAGCTGCTGCTGGCCTGCATCGACGTCCTGGGCTGCGAGCTGGCGCAGGGCTACTCGTCGGCGGAGGCGGGCAGTTTCCTGACCGTTCTGGCGCCGGAGGACCACACGCCGGACAGCCGGGTGCTCGGTTCGGCGGGCCGGGCCGTCCCCGGGGTGGAGCTGCGGATCCTGGACGGGGAGGGCCGTCCGCTGCCGGCGGGCGAGGTCGGGCGGGTGGTGGTGCACAGCCCGGCCCGCTTCCTCGGGTACTGGCGGCTGCCGGAGGTGACGGCGCAGGCGCTGTCCGGGGAGTCCGGCGCGTGGCTGTCGATGGGCGACATGGGCCATGTCGACGAGGACGGCTACCTGTTCCTGGCCGACCGGGTCAACGACACCGTCATCGTCGCGGGCCAGAACATCTATCCCACGGAGGTCGAGAATGCGCTGCGGGCCCATCCGGCGGTGGCGGAGGTCTCCGTGTACGGGGTCCCGCACCCCGATTGGGGCGAGGCCGTACGCGCCGCGGTGGTGCTGCGGCCGGACGCCGGGGCGACGGCCCCGCGGGAGTTCCTGCGGTTCCTGAACGGCCGGATCGCCGGGTTCAAGATTCCCACGGGGTACGACATCGTCGGCGAGCTGCCGCGCAACCCCACGGGGAAGGTGCTGCGCCGGGTGCTGCGGGAGCGGTTCGAGGCGGCGTCGGACCCGGCGCCGGCGTCCGCCCCGACGCCCGGACCCGCGCCCGCGCCCGCGCCCGCGCCCGCGGCGTAGCCGCTGTGGACACCGTGCCCGCTGTGGACACCGTGCCCGCCCTGGACACCGTGCCCGCCCTGGACGCCGTACGGGAGCCCGTGCGCGCGGGCCCGCTGCCCGAGGTCCAGGGCGCCTCGCGCTGGCTGCACCCGGCCGACGCCGATCCGGACGCCGAGGTGCGGCTGTTCCTGCTGCACCACAGCGGGGGCGGCGCCCCGATGTACCGGCAGTGGCCGGGGCAGCTGCCCGCCTCGGTGGGCTGCCAGGCCGTGCAGCTGCCGGGCCGGCAGGAGCGGCGCCGCGAGGCCCCGTACACCCGGCTCGACCCGCTGGCGCAGGCCCTCGCCCGGGTGCTGTCGGACGAGTTGGACGAGCGCCCGTACGCGGTGTTCGGGCACTCGATGGGGGCGCTGCTCGGCTACCGGCTGACGGTGGAGCTGGAGCGGCGGGGCCTGCCGGCGCCGTCGCTGCTCGCCGTGTCGGGGTGGGCGCCGCTGGGGTTCACGGCGCCGCCCGACCTGGTGGCCTGCCCGCTGGGGGCGCTGCGCGTGCTGGGCGGGCTGCCGCCGGAGGTCGAGGAGGATCCGGAGCTGCTGGCGGCGGCGGTCCGCGCGATGGGCGCGGACGGGGCGGTGTGCGCGGACTTCTCGGACGACGGGGCGGCCGTGGGCTGTCCCGTCGTCGCCTACTCCGGGCGCGGGGATCCGCTCCTCGCGCCCGAGGCCATGCGGTCGTGGGCCGGGCGGACGCCGGAGTTCCTGGGGTGCCGGACCTTCCCCGGGGACCACTTCTACCTGCGGACCCACGCCCGCGCCATCACGGCCGACCTGGCCCAGCTGCTGCCGCGCTACGCCGCGGTGGGCTGAGCGGGCGGCGTCCCTGGAGAACCCGGAGGTACCCCTTCATGCTGCCCCGACCCAACGAACTCCTCGCGCGCTACGTCGCGTTGTGGAACGAGAAGGACGCGCAGCGCCGCCGCGACATGGTGCGTTCCATGTACGCGCCGGACTGCGTCTACGTCTTCTACCGCAAGGACCCGATCCGGGGGCACGCGGCCCTGCTGGACCAGCTGGCCTACACGCACGAGGTGTACGGCCCGATGGGGTACGAGTTCCGGTCCTCGCACAACGCGACCGGCCACCACGACGTCGTCCGGTTCAACTGGGTGATGGTCACGGCGGCCACGGGGGAGATGGAGATGTCCGGCCAGGACATCCTCGTGCTCGCCGACGACGGTCGAATTCAAGCCGACTACCAGTTCCACGACCGGATGCCCTCGTCGTTCGTCTACAACGACGGGTACGAGGAGCACGGCGTGGCGGTGCGCCACGCCCAGCCCACGCGTACCGGTGCCCCCGGCTCCTGAGGGGGCCCGGCGGCCGACGCACGCCGGCCCCGCGGCACTGCGGTGCCGCGGGGCCGTTCGTGCGGGGCGGCGCCGGTCAGATCCCGGCGGCCGCGAGGGCGTTGGGGCAGTACTGGCGCAGGACGAGCTCGGTGGTGGTCAGGGCCATGCGGGCGGGGCCGGCGGCGCCGAGCACCTCGCCGTTGGCCAGGGTGCCGCCGACGATCAGCATCAGGGTGTCGGCCAGGGCGTCGGGGTCCTCGGCGCCGGCCTGGGCGCCCTTGTCGCGCCACCAGTTGCGCAGGCCCTTGAGGTGCAGCTTCGCCTCCTCGCGGCCCGGGTGGGCGGGGTCGCGGAACTCGCTGGAGGTGTTGTAGTAGATGCAGCCGTGGAAGTCGGGTTCCCTGACGCTGTCCTGGAAGAACTCCATCAGCGCGAGGATCTGGCGGGCCGGGTCGCCGCTGTGCGGGGCGGTGACCTCCTCGGCCTGTTCCCACCACTGCGCGTCGCTCTCGCGCAGCCAGGCCGCGATGAGTTCGTCCTTGCTGGCGAACTCGCGGTAGAGCAGGCTCTTCCCGACGCCGGTCGCGTCGATCACCTGCTGCATGCCGACGGCCCGGACCCCCTGCTCACCGAAGAGTTTGGCCGAGGCTTCCAGAATCCGCCGCCTCGTACCCGGTGCCGGTGTGCGCGCCATGTCTCAACTCCTTCGCCTCTCCCCCGCGGATCCCAGCATACGTTTGACACAGGGGTTTGTGAGCGCTAGAAATGGACCGATCAGTCCTGGACTGATCGGTCCATCATTTTTGGCATAGCTCTGGCCCGCTCGCTGCTTCCGACGACACTCCGATCGGAGTCTGATCATGACCGAGGCATCCCCGACCTCCCCTCCCATCGCACGGGCGGTGACCCCTCCGGCCCCCGTGGTGAAAAGCCTGCCGCTGCTGCTCCTGGTCGTGTGCGCGGTGCAGTTCCTCGACGCGATGGACATCGCGAGCATGGGACCCGCCCTCCCCCTGGTCCAGGCGGACCTGGGCATGACCACCTCCGCCCTCCAGTGGGTCGTCTCGGCGTACGCGCTGGGCTTTGGCGGGTTCCTGCTGCTGGGCGGCCGGCTGGCCGACCTCTACAACCGCAAGAAGCTGCTGATCGGCTGGCTGGCCGTGTTCGTGGTGGCCAGCATCCTCGGCGGCATCGCCGACGACGGCGTGCTGCTGGTCGTCGCCCGACTCCTCAAGGGCGTCAGCGCCGGCATCACCGCACCCGCCGCCATGGCGATCCTGCTCGACGCCTTCCGTGACGAGCAGTCGCGCAACCGCGCCCTCGGCACCTTCCTCGCCGTGGCCTCCGCCGGCTACTCGCTCGGCCTGATCCTCGGCGGCCTGATGGCCGGCGTCTCCTGGCGGCTCGTCCTCTTCGCCCCGGCCGTGGCCGGCCTCCTGGTCGCGCTGCTCGCCGCCTCGGTGGTCCCCTCGCAGCAGGAGAAGGGCAAGAGCGGCAGCCTCGACATCCTCGGCGCCGTCACGGTCACGGCCGGCGCGGTGGCCCTCGTGTACGGACTCAGCCGGGCCGCCAGTGACGGCTGGGGCGACGCGCAGACCATCGGCTCGCTGATCGCCGCCGCGATCCTCTTCCCCCTGTTCGCCCTGGTCGAGAGCCGCCACCCGGCGCCGCTGGTCCCGCTCGCCGTCTTCCGCAAGGGCCAGCTGACCCGCTCGCTGGTCGCCATGCTCTTCTTCGGCGCCTACGTCTCCTTCCAGTTCGTCCTGACCCTCTACTACCAGGAGCAGCTGCACTGGAGCCCGCTGGAGGCCGGCCTCGCCTTCCTCCTCGGCGGCGTGCTGACCGCGGGCACCGCCCGCTACGGCGCCGCGCTGGTCACCAAGTACGGCGCCTGGCCGGTCGCGACCGGCGGCCTGGTCCTGCTGAGCATCGGCTACCTCGGCTGGGTCCTGCTGATGGGTCAGGTCGACCCGCTGATCACCCTGTTCGCCCAGCAGCTGCTCGGCGGCCTCGGCTTCGCCGCGGTCTACCCGGCGCTGAACATCGCCGCCGTCGGCACCGCCTCGCCGGACGAGCAGGGCCTGGTCTCGGGCCTGTTCAACGCCGGCGCGCAGATCGGCAACGGCGTGGTCATCGCCCTCACCGCGACCGTCTTCTCGCTCAGCACCGGCGGGATCGCCCCCTACCGGGCCGGCCTGTGGACCGTCACCGCCATCACCCTGGCCGTGACCGTGGTGGCCCTGTCGGGCGCCGCCCGCTACCGCCAGAAGGCCTCCGCCTGACGGGAGGGGGACGCCGGCCCCCCGGCGGCGCCCCCTCCCCCCTGTTCGGCCGTGCAGCACGTCCGGCGCCTCCATTGGATCCCCCGCATCCGGCGCCCGGGCGTGTTGCACGGCCTTTTCGGCATGTCCGGACCCGGGCGCCGCGGGGGCTCCCGGGGGCTTCATTGACACGCTCCTGTCCGACCAAGTACGGTCGGGACCGATCGGTCCACTAAGGTTCCAGAGCATGTCGAGTTCGCTTCTGGTATCGAATCGACCGCCCGACGCCAGTGCACACGACACCGTTCTCTTTCCATCTCGCGGGGAGATGTTTGTGTTGCTGTTCTCAGTCCTAGGCTCCATAGAAATCGTCAAACAACGGGTCGCCGTACGGCTCGGCGGCGCCATGCAGCAGACGCTCCTGGCGGCCCTGCTCGCGGCCGGCGGATCGCTCGTCACGGTCGACTCCCTGATCCTCGAACTCTGGGGGACCACACCCCCCAACAAGGTCGAGAACGCCCTCCAGGCGCAGGTCAGCCGGGTCCGCAGGACCCTGGCCGCCGTCGAGCCGGAGCGCGAGGGCTCGCGGGTGGTGACGAGCACCTCCGGCTACATGTTCCTCTTCGACCGGTGGGAACTCGACGCCTACCTCTTCCTCGACACCGTGGACGCCATCCACGCCAGGACGGGAACGGAAAGCCTGCCCGAACTCCGCCAGGACATCTCCGACCTCCGCGAGGGACTCTCGCGCTGGCGCGGCCCGGTATTCGGCGGACTGACCGGCGGGCCGATCTGCCAGACCGCCTCCACGAGATATCAGGAGGCGAGAAATTCGGCCCTCATCCTGCTCTACGACCTCGAACTGCGCACCGGCGGCCACGAGCGGATCCTCCCGGAGCTGACCGAGCTCTACTCGCGCAACCCGAACCACGAGCAGTTCTGCATGCTGCTCATGCGGGCCCTGTACCGGTGCGGCCGCCAGCTCGACGCGCTGACGGTCTACCGCCAGTGCCGGCACAACATGATCGAGTCGCAGGGCATCGAGCCCTCGCCCGTCCTGAGCCAGTACGAGCGGGCGATCCTCACCCACGACCCGATGCTGCTCCAGGACGAGCCCTACTGGCCCGTCCCAGCCCTCGTCGCGAGCTAGGGACGAGCCCGGACATGGACGAGCACCTGCTGCTCGTCGCGCACGGCAGCCGCGACCCCCGGCACGCGGCGACGGTGCGCGCACTCACCCGGCGGATCCGGTCGACGAGGCCCGGACTGCGGGTGGGCACGGCCTTCCTCGACTTCGACTCCCCCTCGGTACAAGGGGAGTTGGCCCGGATGGCGGACGGCGGAGCGCAGGCCGTGGTGGTCCAGCCCCTGCTCCTGAGCCGCGCCTTCCACGCGAAGCACGACCTGCCCGGGGCACTGCGCCGGGCCCCGGCCCCCCTCGCCGTGCGGCAGGGCGGCGTCCTGGGACCCCACCCCCTGCTGACGGCCGCGCTGGAGCGCCGGCTGTCCGAGGCCGGCCTCGGCCCGCACGAGCGCGCGACGACCGGCGTCGTGCTCGCGGCCGCCGGCACCACCGACCCCGACGCGGCCGCCGTGCTCGCGGGGATCGCCCGTACCTGGCAGGGCAGCGGCTGGAGCGCCGTACGGCCCGCCTTCGCCTCCGCCGGACTGTTCCCCCGTACCGAGGACGCCGTACGGGCGCTGCGCGCCGAGGGCGTACGACGGGTGGCGGTGGCCCCCTACCTGCTGGCCCCGGGCCGGCTGCCCGACCGGATCGCGGCGGGCGCCGCGGCGGCCGGGGCGGACGTCCTGGGCGGGGTGCTCGGGGCCGCTCCCGAGCTCGCCCGGCTCGTGCTGCTCCGCCACGACGAGGCCGTGGCGAGGGCCCGGGCCCTCGCGGTCTGACCGCGGACCCGGGCCCGTACCGCCGGCCGGCGGCGGGTTCACACCCGCAGGCCGCGGCCGCGCAGCATGCGGCGTTCCACCGGGGCGAAGACCAGCAGTTCGACGGCGATGCCGACCAGGAGGATCAGGCCGATCGCCAGGAAGATCCGGGCCATGTCGGAGGTCTCGCGGCCCGATTCCAGCAACTGGCCCAGGCCCAGGCCGAGGTCGGGGGAGCTGGCGATGATCTCGGCGGCCATCAGGGAGCGCCAGGAGAAGGCCCAGCCCTGCTTGAGTCCGGCGAGGTAGCCGGGGAACGCGGCGGGCATCACCACGTGGCGGGCGCCGCGCAGGCCGGTGGCGCCGAGGGAGCGGCCGGCCCGCAGCAGGAGCGGCGGGACCTGGTCGATGCCTGAGACGAGGCCGCCCGCTATGGAGGGGGTGGCGCCGAGCAGGATGACGGCGTACATCATCGAGTCGTCCAGGCCCAGCCAGAGCACCGCCGGGGGCACCCAGGCGACCGAGGGCAGGGACTGCAGGCCGGAGAGGATCGGCCCGATCGCGGCCCGTACGGGGCGGACGCGGGCGACGAGCAGGCCGAGCGGGGTGCCGATGGCGAGGGCCAGCAGGAAGCCGGACAGTCCGCGCCAGACGCTGGTCCACACGATGTCGAAGAGGGTGCCCTTGAACCAGAGGTCGGCCAGGCTGTCCCAGACGGCGGCGGGCGGCGGGAGCACGTAGTCGTCGGTGACGCGGGCCCAGACGAGGGCCTGCCAGAGCGTCAGCACCAGGGCGACGGCCAGGGCCGGCGGCAGGGCCTTCCCCAGCAGGACGCGGCGCAGCGGGGTACGGGCGCCGTGGTGGGTTTCGAGCGCGTCCAGTCCGGCCAGTTCGTTGGCGGCGGCCCGGGGCCTGAGGTCAGTGCCGGCCATGGCGGCGGATCTCCCCTCGCAGGTGTTCGGTGATCTCCAGGGACAGGTCCGCGACGTCGGCGTCTTCGATGCGGCGGGGCTGGGGGATGTCGACGGTCCATTCCTTGGCGACCCGGCCGGGGCGGGAGGAGAGGAGGACGAC
>NZ_JBIWFZ010000042.1:0-19502 GCF_044763325.1 Streptomyces sp. NPDC096136 | reverse complement strand
GGACGGCCTGTCAAGGGTGGCCGAAGGCCATCGCGCAGCGACGCGACGAAGGAGCGCCCTTGACAGGCCGGCCCGACACGGAAGGACGATGAGACCGGCGGGAACCCCCCAACCCTCCCTGAGACCGCCCCGCCCACGTCCCGCCCACCCCCGGTCCCGGCCCGCCAAACACGGCCGGGCCCGGACACCCCCAAGGGGTCCGGGCCCGGTCGACGGGTCTCCCCGCGTGCCTGCGCGCCTGCGTGCGCGTGCGCGTGCGCGTGCGGGTTACTGCGGGTTACTTCTTGCGGCGGCGGCCGCCCGAGGCCTTCTGGGCCTTGCGGCGCTCCGCGCGGGTCAGGCCGTCGCCGCCGCCGTTGGCGTCGTCGAAGTCGCCCTCGACCACGCCGCCCTCGCCGTCCACCGTCGGGGCGGAGAAGTGCAGGCGGTCCGGGCGCTGCGGGGCGTCCAGGCCCTTGGCGCGGATCTCCGGGCGCGCCGACGGCACCGGCTCCTTCGTCAGCGACGGGGCGGCCGCCTCGGCCGGCACCGGGAGCTCCTCGACCTGCTGCTCGACCTGGACCTCCAGGTTGAACAGGTAGCCGACGGACTCCTCCTTGATGCCCTCCATCATGGCGTTGAACATGTCGAAGCCCTCGCGCTGGTACTCGACCAGCGGGTCCTTCTGGGCCATCGCGCGCAGGCCGATGCCCTCCTGGAGGTAGTCCATCTCGTAGAGGTGCTCGCGCCACTTGCGGTCGAGGACCGAGAGGACCACGCGGCGCTCCAGCTCGCGCATGACGTCCGCGCCCAGGGCCGTCTCGCGCGCCCCGTACTGCTCGTAGATGTCGTCCTTGACGGACTCGGCGATGAACTCGGCGGTGATGCCCGCGCGGTCGCCGGCGGCCTCCTCCAGCTCCTCCACCGTCACCTTGATCGGGTAGAGCTGCTTGAAGGCGCCCCACAGCCGGTCGAGGTCCCACTCCTCGGCGAAGCCCTCGACCGTCTCGGCGGCGATGTAGGCGTCGATGGTGTCGTCCATGAAGAAGCGCACCTGCTCGTGCAGGTCCTCGCCCTCCAGGACGCGGCGGCGCTCGCCGTAGATGACCTCGCGCTGGCTGTTGAGGACCTCGTCGTACTTCAGGACGTTCTTGCGGGTCTCGAAGTTCTGGGTCTCGACCTGCGACTGGGCCGACGCGATCGCGCGCGTCACCATCTTGTTCTCGATCGGGACGTCGTCCGGCACGTTGGCCATGGCCATGACGCGCTCGACCATCTGCGCCTTGAACAGGCGCATCAGGTCGTCGCCCAGCGACAGGTAGAAGCGGGACTCGCCCGGGTCGCCCTGACGGCCGGAGCGGCCGCGCAGCTGGTTGTCGATGCGGCGCGACTCGTGCCGCTCGGTGCCCAGCACGTACAGGCCGCCGAGCTCCTTGACCTCCTCGAACTCCGCCTTCACGGCCGCCTCGGCCCTGGCGAGCGCGTCGGGCAGGGCGTGCGCCCACTCCTCGATGTGCTCCTCCGGGTCGAGCCCGCGCTGGCGCAGCTCCGCCTCGGCGAGGTCGTCGGGGTTGCCGCCGAGCTTGATGTCGGTACCGCGGCCGGCCATGTTCGTGGCGACCGTGACGGCGCCGCGGCGGCCGGCCTGGGCGACGATCACGGCCTCGCGCTCGTGCTGCTTGGCGTTGAGCACCTCGTGCGGGATGCCGCGCTTGGAGAGCTGCTGGGAGAGGTACTCGGACTTCTCGACCGACGTGGTGCCGACGAGGATCGGCTGGCCCTTCTCGTGCTTCTCCGCGATGTCGTCGACGACGGCGGCGAACTTGGCGACCTCGGTGCGGTAGATGAGGTCGGCCTGGTCCTTGCGCTGCATCGCGCGGTTCGTCGGGATCGGGACGACGCCCAGCTTGTAGATCTGGTGGAACTCGGCGGCCTCGGTCATGGCCGTACCGGTCATGCCGGACAGCTTGGTGTAGAGGCGGAAGAAGTTCTGGAGGGTGATCGTGGCGAGGGTCTGGTTCTCGTCCTTGATGTCCACCCCTTCCTTCGCCTCGATCGCCTGGTGCATGCCCTCGTTGTAGCGGCGGCCGGCGAGGATACGGCCGGTGTGCTCGTCGACGATCATGACTTCGCCGTCGATGACGACGTAGTCCTTGTCCTTCTTGAACAGTTCCTTCGCCTTGATGGCGTTGTTCAGGTAGCCGACGAGCGGGGTGTTCACCGACTCGTAGAGGTTGTCGATGCCGAGCCAGTCCTCGACCTTGGCGACGCCGGCCTCGTGGATGCCGACGGTGCGCTTCTTCTCGTCGACCTCGTAGTCGCCGGTCTCCTCGATGCCCTTGAGCGGGTTGCCGGCCTCGCCCTTGGTCAGGCGGGTGACCAGCTTGGCGAAGTCGGCGTACCACTTCGTGGCCTGGTCGGCCGGGCCGGAGATGATCAGCGGGGTACGGGCCTCGTCGACGAGGATGGAGTCGACCTCGTCGACCACGGCGAAGTTGTGGCCGCGCTGGACCAGCTCGTCCTGCGACCACGCCATGTTGTCGCGCAGGTAGTCGAAGCCGAACTCGTTGTTGGTGCCGTACGTGATGTCGCAGCCGTACTGCTCGCGGCGCTGGGCGGGCGACATGTTCGCCAGGATGCAGCCGACCTCCAGGCCGAGGAACTTGTGCACCCGGCCCATCAGCTCGGAGTCGCGCTCGGCGAGGTAGTCGTTGACCGTGATCAGGTGGACGCCCAGGCCCGACAGGGCGTTCAGGTACGCGGGCAGCGTGCCGACGAGGGTCTTGCCCTCACCGGTCTTCATCTCGGCGACGTACCCGAGGTGCAGCGCGGCGCCGCCCATGATCTGGACGTCGTAGTGCCGCTGGCCCAGGACGCGCTTGGCGGCCTCGCGGACGGTCGCGAAGGCCTCGGGCAGCAGGTCGTCGAGGCTCTCGCCGTCCTGGTAGCGCTGCTTGTACTCGTCCGTGAGGGCCCGCAACTCGGCGTCGGAGAGGTTGACGAAGTCCTCTTCGATGGAGTTGACCTGGTCCGCGATGCGGTGCAGTTTGCGCAGGATCTTGCCTTCGCCTGCACGCATGAGCTTGGTGAGGACGGACACTGAGGCTGGTCTCCTTGCCGGTCGGGCCTGGGCACTTTACGTAGCCGGGCACGGCAGGTGGGCCCCACCGCAACGGCCATCGTAAGCGAGGACGTGGTCGCGTCGGGAGGTCCGCCATCGCCGCAGGGCAGCGGGCACCCGTATTGAGAACGCACGGGGGACCCGGAAGGTGCCGGTCTCCCCTCATCTGCGTCGAAAACCGTTCGTCGGCCTCCGGCACCGGCCGGATAATCCGGTCATGGAACCGACCACCCTGACCACGGAGCGCCTCGTCCTGCGCCCGCACGTGCCCGCCGACGTCCCCGAGACCCACGCGGCCTGCCAGGACCCGGAGATCCAGCGCTGGATCCCGGTCCCCGTGCCGTACGGGGTGGAGGACGCGGTCGAGTACGTCACGCGGAACGCGCCCGCCCGCTGGGAGGACGGGACGGAGTACAACTTCGCCGCCCGGCTCGGCCCCGAGGGCCCCCTGGTCGCGACGCTGGGCCTGCACCCGCGCGGTGGCTTCGCGTACGAGATCGGCTTCTGGGCCACCGCCGCCCACCGCGGCCGCGGCTACACCACCGAGGCCGTGCTGGCCCTGGCCCGCTGGGCCTTCGCCGAGCTCGGCTGCGACCGCCTGGTCTGGCGCGCCGGCGTCGGCAACACCGCCTCCCGCGCGGTGGCCGAGAAGGCCGGCTTCACGGTCGAGGGCGTCCTGCGCGCGGGCATGGAGCACCGCGGCACCCTGCGCGACTGCTGGGTCGGCTCCCTGCTCCCCGCCGACCTGGGGCTGGCGTCCCGGCTCCCGTACCTGCCGGCGCCGGCGCGGGCCGCCGGGACCGTCGCCTAGCCGGGGGCTGTCGCACGCGGTCGGGGAGCGGCCGCGTTGTCAGTGGCCGGCCTTAGGCTGCGGCGCATGACCACCGCCACCGCCGCCGTGTCCCTGTCCGCCGACGAGGCCCGCCGGATCGCGCTGCGCGCGCAGGGCTTCCTCGGGGCGCCCGACCGGAGGGCCGGCGTGCGCGGGGTGCTGCGGGACCTGGGCGCCGTCCAGCTGGACACCATCTCGGTCCTGGCCCGGTCGCACGAGCTGATCCCGTACGCCCGGCTCGGCGCGGTCGGCCGGGACACCGTGGAGAAGGCGTACTGGTCCGACGCCCACGCCTTCGAGTACTGGTCGCACGCGGCCTGCATCCTGCCCATCGAGGAGTGGCCGCACTTCTCCTTCCGGCGCCGCGCCCGGCGGGCCCGCGGCCACCGCTGGCACGTCCTCCAGGACAAGGAGCGCTCGACGCGGGCCGTCCTGGACCGGCTGCGCGCCGACGGCCCGCTGACCTCCTCGGAGCTCGGCGGCGCCAAGAACGGCGGCGAGTGGTTCGAGTGGTCCGAGACCAAGATCGCGGTGGAGTGGCTGCTCGACACCGGCGAGGTGGTCTGCACCGAGCGGCGCGGCTGGAAGCGCGTCTACGACCTCGCCGAGCGGGCCGTGCCCGACGCCCTGTTCCACGACGACCTGGACGACCGCGAGTGCCTGCGCCGCCTGGTCGCGCTGGCCGGGCGGTCCCTCGGCGTGGGTACCCGCGCCGACATCGCCGACTACCACCGCCTCAAGGGCGAGGAGGTCGACGCGGTGGTCGCGGACTCCGGGCTGGTACCCGTGGAGGTGGAGGGCTGGGGCAAACCGGCCTGGGCCCATCCCGGGGCGCTGGCGTCCGAACCGCGCGGCCGCCACCGGACCACCCTGCTGTCCCCGTTCGACTCGCTCGTCTGGGACCGCCCCCGCACCGAGCGGGTCTTCGGCTTCACCCACCGCCTGGAGGCGTACGTCCCCAAGCCGAAGCGGATACACGGGTACTTCGCGATGCCGCTGCTGGCCGGCGGCCGGCTCCAGGGCCGCGTGGACCCGGGCCGCGAGGGGCGCACGCTGGTGGCCCGGCAGCTCTCCCTGACCACCCCGAAGGCGGCCGGCGCGATGGCCCGGGCACTGCGGGAGGCGGCGGAGTGGGTGGGCTGCGACGCGGTCCGCGTGGAGCGGGCGCGGGACGCCGCCGAGGCGGCCGCGGTGACCGCCGAGCTGGCCCTGCTGGACTGAGCGGCCCCGCCGGGGCCGTCCCGGCCCCGCCCGGAGCGCCCGGGTCCCCGCCCGGCCGGCGGGGGCTAGCGGATCTCCAGGATCTTCTCGCGCATCGCGTAGACGACGGCTTCCATCCGCGAGTGCAGCTGGAGCTTCTCCAGGATGTTGCGGACGTGGTTCTTCACCGTGTTCTCGGAGATGAACAGCTGCTTGGCGATGTCCCGGTTGTTCATCCCGGTCGCCACCAGCTTGAGCACCTCCAGCTCCCGGTCGGTCAGCCGGGGCGCCGGAACGAGCCTGCGCTCGTCGGTCCGCTGGATCATCGACTTGAACTCGGTCAGCAGCTTCGACGCCATCGAAGGGCTGATCTGCGACTGCCCGTCCGCCACGGCGCGGATCGCGGTGGCGACCTCGTCCGTGGAGATCTCCTTGAGCAGGTAGCCCGTCGCACCCGCCTTGATCGCGTCGTAGAGGTCGGCCTCCTCGTCGCTGATCGTCAGCATGATGATCTTCGCGGAGGGGGCGACCTCCTTGATCGAGGTGCAGGCCTCGATCCCGCCGCGCCGCGGCATCCGGACGTCCATCAGCACGATGTCCGGAAGCAGGTCGGCGGCCTTGTCCACGGCCTCCGCCCCGTCCCCGGCCTCACCGACGACCTGGATGTCCTCCTCCTGCGCGAGGACGATCTCCAGCCCGCGCCGGAACAGGGCGTGGTCGTCGACCACGAGCACCCGGATGGGCTCCCCGGCGGGCTCCCCGGCCCCGTCCCGGTCGCCGGCCGCCGCCGCGTCCACCGCACGACAGCCGGCTCCGTCGTCACCGCGCACCGGCCCGAAGCTGTCCGCCATCGTTCCTCCCCCTGCATGTACCGGGCTGCTGGGCCAACCCGGCGGGGGCGGCCGCCGGTTGACTGCCCGCCATGATTCCATGCCCGCGCGGTCACCCGCGGGTCTGGCGGAATCCCTTTGGCTCATACGAGTCATACAGGTGCCCCTGCGGAAACACCGTGGCTTCCGCAGGGGCGACGGATCGGTGATCAGCCTCCGAGCGCTCCGCCGGCACCGCCGACGGCCGGCTCCTCCGAGCTGGACGCCCCGTCGGGGTCCACGTGGATGACGCCGTAGTCGTAGGCGTGGCGCCGGTAGACGACGCTCGGCATCTTGGTCTCGGAGTCGACGAACAGGTAGAAGTCGTGGCCGACCAGTTCCATTTCGTAAAGGGCCTGGTCGAGCGACATGGGCCGGGCAGGGTGGGTCTTCTCGCGGACGATCAGCGGGCCTTCGCCCTGCACTTCGAGCGATCCGATCCGGGTGGTCGGAATTCCGTCCTCGATCTCCTCACCGACCGGCTGGCCGCTGCCGTTGAGCGTCGCGACGCCCGGCACGCGGTCGGCGACCTCGGCCGCCGACAGCCGTCCGTTGCCGCGGCGGGTGAAACGCTTGTCGTGCTGCTTGCGCAGCCGGGCCTCCAGCTTGTCCTGAGCCAGGTCGAGGGCCGCGTACGGGTCGGCGGCGGCGGCCTCGGCGCGGATCACCGGGCCCCGCGAATGCAGGGTGATCTCCACGCGGTCGGAACGGTCGGCCTGGCGCGGGTTGTGCTCCTTGGACACCTCGACGTCCAAGCTGATCACCTTGGCGTCGAGCTTCTGGATCCGCTCCGGATTCAGCTTCTCGGCCACGTGCTTGCGGAACCGCTCGGGCACCTCGGTCTTGCGGCCCTTGACGACGATGTCCACGCAGAACTCCGTTCCCGGAGACCTTCACCGCGAGCGGCGAAGCGCCTCCCTTTCGCACCAGGCTCCGGTGAACACCGGAGCCTCGGACTTGGCGACTTTCACCTCCTCCTCCCCCATCGGCAAGATCTACATCCCACCGACTTCGGAGTAGAGAGACACCCCTCTGACACGAAGATTCCAAAACGGGCGGACTGGCGCTCCGATACCGGGGGGCCCAAGGATCGCCAGTTCCTCACAACCGAACATATCTCTCCATGCCGGTTGTCGGCACCCGCTACCGGAACCTACCTCCGTCGAGGTGGTTGGTCCCTCTTACTACCTGCAACGATGCGCATTCCCTAGCGGTTCCAAATCTATTCACAAGAATTTTGCTCTGTACGAGTAGTCCACCGGAGCTCTAGCATCGGGCCCGGGTGAACGATCCGGACGGCGCCGCCACCACGGCCGCCGCGTCCGCCCACAGCCCCGCCGCGCGCAGCGCCCGGGCCGCCTCCGCGAGGGTGGCCCCGGTCGTCACCACGTCGTCCACCACCACGATCCGCGCCCCCTCCACGAGCCGCGTGCCGCCCGGACACACCTCCAGGGCCCCTGCCAGGTTCTGCTGCCGCTGCCGGGCCCCCAGCCCGGCCTGGTCCGCGACCTGCCGCCGCAGCCGCAGTACGGGCGCCACGCGCGCGGGCTCACCGGCCCCGCGCAGCCGCCGCGACGCGGCCAGGGCGATCCGGCGCGCCGCGTCGTGCCCGCGCGCCCGCACCGCCCGCCGCGCGGACGGCACCGGGACCAGTACCAGCTCCCCCGCCGCCCCGCCTCCCCCCGCCGTGCGGGGAGCGGACGCGGCCGCCGCGGACACGGCCGCCGCGAGGGCGGCGCCGAGCGGGCCGGCCAGCGGAAGGGCCCCGCGCTCCTTGTGGGCCAGGACGACCGCCCGTACCGGCCCCTCGTACCGGGCCGCCGCGTACACCGGCGGCAGCCCCTCCGGGCCCCCGTCCCGCGGCTCCGGGCGCACCGGCCCCGCGCCCGCCCCGGCCAGGGCCCCGCGGCAGGCGCCGCACAGCAGCGGGCGCGCCGCCCCGCAGCCCGCGCAGTCCGAGGGCAGGACCAGCCCGGCCAGCTCCTGCCACCACCCCCGCACAGGTCCACCCTGCCCGGCGTCCGGGCAGGGCGCGACCCCTGTGGACGGCCCTCCGCGGCGCGGGGCCGCCGGGGCTCAGCCCGGGTACACCGGCGCGCGGCCGCCGGCCGCCGCCGTACGCCACTGCGCGCCCGGCGGGAGCCACACGATGCCGTCCTCGGTGGAGGAGGCCACCACCGGCTTCGCCTCGTCCTCGGAGGCGGCGATCGCGCTCAGTCCGGTCGCCCCGGGCAGGCTGGCCGCGACCATCGACCCGTCGGCCAGCATGTAGCGGGCCTGGTCGACGCCGCCGCTCTCGCGGCCCACCACCAGCAGCCGGCCCCGCGGCGCCCAGCTCATCGCCGTCACCTCGGCCATCTGCGGAGCGGCCGGGCGCAGCTCGCGCACCGACACCCTGGAAGGGTCCCCCTTGCCCTCGGGGCGCTCGATCCGTCCGATGTAGAGGTTCTTGCGGCCGCCGTCCCGCTCGACGAGCAGCGCGATGCGGACGCCGTCCGCGGAGGCCTTCAGCCCGCTGATCTTCGCCCCGTCGATTCCGGCGACGTCCACCTTCTGCGGGGTCCCGGTCCCGCCGGGCACCCGCCACAGGCCCTGGCCCTGCGGGTCGAGGTCGGAGATCCACAGGTCGCCGCGGGCGTCCCAGCTGGGGGCGGTGAGCTTGCCGCTCTTGCTGGTCAGCAGCGGCTGCGGCATCGGTCCGGCGGTGGTCATCGTGACGACGTACAGCCCGTGGCCGTCCTCGGAGACGACCGCGGCGCGCTTCTCGTCGTAGGTCACGGCGGCCGAGCCCACCTTGAACCCGGTGGCGGTGGCCAGCGGCCCGGGGGCCGGCTCCGGCTTGTCCTGCTGCTGCTCGTCGGCGCCCGCGTTGAGGACCATCCGCACGAGCCGGCCGTCCTTGTCCACGTAGTACTGGTGCTGCGGCGACGACGGCCGGTTGGCGAGGACCGCCGCGGCCGAGCCGGTCACCCAGCACAGCGAGGACTTGCCGTCGGAGCGCAGCAGCTCGACCCGGTCCAGCCGGGAGGCCGTCAGGTCCCGGACGGTGTAGAGGAGTTGGGTGGCCATCTTCTGGCACTGCGGCTGCGCGACGTTCTCCGCGGCCGCGTTGAGCGGGACGCGCAGGGTGTTCTGGCCGTCGTACGCGAGGGACTTGGTGCCCGCGCGCAGTTCGGTGCCGGTCGGGAACGCGGTGGAGGCGACGGGGCCGAGCCACTTGGAGGGGCCGGCGAGCAGCGACTGCACGGTGAGGGTGGTGGGGTCCATCCGCGACTCGGGGTCGCTGCGCTGGCGCACGTACACGGGGTCGGCGACGAGCGTGTTGCCCGCGAAGTAGTACTTGTTGACGGGCTTGTAGATGCGCTGGAAGTCGGACTCGCCGAGGACCAGGCTGCTGGGCGGGGTGGCGATCCGCCACTGCTTGTTGACCTGGACCAGCTGGAGGTACTCCTCGTAGCGGCCGCCGCCGGTCTCCGGCTGGTAGGCGCTGCGCTCGTCGACGGTGGCGAGCTTCTTGCCGGTGACCTTCCAGCGGGGCCCGTCGGGGTCCTTCTCGCCCTGGACGGGGACGCGGTCGAGGCCGGAGGAGAGCACGGTGACGGCCGAGGAGGGCTTCCAGTTCTTGGCGGCGTCCTCGGTGAGATATTTGCGGGCGGTGGCCAGCTGGGGGTCGTCGCCGGTCATGGCCTCCAGGAAGCCGTCGACGATCTCGGCCGGGCTGGCCTTGTCGGCCGGGGGCACGCCGAAGACCCGCACCTGGGAGTCGACCCCCTGGGAGGCCTCCACGCGCCGGATCTCGCCGCGGTCGGGCATGGAGGCGCAGCCCGCCACGAGCAGCCCGACGGCCCCCAGGGCCAGGAGCGGGCGGGCGCTCCTCAGCGGGGCCGGCCGTGCCTGCCCGCGGCGGTCAGCGTCCTGCACCGTTTCCATCCTCCTGTGCTGGGCCCTGATCGGCGGGCCGGGCGACGACGCGGGCGCCGTTGCCGGGCAGCGCCGTCGGGTCGGCGGGCACCGGCAGGGCGGTGGTGACCGCCGGCCGGGGCGGTATCGGGTCGCGGTCGGCGCGCTCGGCGCGGCCGTCGGGGTGGCTGCCGGGGCCCGCGGCGGCGGTGCGTCCGGCGGCCTCGGCGGCGGCCCGGGCCCGGTTGCCCCGGGAGTCCTCGGGCTCCAGCGGGATCGGCGATCCGCGCAGCGGCTCGTCGGCGGTGCGGGGCAGGGTGAGGCGGAACTGGGAGCCGCCGCCGGGCTCGCCCCAGGCCTGGAGCCAGCCGCCGTGCAGCCGGGCGTCCTCGACGGCGATGGACAGGCCCAGGCCGGTGCCGCCGGTGGTGCGCGCCCGCGCGGGGTCGGCCCGCCAGAAGCGGTTGAAGACGCGGGTGGCCTCGCCGGGCTTGAGTCCGACGCCGTAGTCGCGGACGGCGACGGCGACGGCCCCGCCGGCCGAGGCCAGGCGGACCACGACGTCGCGGCCCTCGCCGTGCTCGACGGCGTTGACCACGAGGTTGCGCAGCACCCGCTCGACGCGCCGGGGGTCGGCCTCGGCGATGACGGGCTGGGTGTCGCCGAGGACCCGGATGCGGGTGCCCTTGTGCTCGGCGAGCGGTTCGGCGCCGTCGAGGACGCGGCGCACGACGTCCCGCAGGTCGATGGGCTCGGCCTGGAGGTCGGCGGCGCCGGCGTCGAAGCGGCTGATCTCCAGCAGGTCGGCGAGCAGGGACTCGAACCGGTCGAGCTGTCCGGCGAGGAGCTCGGCCGAGCGCGCCGTGACCGGGTCGAAGTCGACACGGGCGTCGTGGATGACGTCGGCGGCCATGCGGACGGTCGTCAGCGGGGTGCGCAGCTCGTGCGAGACGTCCGAGACGAAGCGGCGCTGCAGCCGGGACAGCTCCTCCAGCTGCCGGATCTTGTTCTGGAGGTTCTGGGCCATCTTGTTGAAGGCCTCGCCCAGGCGGGCGATGTCGTCCTCGCCGGTGACCTTCATCCGCTCCTGGAGCCGGCCGGCGGAGAGCCGCTCGGCGATCCCTGCGGCCATCCGGACGGGGGTCACGACCTGGCGTACGACGAGCCAGGCGATGGCGCCGAGCAGCACGACCACGAACACGCCGGCGGTGGCGATCGTGACCTTGACCAGGTTGAGGGACTCCTCCTCCTGGGTGAGCGGGAAGAGGTAGTACAGGTCGTACGGGTCGCCGTTGATGTCGGTGAGCCGCTTGCCGACGACCAGCGCGGGCTCGGGGTGCTTGCCGGTCCCGGCGGTGTACCGGATCTGCGAGAAGGTCTTGAAGGTGCCGGTGTTGTGGTTGACGGCCTTGCGCAGGTCCAGGGGGACGCTCGCGGTCGGGTCGACGTTGCCGGAGGCGCGGGCGCCCTTGACGCCCTGGCTGGTGGGGGCCTGCTCACCGGTGCCGGCGCCGAGCGCGGCCACCTCGAAGGCGGTCTGGCCGCCGCTGGCGAGCTGCTTGACCAGCGAGTTCATCCAGGTGCTGGCGTCGCGTCCGACCTTGTTGTCGGTGGCGTCGGCCCCGTCGGAGGCGGAGGGGGTGTTGGCCTTCTCCTGTGCGACCGCGAACCCTCCCGCGGCCTGGCTCAGCGCGGCCTCCTCCTTGGCGTCGAGGAGGCCCTTGCTGACCTGGGCGATGACGACGAAGCCGAGCGCGAGGACGACGGCGAGCGACATCAGGAGGGTCGCGGCGACCACCCGGAGCTGGATGTTGCGCCGCCATATGCGGACAGCCGGAAGCAGCGGCCGGCGTACGAGGCGTACGCAGAGCCGCAGCAGGGGGCCGCCGGGTGTTCCGTCCTGGAGCAGCCGGCCGCCCCGCAGGGCTCCACGGCGGGAACCGCTCCGGGCCTTGCCGGGCTGCACGTCAGCTGGGTCCGGCCTTGTAGCCGACACCACGCACCGTCACGACGATCTCGGGGCGCTCGGGGTCCTTCTCGACCTTGGAGCGCAGTCGCTGCACGTGGACGTTCACCAGTCGGGTGTCCGCCGCGTGCCGGTAGCCCCAGACCTGCTCCAGCAGCACCTCGCGGGTGAAGACCTGCCAGGGCTTGCGCGCGAGGGCGACCAGCAGGTCGAACTCGAGCGGGGTCAGGGCGATGGAGGCGCCGTCGCGCTTGACCGAGTGCCCGGCCACGTCGATGACGAGGTCACCGATGGCGAGCTGCTCGGGCGCGGGCTCCTCCGAGCGGCGCAGGCGCGCCCGGATGCGGGCGACCAGCTCCTTCGGCTTGAACGGCTTGACGATGTAGTCGTCGGCGCCGGACTCCAGGCCCACCACGACGTCCACCGTGTCGCTCTTGGCGGTGAGCATGACAATGGGCACGCCCGATTCCGCCCTGATCAGCCTGCACACCTCTATGCCGTCCCTCCCGGGCAGCATGAGGTCCAGCAGCACCAGGTCCGGCTTGGCCTCCCGGAAGGCAGCCAGTGCCTTGTCACCGTCCGCTACGAACGACGGCTCAAAACCTTCTCCACGCAGCACAATGCCGAGCATCTCGGCCAGCGCGGTGTCGTCGTCGACGACGAGGACGCGTCCCTTCATGGTTGACATCATCCCATTAGCTAATCGTTACCTGGCGGTGAGCTGTCCCACAGCCAAAAGGGCTGGAAATCGCCCCTCGGACCTGCGTGGCGATCAGGACGAACAGTCTGCCCCGGATCCGGGCGACAATTGAAGGGAAGGGCGGACCGGGATCCGGAGGGGGGACGGCCGGTCACGACGGGGCTCCCTCATGGCACGATGACAGCCGACCAGCGCGCCCGCCACGGCAGGTGCACGTGAAGGAGCGACGATGAACGACTCTCCGGGCTGGGCCGCGCCCGGATCCCCGTCCGACGGCCAGGGCCCCGACGCCGCTCCGCGACCGCCCGCCGAGGGCTCCGGCGCGTCCAAGTGGTCCGCGGCCCAGCCGCCGCCCGGCCAGTGGAGCAGCCCTGACGCCGGCCAGACCCCGCCGCAGCAGCAGCCGCAGCCGAACGCCGGCTGGGGCACGTACCCCGCCCCGCCCGGACAGCAGCCCCCCGCCGCCCCGTACGCCTACGGGAACCCCGGCGGCGGCTGGGGCGGCCCGCCGCCCGCCGCCAAGCCCGGCGTGATCCCGCTGCGCCCGCTCGGCCTCGGCGAGATACTGGACGGCGCCGTCGGCATCCTGCGCGGCCACTGGCGCTCCGTGCTCTCCGTCAGCCTGGTCGTCGCCGCCCTGTCCCAGATCGCGCTGCTCGTCGCCCAGCGCCTCACCATGGACAGCCTCCCGACGCCCTCCACCGAGCCCACCACCCCGGGCGAGGCCGTCCGCGCCCTGGGCGACGCCGGGCTCCTCTACGGCTTCCAGTACTACCTGGAGATCGTCGGGCTGATCCTGGTCACCGCCCTGCTGGCCCCGACCGTCAGCCGCGCCGTCCTCGGCCAGGCCTCCACCCTCGGCAGCACCCTGAAGGCCGTACGGCCGCTGACCGGGCGCATGCTCGGCCTCACCGGCCTGCTGCTCATGGGCTCCCTCGCCGCCGGCCTGCTCCCGGCCCTGCCCGGCATCCTGCTCGGCAGCGCCGCCCTGGCCGCCCTCGGCGTACCCGTCGGGCTCGTGCTCCTCGCCTGGTTCTACGTGACCTTCGCGCTGGCCCCGCCCGCGCTGATGCTGGAACGCGGCACGCCCGTCGCCGCCCTCAGGCGCTCCGCCAAGCTGGTCAAGGGCGCGTGGTGGCGCGTCTGCGGCATCAGCCTGCTGACCTGGGTCATCCGGACCATCACCTCCACGGTGATCGTCATGCCCTTCGCGGCCATCGCCATGGTCCTGGCCCCCGGCGGCCTCAGCGCCTTCCTGGACGGCTCCGCCACCCGCGAATGGTCCGTCCTGATCATCACCGGGATCGGCGCCGTCGTCGGCGCCACGGTCACCATGCCGATGCAGACGGGCGTCACCACCCTCCTCTACATCGACCAGCGCATCCGCCGCGAGGCGCTCGACCTGGAGCTCGCCCGCGCCGCCGGCGTCGAGGGCTACGGCAGCACCAGCACGACGGCCCCCACCGGAGGCTGACGCGCCGCATGAGCACGGGGGGACTCATCACCATCGCGGGCGGCGACGCGCCACCGCTCACCACCGGGCGCGAGGCCGCCCGCGAGGCGGCCGAACGCGAGCTGGCCAAGCCCATCTACCACCAGGACGAGCCGGGGCTCCTCCAGCGCGCCCTGGACCGCTTCTGGGAGTGGGTGGGCGAGTTCTTCGACCGCGCCGCGGGGGCCACCCCCGGCGGCGGCCTCGGCCTGCTCGCCATCGCCCTCGTCGTCGTCCTGGCCGCCGCCGCCCTGTGGTGGCGGCTGGGCACCCCCGGCCGCACCGCCCGCGGCGCCGACACCCTCTTCGACGAGGGCCCGCGCAGCGCCGCCGACCACCGCGCGGCCGCCGACGCCCACGCCGCCGCCGGCCGCTGGAACGACGCCGTCCGCGAGCGCATGCGGGCCGTCGTCCGCTCCCTGGAGGAACGCACCCTCCTCGACCCCCGCCCCGGCCGCACCGCCGACGAGGCCGCCGCGGAAGCCGCGCGCTCCCTTCCCGCCCACGCCGACGGCCTCCGCGCGGCCGCCCGCGCCTTCGACGACGTCACGTACGGCGGCCGCACCGCCGACCCCGACACCTACGCCCGCCTGCGCACCCTCGACCTCACCCTGGAGCGCACCAGGCCGATCCTGACGGAACCCACCCCATGACCGGCCACCCCCAGCCCCCCGACAACGACCCCACCCCCGGCCGCCACCCCGGCACGCCGTCCCGCTCCCGGCGCGGCCACGACCACGCCCCCGCCCCGGGCTCCGAAGCCCCCGGCCCGGCCCACCCGGCGCCCGCCGAGGCCCCCGGCACCCGGCCGGGCCCCTCCCCCGCCGGCCCGGCCGCCCCCGCGCCCGCGCAGGCCCCCGCACCCACCGGCGCGCAGGCCCCCACCGAAGCCGCACCCGCCCCCGGCACGCCGTCCCGCACCCCACGCGACGCGGACCCCACCCCCGTCCCGGGCCCTTCCCCCACCGGCGCGCAGGCCCCCACCGGAGCCGCGCCCGCCCCCGAGCCCGGCCCGGCCCTACGCCCGGCCCCGGCCACCCCCGCGCAGGTCCCCGCCGGAGCCACGCCCGCCCCCGGCACCCCCGAGCCCGGCCCGGCCCCGCATCCGGCCCCGGTCGGCCCGCACGCCGCCGGCCCGGTGCACCCGGGACGGGCCCCCGCCGCCGTGCCCGAGCGCGGAGGTGACGAGCGGCGGACCACCACCCACACCCCCGCCGGAGGCCGTGGCGGGCGGGCCGCCGCCACCTCCACCGCGCTCACCCCCGCCCAGCTCTGGGCACGGGCCCGCGGGCTGCTGCTCGCGCTCGCGGTGCTCCTCGTCGCCGCCGTCGCCCTCGCCGGACTCCGGGCCGGCGACCACCACGGCCGCCTCGACCCCCGCTCCGCCGACCGCGACGGCAGCCGCGCCCTCGCGCAGCTCCTGAAGCAACGCGGCGTCACCACCCGCGTGGTCACCAACGCCGACGAGGCCGCCGCGGCCGCAGGCCCCCGCACCACCCTCCTCGTCGCCGACCCCGACCTCCTCGGCGCACCCCAGCGCCGCGCCATCCGCTCCGCCATCGACCTCTCCGGCGGCCGCACCGTCCTCGTCGCCCCCACCGGCACCGCCCTCGCCGAACTGGCCCCCGCCGCCCGCACCAAGGGCTTCGCCCACCAGCGCGACCTCGACCCCGGCTGCCCCCTGCCCACCGCCACCACCGCCGGCCGCGCCGCCACCGGCGACGGCCTCCGCTACACCACCACCCTCCCGGGAGCCACCGGCTGCTACCCCAGCGACGGCCACCCCACCCTCCTCGTCCTGCCCAGCACCACCCGGGGCGGCGACACCGTCCTCCTCGGCTCCGAACGCATCCTCCTCAACCGGCGCCTCACCGAGGAGGGCAACGCCTCCCTCGCCCTCCAACTCCTCGGCTCCCGCCCCGAAGTCGTCTGGTACCTGCCCACCCCCGCCGACATGCCCGCCGACGGCCCCGCCGAGGAGAAGTCCCTCCTCGACCTCGTCCCGTCCGGCTGGTACTGGGCCCTGCTCCAGCTCTTCGCGGCCGCCGCCCTCGCCGCCCTCTGGCGCGCCCGCCGCCTCGGCCCCCTCGTCACCGAGGACCTGCCCGTCGCCATCCGCGCCTCCGAGACCACCGAGGGCCGCGCCCGCCTCTACCGCAGGGCCGCCGCCCGCGACCGCGCCGCCACCGTGCTGCGCACCGCCTCACGCGAACGCCTCGCCGCGCTGGTCGGCGTACCGCCCGCACGGGCCCACGACCCGGAGACCCTGACCGCCGCCGTCTCCGCCCGCCTGACCGACACCGGACGCGACGTCACCACCCTTCTCTTCGGCCCCACTCCCGCCGACGACGCGGCACTCGTCGCGCTCGCCGACCACCTCGACGCCCTCGAAAGAGAGGTCCGCACCTCATGACGGCCACCACGGACAGCGCCCGCTCCTCCCTGGAAGCGCTCCGCACCGAGATCGGAAAGGCCGTGGTCGGCCAGGACTCCGCCGTCACCGGTCTCGTTGTCGCACTCCTGTGCCGCGGCCACGTCCTCCTCGAAGGCGTCCCCGGCGTCGCCAAGACCCTCCTGGTCCGCGCCCTCGCCGCCTCCCTCGAACTCGACACCAAGCGCGTCCAGTTCACCCCCGACCTGATGCCCAGTGACGTGACGGGCTCTCTGGTCTACGACGCCCGCACCGCCGCGTTCTCCTTCCAGGACGGCCCGGTCTTCACCAACCTCCTCCTCGCCGACGAGATCAACCGCACGCCCCCCAAGACCCAGTCCTCCCTCCTGGAGGCCATGGAGGAGCGCCAGGTCACCGTCGACGGCACCCCCCGCAGGCTCCCCGAGCCCTTCCTCGTCGCCGCCACCATGAACCCCGTCGAGTACGAGGGCACCTACCCGCTCCCCGAAGCCCAGCTGGACCGCTTCCTCCTCAAGCTCAACGTCCCCCTCCCCTCCCGCGAGGACGAGATCGGCGTACTGACCCGGCACGCCGCCGGCTTCAACCCGCGCGACCTGCACGCCGCGGGCGTCCGCCCGGTCGCCGGCGCCGAGGAACTCGAAGCCGCCCGCGAGGCGATCACCCACGTCACGGTCTCCCCCGAGATCACCGGCTACGTCGTCGACATCTGCCGCGCCACCCGCGAATCGCCCTCCCTCACCCTCGGCGTCTCCCCGCGCGGCGCGACCGCCCTGCTGGCCACCTCCCGCGCCTGGGCCTGGCTCACCGGCCGCGACTACGTCACCCCCGACGACGTGAAGGCCCTGGCCCTGCCGACCCTGCGCCACCGCGTCCAGCTCCGGCCGGAGGCCGAGATGGAGGGCGTCACCGCCGACTCCGTCATCTCGGCGATCCTCACCCACGTCCCCGTCCCCCGCTGATGGCCCTCACCGGACGCGCCGCCCTCCTGGCGGCCCTCGGCAGCCTGCCCGTCGGCCTCCTCGAACCGAGCTGGACGGGCCTCCTCGCCGTCAACGGCACCCTCGGCCTGGCCTGCGCCGTCGACTACGCCCTCGCCGCGCCCGTCCGCACCCTGCGGCTGGCCCGCTCGGGGGACACCTCGGTCCGCCTCGGCGAGAGCGCCGACGTGCACCTGACCCTCACCAACCCCGGCACCCGACGGCTCCGCGCCCGCGTCCGCGACGCCTGGCCCCCCAGCAGCTGGCAGGCCGGCTCCGAAAGCGCCGCCTCCCGCCACGAGGTCACCGTCCCCGCCGGGGAACGCCGCCGCCTCACCACCCGCCTGCGCCCCACCCGGCGCGGCGACCGGCGTGCGGACCGCGTCACGATCCGCTCGTACGGGCCCCTGGGCCTCCTCACCCGCCAGGGCTCCCACACCGTCCCCTGGACGGTCCGCGTGCTGCCGCCGTTCACCAGCCGCAAGCACCTCCCGTCCCGCCTCGCGCGCCTGCGCGAACTCGACGGCCGCACCAGCGTCCTGACGCGCGGTGAGGGCACCGAGTTCGACAGCCTGCGCGACTACGTCCCCGGCGACGACACCCGCTCGATCGACTGGCGGGCCACCGCCCGCCGGCAAGGGGTGGCCGTCCGCACCTGGCGTCCGGAACGGGACCGGCACATCCTCGTCTGCCTGGACACCGGCCGCACCTCGGCCGGCCGCGTCGGCGACGCCCCCCGCCTGGACTCCGCCATGGACGCGGCCCTGCTCCTCGCCGCCCTCGCGACCCGCGCCGGCGACCGCGTGGACCTCCTGGCCCACGACCGCCGCACCCGCGCCCTGGTCCAGGGCCGCGCGGCCGCGGACGTCCTCCCGGCGTTCGTGAACACGATGGCCGGGCTCGAACCGGAACTGGTCGAGACGGACTCCCGCACCCTGGTCTCCACCGTCCTCCGCAGCGCCCCGCGCCGCTCCCTGGTGGTCCTCCTGACGAGCCTGGACGCGGCCCCCGTGGAAGAGGGCCTGCTCCCCCTCCTCCCGCGCCTCACCCAGCGCCACACGGTGGTCCTGGCCTCGGTGGCCGACCCGCACATCGCGTCGATGGCCGCCTCCCGGGGCTCCGTGGACGCGGTCTACGAGGCGGCGGCGGCGACCCAGACCCAGTCCCAGCGCCGCCGTACGGCCGACCAGCTCTCCCGCCACGGCGTCCACGTCGTCGACGCCACCCCGGACACCCTGGCCCCGGCCCTGGCGGACACCTACCTGGCCCTCAAGGCAGCGGGCCGGCTCTAGCCCTCCCTCGCTAGGCTGGTCGGTACCCACCAGGAGGACACCATGGCCGACCTCACCCCGGAGCAGATGCGCCGTCTGCACGAGTTCGCGGAACGACTCTCCGAGCTGGCCGAACACCAGGAAGACCAGTGGAAGGTGCAGACCACCGACGGTCAGATCTTCCTCACGATGATGAGCCCCACGGCTCCCCACGGTCTGAACGTGGTGAGGCTGCGCCGCCAGGTCGAGGCCCAGACCCCCGAGGTGATGGCCCTCAACGACACGAACATGGGTGATCCGGTGACCGGTCTGATGAAGGTCCCGGACCTCATGGTCATCGCGGAGGAGGACACCGATGACACCGCGAAGGTCGTGAACTCCCGCGATGTCCTGATGGTGGTGGAGGTCGTCTCCCGTACCAACTCCCTGACGGACGTCCGCGACAAGCTCCACGACTATCCGCGGATGGGGGTCCCCCTCTACGTGGTCGTGGACCCCCGCAAGGACAAGAAGACCGTGACGGTGCACAGCGACCCGTCCGACGGTCCGGACGGCTTCCGGTACCGCAGGAAGGTTCCCTACGCCTTCGGCGACACGGTCACGGCCGGCCGCTGGACGCTCGACACGAGCACCCTGAAGAGCTATCCCGCCGACTGGTGAGGCACCAGGGCCGCCAGGCGCCGGCCTCCGGCCCGTAAACGCAGAAAAGCCCCGCACCAGAAGGTGCGGGGCTTTCCCACAATGATTGTTCGGCGGCGTCCTACTCTCCCACAGGGTCCCCC
>NZ_JBIWFZ010000041.1:0-22391 GCF_044763325.1 Streptomyces sp. NPDC096136 | reverse complement strand
GGTTCGAGGACCGGGCCGGTATTGCCGCGGTCAACGGGCCTTCGTCCGTGGTGGTTTCGGGTGCGGAGGACGCCGTGGCGTCCGTGGTGGAGCGGTTGGCGGTCGAGGGGCGCAAGACCAAGGCCCTGTCCGTCTCCCACGCCTTCCACTCGCCGCTGATGGACCCGGTGCTGGACGCGTTCCGCGAGGTCGTCGCATCGGTCTCCTTCGAGGTCCCGACGCTCCCGATCGTCTCGACCCTCACCGGGCGGATGGTCTCGGCGGAGGAGTTCCGCTCCGCCGACTACTGGGTGAGCCACGTCCGCGAGGCCGTGCGCTTCGCCGACGCCGTCACCACCCTCGCCGCCGAGGAGGTGCGCACCCTCCTGGAGATCGGCCCCGGCGGGATCCTGACCGCCCTCACCCAGGAGGTCCTCGACGAGCAGGCCGTGGCCGTCGCGCTCCTGCGCGCCGACCGCCCCGAGGAGCTCGCCGTCACCACCGCCCTCGCCCGGCTCCACGTCCACGGCACCCCCGTCGACTGGGCCGCCGTCCACGCCGGACCGGCCCGCCACCCCGTCGACCTGCCCACCTACGCCTTCCACCACCGCCGCTACTGGCTCGCCCCGGTCGCCCCGGCCGGTGACGTGGCCGCCGCCGGCCTCGTGGACGCCGAGC
Source organism: Streptomyces sp. NPDC096136 (assembly GCF_044763325.1). Taxonomy (NCBI): domain Bacteria; kingdom Bacillati; phylum Actinomycetota; class Actinomycetes; order Kitasatosporales; family Streptomycetaceae; genus Streptomyces; species Streptomyces sp. NPDC096136. Next base: position 21,734 of record NZ_JBIWFZ010000041.1, on the reverse strand, counting down.
ACCCCTTCCTGGGGGCGGCCGTACCCCTCGCCGACGGCCAGGGGGCCCTGCTGACCGGCAGGCTGTCCCCGGCCACCCACCCCTGGCTCACCGACCACACCGTGATGGACACGGTCCTGCTGCCCGGCACCGCACTGGTCGACCTGGCGCTGCGCGCCGCCGACGAGGTGCGCTGCGACCGGGTGGACGAGCTGACCCTCGGCGCCCCCCTCGTGCTCCGCGAGGACGGCGCCGTGCAGCTCCAGGCCGTCGTCAGCGGGCCCGACGCGACCGGGCACCGTACGGTCAACGTCTACTCCCGCCCCGAGACCGCAGATTCCACCGAGCCGTGGACCTGCCACGCCACCGGTGTGGTCTCCGTGGAAGCCCACGCAGACCGGGAGCAGCCCTCCGACCTCTCCGCATGGCCGGCCCCCGGGGCCGAGTCCCTGGACACCGGCGGCGCGTACGAGCGGCTGGCCGGGCTCGGCTTCGGCTACGGACCGGTGTTCCAGGGCCTGCACGGGCTCTGGCGGCGCGGCGACGAGGTGTTCGCCGAGGTACGGCTGCCCGAGGAGACCGCGGTCACCGGCTTCGGCGTCCACCCGGCCCTGCTGGACGCGTCCCTCCACGCGATCGGCCTCGCCGGCCTGCTGCCCGACGCCGGACGCGGGCGGATCCCCTTCGCCTGGAACGGGGTGACCGTCCACGCCACCGGCGCCCGCGCCCTGCGGGTCAGGATCGTCCCGGCCGGCGCCGACTCGGTGGCCCTGCTGGCCACCGACGAGGCCGGCCGGCCCGTGGCCTCCGTCGACTCCCTGGTGCTGCGCCCCGTCTCGGCGGAGCAACTGGCCGAGGCAGGCGGGGCACACGGGCGGCAGGACTCGCTCTACCGGCTCGACTGGACCCCCCTTCCCCTCACCCCGGAGGACCCCGTGGACCGTCCCGGCGGGCCGTGGACCCTCGTCGGAGGCGACGACGGACTGCGCGCGGCACTGGAGGACTCCGGCATGGACGTCGTCTTCCGCACCGACCTGGCGGATCCGTACGGCGCAGGGGAGGGCCCGGCGCCCGCCGTCCTCCTCGCGGCCGTCGACGTCCAGCCCGACCGGGACCACCCCGTCGCCCACGTCCACGCGACGGCCCACCGCGCCCTGGAGCTGCTCCAGCGGTGGCTCGCCGACGACCGGTACGCCGGTTCCCGGCTGGCCGTGCTGACCTGCAACGCCGTCGCCGCCAAGGGGCGCGGCGAGGAGGACCGCGACAAGGAGGTGGACCCGGCGCAGGCCGCGATCTGGGGCCTGGTGCGTTCGGCGCAGGCGGAGGACCCGGGCCGCTTCGTCCTGGTCGACCTCGACCGCGACCCGGCGTCCGCGCGGGCCCTGCCCGCCCTGCTGGCCTCGGGCGAGGAGCAGTTCGCCGTACGCGGCGGGGCGGTCCTCGTGCCCCGGCTGGCGCGGACCGGACCCCCGGTCCTGCCCGGCGAGGCCGGACCCGCGTTCACGGCCGACGGCACGGTCCTCGTCACGGGCGCCTCGGGCCTGCTCGGCGGGCACGTCGCCCGGCACCTGGTCACCGGGCACGGGGTGCGTCACCTGCTGCTCGTCAGCCGGCGGGGCGCCGCGGCCGAGGGCATGCCCGCACTGGAGGCGGAGCTGACCGCCCTGGGGGCCCGGGTCACCGTGGCCGCCTGCGACGTGGCCGACCGCGAGGCCCTCGCCCGGGTGCTGGGCGCCGTACCCGAGTCGCACCCGCTGACCGGTGTGGTGCACGCGGCCGGGGTGACCGACGACGGGATCCTGACCGGCCTCACGGCGGAGCGCATCGACCGCGTCTTCCGTCCCAAGGTGGACGCCGCCCTGCACCTGGACGAGCTCACCCGCGGCATGGAGCTCTCCGCGTTCGTCCTGTTCTCCTCCGCCGCCGGCGTCTTCGGCGCGGCGGGCCAGGCCAACTACACCGCCGCCAACGCCTTCCTGGACGCCCTCGCCCGCCAGCGCCGCGCCGCCGGCCTGCCGGCCGTGTCCCTGGCGTGGGGGCTGTGGGCCGAAAGCAGCGGCATCACCGGCGAGTTGACGGACGCCGACCGGGGCCGGATGTCCCGCAGCGGCGTACTGCCACTGAGCACCGAGGAGGCCCTCGGCCTCTTCGACGCCGCGACGGCCCACCCGCAGAGCGCGGTCGTCCCGGTCCGCCTGGACCAGGCGGAGCTGCGCGGGCAGGCCGCGGCCGGCACCCTGCCGGCCCTGCTCGCCTCCCTGGTCCGCGTCCCGGCCCGGCGCTCCGCCGCCGGCGGGGGAGCGGAGCGGGCCGCCGCCCGGCCGGGCGGTGCCGCAGGGGACCTGACGTCCCGCCTGGCCGGGCTCTCCGAGACCGAACGGAGCACCCTGCTGCTGGACCTGGTGTGCGAGCACGTGGCCGCGGTCCTGGACCTCTCCTCCCCCCGGGACGTGCGGCCCGGCCAGGCCCTGCGCGACCTCGGGTTCGACTCGCTGACCGCCGTCGAGCTGCGCAACCGGCTGGGCAGGGAGACCGGGCTGCGGCTGTCGCCCACGCTCGTCTTCGACTACCCCACCCCCGCCGAACTGGCCGACCACCTGGGGGCCGAGGCCGCCCCGGCCGGCCGGGACGTCACGGGGCTGCTCGCCGAGCTCGACCGGATCGAGACCGAGCTGCAGGGCACGGCGACGGACGACGCGGACGCCCGCGACGCGGTCACGGCGCACCTGCGCCGGCTCCTGGACCGGTGGGCCGTGCCCGCCGGCCAGGGGGAGGCGGACGCCGGCGGCGTCGCGGACGGGCTCCACACCGCGACGGACGACGAGATGTTCGACTTCATCGGCAAGGAGTTCGGGATCTCCTGAACCGCACCGGGTGCGGGGCCGCGCGCCCCGCACCCCCCCTCCGCCGTACTCCGGACTCCGGCCCCCTCCCAGCACCCCCGCCGATGCGGCCGTTCCCCCGGCCCTCCCGGCACCCCCGCCGATGCGGCCGTTCCCCCGGCCCTCCCGGCACCCCGACCGCGCGGGCCCCACGGCCCCCCGACCGCACGGGCCCCACGGCCCCCCGCCCGTACGGGCTCGATGCAAAAGGTGACCCCAGTGACTGACCTCCAGGCGAACAACAACGAGGAAAAGCTCCGCTACTTCCTCAAGCGGGTGTCGGCGGACCTCCACGAGGCCCGCGAGCGGCTGCGGGACCTCGACGAGGCCCGCCACGAGCCGATCGCCATCGTCGCGACGAGCTGCCGCTTCCCCGGCGGGATCACCACCCCCGAGGGGCTCTGGGAGTTCCTCGCGGAGGGCGGGGACGCCATCACGGAGTTCCCCGACGACCGGGGCTGGGACCTGGAGGGGCTCTACCACCCCGACCCGGACACCCGGGGCACCAGCCACGTCCGCGAGGGCGGCTTCCTCGACGGCATCGGCCTCTTCGACGCCGGCCTCTTCGAGATCTCGCCCCGCGAGGCGCTCACCATGGACCCCCAGCAGCGGATCCTCCTGGAGTCCTGCTGGGAGGCCTTCGAGCGGGCCGGCATCGACCCCACCTCGCTCAAGGGCAGCCGGACCGGGGTGTTCACCGGCGTGATGTACCACGACCACTCCGCCCTGCTCCAGCAGGCGGTGGAGGACGTCGACGGCTACATCGGCACCGGCAGCGCGGCCAGCGTGGTCTCCGGCCGGGTGTCCTACACCTTCGGCCTCGAAGGACCGGCCGTCACCGTGGACACGGCCTGCTCCTCCTCCCTCGTCGCCCTGCACCTGGCGGTGCGGGCCCTGCGCGAGGGCGAATGCGACCTGGCCCTCGCGGGCGGCGTCACCACCATGCTCACCCCCACCTCCTTCGTGGACTTCAGCCGCCAGCGCGGCCTGGCCGCCGACGGCCGCTGCAAGCCCTTCGCGGCGGCCGCCGACGGCACCGGCTGGGGCGAGGGCCTCGGCCTGCTCCTCGTGGAGCGGCTCTCCGACGCCCGCCGCAACGGCCACCCGGTCCTCGCGGTGGTCCGCGGCTCCGCCGTCAACCAGGACGGCGCCTCCAACGGCCTGACCGCCCCCAACGGCCCCTCCCAGCAGCGGGTCATCCGCCACGCCCTGGCCGACGCCCGGCTGGCCCCCGCCGACGTGGACGCCGTGGAGGCGCACGGCACGGGCACCACCCTGGGCGACCCCATCGAGGCCCAGGCCCTCCTGGCCACCTACGGACAGGGCCGCCCGGAGGACCGGCCGCTGTGGCTGGGCTCCCTCAAGTCCAACATCGGGCACACCCAGGCGGCGGCCGGCGTCGGCGGAGTGATCAAGATGGTCGAGGCCCTGCGCCACGGCCTGCTCCCCAGGACCCTGCACGTGGACTCCCCGTCCCCGCACGTCGACTGGTCCTCCGGCGCGGTACGCCTGCTCACCGAGCCCGTCCCGTGGAAGGAGGGCGACCGGCCCCGCAGGGCGGCCGTCTCCTCCTTCGGGTTCAGCGGCACCAACGCCCACGTCGTCCTGGAGGAGCCGCCCCACCCGGAACCGGCACCGGAGCCCGCCGCCGCACCGGCCCCCCGGCCCACGGCCGGCCGCACGCCCGTGCTGCTGTCCGGGAAGACCCCGGCCGCCCTGCGCGCACAGGCCGCCCGCCTCCTGCGCCACACCGCCGACCACCCCGAACACTCCCTGGCCGACCTCGGCCTGTCCACGGCCACGACCCGGGCCGCACTGGACCACCGCGCCGCCGTCGTCGCCGCGGACCCCGAAGGGCTGCGCCGGGCCCTGGACCGGCTGGCTCGGGGCGAGGACGTTCCCGACACCACGGACGCCGGCACCGCGACGGGCGTGGTCCTGCCCCGCAGCCGCACCGCGTTCCTCTTCTCGGGCCAGGGCAGCCAGCGCCCGGGCATGGGACGCGAACTGTACGCGGCCCACCCCGTGTTCGCCGACGCCTTCGACGCCGCATGCGCAGCCCTGGACCCGCACCTCGAACGCCCCCTGAAGGAGGTCGTGTTCGGCACGGACGCCGGCCTCCTGAACCGGACCGGGAACGCGCAGCCGGCCCTGTTCGCCCTCCAGGTGGCCCTGTTCCGGCTGGTGGAGTCCTGGGGCGTGCGCCCGGACCTGCTGGCCGGGCACTCGGTCGGCGAGTTCGCCGCGGCCCACGTGGCCGGGGTGTTCTCCCTCGCCGACGCGGCCCGCCTGGTGGCCGCCCGGGCCCGCCTCATGCAGGCGCTGCCCGCCGGAGGGGTGATGGCCGCCGTCGAGGCCTCCGAGCAGGAGGTGCGCGAACTGCTGGCCGGGTACGAGGACCGGGCCGGGATCGCCGCCGTCAACGGGCCCGCCTCCGTGGTGGTCTCGGGCGCCGCCGCGGCCGTGGCCGCCGTCGTCGGCCGGCTGGCCGCCCAGGGCCGCAAGTCCAAGGAGCTGCCGGTCTCCCACGCCTTCCACTCCCCGCTGATGGACCCGGTGTCGGAGGAGTTCCGCAAGGCCTTCGACGGGGTGTCCTCCGCAGCGCCCGCCCTGCCGGTCGTCTCCACCCTCACCGGCCGCCCCGTACCGGCCGACGAGTTCCGCTCCGCCACGTACTGGGTGCGGCACGTCCGCGAGGCCGTCCGCTTCGCCGACGCCGTCGCCTCCCTCGCCGCCGAAGGCGCGGGCACCTTCCTGGAGATCGGCCCCGGCGGCGTCCTGGCCGCCCTGGCCGCGGACCTCCTCGACGACGGCGCCGTCGTGGTCCCCGCCCTGCGCGCCGACCGGCCCGAGGACCTGGCCGTCACCTCCGCCCTCGCCCGCCTCCACGTCCACGGCACGCCCGTGGACTGGGAGGGGGTCTTCGCGGGCCGCGGCGCACGCCGCGTGGACCTGCCCACCTACGCCTTCCAGCGCGAGGAGTACCGGCTCGAGACCCGGCCCGCCACCGGCGACCTCTCCGGCGCCGGCCTGCGCCCCGCCGACCACCCCCTGCTCGGCGCCGCCGTGACCCTGGCCCACGGCGAGGGCGTCCTGCTGACCGGCCGCGTCTCGCTCTCCACGCATCCCTGGCTCGCGGACCACCGCGTCCTGGGCAGCGCCCTCCTGCCGGGCACCGCCCTCGTCGAGCTGGCCGTCCGCGCCGGCGACCAGGCCGGATGCGGCCGGATCGAGCAGCTCACCCTGGAGGCCCCGCTCGTCCTGCCCGCGCAGGGCGGGGTGCGGCTCCAGGCCGTCGTCGAGACCGCCGACGCCCACGGCCGGCGCGGCGTACGCCTCTACTCCCAGCCGGACGAGGCGCTCGACGCCGACACCTGGACCTGCCACGCCTCCGGCCTCCTGGCCCCCGTCCCCGCACCCGCACCCACGGATGCCTCCGCGCCCGTCCCGTGGCCCCCGGCCGACGCCGAACCCGCCGACCCCGAGGCCCTCTACGACCGCATGACCGGCCTCGGCCTGGAGTACGGCCCCCTGTTCCGGGGGGTCCGCGCCGGCTGGCGCAGGGGCGAGGAGCTCTTCGCCGAGATCGCGCTGCCCGAGGGCACCGACACCACCGGATTCGGCCTGCACCCCGCGCTCTTCGACGCCGCCCTGCACACCGCCGGCCTCGGCGACGCCCCGCACGACGGCGGGCCCCGCATCCCCTTCGAATGGAACGGGGTGACCCTGCACGCGACCGGAGCCGCCACCCTCCGGGTCCGCCTGGCCCCCGCGCCCGGCGCGGAGGACGCCGTCACGCTGCACCTCGCGGACGGAGCGGGCCGGCCCGTGCTCTGCGTGGACTCCCTGGTGCTGCGCCCCGTGGCGGCCGAACAGCTGGCCGCGGCGGCGGTGTCCGGCGGCGACGGGCTGTTCCGGCAGGTGTGGACCCCCGCGGACCCCGCCGCGGCCGGGCCCGCCGCGCCCGCACCCGTCACCCTGCTCGACTCGCTCTCCGCCCTGCACGCCGAGGACGCCCCGGTCCCGGACACCGTGGCTGTCACGGTCGCCGTGCCGGGGGAGGGACACACCCCCGGGGCGGACGCCGACCGGCCCGCCGAGGCCGCCCGGACCGCGCTCGCCCTCGTCCAGGAATGGCTCGCGGACGCCCGCTGCGCGGACTCCCTCCTCCTGCTCGTCACCCGGGGCGCCGTCGCCACCGGCCCGGCAGAGGGCGCCGACCCGGCGCAGGCCGCCGTCTGGGGGCTGGTGCGCTCGGCGCAGTCCGAGAACCCCGGCCGCTTCCTCCTCCTCGACACCGGGGCCGCCACCGCCGACCCGGACCCCGCCCTCCTCGCCGCCGCGGCCGCCACCGGCGAACCGCAGCTGGCGCTCCGCGGAGGCGCCCTGCTCGCACCCCGGCTGGCCCGCGCCGGCGCACCGGCGGCCGGACACGACACAGACGGCGGAGCCGACCCGGCCCCGGTGTTCCCGCCGCACGGCACCGTCCTGGTGACCGGAGCCTCCGGCACCCTGGGACGCCTGGTGGCCCGCCACCTCGTGGCCCGGCACGGCGTCCGCAGGCTGCTGCTCCTCAGCCGCAGCGGCCCCGACACCGACGGCGCCCACGCCTTCGCGGCCGAACTCGCCGTCCGGGGAGCCGTGGCGGACACCGTGGCCTGCGACGTGTCCGACCGGCAGGCGCTGGCCGCCGCGCTGGCGGCGCTCCCCGCCGCGCACCCGCTGACCGCCGTGGTCCACGCGGCGGGCGTCACCGACGACGGCGTCGTCCCCGCCCTCACCCCGGAGCGGATCCGGGGGGTGTTCGCGCCCAAGGTCGCGGGCGCCCTCCACCTGCACGAGCTCACCCGCGACCTCGGCCTTTCCGCCTTCGTCCTCTTCTCCTCCGCCGCAGGCGTCTTCGGCAACCCCGGCCAGGGCAACTACGCCGCCGCCAACGCCGCCCTGGACGCCCTCGCCCAGCAGCGCCGCGCGGACGGCCTGCCCGCCGTCTCCCTGGCCTGGGGCCTGTGGGCCCGCAGCAGCACCCTGACCGCCGGCCTGGCCGAGGCCGACCAGCGCCGCATCGGCCGCTCCGGGCTCCTCGCCCTGGAGACCGACGAGGGCCTCGGCCTCCTCGACCGCGCCCTCGGCTCCGCCGAACCCCTGCTCGTACCCGTCCGCTGGGACCTGCCCGCCCTGCGCGAGCAGGCCCGCGCCGACACCCTGCCCGCCCTCCTGAGGGACCTGGTCCCCGCCCCCGTACGCCGCGGCGAGGCCGCCGCGGCCGCGGCGCCCGAGGGCGCCCGCTCCGCCCTGGCCGAGCGGCTTGCCGCCCTGCCCGAGGCGGGCCGCACCGCCCTGCTGGTCGGCCTCGTCCGCACCCACGCCGCCGCCGTCCTGGGCCACGGCCGCCCCGAATCCGTCCAGGCCGGGCAGGCCTTCCGGGAGCTCGGCTTCGACTCCCTGACCGCCGTGGAACTGCGCAACCGCCTCGCCTCGGCGACCGGCGTACGCCTCCCCGCCGGCCTGGTCTTCGACCACCCCACCCCGGACGCCCTCGCCCGCCACCTCCTGCGGCGCCTGACGGACGCCCCCCGGACCGCAGGCGCCACCCGCCCGGCCGCCCCCGCCGGGACGGCCGCCGACGAACCCGTCGCCATCGTCGCCATGGGCTGCCGCTACCCCGGCGGAGTACGGTCCCCCGAGGAGCTGTGGCGGCTGCTCACCGCCGGCACCGACGCCATCGCCGGCTTCCCCGAGGACCGGGGCTGGGACCTCGACCTCCTCTCCGCGAGCGGCGGAACCGCCGGGTCCAGCAGTACCCTGCGGGGCGGGTTCCTCTACGACGCGGGCGAGTTCGACGCCGCCTTCTTCGGGATCTCCCCCCGCGAGGCCCTGGCCATGGACCCGCAGCAGCGGCTCCTGCTGGAGACCTCCTGGGAGGCCTTCGAACGCGCCGGCATCGACCCGGCCGCCCTGCGCGGCTCCCGGACCGGCGTGTTCACCGGCGTCATGTACCACGACTACGCCTCGTCCCTGCAGACCGTCCCCGAGGGAGTGGAGGGCTTCCTCGGCACCGGGAACTCGGGCAGCGTCATCTCGGGCCGGCTCTCCTACACCTTCGGCCTGGAAGGGCCCGCGGTCACGGTCGACACGGCCTGCTCCTCCTCCCTCGTCGCCCTGCACCTCGCCGTGCAGGCCCTGCGCCAGGGCGAATGCGAACTCGCCCTCGCGGGCGGGGTGACCGTGATGGCCGGCCCCGGCGCCTTCGTCGAGTTCAGCCGCCAGCGCGGACTGGCCGCCGACGGCCGCTGCAAGGCCTTCTCCGCCGGCGCCGACGGCACCGGCTGGGCGGAAGGCGTGGGCGTGCTGCTGGTGGAACGGCTCTCGGACGCCCTGCGCAACGGCCACCCCGTCCTCGCGGTCGTCCGCGGCTCGGCGGTGAACCAGGACGGCGCCTCCAACGGCCTCACCGCCCCCAACGGCCCCGCGCAGGAACGCGTGATCGAACAGGCCCTGGCGAACGCCGGACTCTCCGCGTCCGACGTGGACGCGGTGGAGGCCCACGGCACGGGCACCCGGCTGGGCGACCCGATCGAGGCGCAGGCACTGCTGGCGACGTACGGGCAGGGGCGGTCGGAGGACCGGCCGCTGTGGCTGGGCTCCCTCAAGTCCAACATCGGGCACACCCAGGCCGCGGCCGGGGTGGGCGGGATCATCAAGATGGTCGAGGCGATGCGCCACGGCGTCCTGCCCCGGACCCTGCACGCCGAGGAGCCCTCCCCGCACGTCGACTGGACCTCCGGCACGGTCCGCCTGCTCACCGAGCCCGTCGCATGGGCGCAGGGGCCCCGGCCCCGGCGGGCGGCCGTCTCCTCGTTCGGCTTCAGCGGCACCAACGCCCACGTCGTCCTCGAACAGGCCCCGGACACCCCCGCCGGGACCGGCCCCGCCACACCGTTCACGGCGCCGTGGCTGCTCTCCGCCAAGAGCCCGGAGGCCCTGCGCGCCCAGGCCCGCGCCCTCCTGCCGTACGCCCAGGACCCGGACCGGACGGCGCTGGACGTGGCCTACGCCCTGGCCACGGGCCGCAGCGCCCTGGAGCACCGCGCGGCCGTGACCGCCGAGGACCCGGACGGGATGCGGGAGGCCCTGACCGCGCTGGCCAACGGAGCTCCCTCCCGCGCGGTGGTCCGCGCCGAGGCCGCACCGGGGAGCGGGAAGCACGCCTTCCTGTTCTCCGGGCAGGGCAGCCAGCGCCCGGGCATGGGGCGGGAACTGCACGCCGCCTTCCCGGTGTTCGCCGAGGCCTTCGACGCGGCGTGCGCGGCCCTGGACCCGTACCTCGAACGCCCGCTCAGGGAGCTGGTGTTCGGCGAGGACGCGGAGGAGCTGAACGAGACGCGGTACGCACAGCCCGCCCTGTTCGCCGTCGAGGTGGCGCTGTTCCGGCTGGTGGAGTCCTGGGGCGTGCGCCCGGAATTCCTGGCGGGGCATTCGGTGGGCGAGTTCGCGGCGGCCCATGTCGCGGGTGTGCTGTCGCTGGAGGACGCGGCGAAGCTGGTGGCCGCGCGGGGCCGCTTGATGCAGGAACTCCCCTCGGGCGGGGTGATGGTCGCGGTCCAGGCTTCCGAGGAGGAGGTCCGGGAGCTGCTGGCCGGGTTCGGGGACCGGGCGGGCGTCGCCGCGGTCAACGGGCCTACGTCCGTGGTGCTTTCGGGTGCCGGGGACGCGGTCGCCGAACTGGCCGGGAAGCTGGCGGCGGAGGGCCGCAAGACGAAGGCCCTGTCCGTCTCGCACGCCTTCCACTCCCCGTTGATGGACCCGGTGCTGGAGGAGTTCCGCACCGTCGCGGAGTCCGTCTCCTTCGGGTCCCCGTCCCTGCCGGTCGTCTCCACCCTCACCGGCGGGACCGTCACCGCCGAGGAGTTCGGCTCCGCCGACTACTGGGTGCGCCACGTCCGCGAGGCCGTCCGCTTCGCCGACGCCGTCACCACCCTGGCCGCCGACGGCGTGCGCACCTTCCTGGAGATCGGGCCCGGCGGTGTCCTGACCGCCCTCGCCCAGGAGGTCCTGGACGAGGACGCGGTGGCCGTCGCCCTCCTGCGCGCCGACCGCGCCGAGGAGCCGGCCGTCTCCGCCGCGCTCGCCCGGCTCCACGTCCACGGCACCCCCGTCGACTGGGAGGCGGTCTTCGCCGGCCGCGGCGCCCGCCGCGTCGACCTGCCCACCTACCCCTTCCAGCGCACGCGCTACTGGCTGGCGTCGGCCCCCGCCCCCGGTGACGTCTCCGCCGCCGGTCTGGCCGAGGCGGACCACCGCCTGCTCGGCGCCGCCGTCCCGCTCGCCGACGGTGAAGGGCTCGTCCTGACCGGGCGGCTGTCGCTCGCGACGCACCCCTGGCTCACCGACCACGTCGTCCTGGGCGCCGTACTCGTCCCCGGCACCGCCTTCGTGGACCTGGCGCTGCACGCCGCCCGCGCCGAGGGCGTCGGCTGCGACCGGCTGGACGAACTGACGCTCGGGGCCCCGCTCGTCCTCCCCGAGGACGGGGCCGTCCACGTACAGGTACGGGTCGCGGCCCCCGGCGCCGACGGCCGCCGGGCGCTGGAGGTCCACTCGCGGCCCCAGGGCGCGCCCGCCGAGGTGCCGTGGACGAGCCATGCTGCGGGCACCCTGTCCGCCGCCGCGCCCGCCGGCGACGGGACCGACCTGGCCGCATGGCCCCCGCCGCAGGCCGTCCCGGTCGCCGCCGGGTCGCTGGACTCCCTGTACGAGCGGATGGCCGGCCTGGGGCTCGACTACGGCCCGCTGTTCCGGGGCGTCCGCGCCGCGTGGCGCCGGGACGGGGAGCTCTTCGCCGAACTGCAGCTCCCCGACGGGACCGACGTCTCCGGATTCGGGCTGCACCCGGCCCTGCTGGACGCCGCGCTGCACGCGGTCGCGCTCGGCGACGGCCTGCTCGGCACGGAGTCCGGCAGCGGTACGGACGGGGCCGGCACCGCCGGGGCCGGCGCCGAGCGGGCGCGGGTCCCCTTCTCGTGGACCGGGGTCAGGCTGTCCGCCGCCCCGTCCGGGGGCCCGGCCGCCCTCCGGGTCCGGCTGGCCCCGGCCGGCCCGGACGCCGTCTCCCTGCTGGCCGCCGACCCCGCCGGCCGGACCGTGGCCTCCGTGGACGCCCTGGTCCTGCGGCCGATCTCCGCCGAGCAGCTCGCCTTTGCGCGGGCCGGCCGCTTCCAGGACGCCCTGTTCCGCGTCGAGTGGACCGGGGCGACGCCGGCCCCGCCCCTGGCGCCGGCCGCCGGCCACGTCGTCGTCCGGCTGGAGGCGGAGCTCGCGGACCGGCCGGCGGACCCCTCCGCCGCGGTGCGGTACGCGGCGGCCCGCGCCCTGGCCCTCGTGCAGGAGCGGCTGGCGGCGGCCGAGGCGGGGGAGGAGGACCCGGGCAGGCTGGTCCTCGTCACCCGGAACGCGGTCCGCGCGGGCGCCGGCGACGCCGCCGGGCCGGACCCGGCCCAGGCCGCCGTCTGGGGCCTGGTCAGGTCCGCCCAGTCCGAACACCCCGACCGGTTCGTCCTCGTGGACGTGGAGACCGGCGCGACCGAGGGCCCCGCCCTCGACGCCGCTCTGGCCGCGGCGCTCGCCACCGGGGAGCCGCAGTGCGCCGTCCGGGAGGGCGGGGTGCTCGTGCCGCGCCTGGCGCGCACGGCCGCCCCCGCGACCGCGGCGGACGCCTCCGCCCTCGGGCTGGACCCGGCCGGAACGGTCCTGGTGACCGGGGCGACCGGCGCCCTGGGCCGGCTGCTGGCCCGGCACCTGGTGTCCGCGCACGGCGCGCGCCACCTCCTGCTGACCAGCCGCCGGGGCCCCGACGCCGAGGGCGCGTCCGACCTCGCCGCCGAACTGGGCGCCCTGGGCGCCGAGGTGACCCTCGCGGCCTGCGACGCGGTCGACCGGACCGCCCTCGCCGCCCTGCTCGACGGGATCCCCGCAGCCCACCCGCTCACCGCGGTGGTCCACGCGGCCGGCGTGCTCGACGACGCCCCCGTCGGCTCGCTCACCGCCGAACGCCTCGACCGGGTCCTCGGGCCCAAGACGGACGCGGCGCTCCACCTGCACGAACTGACCCGGGACCGGGACCTGGCGGCCTTCGTGCTGTTCTCCTCGCTGGCCGGCACCCTCGGCACGGCGGGCCAGGCCAACTACGCCGCCGCCAACGCCTGCCTGGACGCCCTCGCCCAGTCGCGCCGCGCCGCGGGACTGCCGGCCGTCTCGCTGGCCTGGGGGCCCTGGGCGGGCACCGAGGGCCCGCAGGGGATGCTGGGCGGGGCCGGAGCGGCGGCCGTCGCCCGGATGGCCCGGGCGGGCGTGTCGCCGCTCTCCCCGGACGAGGGCCTCGCCCTCTTCGACGCGGCGACCGCCGCGGCCGTCGCCGACCCGGACGCCGTGCTCCTGCCCGTACGGCTGAACCCGTCCGCGCCGGGCCGCCGGGCCGGCACCCGGCCCGTCCCCGCCCTGCTCCGCGGCCTCGTGCGGACCCCGGCCCGTCCTGCGGAGGACCCCGCGGCGGGGACGGAGGCGCTGGCCGCGCAGTTGGCGGGGGCCTCCGACGAGAAGCGCCGGCGGATCCTCCTCGGCCTCGTCAGGGACCGGGTGGCCGCCGTACTGGGCCACACCTCCGCCGAGTCCGTCGGCGCCTCCCAGGCCTTCCGCGACCTCGGCTTCGACTCGCTGACCGCCGTGGAACTGCGCAACCACCTGGGCACGGCCACCGGGCTGCGCCTCCCGGCGAGCCTGCTGTTCGACCACCCCACCCCGGCGGCCCTCGCCGACCACCTGGCCGGCGCGCTGCCCGCCGCCGGAGCGGGCGCCGACGGGGACGCCCCCTCGCTGCTCGCCGAGATCGACCGGCTGGAGACCGCGTTCGCCCGCGCAGCGCACGACCGGGCGACCCGGGCCACCGCCGCCCTGCGGCTGGAGGTCCTCCTCGCGAAATGGCGCGAGGCCGCCGCCGGTCCCGGTACCGGCGGCGCACCGGCCCCCGGCCGCGAGACCGGCGGGGACACCGCGGACGACGTGGCGCAGGCCTCCGACGAAGAGCTCTTCGACCTGCTCGACGGCGAACTCGACACCCACTGATCGACCAGCACGCCCATCCCTTCGCGTTGAGGAACAGAAACCAGATGACGACCGATGTGAACAAGCTCCGCGACTACCTCAAGCGCGCCACCGTCGATCTGCGTCACGCGCGCCAGCGGCTGCGCGAGGCCGAGGGCAAGAACCGCGAACCGATCGCGATCGTGGGCATGAGCTGCCGCTTCCCCGGCGGAGTCGAGTCCCCCGAGGACCTGTGGGACCTGATCGCCTCGGGCCGTGACGCCATATCAGGCTTCCCCACCGACCGGGGCTGGGACCTCGACGCGCTCTACGACCCCGACCCCGAGAACCCCGGCACCACCTACACCCGCGAGGGCGGATTCCTGCGCGGGGCGGCCGAGTTCGACCCCGGGTTCTTCGGGATCGGCCCGCGCGAGGCCCTGGCCATGGACCCCCAGCAGCGGCTCGTCCTCGAAGCCGCCTGGGAGGCGGTCGAGCGCGCCGAGATGGACCCGCAGTCCCTGCGCGGCAGCCGCACCGGCGTGTTCGCCGGGGTCATGTACCACGACTACGTCTCCCGCCTCCCCGCCATGCCCGACGGCATCGAGGGGTACGTGAGCACCGGCAACACCGGCAGCGTGGTCTCCGGCCGCATCGCCTACACCCTCGGTCTGGAGGGCCCGGCCGTCACCATCGACACGGCCTGCTCCTCCTCCCTCGTGGCCCTGCACCTGGCCGTCCAGGCCCTGCGGCAGGGCGAGTGCGACCTGGCGCTGGCGGGCGGCGTCACCGTGATGGCCGGGCCGACCACCTTCGTCGAGTTCAGCCGCCAGCGCGGCCTCTCGCCCGACGGCCGCTGCCGCGCCTTCTCCGCCGCCGCCGACGGCACCGGCTGGTCCGAGGGCGTCGGCATGCTGCTCGTCGAACGGCTCTCCGACGCGGTCCGGCTCGGACACCCCGTCCTGGCCGTGGTCCGCGGCTCCGCCGTCAACCAGGACGGCGCCTCCAACGGGCTCACCGCCCCCAACGGGCCCGCACAGCAGCGCGTCATCCACCAGGCCCTGGCCAACGGCCTGCTGTCCCCGTCCGACGTGGACATCGTCGAGGCCCACGGCACCGGCACCACCCTCGGCGACCCGATCGAGGCCCAGGCCCTGCTCGCCACCTACGGCCGGGAACGGCCCGCCGACCGGCCCCTGTGGCTGGGCTCCGTCAAGTCCAACCTGGGGCACACCCAGGCCGCGGCCGGTGTCGCGGGCGTCATCAAGATGGTGCAGGCGCTGCGCCACGGCGTCCTGCCGAAGACCCTGCACGCGGACGAGCCGACCCCGCACGTCGACTGGTCCGCGGGGGCCGTCTCGCTGGTCACCGAGAACACCGCCTGGCCCGGCACGGAGCCCGGCCGGCCCCGCCGGGCGGCCGTCTCCGCCTTCGGCGTGAGCGGAACCAACGCGCACGTCGTCATCGAACAGCACCTCACCCCCGCCGAACCGCCCGCCACCGCGGGCACGCCTGCCACCGCGGGCACGCCTGCCACCGCGGGCACGCCTGCCACCGCGGGCACACCCGCCCCGTCGGGCGTGTCTGCCGCCTCGGGCACTGCTGCCCCGTCGGGTACGCCTGCCTCCTCGGGTACGCCTGCCTCCTCGGGTACGCCTGCCTCCTCGGGCCCGCCCGCCGCCCCGGGCACTGCTGCCCCCTCGGATACGGTCGCCCCCTCGGGCACGCCCGCCTCCTCGGGGACCACGGGCGGGGATGTCACGTCAGGCACGCCCGCCGGCCCCGGCACGTCCCCCACCCCGGACGGGGACGCCGCCGCCCCGGGCGCGTCCACCGCCCCCGACGCGGCTCCCGCCCCCGAGCGCGCCGCCACCAACGCGGTGGCGGCCCTCGCCGACCGGGCCGCCACCGCCCTCGCCGGCCGGGCCGCCACCCTGGGCACGGCCCTCGCCGACCGCGCCGCCGCCCTCACCGGCATCGGCGGCGACCACGCCGACGCCGCCGCCGGAGCCCCGGACGGCGGACCCCGCCCGATCCCCTGGCCGCTGTCCGCCAAGACCCCGGCCGCTCTCGCCGCCCAGGCCGCCCGCCTCCGCGCCCACCTCGCCGCCCTGCCCGCCGCACCCGGTGCCGCCGCCCCGACCGCCGCCGACATCGCCCACTCCCTCGCCACCACCCGCACCGCCTTCCCCCACCGCGCCGTCCTCCTCGCGGCCGACCGGGCCGGCCTGGACCGCGCCCTGGACCACCTCGCCGACGCGGAGCCCGGCACGCCCGCCCCCGCCGGCACCGACGTGGTGCGCGGCACCGCCGACGACACCCGCCGGCCCGCCTTCGTCTTCCCCGGCCAGGGCTCCCAGTGGGCCGGCATGGCCGTCGAACTCCTCGACACCGCACCCGTGTTCGCCGAGCGCATGCGCCAGTGCGAGGAAGCCCTCGCCCCCCACGTCGACTGGTCGCTGACGGCGGTCCTGCGCGGTGCGCCCGGCGCCCCCGGCTTCGACCGGGTCGACGTCGTCCAGCCGGTCCTGTTCGCCGTGATGGTCTCCCTCGCCGAACTGTGGCGCTCCTACGGGGTGCACCCCGCGGCCGTCGCCGGCCACAGCCAGGGCGAGATCGCCGCCGCGGCCGTCGTCGGCGCGCTCAGCCTGGAGGACGCCGCAAAGGTCGTCGCCCTGCGCAGCCGGGCGCTGACCGTGCTGTCCGGCCGGGGCGGCATGCTCTCCGTCGCCCTGCCCCTGGACCGGCTCACCCCCCGGATGGCGCCCTGGGGCGAGCGGCTGTCCGTCGCCGCCGTCAACAGCCCCTCCTCCATCGTCGTCTCCGGCGACGGCGACGCCCTCACCGAGCTCCGCGACGCCCTGCACGCCGACGGGATGCGGGCCCGGCTGATCGCCGTGGACTACGCCTCCCACTCCGCGCACGTCGAGGCCGTCCGCGCCCGCGTCCTCGAAGCGCTCGCCGACATCACCCCCCGCGCCTGCGACGTGCCGTTCTACTCCACCGTGACCGGCGGCGCCCTGGACACCGACCGGCTCGACGCCGAGTACTGGTACCGCAGCCTGCGCCAGACCGTCCGCTTCGAGGAGGCCACCCGCGCCCTCGTCCGCGACGGGCACGGCGCCCTCATCGAGGTCAGCGCCCACCCGGTGCTCACCGTCGGCATCCAGGAGACCCTCGACGACCTGGGCGGCGGCGCCGTAGCCCTCGGCACCCTGCGCCGCGACGAAGGGGGCACCGACCGCTTCCTGCGCTCCGCCGCCGAGGCCCACGCGCACGGCGTCGCCCTCGACTGGCCGGCCGTCCTCGGCGCCCCGGACGCCCGCCGGATCCCGCTGCCCACGTACGCCTTCCAGCACGAGCGCTACTGGCTCGACGCCCCCCACACCCCGGCGGACGCGGCGGGCCTGGGCCTCGCCCCGTCCGACCACCCCCTGCTCGGCGCCGTCACCACCCTCGCCGACGCCGACGGCCTGCTGCTCACCGGCCGGCTGTCCACGCACACGCACCCCTGGCTGGCCGAACACGAGGTGCTGGGCGCGGTCATCCTGCCCGGTACGGCCTTCGTGGAACTCGCCGTCCGGGCGGGCGACCACCTCGGCTGCGACAACCTGGCCGAACTCACCCTCCAGGCACCGCTGGTCCTGCCCGAGCAGGGCGGCGTCCTCGTCCAGGTCGCGGTCGGCCCGGCCGACGGGTCCGGAGACCGGCGCTTCGCCGTCCACTCCCGCCCCGACACCGCCGCCGAGGAGGGCTGGACCTGCCACGGCACCGGCGTGCTGAACTCCGCGCCCGCCACCTCCGCCCCCGCGGCCGCAGCGGCGCCGGCCGCATGGCCGCCCGCCGGCGCGACCCCCGTCGACCTGGACGGCTTCTACGCCGAGCTCGCCGCACGCTCCTTCGCCTACGGCCCCGTCTTCCAGGGCCTGCACGCCGCCTGGCGGCTCGGCGACGAGGTGTTCGCCGAGGTGGACCTGCCCGAGGGCGCCCGCGCCGACGCCGACCGCTACGGGCTGCACCCGGCCCTGCTCGACGCCGCGCTGCACGCCGTCGGCTTCGGCCCGCTCGGGGACATGGGCACCGGACGGATGGCCTTCGCCTGGCAGGACGTACGCCTGCACGCCACCGGCGCCACCCGGCTGCGGATCCGGCTGACCCCGGCCGGAGCCGACGCGGTCGCCGTCACCGCCGCCGACGACGCCGGCCGGGCCGTGGCCACCGTCGGCACGCTCACCTTCCGGGAGGTCCGCGAGGAACACCTGCGGGCCGCGCTCACCGCACACCACGCATCCCTCTACCGGGTGGAGTGGCCGGCGCAGCCGCTCGCCGACACCGCCGCCCCCGCGGAGCCCTGGGCCCTCATCGGCACCGGCACCGGGGAGACGGCCCTCCAGGAGACCGCCGCCGCCCTGGAGACCGGCGGTACCCGCCCCGCCACCCACCCCGACCTCGCCGCCCTGGCCGCGGCCGTCACCGCCGGCACGGCCGTCCCCGCGACCGTGGCCGTCGTCCTCCCCGCGACCGGCGGCGCACCGGGCGCCGACGCCGCAGCCGTACGCGAGAGCGCCCGGGGCACCCTCGCCCTCCTGCGGGACTGGCTGGCCGACGACCGCTTCGCCGCCTCCCGGCTGGTCCTCCTCACCCACCGGGCCGTCGCCGTACCGGGCGAGGACACCGACGGCGCACCCGACACCCGGCCCGCACACGCCCCCGTCTGGGGCCTGGTCCGCTCCGCCCAGTCCGAGCACGCCGACCGCCTCGTCCTCGCCGACACCGACGGCACCCCCCGGTCCCTGCGCCGCCTGCCCGCCGCCGTCGCCACGGGCGAGCCCCAACTCGCCCTGCGCGAGGGCCGGATGTCCGTGCCGCGGCTGGCCCGCGTCCCCGTCGCCGCGGAACCCGCCACCACCCCCGCCGTCGACCCCGAGGGCACCGTACTGATCACCGGAGGCACCGGCGCCCTCGGCCGGCTCGTCGCCGCCCACTTCATCACCGCCCACGGCGTCCGCAACCTCCTCCTCACCAGCCGCCGCGGCCCCGAGACCGAAGGCGCCGCCGCGCTCCAGGAGGAACTCGCCGCACTCGGCGCCACCGTCACCGTGGCCGCCTGCGACGCCGCCGACCGGGACGCCCTCGCCGCCCTCCTCGCGGCCGTCCCCGCCGACCGGCCGCTCACCGCGGTCGTCCACGCCGCGGCCGTCGTCGCCGGCGGACTCGTCGACTCCCTCACCCCCGAGGACCTCGACCTCGTCCTGCGCCCCAAGGTCGACGCCGCACTCAACCTCCACGAACTGACCCGCGGCCTCGACCTCTCCGCCTTCGTCCTCTTCTCCTCCCTCGCCGGCACCCTCGGCGGCGCCGGACAGGGCGCCTACGCGGCGGGCAACGCCTTCCTCGACGCCCTCGCCCACCAGCGCCGGGCCCAGGGCCTGCCCGCCTCCTCCCTCGCCTGGGGCGTCTGGGACGAACGCGGGGACCAGACCCGGCTCGCCGACGAGGACCTGCGCCGCATGACCCGCGCCGGACTCGTCCCGCTCACCGCCGACGAGGGCCTGCACCTCCTCGACACCGCCCGCACCCTGGACCACGCGGCCCTGGCCCCCGTACGCCTCGACCTGCCCGCACTGCGCGCCCGGGCGGCGGGCCCCGTCCCCGCCCTGCTGCGCGGACTGCTCCGCACCCCCGCGCGCCGCACCGCGCAGAGCGCCGCAGCCGGCACCGGCGGCCTCTCCGCCGAACTGTCCCGGCTGGCCGCGCTGCCGCCCGCCGAGCGCCGGGACACCGTGCTCACCCTCGTCCGCAACCAGGTGGCCTCCGTCCTCGGCCACGCCACCCCCGAGGCCATCGACCCCGGCCGGGCCTTCCGGGAACTCGGCTTCGACTCGCTGGCCGCGATGGAGCTCCGCAACCGGCTGGCCTCCGCCACCGGCGTCCGCCTCCCCGCCACCGTGGTCTTCGACCACCCCACCCCCGCCGCCCTCGCCTCCCACCTCCTCGACGAGATCCCCGGCGGCCACCCCGGCACGGCCCTCGTCACCGCCGCGCCCACCGCGTCCGGCCGGGCCGCCACCGGCGGCGCCGAGGAACCCGTCGCGATCGTCGCCATGAGCTGCCGGCTCCCCGGCGAGGTCCGCAGCCCCGAGGACCTCTGGACCCTCCTCGCCGACGGCACCGACGCCATCACCGGCCTGCCCGCCAACCGCGGCTGGGACCTCGACGCCCTCTACCACCCCGACCCCGACCACCCGGGCACCAGCTACGTCAGGGAAGGCGGATTCCTGCACGACGCGGGCGACTTCGACCCCGCGTTCTTCGGGATCTCGCCCCGCGAGGCCCTCTCCATGGACCCGCAGCAGCGGCTGCTGCTGGAAACCTCCTGGGAGGCCTTCGAACGGGCCGGGATCGACCCGGCCACCCTGCGCGGCTCCCGCACCGGGGTCTTCGCGGGAACCAACGGCCAGGACTACGCCATCGGCCTCTCGCAGGAGCAGACCGAGGGCATGGAAGGCCACCTCCTGACCGCCAACTCCGCCTCGGTGGTCTCGGGCCGGGTCGCCTACACCTTCGGCCTGGAAGGGCCCGCGGTCACGGTCGACACGGCCTGCTCCTCCTCCCTCGTCGCCCTGCACCTCGCCGCACAGTCCCTGCGCCGGGGCGAATGCGACCTGGCCCTCGCGGGCGGCGTCACCGTCATGTCCACCCCGGGCGCCCTCATCGGCTTCAGCCGTCAGCGCGGACTGGCCCCCGACGCCCGCTGCCGCGCCTTCGCCGCCTCGGCGGAGGGCACCGGCCTCGCCGAGGGCGCGGGCATGCTGCTCGTGGAGCGGCTCTCCGACGCCCGCCGCAACGGACACCGCGTCCTGGCCGTGGTCCGCGGCAGCGCGATCAACCAGGACGGCGCCTCCAACGGCCTGACCGCCCCGAACGGGCCGGCCCAGCAGCGGGTGATCCGCCAGGCCCTGGCCGACGCCCGGCTCACCGCGGCCGAGGTGGACGCCGTCGAGGCCCACGGCACCGGCACCACCTTGGGCGACCCCATCGAGGCCCAGGCCCTGCTGAAGGCCTACGGCACCGACCGCGCGGACGACCGGCCCCTGTGGCTGGGCACGGTCAAGTCCAACATCGGGCACACGCAGGCGGCGGCCGGTGTGGCGGGTGTGATCAAGATGGTGATGGCGATGCGCCACGGGGTGCTGCCGAAGACCCTGCACGTGGACGAGCCCTCCCCGCATGTGGACTGGTCCGCGGGAGACGTGCGGCTGCTGACGGAGGCCCGGGAGTGGGCGGAGCACGACGGCCGTCCGCGCCGGGCGGGCGTCTCCTCCTTCGGCGTCAGCGGCACCAACGCCCACGTCATCGTCGAACAGGCCCCGGACGCCACGCGCACCGACGGGAATGACGGCGGCCCCGACGGGAGCCACGCGCAGCCGCCCGTCCCCTGGCTGCTCTCCGCCAGGGACCAGAACGCCCTGCGGGCCCAGGCGGAACGCCTCCTCGCCCACCTCCGCTCCACCGAAGGCGCCGACGCGACGGACATCGCCCTGTCCCTGGCGACCACCCGCGCCGCCTTCCTGCATCGTGCCGTCATCACCGGCCACGACCGGGACGACCTGCTGCGCGGCCTGACCGCGCTCGCCCGCGGGGAGACCCCGGGCCCGGATACCGTGTCGGGCACGGCCTCCGCAGGCACCGCCGGCCGGACCGCGTTCCTGTTCTCGGGGCAGGGCAGCCAGCGCCTGGGCATGGGGCGGGAACTGCACACCGCCTTCCCGGTGTTCGCGGAGGCCTTCGACG
>NZ_JBIWFZ010000040.1:0-26136 GCF_044763325.1 Streptomyces sp. NPDC096136 | reverse complement strand
CGACCCCCGACCACTCCCCCGACCAGCACAAACGCCTCTCACACCCAGTGCAGACAGCTGACGCACTCCACTGCAACTCACACGTCACCCATCATGACGCAGCAGCAGATGGCCGTGTACTGCCCGGACGATGACCCTCGAGTCGCCCGCCGAGAAGAGCGGCGTTCACAGCGCAAGGCTGCCGAGGCTGCCTGGAGCGAACACTCCGACAGTGGGCTGCCGGTGGAGGTGCTGCGCCACCGCGTCTCCCGGATCACCGCCCAGCCGGCCACCGCCCCCGTAGGTGAAGAAGCCCTGGTCCGTCACGTCTTCGCTGCCTCCGCCGGTGCGGCCGTCGAACACGCCCACCGCATGTCCAGCCGGCCCGGCAGCCTCTGCCAGGACGATGAGTACCGGATTCTTTCCGTCGAGCAGGTCCTTCCTGAACCCGGAGAATTCTTTTGATCCAGCTCCAAGAACACCAGGTAGATCAGAAATCAGCGTTTCGGAAGTGGGTCGGATTCCCTGCAAGATCGTCTGTGCCCCCACAGGGTGCCCGAGGCACCATCGTGTCAGCGACCGGCTCGGGCAAAACAATCACGGCCGCCGCCAGCGCGCTGGAGTCGTTCGCGGACGGCCGGATCCTCGTCACCGTCCCCACCCTGGACCTGCTCGCCCAGACCGCCCAGGCCTGGCGGCTGGTGGGCCACAGGGCCCCGATGATCGCCGTCTGCTCGCTGGAGAACGACCCCGTCCTGAACGAGCTCGGGGTGCGCACCACCACGAACCCGATCCAGCTCGCGCTGTGGGCCTCCTCCGGGCCGGTCGTCGTGTTCGCCACGTACGCCTCCCTGGTGGACCGCGAGAACCTCGACGCACCCGAGGGACAACGGAAGGTCCGCGGACCGCTGGAGGCCGCCCTGGCAGGCGGAGAGCGGCTGTACGGGCAGCAGATGGCACCGTTCGACCTCGCCATCGTCGACGAGGCCCACGGCACCGCCGGCGACCTCGGACGGCCGTGGGCGGCGATCCACGACAACGCCCGGATCCCGGCCGACTTCCGGCTCTACCTCACCGCCACCCCGCGCATCCTCGCCGCGGCCCGCCCGCAGAAGACC
Organism: Streptomyces sp. NPDC096136; assembly: GCF_044763325.1. NCBI lineage: Bacteria > Bacillati > Actinomycetota > Actinomycetes > Kitasatosporales > Streptomycetaceae > Streptomyces > Streptomyces sp. NPDC096136. The sequence continues at coordinate 25,039 of NZ_JBIWFZ010000040.1, read as the reverse complement.
GGCGGCCAGGAGGCGGAGATCGCGAGCATGACCGACGACCCAGACGGCACCTACGGGGCCTGGCTCGCGGAACTCGGCCTGAGCGAGGCGATCGAGCGGGGGATCCTCGCCGGGTTCGAGATCGACGTCCTGGAGATCCGCGACCCCTCCCCCGTCCTCGGCAAGTCCGAGGAAGCGCAGCGGGGCCGGCGCCTGGCGCTGCTGCAGGCCGCGCTCCTGGAGCACGCCGCCGCATACAACCTGCGTACAGTCATGACCTTCCACCAGAAGGTGGAAGAGGCGGCAGCGTTCGCCGAGAAGCTGCCGCAGACGGCCGCCGAGCTGTACACCACCGACGCCTCCGACGCCGACCTGGCGGCCGCAGGGAAGCTGCCGAAGTCCTCCATCGACGCGGAGTTCTACGAGCTGGAGGCCGGCCGCCACGTCCCGCCGGACCGGGTGTGGTCGGCATGGCTGTGCGGGGACCACCTCGTCACCGAGCGGCGCGAAGTCCTGCGGCAATTCGCCAACGGCATCAACGCCAACAACCGGCGGGTGCACCGTGCGTTCCTCGCGTCCGTACGCGTCCTCGGCGAAGGCGTCGACATCACCGGCGAACGCGGGGTCGAAGCGATCTGCTTCGCCGACACCCGCGGCTCCCAAGTCGAGATCGTCCAGAACATCGGACGCGCCCTCCGCCTCAACAAGGACGGCTCCACGAAGATCGCCCGGATCATCGTGCCCATCTTCCTGGAGCCGAACGAGGACCCGACCGACATGGTCGCCTCCGCGAGCTTCCGCCCCCTTGTGGCCGTATTGCAGGGCCTGCGCTCTCATGACGACCGCCTCGTCGAGCAGCTCGCGTCCCGCGCCCTCACCAGCGGCAAGCGCAAGACCCACCTCCGGCGCGACGAGGACGGGCGGATCGTCGGGGCCGGCGGGGACGGCGAGGACCAGGAGCACGACGAGGACACCGACGCGGCTGCCGAGTCGGCCCTGCTGCACTTCTCCAACCCCCGGGACGCCGCCACCATCGCCGCGTTCCTGCGCACCCGCGTCTACCGGCCGGAATCGCTGGTATGGCTGGAGGGCTACCAGGCCCTGCTGCGCTGGCGGGCCGAGAACGAGATCACCGGCCTGCACGCCGTCCCGTACGACACCGAGACCGAGGTCGGCGTCACCAAGAGCTTCCCGCTCGGCCGGTGGGTGCACCAGCAGCGCAAGACCCTACGCACCGGGGAACTCGAGGAGCGACGCAAAACCCTGCTGGACGCCCCGGAGGCCGGGATGGTCTGGGAACCCGGCGAAGAGGCGTGGGAGGCCAAACTCGCCGTGCTCCGGTCGTACCGGAGGGCCACCGGGCACCTGGCCCCCCGGCAGGACGCGGTGTGGGGCGAGGACGACGCCATGGTGCCCATCGGCCAGCACATGGCCAACCTCCGCAGGAAGGGCGCCAAGAACGGCCTCGGAAAGGACGAGGACACCGCCACGACCCGGGCCGCGCAGCTCGCCGCGATCGACAAGGACTGGAACTGCCCCTGGCCACTCGACTGGCAGCGCCACCACCGCATCCTGGCAGACCTCGTCGACGCCGACGGCCAGCTGCCCGACATCGCCCCCGGCGTGCTGTGGGATGGCGACGACATCGGCCGGTGGCTCCAGCAGCAGAAACAGCCGGCCACCTGGGCACGGCTGCTACCCGAGCAACAGGCACGGCTGACCGCGATCGGCGTGGAACCTGATCAGGCGCCGCCTCCGGCCCCAGCGGGCACTCGTGGAGCGAAGGGGCCGAGCAAGGCACAGCAAGCGTTCCAGCGGGGACTGGCGGCCCTCACGCAGTGGGTCGAGCGGGAAGGGGCGGACCGGCCGGTGCCGCGCGCCCACGGCGAAGAGGTCACGGTCGAGGGCGAGGCGGCACCGGTGATCGTGAAGCTCGGCGTATGGGTCTCCAACACCAAAACCCGACGCAACAAACTCGACGCCGACCAACACACCGCCCTCACGAAGCTGGGCGTGGACTGGGCGCGGTAGAAGAGTCTGGCGAAACTGCATGGAGCAGACTGCGAGCCCTTGAGAAGATCCCGGCATGCCCAGTGTCACCGCAGAAGAGCTCCTGGCTTCCGTCCACGGCCTGTCCCCCGAGGACGCTCAGCAGATCGCCGATCACATCGATGGATGCCGAGGCCTGCTCGCGGCAGGCACCGACATGGACACCGTCCAACAGCACCTGAAAGACCAAGGCGTCTCCATCATCCGCGCCCTCTTGATCACCCGGCTCCTCGGCGACCACCCCAGCAGACTGCAAGCCGCACGAGAGATCGTCGAATGCAGCCCCGCCCGCACACCCGACAGCGCGCTCAGCAGACCAAGGTCCCAGACAGCCTCATAACGCGCAGCACCACTCCAGAATCCTGTACTGGCACCTCAAGACCCGTCCCCACCGGCTCGACCCGGCACAGCTGGTCATGCTCGCCAACCTCGGCGTGGAGCGGGCGCAGCAACCCCGCGAGAACAGCCACGGGGCAGCCGGCCCTACACAGCCGCCGAACCACCGTCCTGCGAAACGACAGGCACCTGCACCAGCCGGACAACACGTCCGCAGCACACACCGAGGTGCCGGGTGTGTCAGAGGCCTGCGGCATGATGCTGGGTGTGACGGATCAACTTCCGAGTGTCCACGGCCCCACATAGTCCCGCCTGCGGAACCGGACACCGCGGGTGGAGACCACCCGCACACGGCCGTCGTCCTCCAGCGTGAACGTCCACAACTCCTCCGGGCTGACCTCCCGGACCGGAGTCGGATCCGCCTCCCAGGCCTGCAGAGGCGACTTCCCGTCCAGGGGCTGGGGCAGGTGGCGGGTGTTCCACCATTGCACCCAGCCCAGCAGCCGCACAGTGAAGTCCTCGAAATCGAGCAGCCCTTCGTCCTTCGGCCGACTGGGGCGGCGGCCCGGGCGCGGCTGGCGTACGTAGCCGGGCAGCGCGGCGAGGAACATCGACTCCACCGCTCGGTTCAGGCCCTCGACCGTGCCCTTCAGGTGCGGGGTGTAGGCGGGCAGGTCCTCCACCTCGACCACCAGCGCCCCGAACGCGGCCGCGACCGTCCTCGACAAGAAATCCCTGCCCCGGTCGACACGGACCTTCTCCGGCAGCCCGCCCTGCGGCCCGAACGGGTCCTCGCGCAGCACCGCCGCGCGAAGGGCCGTGTCCACGTCCCGGTGAACTCCCTGATGAGCGACCCCGTTCGAGGCCTCGTTCGAGTTCAGACCATAAAGGACAAGCTGAGGTGTGATCAGCGGGTCTGGCCGCGGAACGGCCTGACGGGGCCGCCTTCCGGCCGCTGACGTTCGGGGCGGCTCCGCCGGTGGGCGGCCGGGGCCCGGTTCCGTCGGATCAGGCGGAGGGGGTCGCGCGCTTGGCGCGACGGTGCCTGCCGGTTCCGATCAGCAGTCCCGCGCCCGCTGCCGCGGCCAGGCCGGCGAGCCCGAGCGTGCGGCCGTCGGAGTGGCGGCCGGTACCGGTCTCGGCCAGTTGCCCGCCCGTTCGGACCGTGCCGGCCGGGACGATACCGCCGTTCTCCCGGCCGGTGTCGGAGTGGCCTGCCGGGACCTCGCCTCCGCCCGCCGGGGGGTCGGCGGGATCAGCAGGGTCGGCAGGGTCGGGGTTCCCGCCGCCAGGGTGCTCGCCCCCGCCCGGCTCTTCGCCACCTCCGGGCTCTTCGCCTCCGCCCGGCTCCTCTCCCCCGCCGGGTTCTTCGCCGCCGCCGGGTTCTTCGCCGCCGCCCGGTTCCTCTCCGCCGCCCGGCTCCTCGCCGCCGCCCGGCTCCTCGCCGCCGCCGGACGGTGCGACGATCTGCGACAGGACGGAGAAGCTCTCGGACTTCACGTCCGGGTGCGTGTCGCTGGCGCCGCCGAAGGTGAAGTAGACGGCCCCCAGCGGGGCCTCCGAGCCGAACCTGGCACGGAGCGGGAAGGTCGTCTCGCCGGCCGGAATCCGGAGGCCCTCTCCGACGGTCGTCGTCGGCGCGCCCGGGATGGGGAGGAAGTCCAGGTCCTGCCACTGTCCTTCGCGGAAGACCTGGGCCTGGAGGTCCGCGTCGTCCAGTTCGTTGTCGGAGCCGATGATCAGAATGAGGCTGTAAAGCTCCTCCTCCTCGCCCCGCGCGTGGTTCACGGTGGCGCGGAACTCCTTCCAGTCGCCGCCCGCCACGAACGAGTCCGGCACGCCGTCCAGCTTCAGGACCGGAACCACGGCGGCGGGGGCGTCCGCGCCCTCTGACTGCTCCTCCGCGCCGGACCGAGGGGCCGGGACGGGGGCCGGGACGGGAGCGGCAGCCGGAGGTTGCTCCTCCGCCGGGGTCTCCGCCGAGGACTCCGTCGGAAGTTCCGCTTCTGTCGGGGGCTGCGCCGGGTGCTCCTTCCCCACCGGGGGTTCCGCCGGGTCCCGGTCGGCGCCCGTCGCGCCGGGTTCGGATTCCGCTTCGGCTTCGGCCTCGCCGTCCACGGGGAGCGGGTCCGTCACCGTCGCCCGGGCCCTGGGCCGTTCGTCGGCCGTGGCGGGTGTACCGCCGAGGAGCAGCGGGGCCATCGCGGTGGCGACGGCGGCCGCTGCCATGTGCTTCACGTTCAATTGTTCGTCCCTACTTGGCGCCGGATTGCTTTCATCAGCCAACCGGAGGGCGGTAGCCCGCAGTAGGGATGCTCAACTGATGAGCCCATAAATCGGGCTTATGGTCATAACGGGCTCGGTAGGGTGCCGGTGCGGGTCAAGTGGCCGATGAGGCGATCGAAGTAGGCGGCGTCGAGGGGTGGTGCCGGGGTGCCGGTCGCGCGGAGGGCGGCGGCGGTCGTGTCGGCGCGGAGGGCCGGGGGCGGGTGGGTGGGGTCGCCGGCGAGCATGAAGCGGCCGACCTCGCTCAGGGCGGCCATCGGCAGCACGGCTCGGGTGGGCGGCGTGTCCGTCGACCAGTCGCCACCAGATGTGGGGGTCGACGCGGGTGAGGCGGTGGCCTGCCCGGTCCAGGGCCGCGAGGACGTCGGTGAGGGGACGAGCTCCGGCTGGACCAGGTGGAAGACGCGGGCAGCCCCGGTGCCGGCGGGGATGGGAGCCGGGGCGACGACGAAGCGGGCGACAGCGTCGATGGAGTGGCGCCACCTCCTCGTAGCCGGCCGCGAGGTGGACGTTTGCCGCGCAGTGGACGACGGTGTCGACGGTCTCGGCCAAGGCGTCGAACGCGGCCGGTGCCGGGCCGAGGCGGGGCCGGGTGAGGTCGCCCGCCAGGGGTACGGGCCGTGCCGGTGCCTGCGGGCCGTCTCCGTGCGGGCGTGCGGCGGTGGTGTCGCCGGCGCGGACCACGCAGTGCGCGGTCGCCGACGTGGCCGGCGCCCTCCAGCAGGCGGGGAGGGGCTCTGCGTCCGACGCGCGGGGCGGGGTCAGCCGTGCGCGGCCACCGAGGCGCGCCGACGACTCAGGGCCGTGCAGCGTAGTCCCCCACCGGGGTGCCACTCCATCACCGGGGCGGCGGCGGTTCCGTGGTCGGGGCACCAAGTCACCGGGTCCAGGCCGCCGCAGTCGAACCGGCGGCACCCGCACCCCTCCCCCGGCGCCGCGTACGGCACGCCGTGACGTACCACCCCGCCCGCCGGCCGTGCCGAGGCGGCGCCCCGCAGGCCGGCCGGCCACGCGAGCGTCACCAACAGCCCGCCCGCCCCCGCACGAAACCGGTCGATCACCCGCACCCGGCCCGGCACCGCCAACGCCGTCGTACCCAGTGCCGTCAGCCGGTGCACCGCCGCCCCGGACGCGTCGGCCGCCAGCTCGGCCAGCGCGTCGGCGTCGTCCTCGGTCGCCCAGCCCGACAACTGGTCCTCGCCGGCCGGGTCGTCGGCCAGGGTGAGCCAGGGGTCGTCGAGACGGAACCGATGCATGGCGCGGCCGGGCCCGGCCAGCACCAGCGAAGCTACCGCCGGCCCGGTGGGGATTTCGATCTTGCCGTGGGCCAGCAGCCAGGCGGCGACCTGTCGGCGGTCGAACAGCGGGTGCACCCCCTCCGTGCCCGCCAGCGCTGCGGGGAAGTCGTCGTGCCTGCGGCGCCAGTTCACCACCGCGGCCCGGGTCACCCCCGCCATCCGCGCCACCTCAGCCAGCAACACCCGCTCCCACACCGGCGCCGCCTCAAGCCCGGCAAGCGGGGACCGACGCCCCGCCGCGACCGTGCGCACCGCCCGCCAGTCCACGCAGGGGCGGATCACCTCCAGGAGGGCAATCTCCCGGGCGTCGTTGAGCCGCAGCACGATAGTTGTCACCGAAACCGGCTACCGACCTATGGCTCCTCGTAGGTGAAGCAGGCTTGTTGTCACCTGCTCAGCACGCTACTTGTCACCAGTGGCCGTTCGGCACGACGGTTGTCACCGCCTTCTCCACCGTCCGAGCGACAGTCGGCAGCTGGTTTCACACGTCGATCGTCCTTCGAGCGTGATCAACGAACTGGGCGCGCTTCGACGACGCGTGATCCAGGAAGCGTCTGACACTTTGGGGCTCTGTGATGGGGGAGGTACTGCCTCGCCCGAGGGTGGCCGCGCTGACGGCGGCCACGCACGCTGACAGCGAGCGGGATAGTTCTTCGGCCATGCGTGCCAGCTTCTCCGGTCCTTCGATCTCCACCGTGGCTTGAGCGTCAGCGAGGCTGCCGTGCAGTAGCCCGCGGGCGACACCGAGGGTCTCGCGTATGGTGCCGAGGTCCGCTCCCGGCGTGATCAACCCGGAATTGATCTCCTTCAACACCTTGCGCAGCTCGTCTGCCCTGGCAGTGAATGCCGAGTATGCGTCGCGGCGGAGCTGTCGGCGCCAGTGCCGGTGCTCTGCCCTGACCTGTCGCTGAGCTGATATGCCGGCAACGGCGGCCGCGAGGGTGGTACCCACCACTCCCACGGCCGCGCCCATGACGGCAGCCACCCCTGAGTCCATCAGGGAAGCCTGACAGCCGTTGGTCACGTACGACAGGGGTTGCACTGATCTTGGTGTCACCAATCCTGCCTTGGTGACAACTGTCGCGCTTCGGCTCAGGAGTACAGCGGCACCGTGGTGATGCCGCCCTGCCGCTTGTAGTCGATCTCCACCGAGCCGACCGGGGCGACCCACCCGAGCCTGACCACCTGGTCCCAATCCGCCCTGCGGACGCCGAGGCGGCGGGCGGCCTGGTCCGGGCCGAGGGGGACGTGGCGGTCGAGGAGGTCGGGCAGGTCCCGGCGGCGGGCGAGCGCTGACACCTGGTCCGGGTGGACGTCGGGGAACTGCGTCTCGCCGCCGAGGTAGACCAGCAGGCCGGCCTTCACCAGGTGCCCGACCGCCGAAGCCGTCACCCTCGGCCGCAGGATCGGCAACGGCACCCCCAAGGCCTGCGTCAGCCGGTCCGCCACCACCCCGGCACCGATCGGCCCCCGCAACGCGGCGCGGACCGCCTCCGGATCGCAGGCCTCCACCACCACCCGCGACCACAACCCCGAGCCGGCGTCCGCCAGCGGGACCAGGCCCGAACCCGTCGCCCACCGCCAGGCCGCCACCGGCACCCGCAGCCGGCCCGCAGCCCCGTACTCGTCGTAGACCTCACGCCGCACACCCATGCCGAAACACACCCCAATCGCACACCAGACGGCCCGCCAGCCAAGCCGCGCGCAAACCATGACGAACAAACTCAAAAACTGTCAAGAGCCCTGTTTTGCTGATGAATTGGGCACACACCGCATAGATCGCCTACGCGTACGCGAGGCCCGCACATCGCCCGGTCGGGTGAACCGCGGCGCCGTCGGCCGGGCCGCCGGGGCACCGTCGCGAGGTGGAGCTCCCGGTGTCCCGGCCGGCCCTCGCAGGGGCCGGCCGGGACACCCCGCGCGGCTAGCGGCGCGGGCGCCCGCCCGGGCCCCGGCGGAACTGGAGTGCGACGCGCACAACCGCCGCCAGGACCCCCACCGCGGCCGCCGCCTCCCACTCCGGTGCCCACTCCGACAACGCGGCCTTGACCGCCTCACGGCGAACACCTTGACCATCCCGGCCGCCAGACGGCGGCCGGCCGACGGACGACGGCGCGGGGCCGACTCCCCCGACGAGGGCCCGGCCGGCTCCCGCCCCGACTCCTCGCCGGTCGACTCTTTGCCTATTTAAGACATGCTCATGGCATCTATCTCCCTGCGTGAGAACGCGGATCGCACCTCCGGCCAGAGATGCGATCCGCACTCTGGAGCGCCGAGGGGTTAGCCCCGCAAGTCCCACAAAAGCACAGGTCAAAGCACTTGTGGTCAGAATTCGTGCACGCGCTACACCACCCGCCCCTTAGCCCCGCAACCCCCGCCGATGTGACCTGCGACACCGCCGCGCGGGTGAGTCGGGCCGCGTCACGCTCGCGGAGAAATTCGAACGTGCGCTCTAATAGGAGTGACGTCCTCCGCACCCCTCAGGGAGCCCCCAATGACCACCCCCGCACCGGCACCCACCCGCCCCAGACCGGCGACCTGGGCACCCAGCCAGGCCGGCCCCTGCGCCCGCTGCCACCTTCTCTGCACTAGTCAAGGCGAGCCGATCTGAGCGACATCCGTCATAGCAGACGGGGTGGCGGTGGATGGGCGGCGGTCACCAGTCGCGGGTGGAGTTCACGCCTTCGATCAGCGTCGCCCGAGCGGCGGACAGGTCGCGCCCGGTAGCTGTTTGTGCTTTGTCCACTAGGAAGTCCAGAGCGTCGAACAGCTCCTCGCGTTCCACGGTCTCGATGCAGGGCGAGCGGCGGTCCAGCGCGTTGAGGGCGGAGGCGAAGGCGCGCCCGATGTCCTCGATGTTGCCCTGCTGCTCGCCGCTGGTGACCTCGGCGAGGAAGGCGTCCCTGGTGGCCTTGTACTGGGCAACGGCCTTGCGGTAGACGGTGCGGGGGATGTGCTCGCGGCCGTCCCAGTCGCGGAGTGGGTTGGCGGTGTTGGCAGCGACCCATTCCGGCTTGCGTGCGCCACGGACGTCGAGCTGCACTCCGTGTCGCACGTGGGGGCGCCAGGTCTTGCGCATCGCGGCCGCGTAGTCCGCCGGAATGCCGTACAGCGATACCTCCTCCATGTCCGGGACAAGGTGCGGCAGCAGACAGTCGGATGCGTCCATACCGAACAGTTCTGTGATTGTGAGCCCTTGCAGCCGCGGCAGCTGGTTCAGGGCTGACGCTGACGTGAGCGTGCCAAGGTTCCCCCACAGCGACAAGCGGGTTAGATCCGGGAAGGCAGCGACGAGGAGGGTGCAGTCGAGCTGGGTGATCCCGCGGACCGTGAGGTGTTCGACGCCTGCCCGTACGTTGCCGCTGGTGCGTTCGGCGGCCAGCTCGTCGGCCGTGCACGTCAGCGCATGTGGGGCAGTCCAGTCCTCGCTTCGCCACTGTCCCAGTGCCGCTGCCGGGCCAGTTGTTCGCCCCGCCCCCATGCCGGGCTATAGGCGTTCGAGGGGCTGGTCACCAGCGGGGGCAGTGAGCCGATCACAGTGAAGCTCTTCGGAAGGAGCCACCCATGGTTGCAGTGGGCAAGTCTGCCGCCGCAGCTGTGGTGCGTGAGCCGGAGCGGCTGTACGTCGCCCAGGTCGGCCACGGTCGCAGGCTCGGTCCCGGACCAGTCCAGTTCGATGACCGTAGCGGACTTTGCTGCGACGTCGATGCCGGTGACCTGTGAGGCGGTCCAGGCACCGAGCGCTTCGGAGTACACAGCGACGACATCGCCGACGGTGACAGGCCTCGGTGGTTGGTCTCGTCTCATGCCCGGATGCTAGTGCTGTGACCGGGAAGGTTTGCCGGGTTGCTCGTTGTGCTGGTCGGATGTGACGACTTCGACAGGCATGGGGAGGCGGGATGGCGTTACCGGTCAGGGTCCGCGGGCTGACCGAGCAGGAAGGACAGAAGCTTCAGCACATCGTTCGGCGGGGCAGTACCAGTTCGGTGCGGTTTCGGCGGGCGATGATGCTGCTGGCCTCAGCCGGAGGCAGCTCCGTCCCGGTGATCGCTCGGCTGGTCCAGGCGGACGAGGACACCGTCCGCGACGTGATCCACCGCTTCAACGAGATCGGGCTCGCATGCCTGAACCCTCAGTGGGCGGGAGGCCGTCCCCGCCTGCTGAATCGTGACGACGAGGACTTCGTCGTCCAGACGGCCACCACCCGCCCGACCGCGCTGGGCAAGCCCTTCACCCGCTGGTCGGTCCGAAAACTCGCCGACCACCTGCGACGCGACATCTCCCGGCCGATCACCATCGGCCGCGAGGCCCTGCGCTGCCTGCTGGTCCGCCGGGGGGTCTCCTTCCAACGCACGAAGACCTGGAAGGAGTCGCCGGATCCGGCCTTCGACGCCAAGCTGGCCCGGATCGAGTACGCGGTCAACGAGCGACCGGACCGCACGTTCGCCTTCGACGAGTTCGGCCCCCTCGGCATCCGTCCCGTCGCCGGCTCCTGCTGGGCCGAGCAGGGCAAACCGAACCGGCTGCCGGCCACGTTCCGCCGCACCCACGGCATCACCTACTTCCACGGCTGCTACTCGGTCGGCGACGACAAACTCTGGGGCGTCAACCGCAGACGCAAAGGAATCGATCACACCTGGGCCGCCCTGCGGTCAATCCGCGCCGCCCGCCCGGACGGCGCCCCGATCTACGTCATCCTCGACAATCTCTCCGCCCACCTGAACTGGAGAAACCGCAGGTGGGCGGCCCGGAACAAGGTCGAGCTGTGCTTCACACCGACCTACGGGTCCTGGGCGAACCCCATCGAGGCACACTTCGGGCCGCTACGGCAGTTCACCCTGGCCAACTCCCACCACCCCAACCACACCGTCCAGACCCGGGCCCTGCACGCCTACCTGAGCTGGCGCAACCAGAACGCCCGCCACCCCGACGTCCTCGCCGCACAACGACGCGAACGCGCCCGCATCCGAAGCGAGAAAGGCATCCGCTGGGGCGGCAGACCACTACCAGCCGCGGCCTGACCACCCAACCCGGCAAACCTTCCCGGTCACAGCACTAGCCATCGCGGCCGTCGCCGGCCCCGCCCTGTTCTAGGCCTACATCGGCCTCGGCTCCGGGCTGAGCAAGACGGGCTGGGCGGCCGGCTTGGCCCTCACCGGCATCCTCACCGGCCTCACATACGGGTGGCTCCTCGCCTCCTCCAACGGCCACGGCTTCTCCTACTGGCTGTTCCTCACCCTGATCGTCGCCACCAACCTCGGCGCCTTCTGCGTGGTCCCCTAAGCCCTCGTCCGCGGCACCATCAGGAACCGCTGACCTTCCAGGCCGTCCTGCTGCGCCTCGCCCCCGCGCAAGGCACGCCTAGGACTGCTCACCGCCCTCCGTGCCCCACCTACCGACGAACTCCTCCAGGCGCGGCGCTGCTGTTCCTCGCGGGCAATCTGCTGGGCAAGGATGTCGCGGTCGATGTACGGGTCGACAGCGGCCAAGACCAGGCGCTGGAGTTCGCCCGGCTTCAGCGCTTCCACCTCCCACTGCACCGGGTGCTCGATGTCGAAGCCGTAGCAGCGGGCAAAGGCCGGCCACCTCTGGTCGCCGCGCTTGCCCTCAGTCGCCGGGAGGCCGTACGCGCGGACCTGCTCGTGGGTAAGCAGCACCCGGGTCACCGAGCTCCAGCACCCCGTGCGCTCCACCCAGTCCCGCTCGATGTCCTCGCCCGAGCAGTCGAAGTCGCCGACCACGGCAAGGTGGGCTTGGCGTTGTTCGTGGGCGACGTCAGCTGCGACGTGCAGGGCGTGTTCCTGGCTGGCGGTGCGGTCCAGGCGGAACCAGTCGGACATGTCCCGCACAAAGGCGTCCGCGCTCGGCCAGGCCGGAGGGACGTGGACTTCGCTGACGGTGTCGATCAGGTCGGGGAAGCGGGCCTGGGCCAGCCGGGCAGCATGCGGCGGGTTGGGGGATGTACCACGGCACCCACCCCGAATCAGAGTGTCAAGGGCACTGCCCAACACCGTGAGCTATTTCACCGAAAGGGCCCTCACCCGGGACTCCTGGTGCCCTATCGTCTGCCGGATGAGCGAGAGCATCCCGATCATCAAGATCTACGATCCCGCCAGCAACAACGGCACCGTCCTGACGCTCGACTACTCGAACGGCGCCTACGTCGAGGTCGAGAGGCTGAAGGAGCGCGAAGACCCGGAGAACCCGGATTCGGAAGCCCTGTTCCAGATCACCGTGTACGCGTCCTCTCCGGAGACCGACCTGGAAGGGCTGACGCTCGCCGAGCCCCGAGCAAAGCCGAGCTGAGCGCCCTGGCCCCGATAGACGACACCTCTTCCCACGGCTATCGCGTGGAAAAGACACCTCATGCAGCTAAGCCGTCAAGTTGACCTTGGTCATCCAGCCGCGAAGGCGGCCAGCAGGGTGTCCGCCCGGACCTCAAGTTCGGGCGTCAGAGCTCCCTTCACGGCCACCATGAGCTCGTCACCTCCGACCGCACGGGCAAGCCGAACCTCGACCTGTCGCTGCTCACCGACCAAGGGATACGAGTACCAACCGTCGGGCCGCTCGACATCAGTCCCCTCGACCGCCAGCGCCACCGTCTCCCAGTCGGTGACATCGAAGCCGTACCCCACGTAGTGCGACAGCAACTCCAGAAACGACCGCAGGTTGCGCTCCCAGATCCATCCACCGACCTCTGTCATGACTCCCCCTCCTTGTCAGAAAGGACAGCCTGCCATGGGCCGCGATCACCCTGCCGGGGCAGGCGGGGGAAACGCAGTCGCTTCATCGAAGGGGACGCGTGCCAGAAGGCAGTGGTGGAGCTGGCCGAGCATGCGGTTGAACAGGTGCCGCAGGGCCTGCATGTGCCAGTCTCCTCCTGCTCGGCGGCGCCGGTAGTGGGCGTCCGCGCCGGATGAGCCGGTGAGGGAGGCGAAGGCCCACAGGTGGCCGACGTGGTTGAGCCGGTTGTTCTTCACGAACCTGCGGCCGACGTACTTGCGTTTGCCGGAGGCCCGCGTGATGGGGGCCGCGCCCGCATATGCCTTGAGCCCTCCGGCGGTGGCGAACCGGGTGCGGTCGTCGCCGATCTCCGCGAGGATCCGTGCGCCGACCTGGGGGCCGTTGCCAGGAAAGCTCAGCATGATCGGGGCGTCCGGATGAGCCCGGAAGGCCTCCTCAGTGGCCTGGCCAAGGTCGTCGACCGCTTCGCAGGCCGCGTCCAGCTGCAGGAGAAGGGCGAGGGCCTGCTTCCCCATCGCTTCTTCGACCATCGGGACCTGATGCGGCGCCTCGCGGCGAAAGAGCTGCTGCAGACGTTCAGCGTCGGCCTCGATGTTCCTGCGTCGGCCGGCCCGCTTCAGCATGGCCGTCAGGCGCCAGAGCGGCAGCTTGGCAGCCGACGCGGGCGTGGGTGCCACCGCCAGGATCCGGCGGGCGTCCGGGCGGGCCAGACCGCCCTGCTTGTCCTTGAACGCCTCCAGGAACGCCGGGAAGTACTCCCGCAGCAGGGAACGGAGCTGGTTGCAGAGCTGCTGCCGGCTCCAGACCGCGTCCTGCTGGGCTCGGGCCAGGACGGCCACTGCCTGGGCAAGGTCGGTGTCGGCGGCCAGCAGCCGGTGCATCGGCATGTCCGTGCGGATGATGTTGGCGAGCACAAGCGCGTCACCCGGATCGGACTTCTTGCGGCTGACTCCGTGGCAGTCGCGATATCGGGACGCCGCCATCGGGTTGACCGCGAAGATCTGACGAGGACCCTGCCTCAGCGTGGCGACCAGCAGGCCGCGGCTGGTCTCGATCGCCACCGAAATCGGCGCCTCGGCGGTGTCCCCGTGCTCGGCCAGGAGGTCCAGCAGCAGGCGGTAGCCGTCCAGGTCGTCGCCGATGCGGCACTTGGCCAGCAGCTTGCCGGTGCCGTCGATGAGCGCTACGTCGTGGTGTCCCTCCGCCCAGTCGATCCCGCAGAACACGTCCATGGATCCCGCCCCTTCGCCGATGCTGTTGTCGAACGCGAGCACACGGGGCCGCACGGCGCACTAATTCCAGGACTCCAAGGTCCGCCACCTCATCAGCCGTGCGCGGCACCGCCGGACCGCACGGGCGCACGCCGTGTCCAGAGCTCGAAGCTCGTGAGGAATAACGCGTCACCGTGCGGCAGCTCATCCATCGAGGATCCCGAACCTGACGGGCCCGCGGGGCAGAACGTGCGAGGACCGGCCGGCGCCCAGCGCCACCAGTCTTTATCAAGACCTCGCACGGTCGGAGGTGTCGTAGGGGTCACCACGGCACCGACCGGACCACACACGTCCTGCCCCGGGCTGGACAACGCCGCCCCGGGCGCCTCAGAGATCCAGGACCTCTTAATTACTAACGAATTAGCCCCCTTCCGGTGCGACCCTCCCGGCCGCTGGCGGCGGGCCGGGAAGGCACGGTGTGGGCCAGGCCGGCTCCCACCTCCAGGCCGCCCACCGCTCCGCGTGCGCGAACACCCCGGAACGCTCGGCGAGCATCGCGAGGACCTCCCCGCGGGCGGCGTCCACGGCCTGGTGCTCGGTGTCGGAGACGATGCCCAGGCGCCGCACGTGCGCGTACTCGTCCTCGTCCTTCCACTCCCATCGGGCGAGGTCGGGCGTGATGACCAGGTCCACGGTGAGGTCGAAGGTGTCGAACCCGGCCGTGGTGCGGCGGGTGGGGTGCTCGAAGTTGACGTACCAGTTCCGCAGCCGGCGCCCGTTCCCGTCGGGGACGTAGAAGGCGTTGATGCTGAACCAGGCCGCCGGCGGCTTCCACAGCAGCAGGTCTGTCTGCTCCCACACGGCGGCCTCAAGGTCCCACCGGCCGGACGCCATCGCCTCGAACCCCTCCGTACGCACCGACCGCTCCCCTTCGGTGCGGGCCTTCGTGTACAGGGCGGCCCACCGAACCTGTGCGCCGGGTGCGCAGGCGGTCACCAGCGCCCCGCCGGTGTCGGTGATGACCCGCAGTGCATGTTCGCTCCACACCCGGCCGGAGCGGTGGACATCGCGTCGTACGACCGTTTGACCAGTCTCGAAACCGCGCACCGGATCCTCCTTGGCCTCCCCGGCCGGGAGGTCCGGACCGGCTTGCCCACCTCAGCCCATCCCGGCCCGGGTGGGCAAGCCGCCGTCCTGGGATGGCCTGCCCAGCCGAGCCTTGGGCTTGCCCACCCCAACAGACCGGCCACCCACCCTCTCGAGCCGGATCGTTACCTCAAGTTTCGCCCAGATCCAGTGACACAGCGGCGGCAGCATTCTTAGCTTCCTCATACACGCGTCTCGACGCTTCTACGTACCCGCGGTTCCACGCGCACCGGCGATCCCGCTCCGCGTCCCGCGTCCCCGAGGAAAGAGTTGCAACATGAAGGTCCCCAAGGCCAGCGCGATGACCGCTGTGATCGGCCTCGCCCTGACCGCCACCGGCTGCGGCGGCGACGAAGGACCCAAGGGGACCCTCTCCATCGGCATCGCCTTCGACCAGCCCGGTATCGGCCTGCGCGAGGCGGCGGGCACTTTCTCCGGCTTCGACGTGGACGTCTCCAGGTACATCGCCAAAGAGCTCGGCTACAAGCCGGACCAGATCGAGTTCAAGCGGGTCGACAGCTCCGAACGCGAGCTGCTGCTCCAGTACAACGAGGTCAAGTTCGTCGCCTCGACCTACTCGATCAACGACCAGCGCCGGGAGAAGGTCGACTTCGCGGGCCCCTACTTCACTGCCCACCAGGACCTGCTCGTCCGCGCCGACGACGCCACGATCACCAAGGCCGAGGACCTCAACAACAAGAAGCTCTGCTCCACGACCGGCTCCACCTCGGCGCAGAACATCAAGCAGAAGCTGGCGCCGAAGGCCAGCCTGCTCGAGCTCGAAGGCTACTCGGAGTGCGTGATCGCCCTCCAGGACGGCCTGATCGACGCCATGACCACGGACAACGCGATCCTGGCCGGTTACGCCGCCCAGAAGGACAACACGGGCAAGTTCCGCCTCGTCGGGCTGAACCTGAGCAACGAGAGCTACGGCATCGGCATCAAGAAAGGCAACCGGGATCTGCGCGCCAAGATCAACGCCGCCCTCAAGAAGATGGTCCAGGACGGCTCCTGGGACGCGGCCGTGAAGAAGAACTTCGGCCAGGCCAACTTCAAGCACGACCCCGCCCCGCAGCTCACCTCCGCAAGCAGCTGACGACGCCACGTCCCGGGCGCGGCAGGAGGGGAACACGCCCCCTTGCCACGCCCGGGCCAGGCCGTCGGCGCCCTGCCGGCCCGCACCTTGAGGATCTCCCGCATCCACGCCGGGTCGTCGGGCCGGGCCAGAACCAAGACGAGGGCGCCGTCGACCACGGCCCCGGAATCCTCGAAGGCCGCCCCCACCGCCTTCATGTCCGAACTCCAGGCCGGGCACACGGTCACCCACCGCCCTCCAGCTTCGCCGTCGCAGCCGTGATCAGCCGGCCGTGGCAGATCTGGGTGAGCGGCTCGTCGTCAGGCGGTGAAGACAGCCGGAATCCACTGCACCTCGGCGTCGTTGCGCAGGTACTCGGGGCCCTGCCGCCGGGAACGACCACGGCCGCGTACTCCCGCGGTCCACGTCGGCGAACGCCACGTCGGCGGACCAGGTGTAGACGGGCTTCTCCGTGTAGGTGTCGAAGCCCTCCTCGAAGTCGTGCACCACGGACCGCAGCCGCTTCACCGCTGGAGCCACGACGCACCTCCTGCCCCTCCTCGCGCAGCCCACGCTCTCCCCCGTGGAGAGAATCAGGCATTCCGACCTGCGGTGATGCATGCCCGGCGGTGGGCTGATGAGCGCCGCCCTCGCACTTTCGCGCCCGGATCGCGGACCCGCCGAGGACGAGTAGGGCCAGCACGGCGCCGGGCCGGGTTCGCCGGGCAGGTGCGCGAGCCGGGCGGACACGCCGGCGCCGCCGGCGAACACCAGTCCGGCGGCGGCCGCCCAGGCCCGGTTCCACTCGCGGGTGAGTGCGATCAGGCAGACCATCAGACCGACGGTGGTGTCGAAGACCCAGGGGCGGCCCTGGGCCGCGTACTGCGTGGCCATGACGAACAGCACGGCGGCGACCACGCTCCCAGCGCCGTGTTGGCTGCGGCCCTCGGCCCCGGGACCGATCGAAGAGCGGTAATCACCCGGTTCACGCTACGCGATCACAGGTAGGCGACCGAACCGGCCGAAAGATACGAGTGATCTCGACCGAACCGTCTTTTCGGCTGGTGCAGAGGTGGGTGCGCCCTGAGCAATCTGAGGATATGGCTGATCTGACTTCCTCCGCTCCCCTTTTCCTCTCGGTTGCCGCCGAGGCCGAGAAGACCGTGCGGATGGCGGTGCTCGCCGCGGTGGCCCACAGCGTCTACCGGGGCGTCAAGAAGTGCCGTTCCGGACGCGGTTCGCACGGCTCACCCACCCGGCCCCCTGTACGGGGCCCGGGAGCCGAACGTCCCCATTTACGACTGATGCACGATCTCGATCGAGGGAACGATGAAACCGGTACTCGAAGCCGTGAAACTCGGCAAGCGATACGGCCGCCACCAGACGCTGATCGACTGTGACCTGAACATCCCGCAGGAACGCGTGATCAGCCTGGTCGGTCCCAACGGCGCCGGCAAGTCGACGCTGCCGAACATGTCCTGCGGCCTGATCAAGCCCATCGAGGGCACGATCCGCGTCCTGGGCGCCGAGCCCGCCACGAGCCCGGCCCACCTGGCCAAGGTCGGTCGCGTCGCCCAGGACACGCCGGTGTACGCCGACCTGTCCGTCGCGGACCACCTGCGCCTGGGTGCCCGGCTGAACCCCACCTGGGACGGCCCGCTCGCGCAGCGGTGGATCGCCCAGATCGGTCTGGATCCGAAGCAGAAGGCGGGCCGGCTCTCGGGCGGCCAGCGGGCCCACGCCTCACCACCAGAGCCCGGTCCAGACCACGAAGCCGCTCACGGCCCCGCTGATCAGCGGCCCGACGAAGATCAGAACCTACGGCGAGATCGGCGGCCTGTGGGTGTCTGGCGGGCCCCGGGTGGTGAAGACCACCAACATCCTCGACTCGTCCGGCAAGGAAGTCGGCCACTCCGACTGGTACCAGGCCTGCACCAACAACAAGTCCCTCAACGAGATGCCGGAATGCCTGGCCAAGGGCATCATCCACGTCGATATCTCCGAGCAGCCGGCTGACCGCTACTGGAGGTTCCAGTGACTGGAGACCGTGACCTTCACGGTGCTCGCCGCGGGGCTGTCCGCCCTCTCCTTCCGACGGATCCGCGGCCGGCTCGACTGACACTCACAGCATCACGACCGCGGATCCATCTGCGGCAGGGCCGTAGCGACCGTCGGCATTGAGGAGCTCCTCAATGGTGCCCTGCTTGCGAATTTCGCCGGCCTCGACGAACAAGATCTGGTCCGCTTCCCGGATGGTGGACAGCCGGTGGGAGATCACCGGCGGCGCGCAATAGGCAAGGTGGCCTTCCATGCTGCGCTCAGGTCCTGGGCGCAGAGGCGGTCGGCGGGCAGGGGCCAGGGCGCGCCACTCCCTGGCCCCGCCCGGCCAACAGCCGGTCCCCCCAGCAGCCTAGTGGTGTGGCACGACGGCGACGGGGCACGCCGAGTGGTGGAGGACGGCATGGGCCACCGATCCGATGCGCGCCCCCAGCGTCGACTCACGGATCTGCCGGCCGACGACGAGCAGCCCGGCATCCGAAGCGGCGGACAGCAGTGCGTGGCCCGCGCTGCCCAGCTCCACGTGCGTGACCACGTCCACCTCCGGGTACTTGGTCCGCCACGGCTCCAGCGCCTGCTCCAGCGCGGCCTTCTCGAACGGTTCCAGTCCGCCGACCTGGTCCGCGATCCACAGCGACCCGGGGCTGTAGCCGTAGACCGGGGGAAGGCTCCAGGCCCGGACCGCGCGCAGCGGCGCGGTGCGCGCAGCGGCCGTCTCGAAGGCGAAGCGCAGCACGTCGGCGGATTCCTCCACACCGCCCTGCTGGCCGACGACCACCTCTCCTTCGTCGGCTCCGGGGCCCGCCATGCCGTGCCGGGCGCGGATCGAGACGACGGGGCACTCGGCAGCGGCGATCAGCTGTTGCCCGGAGGAGCCCAGCAGGAAGCCGGCCAGGGCGCCGTGCCCGCGGGTGCCGAGTACCAGCATTTGCGCGTCCTTGGCGGCGCGCAGCAGGGCCGGCACGGGGAGGTCCGCCACCACGTCCGTGGAGAGGGAGAGCTGCGGGTGGCGGCGCAGCAGCTCGGCCTCTGTCTCCTGCAGGATCTCTTGGGCACGGCGGGCCTCGGCGTCGCGGTCCTGGACGACAGGTAGGGCGAGCGGCTGCCACAGCCAGGCGTGGATCACGTGGACGTGCAGGTCCCGGCGTACGGCTTCGCGAGCCGCCCAGTCGGCCGCGGCCCGGCTTTCGGGGGAGCCGTCCACTCCGACGACGAGGGTGCGCTTCACAGGTCTGTCCTCCGTACTGATGCGCGAGCACCGGGGGGGGCGATGGCCGGACGGGCGGCGCCGGGCGGGTGAAGGACCGGGCGCCACCGGGTTCACCCTCCCCGGGCCGGGCAGGTGCGGAAAAGGGCCGACGGTCCCTTCCCGAGGGCTGGTGCTCTCCTGTCGTTCCCCGTGCCGGCGGTGCGAGGGGCCGGCCTGGGCTCAGTCGGCCAACGTCCGCGACCCTCACCCGCAGGAGCGGGCACGACCGCGTTGACCGCGCCAGCGGTCTCGGAGCTTGACGCCCACTATCGTGCCATCAACTACCTGCTGCCTGGTCGGGGACGGCCACGACCCCGTTCGGCATGATGGTCCCCAACGACATCGACCGCTGCCGACTGGTCATTGACGTCCTCGACCGCGCCCCAGGACTCGCGGACCGCACCGGAGAACCGCACCACGCCATGGCCGGCCAGCCCGAACGAGCCAGCGGCCTTCACGGCGGGGGCAACGGCACACACTCAGGCGGGCTGCGGCCGCCTGCTTGTTCACCGTCCCGGCCCACAGTGTTGCGCCCCGCCGACAGGATCAGGACGACGGCGACGACGGCGGGCAGTCACACCGCTGCATCGCACGACAGCCGCAGGAGAAATGCGGCCGTTCTCCGGATCGCGAGCTGGAGCGTGCCGCGAGCCTTGGCCGTCCCTGCGCCGGCGGTCGGCGGTCGTCGCGCCGCGCGTCACCGTAGCGCAGGGCACGTCGGAGCGGCGGTCGATGGTGCAACCCGCGTCGTCGGGACGGCCCGAGGCTGCCTTTGCCCGCTGTTCGCGCCGGACCGAAAGATGGTGACACCACTCTGGCATCCCGTCGCTACGATTGGGGCCCTGCGAGCCGTGGAGGGTGTTCATGTCCGCTATTCAGACCGCTCTCGGGGTCATATCGACGGCGCCGGTATCCTCGGCAACGCCGAGCCCCGCGCAGATTACCAACCATGTCCCCTCCGCGCCGTCTCCCTGGCTCCCGGTCGTGATCTCCTCCATCGTGTGCATCGTGGCCCTATGCTCCGCTGCCATTGCGCTATACAGCCTGCGGGTCAGCCGCCGTGCGCTCGCCGCGAATGTCAAGAACTTCGAGGCCTCGCACTGGAGGGTCGACGTGATCAACCCAGTGATCAAGTTTATGAAGCCTTCTCATTTCTCGGTGTCGGCGATCAATTCAGGTCGGGCCGAGGTGCAAATTACTTCTGCCTTCCTCCAGATTCCCGGGTCAGATCGGATCTTCTTCGCACCCGACGAAGAGCTCCCGCTCGCCCTGAAGGGCGGCCACCGCCAGCGGCTGACCTTTACCTACGACTTCGTCGAAGGGCTGGCCACCGTCGACGGCCTTCTACGTGTAGACCTTGGCGACGGCAGGACTATGTCGCACAAGGTGACGGTGGCGAAGCCCAAGGCCACCGCCTCATCCGGCCGGCAACTTTCCGCCAAGAGGAGACTCAAAAAGGCCACCGCCCTATTCGGCCCTCCCATCAGTGAAGAACAGTTGCGTGCGTACGGATCCAAATACGCGGACATGAACCCTGACGGATCTCTCACCTACGTGAATAAGAATGAAGAGTCCAATGGTGAGAAACCTGCGGCAGAGGAGAGCGGTCCCGCAGGAGGCCAGCCCGCGGTATGAGCTGGGAGTTGACGGGCACACGGTAGGTGCCTGGGACTGCTTTCCCTGTGCGGCGCCGTCGCCGAACTCGGGCCGGCCCTGCGGTGCTCCGACCGCAGCTTCGCCGACGAGGAAGGACGTTCGGGGTAGGCCGCGTGGATTGCGACACGGCCATGTGGGCAGTCCCCCCTGCCTAACCTCGATCTTTCGTGACGGCCCGTCGGATTGCCCGGCGGGGCGTTTCGGTGTCGTGGCTGGCTGGGGGTGCGGTGAGGGCCCGGCTGTCGCGTCGGGTGGGCGCCGGGTTCCACGATTTCCGGCGGGCTGATCAGACTTGTTGGGGCGGGGATGCTGCTGGTCAGCCGGGGTTCGGGAGAGCCGCGAGTCGCTGGACCGCGTTGGTGATCACGTCGTTCCACGGCCAGCGACGGCCGAACCGAAGGTGCCTGCGGCGGGCGGTGGTGACAATCTGGGCGGCGGCGGAGAAAGCCGCAGCCGCAAGCGGCGGGGCTCCCAGAGACGGGGCTTGCCGGTCAGGGCAAGCATCGGAAGCCAGGCCAGCAGGTCGAGGGCAAGCTGGACGATCTCCAGCCAGATCTGGTTCTGCGCGGTGTCGTGCAGGGGCAGGTTCCGCAGACCGTGGCCCGTGCGGCCCGGACGCGGTCCTCGGCCCTCGCGCGCTGACGGTGCCGCAGCTCGAGGTCGGCGATCTTCCCGTCTGCCGTGTTAGTGGCGAAGGAGGTGAGCCGCATCCCGTCTGCGTCGATGAAGCGCAACTGGGCGCCGGGATGGGGTCGTTCCTTGCGGACGATCAGCGGCATCCCCCGCGGCCAGCCCTTGAGGACATCGCCGTCGAGCTCGGCGGTCCAGGCGCCGTCGCGGACCTCGCCGCCCGGTTCAACGGCGGGTGTCCAGGCGGACGCCGGAACCTTCAGGACAGCCTGATGAATCTGCTCGGTGATAGTCATCCCGACCGAGTACGACAGCCACTCCCGCGCCGGGCGAGCCAGACCACGAACTCGTGGGTGCCGCCCGCAGAGTCAGTGCGGATCACTGTGGACCTGCCGCGCCTATGCTGCTGGGGAAGCTGGGCCAGGGCGAGCCGGGTGGCGGTGATGTGATCGGCGGCGGTGTTGGAGCCCGCGTTCCCCGGCCGCAGCAAGGCGGCCACCGGCTCCCCAGTGCCGCCGCGTCCGTGATCGACGAAGCCCATCAACGGATGGTGCCCGTAGGTCTTCTTCCAGGTGGCGGCAGCGTCCTGCTTCTCGGAGTGCGCCAGTACCAGCACGCCGTCCAGGTCCACGATCACGTGGCCGTCCCTATCCGGCGCCTCGTTCCGGGCCAGCTTCCATACGTACTCGCGGGCATCGGCCCGAGCAGTGCGGATCGCGTCCAGGGCCTTCGGCCCGGCAGCGGCGAGTTTGTCGACCAGACGGGAGACGGTCGGGTCGGAGGCCACCGGCCCGAACACGGCAGACTCGGCCCGCAGCATGCTGACATCGGCCAGACAGTCCCCGCCCAGCGCGACCGCGAGCGCCACATCCAGCAGGATCTTGCCCGGATCGTGCACCGCCCGAGGACGCCGCCAGGGTACGAGCGCCGCCGATATCGCGGTATCCAGGCCACTCTTGCGGGCGGTCTCAACCAGCAGCACACCCCCTGCCTGGGAGGCCACCCCGTGACCGCCGCTCTCGATACGGAGACGCGGGTACGACGCGCTACGCTTCCTCATCTGGAGAGTGCCTCTCATTGGGGCGGACAGGACCCTAGATAAGCCTTATCTTCCCAGTTCAGAGGCACTCCCCGGCGATCTGACCGGCGGCTGGACATCAGATCGCACGGGTCACAGGACCCAGGATCCAGGCAGGTCCAGCAGCGTGTCACCGACGATCAGAAGCGGTCGCCGCGAATGCCACCGCGCATCCTCCGCTTGGCCGCGCAGCGGCACGGTAGCCAGTTGGAAGCGGGCATCCAGCGCGTCGAGCTCCGCCTGCCTCACGGCCCGAATCCTGTCGGTGAACACCGGCCATGCCTCCGCCAGCCACCTGCGGCAACGAAGCAGGTTGTCGTACTCCCAGACCTGTTCGACGTCGAAGCCCTCTTCGACTTCCTGCACCAACGCCTCCCACGCCTCCATCATGGCGTTGAGCGTCACCACCCCGTACCGCACCGCCAAACCTCGGCTTGCCCGATGCACCGACTCGTAGTCATCGGCGCTGAGCGCCTCCATGTCCATGGGCACAGCCTGCCAGCTGTGCCACGGATGCTTCACTCAACAGGTGAAAGCACCGGGGCCGAGATGACGACCAGGCCGAGATGCAACAGCCCAGATCACAGCCGGTGGAAGCAACCAGCCAAGAGACTGAGCGAACAATCGTCATGAAAGCCCGAGGCTAAGAGGTCCTAACAAAGGCGTTGGACGTGTCGGTGGGTGATGAGGCAGGTGGCGAGGCCGAGGAAGGCTTCGTGGATGTCATCGCGTCGTTCCCACCGGACGCGGAGTCGGCGGAAGCCGTGAAGCCAGGCGATGGTCCGCTCTACGACCCACCGGTAGACGCCGAGGCCGGAGCCGTGCGGGACTCCGCGTCGGGCGATCACGGGCTTGACTCCGGTCGCCCAGACCAAGCGACGGTACTTGTCGTGGTCGTAGCCGCGGTCGGCTAGTGCTGTGACCGGGAAGGTTTGCCGGGTTGCTCGTTGTGCTGGTCGGATGTGACGACTTCGACAGGCATGGGGAGGCGGGATGGCGTTACCGGTCAGGGTCCGCGGGCTGACCGAGCAGGAAGGACAGAAGCTTCAGCACATCGTTCGGCGGGGCAGTACCAGTTCGGTGCGGTTTCGGCGGGCGATGATGCTGCTGGCCTCAGCCGGAGGCAGCTCCGTCCCGGTGATCGCTCGGCTGGTCCAGGCGGACGAGGACACCGTCCGCGACGTGATCCACCGCTTCAACGAGATCGGGCTCGCATGCCTGAACCCTCAGTGGGCGGGAGGCCGTCCCCGCCTGCTGAATCGTGACGACGAGGACGACGTCGTCCAGCCGGCCACCACCCGCCCGACCGCGCTGGGCAAGCCCTTCACCCGCTGGTCGGTCCGAAAACTCGCCGACCACCTGCGACGCGACATCTCCCGGCCGATCACCATCGGCCGCGAGGCCCTGCGCTGCCTGCTGGTCCGCCGGGGGGTCTCCTTCCAACGCACGAAGACCTGGAAGGAGTCGCCGGATCCGGCCTTCGACGCCAAGCTGGCCCGGATCGAGTACGCGGTCAACGAGCGACCGGACCGCACGTTCGCCTTCGACGAGTTCGGCCCCCTCGGCATCCGTCCCGTCGCCGGCTCCTGCTGGGCCGAGCAGGGCAAACCGAACCGGCTGCCGGCCACGTTCCGCCGCACCCACGGCATCACCTACTTCCACGGCTGCTACTCGGTCGGCGACGACAAACTCTGGGGCGTCAACCGCAGACGCAAAGGAATCGATCACACCTGGGCCGCCCTGCGGTCAATCCGCGCCGCCCGCCCGGACGGCGCCCCGATCTACGTCATCCTCGACAATCTCTCCGCCCACCTGAACTGGAGAATCCGCAGGTGGGCGGCCCGGAACAAGGTCGAGCTGTGCTTCACACCGACCTACGGGTCCTGGGCGAACCCCATCGAGGCACACTTCGGGCCGCTACGGCAGTTCACCCTGGCCAACTCCCACCACCCCAACCACACCGTCCAGACCCGGGCCCTGCACGCCTACCTGAGCTGGCGCAACCAGAACGCCCGCCACCCCGACGTCCTCGCCGCACAACGACGCGAACGCGCCCGCATCCGAAGCGAGAAAGGCATCCGCTGGGGCGGCAGACCACTACCAGCCGCGGCCTGACCACCCAACCCGGCAAACCTTCCCGGTCACAGCACTAGGTTCTGTCTGGCAAAGGATCTTGGAGGGGTTCGCGGAGCCAGAGGATGAGTGCGGCGAGGTGGACTCCGGCCTTGTAGCGGGCGGCGAGTT
>NZ_JBIWFZ010000039.1:0-29223 GCF_044763325.1 Streptomyces sp. NPDC096136 | reverse complement strand
CCAGGAACTCGTCGCCGGGCTTCTGGGCGTCGGACTCCACCCGGACGGTCAGCCCCGAGTCGCCGAGCCGGACCCGGTCGCCCGCGCGGGGGCCGAAGACGGAGGCGTACTCGTGGGGGTCGATGTGCCGGCTGCCGGGGGCGCAGTGGGCACTGTGGTCGGTGTGGGGGGTCTGGCGGCTCACGCCTGGTCTCCTTCCGGGGCGTCTGCGGGAGTGGCGGCCGCGCCCAGGTAGCCGCAGGCGGCGGCGCGGGCGAGGGCCTGCTCCTTGGCGCCGGGGGCGTCGAGCGGGCCGTCGACCAGGCCCGCGAAGCCGATCGCGATCCGCGCGCCGCCGATCGGGACCAGGCCGACCTCGCCCTCGCCGTGCGGGTCGAACCGCACCGAGGAGCCGGCCGGGACGCACAGCCGCATGCCGTAGGCCGCCGCGCGGTCGAAGTCGAGGCGGGGGTTCGCCTCGAAGAAGTGGAAGTGGGAGGTCACACTGACCGGCACGGAGGCGGTGTTGCGCACCCGCAGGTGTACGACCGGCTCCGGCTGGGGGGCACCGGGGCCCGGTACGACCGCGCCCGGGGCGTCCGCGCCGAGCGGGACCGCGCCCCGGATCGGGGAGGAGACCACCGCGAGGCGGGATCCGTCGTCGAAGACGGCCTCCACGTGCACCTCGGTGACCACGTCGGCCACGCCGGGCAGCACGTCGCCGGGGCCGAGGACGCTGCGGGCCTCCTCGATGGCCTCCGCCAGGCGCTTGCCGTCGCGGGCGGCCTCGCAGACCGTGTCGGCGATCAGCGCCGTGGCCTCGGGGACGTTGAGCCGCAGGCCCCGGGCCCGACGGGCCCTGGCCAGTTCCGCGGCGCTGCGCAGCAGCAGCCGGTCGCGCTCCGTAGGGGTCAGCCGCACGCCGATCCACCACCTTTTGAGTCGATGGGTTAGAGCATCACTCTAACTCTTCATTTCCTCGCTGGGAATCATTGACCTGGGGGCAGGGGCTGAGTCACATTGAGTGTCGCTCAAACGAATACGCACCCATCCCGCCGTGCCAAGGGAGTCCCCCCATGCCCATCGAACAGCGCGGAGTCGACACCATCCCGGAGGAGGAGCGGACGAGCGGTCCCCGTGACCTGATGTCGATCCTGCTCGGCTCCAACCTCTGCCTCGGTGTGATCGTCTTCGGCTGGCTCCCCCCGTCCTTCGGACTGGGGCTGGTCCCCTCGGTCACCGCCATCGTGACCGGCACCATCGCCGGCATCGCCTTCACCGCGCCGCTCGCGCTGGTCTCCCTGCGCACCGCGACCAACCTGTCCACCTCCAGCGGCGCCCAGTTCGGCGTACGGGGGCGGCTGGTGGGCTCGGTGGTGGGCCTGCTGCTCGCGCTGGGCTACACCGCTCTGACCCTGTGGATCGGCGGCGACGTGATGGTGGGCACCCTGGCCCGGCTCACGGGCCTGCCGGACAGCGGCTTCACCCACTCCCTGATGTACGGGGTGCTGGCCGCGTTCACCGTGGTCGGGGCCGTGTTCGGCTACCGGCTGCTGCTGCGCATGAGCAAGGCGCTCTCGATCGTCATGGTGGCCCTGCTGGCCGTCGGCCTGTACGCCTACGCCCCCGGCTTCACCACCGCCGCCCCGCCGGACACCGCGTACCTGCTCGGCTCCTTCTGGCCGACCTGGATCCTCGCCGTCGTCGCCGCCGGACTGAGCGGCCCCGTCGCCTTCATCACCCTGCTCGGCGACTACACGCGCTACATATCCCCCCGTCGGCACAGCTCCCGCACGGTCTACTGGGCCACCTGCGTCGGCCTGCTGTTCGGCCTGCTCGTCCCGCAGCTCTTCGGCACCTACACCGCGCTGGCCGCCCGCGCCGGGGCCGACTACGCCGGGCCCCTCGTGGCCGCCGCGCCCTTCTGGTACCTGGTGCCGCTGCTCTTCGCCGCCGCGGCCGGCTCGGTGGGCAACGCGGGCCTGATGCTCTACTCCATGGGCCTCGACCTGGACGCCATCGTCCCCAAGGCCACCCGCACCAAGGCCACGGTGATCGCCGCGGCCGTCGCCACCGCCTTCGTCTTCTTCGGCTCCTTCGAGTGGAACGTGCAGTCGGCGATGACCTCGTTCGTGCTGCTGCTGACGGCGGTCGGCACCCCCTGGGCCGTGATCACCCTCATCGGCTACGTGCGCTGTCGCGGCGTGTACGACGCCGACGCGCTCCAGGTGTTCAACCGCCGGGCCCGCGGCGGCGTCTACTGGTACAGCGCCGGGTGGAACCTGCGCGCGACGGCGTCCTGGGCACTGGGCGCGCTGGCGGGCCTGGCCGCCGTGTCGACACCGCTGTACGAGGGCCCGCTGCTGGCCCTGACCGGCGGAGTGGACTGCAGCTTCATCCTGTCGGGGCTGGTCGGCGGCCTGGTCTACGCGGCGCTGACGTTCCGGACCGCCGCCGCGTCCGGGGCCGGGCGGACGGCGGCACCGGCGGCCGACAGGGTCACGGTGGCCGCCGACTGACGGCGGCGCACGGGGAGGCGGCCTCGGACCGGCCGCCACCACCCACCACGGACCCCGGGGCACCGCGCCCCGGGGTCCGCCGCGTCAGCGGCACTTCAGCGAGTCGGCCGACTGCTGGACCGCCGTGTCGACCGCCTGGATCTGCGGCTGGAGCTGGGTCAGCGCGTCCTTGCCCGTGGTGTCGCCGGGCAGGTTGTCGTAGCTCTTCTTGAGGTTGTCCGTGGCCTCCTGGACGGCTTCCCGCTCGGCCGACTTCATCGTCTGCTTGCTCTCCTTGACGTTCTTCCAGTCGGTCTGGACGGCGTCGACCGCCTTCTGGATCTGGTCCTTGGTGGCCGTCGCCGGATTCAGCGCCTTGAGCGCGGCGTTGTCCGACTTCAGCTGGACCAGGTTGGTGCACAGCGCGGCGGCGGCCTTCGAGGCCTCCTCCTCCGGAGTCGTGTCGTTACTCGAGCACGCCGAGGCCCCGAGCACGACGGCCGCGCAGAGCAGGCCTGAGGCAACGAACCGCTTCATGGGGATCCGCCTTTCCGCCGGCCCCAGCGGCCGGCGCACGAGAGAACCACCCCCGGTGGGGTGCGCCGCACCGCCCGGGCCGGTGCGGGCGCCGGATCGGCGGGCACCGTCAACGTCCCATGCCGGTGCACCCCCCGCACGTCCGCTGCGCCCGTACGGGTAGGACCGGACCCGCCGCACCGCCCGGGCCCGGACACGCGCAACGGGGTCCCCGCCTTCCGGCGGGGACCCCGTTGCGCGGGCGGATCCGGCGTGGACTAGCCGAGCGGGTGCATCCAGCCGTGGGTGTCGGCGCGGTGGCCGGTCTGCAGGTCGAGGAGCGCCTTGCGGAGCTTCATGGTGACCTCGCCGGGCTCACCGTCGCCCTGGGTCCAGTTGGCGCGCTCGGACTTGACCGAGCCGACGGGGGTGATGACGGCGGCCGTGCCGCAGGCGAACACCTCGGTCAGGGTGCCGTTCTCGTTGTCGCGCTTCCAGTCCTCGGTGGAGATGCGGCCCTCCTCGGCGGTGTAGCCGAGGTCGCGGGCGATGGTGAGGAGGGAGTCGCGGGTGATGCCGGGCAGGAGCGAGCCGGTCAGCTCCGGGGTGACGATGCGGTCGCCGTACACGAAGTACAGGTTCATGCCGCCCATCTCCTCGATCCAGCGGTGCTCGACGGCGTCCAGCCAGACGACCTGGTCGCAGCCGTGCGAGGCGGCCTCGGCCTGGGCGACGAGGGAGGCCGCGTAGTTGCCGCCGGTCTTGGCGGCGCCGGTGCCGCCCTTGACGGCACGGACGTACTCCTCGGACAGCCAGACGGAGACCGGCTTGACGCCACCGGGGAAGTAGGCGCCGGCGGGCGAGGCGATGACCATGAAGAGGAACTCGTTGGCCGGGCGGACGCCCAGGCCGACCTCGGACGCGAACATGAACGGCCGCAGGTACAGGGAGGCCTCGCCCGAGTTCGGGACCCAGGCGCTGTCCTGCTTGATCAGGGCGTCGCAGGCCTCGATGAACAGCTCGGTCGGCAGCTCCGGCATGGCCATGCGGCGGGCGGAGGCCTGGAAGCGCTCGGCGTTGGCCTCGGGGCGGAAGGTGGCGACGGTGCCGTCGGGCTGGCGGTAGGCCTTGAGCCCCTCGAAGATCGTCTGCGCGTAGTGCAGGGTCATGTTGGCCGGGTCGATCGACAGCGGCGCGTACGGGACCAGCTCGGCGTCGTGCCAGCCGCGGCCCTCGGTCCACTTGATCGTCACCATGTGATCGGTGAAGTGGCGGCCGAAGCCGGGGCTGGCCAGGATCGCCTCTCGCTCCGCGTCGGACAGCGGGTGCGAGGAGGGCTTGAGCTCGATCGTGGGCGTCGTCATGAGTGCTTGTCCTTCACCGTTGTGTATGGCGGACCGCGCTCATGCGTACCAGGACGTCCGAGCTTCCCCGTATACCGCGGCCTCGCGTTCGATTATCGCGCGCGCGGGGTCTTCGGTGAAACGGGGTGATGCGGCCCACGGGAGATGGTGGCACCCGGGGCCGTGCAGGAGAAGCCGCCGGGTGATGGTGCGTACCCGGCGGCTTCGTGGTGGAGCTGCCGGGTCAGCCGGCTACTCGCGCGGCGAGGGCGTCGCCGATCGCGTCGGTGGAGCGGAAGGTGCCGTCGCGCTCGGCGAGGTCGGCGGAGACGGCCTCCTCGATGCGCACGGCCTGCTCCTCGTAGCCGAGGTGGCGCAGCAGGAGGGCGACGGACAGGATCGTCGCGGTCGGGTCGGCCTTGCCGGTGCCCGCGATGTCCGGGGCCGAGCCGTGGACGGGCTCGAACATCGAGGGGAAGGCGCCGGTCGGGTTGATGTTCCCGGAGGCGGCGAGGCCGATCCCGCCGGTGACGGCGGCGGCCAGGTCGGTGAGGATGTCACCGAAGAGGTTGTCCGTGACGATGACGTCGAAGCGCTCCGGCTGGGTGACGAAGAAGATCGTCGCGGCGTCGACGTGCAGGTAGTCGGTGGTGACCTCGGGGTACTCGCGGCCGACCTTGTCGAAGATGTTCTTCCACATGTGGCCCGCGTACACGAGGACGTTGTTCTTGTGGACCAGCGTCAGCTTCTTGCGCGGGCGGGAGTCGGCCCGCTCGTACGCGTCGCGGACCACGCGCTCCACACCGTAGGCGGTGTTGATGCTCACCTCGGTGGCCACCTCGGCCGGGGTGCCGGTGCGCAGGCTGCCGCCGTTGCCGGTGTACGGGCCCTCGGTGCCCTCGCGGACCACGACGAAGTCGATCTCCGGACGGCCGGCGAGCGGGGTGGCCGTGTTGGGGAAGAGCTTCGAGGGGCGCAGGTTGATGAAGTGGTCGAAGGCGAAGCGGAGCTTCAGCAGCAGACCGCGCTCCAGGACGCCGGACGGGACCGACGGGTCGCCGATGGCGCCGAGGAGGATCGCGTCGTGGTGCTTGAGCGCGTCGAGCTCGGCGTCCGGGAGGGTCTCGCCGGTGCGGTGCCAGCGCTGGGCGCCGAGGTCGTATTCCTTGGTCTCCAGCTTCACATCCTGGGGCAGGACCGCGGTAAGGACCTTGAGGCCCTGAGCCACGACTTCCTGGCCGATGCCATCACCGGGGATCACTGCGAGATTGATGCTGGTCGACATGTCGGAACCGTACTCCGTGTCCCAGCCCTCAGACATATCCCGTCCACCATATGGACGAGTCGCGCCTGAGGGCCCGGGTTCGTTCAGTGGCCGGTGGAGCCGCCGTTGTCACGGCGGTCCAGGGCGCGCTGGAGGGCGGCCGCAGCGTTCTTGCGGTCGGCGTCGGCCGGGGAGGTGTGGCGGACGCGGCGGGAGGCGGCGGTGCTGGGGGTCATGATCGACTCCTTGAGATCACGGCGTGGCGGGGCCACGGATGAGGGGTTCCTTCAAGGCGCCGGAAGAGGCGGGGAGCCGTGCGCCGCAGGGGTTGCCTGCCAGGGGCGCGCGCTCGCGACCGCCATTCGCTGGATATGCGAGACGTTCGGCTCCTACCAAGCTAGGGCAGCCGCGGCCGTCTGTCTCCGCAATTACTCGGACTTCCTACTATCTGAGATGCGAATCCCCTCGGAAGGCCCTCCCGAAGGGGTCCGTTTTCAGGCCGATTCCGCCCTGAGTTCCCTGATCAGAGCCCTGACCGAGAGGGTGGAGGCAGATTCCGGTGTGGTGACGTATCCCACCCTCCTCACCGGCCCCTGGGGCCCCAGACCGGCGATCTCGACGGCGTCCCCGGCCTCGCGCAGCGACAGCTCGGGCATGATCGCCATGCCCAGGCCCCGCCCGACCATCGTCAGCACCATGGCGTCGTCCTCCGCCTTGACCGTGGCCGCCGGGATCCAGTCCTGGGCCGCCCACCACGCGCGGGTGTAGGAGCCGCAGTTCTCGTCCCAGTCCAGCAGGGGCAGCGACCGCGGGTCGGGGTGCCCGGCGGGGTGCACCAGCGCGTACGCCTCGCGGGCGAGGACCCCGGTCAGCAGCCCGGGCGGTACGTCCCCGGCCGCGCCCAGGGTCGCGATGCCCAGGTCGGCCCGGCCGGCGGCCACCTCCCCGGCCGTCCCGGCGCCGAGCTCGCGCACCACCCGGACCTCCGGGCGGATCCCGGGGTGCAGGGCGGCCAGCCGTTCCAGGGCGGGCGGCAGCAGGTGCAGGGCCGCGCTCCGGAAGGCCGCGATGCGCAGGGTCCCCTCCAGCCCGCCGCCCGCCGCGCCGGAGGCGGCCCGCCCGGCGGCGCGGGCCTCAGCGCCGAGGACCTCGTACAGCCGCAGGATGCGCCGGCCGAGGGCCACGGCCCGCTCCCCCGCAGGGGTGGGGCTGGCGCCGGAGCGGCCGCGCTCGAAGAGCACCGCGCCGACCTTGCCCTCGCTGCCGCGCACCGAGTGCGAGACGGCCGACTGGCTGATGCCGAGCATCCCGGCAGCGGCGGAGAACCCGCCCGTCTCGGCGACGGCGACCAGCACCCGGAGTTCCTGCGGGGCGAGCTCGGACAAGGGTTCCCACCTCGGTGTATGAGCAGCTTTCATGGACGTGCGGCTTCCATGAGGACAACCCCCTGCCCCGCGCGGCGATTCCTTCCTACGGTCGTCGCCATGAACACCGACACCGCCCGCGCCGTGCACCAGATCGCCCGCCCGACGGGTTTCCCCGTCGCCTCCGACTTCGCCTACGTCAGCGCCCCCGTCCCCGAACCCGCCCCCGGCACCGCGCTGGTGGAGAACCTGCTCCTCTCCGTGGACCCCTACCACCGCGGCCTGATGGACGGCGGCGAGGGCGGCTTCGAGCTGAACTCCCCGCTGGAGGGGCGGGCGGTGGGCCGGGTCCTCGCCTCCCGCGACCCCGGCCTGGCCGAGGGCGACCTGGTCTTCCACCGGGCGGGCTGGCGCACCCACGCCCTGGTCACCCTGGGCGTGGACGGCACGCGCAGGCTCCGCAACCACGAGGGCGTCCCGCTGGAGGCGTACCTGTCGATCCTGGGCGGCACCGGCCTGACCGCCTACGCCGCCCTGACCCGGACGGCGGCGCTGCGCGAGGGCGAGGACCTGTTCGTCTCCGCCGCGGCGGGCGGCGTCGGCACCGCCACCGGGCACCTCGCCCGGCTGCTCGGCGCCCGCCGGATCATCGGCAGCGCGGGCTCGGCGGCGAAGGTCGCCCACCTCACCGGGGCCCTCGGCTTCGACGCCGCCTTCGACTACCACGACGGGCCGGTCGGCGAGCAGCTGGCGCAGGCCGCCCCGGACGGGATCGACGTCTACGTGGACAACGTGGGAGGCGACCACCTGGAGGGCGCGATCGACTCGCTGCGCGAGTACGGCCGGATCGCCTGGGTCGGCGCGATCTCGATGTACAACGGCGACCGCTCCCCGGCCGCGCCCCGCAACCTCTTCGAGGTGGTGCACAAGTCCCTGCGCCTGGAAGGCGTATTGGTTCGAAACCACACCAATCTCCAGGACGAGCTGGAGGATTTCGTGGTCCCGCACCTGCGCAGCGGCCGGGTGGGCACGGACACCACCGTTGTGCAGGGCTTCGACCGCACGGTGGAGGCGTTCCTGGGCATGCTGCGCGGGGACAATCTGGGCAAGATGCTGGTGCGCACGGCCGGTTGATTCCGGCACCCGGATGTTCACCGTTTTCTTACCGCACGGATGTAGACCTTTGCGGCGGCCGCCGCCACGCTTGCCGACGATGTGCCAGCGGGGCACCCGAGTTGGAGGCGAGCAGCCAGTGACACCCATCAGCCGCAGGGGTTTCGTGGGAATCGGCGCCGGGCTCGTGGCGGGAGCGGCCCTGCCCGCCGCCCTGCCCGCGTCGGCGGCCGCGGCCACCGCGACGGGCACGATCACCGACGTGAAGCACGTGGTGATCCTGATGCAGGAGAACCGCAGCTTCGACCACTACTTCGGCAGGCTGAAGGGCGTCCGCGGCTTCGGCGACCGGGCCTGCGGCAACATCCCGGGCGGCTGGGGCACCTTCAACCAGCCCAACTGGGGCGGCCGCCAGTACCCGTGGAAGCTCTCCGCCACCCCGGCGGCCGGCGGGGCGGACAGCGAGACCCTGGCCCAGTGCACCGGCGACCTCCCGCACAGCTGGAACTCGCAGCACGCGGCCTGGAACAACGGCCGGATGGACAACTGGGTGCTCGGCGTCGGCAAGACGCACACCCTGGGCCACCTGGACCGGGGCGACATCCCCTTCCACTACGGGCTCGCGGACAACTACACGATCTGCGACGCCTACTTCTGCTCCACCCTCAGCGCCACCGGCCCCAACCGCACCTTCCTGTGGAGCGGCAAGGTCGACGCGGGCAGCAAGGACGGCGGCGAGGAGTCCGGGCTGACCTGGGAGACGTACGCGGAGGCCCTCCAGCGGGCCGGGATGACCTGGAAGGTCTACCAGAACGCCCAGGACAACTACGGGGACAACGGCCTGGCCTACTTCAAGAAGTTCACGGACGCCGCCCCCGGGAACCCGCTGTGGGACCGGGGCATGGCCTCCGTCCCCAAGGTCACCGGCTCCACCCCCGACGACATCGCCGCCGCGATCCGCGCGGACGTGGTCGCCGGGACCCTGCCCCAGGTGTCGTGGGTGGTCGCGAGCGAGGCCTTCTCGGAGCACCCGTACGCCCCGCCCGGCGACGGCGCGCACTTCGTGGACCTGGTCTACCGCGCGCTCGCCGCGAACCCGGAGGTCTTCGACTCGACGGTCCTCTTCCTCAACTACGACGAGAACGACGGCTTCTTCGACCACGTCGCGCCGCCGGTCGCCCCGCCCGGCACCCCGGACGAGTACATCGACGGCGTGCCGATCGGCCTGGGCTTCCGCGTGCCCATGCTGGTGATGTCCCCCTGGACCCGGGGCGGCTGGGTCAGCTCGGAGGTCTTCGACCACACCTCCGTCCTGCGCTTCATGGAGACCTGGACGACGGCCCTGGGCACCCCCGCCCTCTGCCCCAACATCAGCGCCTGGCGCCGCAAGGTGGTCGGCGACCTCACCGGCGTCTTCGACTTCGCGCACCCCGTGTACGGGGTCCCGGCGGGCCTCCCCTCCACGGCGAAGGTCATAGGCCAGTCCACCTGCGGCCCCCTGCCCAACCCGGCGCCGCAGGACAACGCCCTGCCGGTCCAGGAGGCGGGGACTCGCCCGGCCCGCGCCCTCCCGTACCAGGTCAACGGCAACCTGGACCGCTTCGAGTTCGGACCGGCCGGAAAGATCCTGGCCTGGTTCTCGATGACCAACCAGGGCCCCCAGGCCCGGCAGGCCGCGCACTTCTCGATCCACCCGCACCAGTACCGGGACACGGCCGCCTGGCAGTACACGGTGGACCCCGGGGCCACCTCCAGCGACTGGTTCTCCATCGGCCTGGGCGCCGGCTCGGGCAAGTACGACATCTCGATGTACGGCCCGAACCGCTTCCTGCGCCGCTTCATCGGCGACGCGACCAAGCCCGGCAAGTCCCTGGAGGTCGCGGCCCGCTACGCGGTGGAGTCCGGCACCGGCAAGATGGCGATCTGGTTCAAGATGACCAACGCCTCGGCCTCCCCGGTCACCTTCACGATCCGCTCGAACGCCTACCGCTCCGACGGCCCCTGGACGTACACGGTCCCGGCGAACTCCTCGCGCGAGGACTTCTTCAACGCGGTGGCCTACAGCAAGGGCTGGTACGACTTCACGATCCTGGCCGACTCCGACGGCACCTGGTCCCGCCGCTACACGGGCCACGTCGAAACGGGCGCGGCGAGCATCACGGGCAGCTGACCGCCCGCGGGGCGGGGGCCCTCCCGGCTCCCGTCCCGGGGCGGCACGCCGGGGCACCGCTCCGGGAAAGGCCGGAAACGCACGGGAGCGCCGCACCCCGCACGGCTCCGCCGGGCCTCCCCCTGACCGCGGCGCCCTGAGCCGCCGGGCGGTCTGCGCGGGACCCGGGCCCGGCCGGCCGCGCGGCCCCGTCCGGCGCCCTCCCGCCGCCGCCCCGCAGGTCGACGACGGTCCGCGCCCCGTGGCCGGCCGGGACGGACCTCCCCCGGGCGGTGCTCCCTCCGGGGCCGCCGGAGCGCACCGGCGCCACCGGCGGGAGCTCCCGGGCCCGCCGGGGCGGCGCGCGCCGGACCGGCCCGCCCCTTCCGGGAATCGACCGACGTTCGCCACGGCCATAACGCCCGTTCCCCGGCACAACGGACATTGATTCCTGCCGCGACCCTGGCCTCAGGGGTTCCACCGCGTGAAGATCTGCGCATGTCGCCTGAGACCCAGCAGTGGACCCCCACCCATGGCCAGCCCTACCGGCCCGTCGCCTACCGTCCCGAGCGCATGCCCAGCGCCGAAACCCTGACCCGCGCGGCGGAGCTGCGGGCCCGGATGGACGAGCGGCGCACCGTGCGCCACTTCTCCCCCGACCCCGTCCCCGAACAGGCCGTCCGCGACGCCATCGCCTGCGCCGCCACCGCCCCGTCGGGAGCGCACCAGCAGCCGTGGACCTTCGTCCTGGTCAAGGACCCGGCCGTCCGCCGGCAGATCCGCGCCGCGGCCGAGCAGGAGGAGCAGATCTCCTACGACGGCCGCCTCGGCGACGAATGGCTGGCGGCCCTGCGCCCGATCGGCACCGACGCGGTCAAGACCCACCTGACCGACGCGCCGGCCCTGATCGTGGTCTTCCAGCAGCGCTACTGGCTCGGCCCGGACGGCGACCGGCGCAAGCACTACTACGTGGACGAGTCGGTCGGCATCGCGGTCGGCATGCTCCTGTCGGCCCTCCACCTCTCGGGCATGGCCGCCCTCATCCACACCCCGAGCCCGATGCGCTTCCTGAGCCACGTCCTGCACCGCCCGGAGAACGAGAAGGCCTTCGCGGTGATCCCGGTGGGCTACCCGGCGGAGGACTGCGAGGTCCCGGACCTGATCCGCAAATCCCTGGACCAGGTCCTGGCGGAGGTCTGAGCGGCCGCCCCCGCACATGGGACCGCCCCCGCTCCGGACTTGGGGGTACCGGAGCGGGGGCGGGGTTCGGCTGGGGGCGGTCAGCCCATGTGGGGGTAGCCGTACTCGGTCGGCGGGACCAGGGTCTCCTTGATGGAGCGGGTCGAGGTCCAGCGGAGCAGGTTGGACGCCGCGCCCGCCTTGTCGTTGGTGCCCGAGGCGCGGCCGCCGCCGAAGGGCTGCTGGCCGACGACGGCGCCGGTCGACTTGTCGTTGATGTAGAAGTTGCCCGCCGCGAAGCGGAGCTTCTCCATCGTGTCGGCCGCCGCGTAGCGGTCCTGGGCGATGACGGAGCCGGTCAGGGCGTACGCCGAGACGTTCTCCATCTGGGCCAGCATCGCGTCGTAGTCGGCGTCGTCGTAGACGTGGACGGCGAGGATCGGGCCGAAGTACTCGGTCGTGAAGACCTCGTTCTCCGGGTCGGTGCACTCGATGACGGTCGGGCGGACGAAGTAGCCCTCCGAGTCGTCGTAGGTGCCGCCCGCGACGATCGTGCAGGTCGGGTCGGCCTTCGCACGGTCGATCGCGGCCTTGTTCTTCGCGAAGGAGCGCTCGTCGATGACCGCGCCGATGAAGTTCGACAGGTCGCGGACGTCACCCATGGTGATGCCGTCGACCTCGGCCGCGAACTGCTCCTTGAAGCCGTCGTTCCAGATCGAGGCCGGGACGTAGGCGCGCGAGGAGGCCGAGCACTTCTGGCCCTGGAACTCGAAGGAGCCGCGGGTCAGGGCGGTCTTCAGGATCGCGCGGTCCGCGGACGGGTGCGCGACGACGAAGTCCTTGCCGCCCGTCTCGCCGACCAGGCGCGGGTACGAGCGGTAGTTCTCGATGTTGTTGCCGACCGTCTTCCACAGGTACTGGAAGGTCTTGGTCGAGCCGGTGAAGTGGATGCCGGCAAGCTCGGGGTGGTTCAGGGCCACCTCGGACACGGCGATGCCGTCGCCGGTCACCAGGTTGATGACGCCCTTGGGCAGGCCCGCCGCCTCCAGGAGCTCCATGAGGAGGACCGCGGAGTGGGTCTGCGTCGGGGACGGCTTCCACACGACCACGTTGCCCATCAGGGCCGGGGCGGTCGGCAGGTTGCCGGCGATGGCCGTGAAGTTGAACGGGGTGATCGCGTAGACGAAGCCCTCGAGCGGACGGTGGTCGCTGCGGTTCCACACGCCGGCGGAGTTCGCGGTGGGCTGCTCGGCCAGGATCTGGCGGGCGAAGTGGACGTTGAAGCGCCAGAAGTCGACGAGCTCGCACGGGGTGTCGATCTCGGCCTGCTGCGCGGTCTTCGACTGGCCCAGCATGGTCGAGGCGGCCAGCTTCTCGCGCCACGGGCCGGCCAGCAGCTCGGCGGCGCGCAGGATGATCGCGGCGCGGTCGTCGAAGGACATCGCGCGCCAGGCCGGGGCAGCGGCCAGGGCGGCGTCGACGGCCTCCTGGGCGTCGGCCTGCGTGGCGTTGGCGTACGTGCCGATGACCGACTTGTGGTCGTGCGGCTGGACGACGTCGAAGCGCTCGCCGCCGCCCATCCGCTTGACGCCGTTGATCGTCATCGGGAGGTCGATCGGGTTCTCGGACAGCTGCTTGAGCTGGATCTCGAGGCGCGCGCGCTCGGCGCTGCCCGGGGCGTACGAGTGGACCGGCTCGTTGACCGGCGCGGGGACCTGGGTCACAGCATCCATGGGGCGATAACTCCTTGACCTGGTTCTTGGCTAGTTCTTGGTGATCATCGAGCGGAGGAAGAACAGCAGGTTGGCCGGCTTCTCCGCGAGGCGGCGCATGAAGTAGCCGTACCAGTCGGTGCCATAGGCCGTGTAGACCCTCATTCGATGACCCTCGGAGGCGAGCCGCAGGTGCTCCTCGCTGCGGATGCCGTAGAGCATCTGGAACTCGTACTCGTCCAGCTTGCGCCCCGCCTGCCGGGCGAGCTCCTGCGCGATGGAGATCAGGCGCGGGTCGTGCGACCCGATCATCGGGTAGCCCTCGCCCTCCATGAGGATCCGCATGATCCGGACGTAGGCCTTGTCGATCTCGGCCTTGTCCAGGTAGGCGACCTCGGCGGGCTCCTTGTAGGCGCCCTTCACGATCCGGACGCGGCTGCCGGCGGCGGCCAGGCGGCGGGCGTCGGCCTCGGTGCGGAAGAGGTAGGCCTGGATCACGCAGCCGGTCTGCGGGAAGTCCCGGCGCAGCTCCTCGTGGATGGCGAACATGGAGTCGAGGGTGGTGTGGTCCTCGGCGTCGAGGGTCACGGTGGTGCCGATGGCCGCGGCGGCCTCGACGACCGGGCGGACGTTGGCGAGGGCGAGCTCGTGGCCGCCCTCCAGCGCCTGGCCGAACATCGACAGCTTGACGGACATCTCGACGGCCTCGCCCAGCCCCAGCTCCTTGAGGCGCTCGATGAGCTCCAGGTAGGCGTCCCGGGCGGCGTACGACTGCTCCACGGCGGTGATGTCCTCGCCGACGACGTCGAGGGTGACCTCAAGGCCCTTGCGGGTGAGCTCCTCGACGATCGGAATGACCTGGTCGACCGTCTCACCCGGGATGAACCGGTTGACCACCGGCTTGGTCACCGGGGCGGCAGAGACGATTCGGCGCATCTTGTCGCTGCGCGAAGCGGCGAGGATCGCGGGACCCAGCACGGGGCACCTCCAACGGGTGGCAGAAGCGGACGTACGGCCACCGCGGGGGTGTGCCGCGACCGTAGGGAAAACGCAAGTGAAACCACCGTGAAACCTATGGATCTCCACGATCCTCTGCCATCGACAGCTGTCACGCATCCGTGTCCGCGATCTCATACATCTGTCTGAAGAGCCGCGGCGGGGGTGGGAGAATGTGCCCGTGAAGGGCGATTACCAGGACCTGGTGGACGAGATCTCGGCGCTGCTCGGCGCCCCGGCGACGCTGGAGAACCGGGACTTCCGCCTGATCGCCTTCGGCGCGCACGACAGCGAGGACGACCTCGCCATGGATCCCGTCCGCACCCGCTCGATCCTGACCCGGCAGTCCACGGCGGCCGTGCGGTCCTGGTTCGAGGGGTTCGGCATCGCCCGCGCCACCGGCCCGGTCCGGATCCCGGCGGCGCCGGACGCGGGGGTCTTCCGGGGGCGGATCTGCCTGCCCGTGCGGTACCGGGGCATCGTCCAGGGCTACGTGTGGCTGCTCGACCGGGACCCGGGGCCGGCGCCGGAGGCCCTGGAGGCGGCCATGGAGGTGGCCCAGCGGATCGGGGTGCTGCTGGCCGAGGAGGCCAAGGCGGGCGCCGACCTCTCGCGGGAGTTCCTCGCGGTGCTGACCGCCGGGCGGGGCTGGCAGCAGGACATGGCGGTGGCCTCGCTGCGGCTGGCCCTGGGCGCCGGGGCCGACGGGCTGCACGCGGCGGTGTGCGTGGCCCCGTGGTCCGGGGAGGCGCCGTCGTCGGTGCCGGGGGCGGCGGCGGTGTGCGTGGTACCGGCCGACGCCGCGGGGACGGCGGGCCCGGACCGGCTGGCGGTCCTCCTGCGGCTGCGCTCGACGGACGCCCTGCCCCCGGCCCTGACGGCCCTGGGCCGCCTCCTCCCACGGGCCACGGCCCCGGCCCGCCCCGCCGGGGCGGCCGGGGCCGGGACGGCGGGGACGACACGCGCCACGGCGGCGACCGGGACGGCAGGCACCTCGCGCACCGCAGCGACCGGGGCCGCGCAGACGCCCGGGGCCGGGAGCACCGGGACCCCACGCGCCGCCGCCGCAGCGACCGGGGCCGCAGCGACAGGGACGCCAGGCGCCACGGCGGCGACCGGGACGGCAGGCACCTCGCGCACCGTAGCGGCCGGGGCCGCGCGAGCGGCCGGGGCCGGGAGCGCCGGGGCGCCACGCGCCGCGGCGGCGGGCGGGGTGGCCGGGGCCACCGCGTCCGAGGTGGTCGGGGTGGGGTCCGGGGCCGGTGCGGCGTCCGGAGTGACCGCCGGCGTGTCGGATCCCGTGCGCGGGCTCGGAGAGGTGCCCGCCGCCTGGGGGCAGGCCGTCGCCGCGGCGCGGGCGGCCGCCGCGCAGCCGCAGCTCGGGCCGGTGGCCCAGTGGGCGGGCATCGGGCCCTACCGGATGCTGGCGGCCCTGGCCGCCGGGCCCGTGGACGATCCCGCGACGCGGGCCCTGCTGAGCCCGGCCCACCGGGAACTGGCCCGCACCGCCGAGGTGTTCCTCGACTGCGCCGGGCAGGCCGGGCGGGCGGCGGCGGTACTGGGCGTGCACCGCCAGACCCTGTACTACCGGCTGGGCCGGGTGGAACAGCTGACCGGGCTGGACCTGGACGCGGGCGAGGACCGGCTGCTCCTCCACATGGCCCTCAAGGCCGCCCGGCTGAACGGCTGAACGGCAGGACGACCGGGTGGCCGGGCGGCCGAACGCCGCCGCGGCGACCGGCCGGGAGGCCGTACCGTCCCGCGCCGCTACCCCGCGGGCCGCTGCGCGGACGAGACGCCGTCCGCGAGCCTGCGCAGCCCCTCCGCGAACTCCTCGCCCGACGGGGCAGTGGCCGGGTCGAACAGCCACTGGATCATCAGGCCGTTGAGCAGCGCCTGGTAGACCGCTCCGAGCGTGCGTTCGTCGCGCTCGGTGAGCCGCTCCTCGGGGGTTCCCGTCATCATCTGGACCAGGCCCCGGCGGCCCTCGGTCTGCGAGGCCGCGAGCATGGCCTTGAGCTCCGGGTTCCGGTCCCGGCTCAGCGCGACCTCCAGGCTCGCGGCCCAGACCGGGCCGGCCGTCTCGTGGTCGGCGACGACCCCGTCCCACAGGGCGCGCAGCCGCTCCAGGGAGCCGTCGCCGCCGGCGAGCCCGGCCTGCCGGCCCTGGCCCCACTCCTCGATCAGGGCGATGAACGCCTGGGTGAGGAGCGCGTCCTTGGATCCGTAGTGGTAGCCGATGGAGGCCAGGTTGGTCCCGGAGGCGCTGACGATGTCGCGCGCGGTGGTGCGCACGAACCCCTTCTCGGCCAGGCACTTCTTGGCGCCTTCGAGCAGATCTTCACGGTGTCCCATGCGGACACGGTAGCAAGCCTCATACACCCGTCCCAGACGGACGTATAAGACGCTGGGCGGCCGGATACGGGGAGGGCCCGGGGCGCACGCCCCGGGCCCTCCCCCACGTGCGGGACGGTCAGACGAGGTTGACCGTACGGGCCGACGCGGCGCCGATCTCCGCCGAGATGGCCGCGAGGACGTCCACCGGGACCTCCGCGTCGACGGTGAGGACGACGAGGGCCTCGCCGCCCTCCTCCGCGCGGGCCACCTGCATGCCCGCGATGTTCAGGCCGGCCTCGCCGAGGAGCAGGCCGACCTTGCCGACCACACCCGGGCGGTCGGTGTAGCGCAGCACGATCATGTGGTCGGCCAGGGCCAGGTCCACGTCGTACTCGCCCACGCCCACGATCTTCTGAAGGTGCTTCGGGCCGGCGAGGGTGCCGGAGACCGACACCTCCTGACCGTCCGCCAGGGTGCCGCGGACGGTCACCACGTTGCGGTGGTCCGGGGACTCCGAGCTGGTGGTCAAGCGCACCTCGACGCCGCGCTCCTGCGCGAACAGCGGGGCGTTGACGTAGGAGACCGTCTCGTCGACGACGTCCTCGAACACGCCCTTGAGCGCGGAGAGTTCCAGCACCTTGACGTCGTGCTGGGTGATCTCGCCGCAGACCTCGACGTCGAGGCGGACCGCGACCTCGCCCGCGAGGGCGGTGAAGATGCGGCCGAGCTTCTCGGCGAGCGGCAGGCCGGGGCGCACGTCCTCGGCGATGACACCGCCCTGGACGTTGACCGCGTCCGGCACGAGCTCGCCGGCGAGCGCCAGGCGCACCGACTTGGCGACCGAGATGCCGGCCTTCTCCTGGGCCTCGTCCGTGGACGCGCCGAGGTGCGGGGTGCAGACGACCTGGTCGAGCTCGAACAGCGGGGAGTCCGTGCAGGGCTCCTTCGCGTACACGTCGAGGCCGGCGCCGGCGACGCGGCCCTCCTTGATGGCCGAGTACAGCGCGGCCTCGTCCACGATCCCGCCGCGGGCGGCGTTGACGATGCGGACGGAGGGCTTGACCTTGTGCAGGGCCTCGTCACCGATGAGACCGACGGTCTCCGGGGTCTTGGGCAGGTGCACGGTGATGAAGTCGGCGACCTCGAGCAGCTCGTCCAGCGTCAGCATCTTGACGCCCATCTGGGCGGCGCGCGCGGGCTGCACGTAGGGGTCGTACGCGACGACCTTCATGCCGAAGGCGGACATGCGCTGGGCGACCAGGACGCCGATGCGGCCGAGGCCGACGACGCCGAGGGTCTTCTCGCTGAGCTCGACGCCCGTGTACTTGTTGCGCTTCCACTCGCCGTTCTTCAGCGCGGTGTTGGCCTGCGCGATGTTGCGGGCGGTGGCGACGAGCAGGCCGCAGGCGAGCTCGGCGGCGGTGACGATGTTGGAGGTCGGGGCGTTCACGACCATCACGCCGGCCTTGGTGGCGGCGGACACGTCCACGTTGTCGAGGCCCACACCGGCGCGGGCGACGACCTTCAGCTTCTTGGCGGCGGCGATGGCCTCGGCGTCCACCTTGGTGGCGGAGCGGACCAGGATGGCGTCGACATCGACGATGGCGGGCAGCAGCTCCGCGCGGTCGGCGCCGTTGACGTGCCGGATCTCGAAGTCCGGACCGAGCGCGTCCACCGTGGCGGGCGACAGCTCTTCGGCGATGAGTACGACAGGTTTCGAGCTCACGTGGGTCCTCACAAGTCCAGTGCGGACGGCCGTCCCGACGGCCGCAGGCGGTGGAGGGGGTAGCCGCGTGGAAGACGCACGACACTGTGGGCCTGACGCGTTGTGTTGAGCAGTGTAGTGGCGCCTGCGGCGCGGAATTCCGCCTGTACGGAAGGATCACCCGTCCGTGATTGGCCGGGGTGGACAATCCGCTTGATTCGAGGTCGACATTCCGTCGATTCTCGACCGGCCCGCGACGGAGGACGGGCCGGCCGGGGCGGATGCGCGGCGGGGCCGGGACCGCGCGTCCCGGCCCCGCCGTGCACGAGATCAGCTCTCGTCGCTGTCGACCCAGCTCATCAGCTTGCGCAGCTTCTTGCCGGTGGTCTCGAGCAGGTGCTCGGAGTCGGCCTTCTTGTACTCGTTGTACTTCGGCAGGCCGGCCTTGTACTCGGCCATCCACTCCTCGGCGAACTTGCCGCTCTGGATCTCGGCGAGGACCTTCTTCATCTCGGCCTTGGTGGCGTCGGTGATGACGCGGGGGCCGGTGATGTAGTCGCCCCACTCGGCGGTCTCGGAGACCGACCAGCGCATCTTCTCCAGGCCGCCCTCGTACATGAGGTCCACGATGAGCTTCAGCTCGTGCAGGCACTCGAAGTACGCGATCTCCGGCTGGTAGCCGGCCTCGGTCAGGGTCTCGAAACCGGCCTTGACCAGGGCGGATGCGCCACCGCAGAGGACGGCCTGCTCACCGAACAGGTCGGTCTCGGTCTCCTCGGTGAAGGTGGTCTTGATGACGCCGGCGCGGGTGCCGCCGATGCCGGCCGCGTACGACAGGGCCAGGGCGAAGGCGTTGCCCGAGAAGTCCTGCTCGACGGCGGCGATGCACGGGACGCCGCGTCCCTCCTCGTACTGGCGGCGGACCAGGTGGCCCGGGCCCTTCGGGGCGACGAGGGCGACGTCCACGTTGGCCGGGGGCTTGATGAAGCCGTAGCGGACGTTGAAGCCGTGGCCGAAGAAGAGCGCGTCGCCCTCCTGCAGGTGCTGCTTGATGGACTCCTCGTAGATCTCGGCCTGGAGCGGGTCCGGGGTCAGGATCATGATGACGTTCGCCCACTCGGCGGCTTCCGCCACGGGGAGGACCTTCAGGCCCTGCTCCTCGGCCTTGGCCTTGGACTTCGAGCCCTCCTTGAGGCCGACGACGACGTCGACGCCGGAGTCACGGAGCGACAGCGCGTGGGCGTGGCCCTGGCTGCCGTAACCGATGACCGCGACCTTGCGGCCCTGGATGATGGACAGGTCGGCGTCGTTCTCGTAGAACAGCTCGGCCACTGGGATATCTCCTTGGTGCGCTGGTGTTGCTCCCACCGTACGGCGGGGAACGGAATAAGAGTTTGTCGGTCTCGCCATGCGAACCGGGCGTGTCCCGCCCGGTCCAGGCGTGGCGTCAGGCGTGTGTCAGGCGCTGCGCTCGAGGGAGCGCAGGCTGCGGTCCGTGATGGACCGGCCGCCGCGCCCTATGGCGATGGTGCCGGACTGCACCAGTTCCTTGATGCCGAAGGGCTCCAGCATCTTGAGCATGGCGCTGAGCTTGTCGCTGCCGCCGGTGGCCTCGATGGTGACGGCCTCCGGGGAGACGTCGACGGTCTTGGCGCGGAACAGCTGGACGATCTCGACGATCTGCGAGCGCGTCTCGTTGTCGGCGCGGACCTTCACCAGGACGAGTTCGCGTTCGATGGCGTTCGACGGCTCCAGCTC
Organism: Streptomyces sp. NPDC096136; assembly: GCF_044763325.1. Taxonomy (NCBI): domain Bacteria; kingdom Bacillati; phylum Actinomycetota; class Actinomycetes; order Kitasatosporales; family Streptomycetaceae; genus Streptomyces; species Streptomyces sp. NPDC096136. The sequence continues at coordinate 9,310 of NZ_JBIWFZ010000039.1, read as the reverse complement.
GACGATCTTGAGCACGTTGACCAGCTTGTTGAGCTGCTTGGTCACCTGCTCCAGCGGGAGGTCCTCCACGTTCACGACGATGGTGATGCGGGAGATGTCGGGGTGCTCGGTGACGCCGACCGCGAGGGAGTCGATGTTGAATCCGCGGCGGGAGAACAGCGCGGCGATCCGGGCGAGGATGCCGGGGGTGTTCTCGACCAGGACCGAGAGCGTGTGCTTGGACATGTGAGTCGTTCTCTCTCTCAGGCTCTCTCGGCTCAGTCGTCTTCGTTGTCGCCGAAGTCGGGGCGGACGCCCCGGGCTGCCATGACCTCGTCGTTGGAGGTGCCGGCGGCGACCATCGGCCACACCATGGCGTCCTCGTGGACGATGAAGTCGACCACGACCGTGCGGTCGTTGATCGCGTTCGCCTCGGCGATGACCTTGTCCAGGTCGGCCGGGTCCTCGCAGCGCAGGGCGACGCAGCCCATGGCCTCGGACAGCTTGACGAAGTCCGGGACGCGGGTGCCCTGGCGGGGGGCGGAGGACTCGCCGAGCTGCGAGCCGACCGTGGCGTGGCCGGTCTCGTCGGCGTGCAGGACGGTGTTGGAGTAGCGCTGGTTGTAGAACAGCGTCTGCCACTGGCGGACCATGCCGAGGGCGCCGTTGTTGATGATGGCGACCTTGATCGGGATGTTGTTCAGCGCGCAGGTGGCGAGTTCCTGATTGGTCATCTGGAAGCAGCCGTCGCCGTCGATCGCCCAGACCGCGCGGTCCGGCATGCCGACCTTGGCGCCCATCGCGGCGGGGACCGCGTAGCCCATGGTCCCGGCGCCGCCGGAGTTCAGCCAGGTGCGGGGCTCCTCGTACTTCACGAAGTGGGAGGCCCACATCTGGTGCTGGCCGACGCCGGCCGTGAAGATCGTGCCCTGCGGGGCGAGCTCGCCGATCCGCTCGATGACCTGCTGCGGGGAGAGCGAGCCGTCCTCGGGCAGGTCGTAGCCCAGGGGGTAGGTCTCGCGCCAGCGGTTGAGGTCCTTCCACCAGGCCGTGTAGTCGCCGGCGTGGCCCTCGTTGTGCTCGGCCTGGACCGCCTGGACGAGGTCGGCGATGACCTCGCGGGCGTCGCCGACGATCGGAACGTCGACCTCGCGGTTCTTGCCGATCTCGGCCGGGTCGATGTCCGCGTGGATGACCTTGGCGAAGGGGGCGAAGCTGTCCAGCTTGCCGGTGACGCGGTCGTCGAAGCGGGTGCCGAGCGCGATCAGCAGGTCGGACTTCTGCAGCGCGGTGACGCCGGTGACCGAGCCGTGCATGCCGGGCATGCCGACGTGCAGCGGGTGGCTGTCGGGGAAGGAGCCCAGGGCCATCAGGGTGGTGCAGACCGGGACGCCGGTCAGTTCGGCGAGGACCTTCAGCTCGGCCGTGGCGCCGGACTTCATGACGCCGCCGCCGACGTACAGGACCGGGCGCTTGGCCTGGACGATGAGCTTCGCCGCCTCGCGGATCTGCTTGGCGTGCGGCTTGGTGACCGGGCGGTAGCCGGGCAGGTCCAGGGCCGGCGGCCAGGAGAAGGTGGTCTTCGCCTGGAGGGCGTCCTTGGCGATGTCGACCAGGACCGGGCCGGGGCGGCCGCTGGAGGCGATGTGGAAGGCCTCGGCGATGGTCTTCGCGATGTCCTCGGCCTTGGTCACCAGGAAGTTGTGCTTGGTGATCGGCATCGTGATGCCGACGATGTCCGCCTCCTGGAAGGCGTCGGTGCCGATCGCCTTGGAGGAGACCTGGCCGGTGATCGCGACGAGCGGGACGGAGTCCATGTGGGCGTCGGCGATCGGGGTGACCAGGTTGGTGGCGCCCGGGCCGGAGGTGGCCATGCAGACGCCGACCTTGCCGGTGGCCTGCGCGTAGCCGGTGGCGGCGTGGCCGGCCCCCTGCTCGTGGCGGACCAGGATGTGACGGACCTTCTTGCTGTCCATCATCGGGTCGTACGCCGGGAGGATGCAGCCGCCCGGGATGCCGAAGACGGTGTCGCACCCCACCTCTTCGAGAGAGCGGATGAGGGACTGCGCACCCGTGACGTGCTCAACTGCGGTGGGCTGCTGCCCACCCGTACGGGGCCGCGGCTGCGGATGGTGGGCCCCGGAGGCCTGCTCGGTCATCGGCATTCTCTTCTCGAAGCTGAGGGTTTTACGAGGAGCGGGGGTGCCCCGGTTCTCGTCCGGAGTGCGTGTGCCAGTGCAACAAAAAACCCCTCGTGCCAGGTGGCAAGCGAGGGGAGCGCGTCGGCGGTGTGGAGCGGGGACATGCAGGTCCCGGCTTCAGCCGACGCGCTTTCCAAGTACGAGAATTCGGGTGCGCATGGCATTGACCCTCCCTCCGGCGGGAGGTCGATGTCAAGCGGGTGGGACGGGCGTCTCATTATTTGAGCCTCTATGGATGACCATCGAGCCACCGGAGGTGCCCCCGGCCAAGGCGGGCTGGGCCGTACCGCCCGGTACTGGGAACGTACCCCTCACGAGCGCGCGGCGCAGCCTGTATTCGTCGAGCGGGCCGGAAAACGCCATTCCCTGTCCGTGCGTGCAGCCCATGGCGCGCAGGGCCATGACCTGCTCGGGCAGGTCGACGCCGTCGGCCACGGACTGCATGCCCAGGTCGTTTGCGATGCGCAACAATCCTGCGGTGATCTTGTGCAGGCGGGCAGACTCGACGACGCCCTCGACCAGGCCCCGGTCCAGCTTGAGCAGGTCCACCGGGAGCCGGCGGAGGGCGCTGATGGCCGCGTAGCCGCTGCCGAAGCCGTCGAGGGCGATCCGTACGCCGAGCCGGTGCAGGGCCGTCAGACGGCGTTCCAGCTCGTCGAAGGGGACTCTGGGGTCGGAGGCGGCCAGTTCGAGCACGAGGCCGCCGGAGGGCAGCCCGTGCCGGCCGAGCAGGGCCTCGACGGAGCCGCCGGGCATGGAGCGGTCGAGCAGCCGCTGGGCGGTCATCCGGACGACCACTGGTACGCGGTGCCCGGCGAGATGGCGCTCGGCGGCCTCCGCCACGGCCTCCTCCAGGAGCCATCGGCCCAGTTCGGCGGCGCGGGAGGGGTCCGGGCCGCCCCCCGGGCCGCCCTCGCCGCGTTCGGCCACCCGGAGGAACTCGGACGGCGTGAAGAGGATCCCCTGGGCGGAGCGCCAGCGGGCCTGCGCGGCCACGGCCGTGACCTCGCCGTCGGCCAGGGAGACCACGGGCTGGTGCAGCAGGGCGAACTCGCCCTCGTGCAGTGCGGTGCGCAGCTTCCCGGCCAGCTCGGCCTTGCGGACCACCTCGGCCTGCATCTGCGGCGCGTACAGCTCGACGCGGTCCTTGCCGCCCGCCTTGGCCCGGTACATCGCGAGGTCGGCGTTGCGCATGAGGTCCGAAGGGGTGATGCCGGGGTCGGCGAAGGCCACCCCGATGCTGGCGGCGACCCGGACCTCGCTGCCGGCGATGCGGTACGGCTGGGAGAGGGTGGCGCGCAGCCGGTCGGCGATCTCCCGGACCTGGTACTCGCGGGCGCTGCGGTCGCGGCTGCCGTCGCCGAGGATGAGGGCGGCGAACTCGTCGCCGCCGAGCCGGGCAGCGGTGTCCCCGGCCCGGACGGCGTCCTGGAGGCGGCGGGCGGCCTCGACGAGGAGTTCGTCGCCCGCCTGGTGGCCGATGGTGTCGTTGACGGCCTTGAAGCCGTCGAGGTCGATGAAGAGCACGGCGGAGCTGTGGTCGCCCGCGCGGCGGCCGGTCAGCGCCTTGCGGACGCGGCGGGTGAACAAGGCCCGGTTGGGCAGGTCGGTGAGCGGGTCGTGCTCGGCGCTGTGCTGGAGCTGGGCCTGGAGACGGACCCGCTCGGTGACGTCCCGGCTGTTGAGGATGAGTCCGCCTTGGTGCCGGTTGACGGTGGACTCCACGTTGAGCCATTCCCCGCAGCCCGACTTGAACCGGCATTCGATGCGGGTGGTGGGCTCCTCGGCGGGCGGGGCGGCAAGGAAGCGGCGCACCTCGTGGACCACGCGGCCGAGGTCGTCGGGGTGGATCAGGGCGGCGAGCTCGGTTCCGACCAGCTCCTCCGCCTCCCGGCCGTAGACGCCGGCGGCGGCGGGGCTGACGTAGCGCAGGGTCCCGGTGGGCGCGGCGATCATGATGACGTCGCTGGAGCCCTGGACCAGCGAGCGGAAGTGGTTCTCCTTCTGGGCCAGTTCCTGGGTGAGCGCGATGTTGTCGAGGAGCATGATGCCCTGCCGGACGACGAGGGCGAGCACGACGGTGCAGCCGGTGAAGACCACCATCCGGTCGACCTTCCGTCCGTCCACGACGTTGTAGAGGATGCCGAGCGTGCAGACCGCGGCGGCCAGGTACGGGGTGAGGGCGGGGAGGGAGCCGGTGATCGGGCGGCTGTGGGGACGGTCGGCGCGCGGGGGCGCCGGGCGCGGGAGGGGTTCCGGGCTGCGGCCGGCGGCCCAGGGGGCGTAGGCGAGCAGCAGGGAGCCCGCGAACCAGCCGGCGTCGAGGATCTCCCCCGAGCGGTAGGTGGTGTTGAGCAGCGGCGAGGTGAACAGGGCGTCGCTCAGGACGGTCAGGGCGAGGGCCGCGATGGCCGTGTTGATCGCGGAGCGGTTGTTGGCCGAGCGCCGGAAGTGCAGGACCAGGACCATCGAGACGAGCGCGATGTCGAGGAGCGGATACGCGAGCGAGAGCGCGGCGCGCGGGACGCTGCCCGGCGCCCCCGACTGGGCGGTGCGGGCGGCGTTGGCGAGGGCCAGGCTCCAGGAGAGGGTCAGCAGCGAGCCGCCGATGAGCCAGGAGTCGAGGGCGAGGCACACCCACCCGGCGCGGGTGACGGGGCGCTTGGCGAGGACGAGCAGTCCCACGATGGCGGGCGGGGCGAAGCAGAGGAAGGCGAAGTCCGCGAGCGAGGGCTCGGGCACCTTCTGGTCGAGCACGACCTCGTACCATCCCCAGACGCCGTTCCCCAGGGCCCCCATGAGCGAGGAGAACGCGAACATCAGCCAGGCGGGGCGCTCGCGCCGGCCGATCGCGCGGGCGTAGTGGTAGCAGGAGACGGCGGCCAGTAATCCGGCGGTGCTGAGCCCGAAGTCGCCCATGATCTTGGCGAGTTCTTCCGAGCCCCAGCCGAGGGCGGCCCCGACGGCGTAGCCGCCGCTGACCACTGCGAGGAGGAGTTGCGCCCCCAGGCCCTTGCCCCCGCCGCCGGCGACCGGCGGCCGGGTCAGGAGCGCCGCCCCCGGGGCGCTCACCGGTCCCCCTCGCCGGCTGGTTCCGGTGCAGCCCAGTCTCGGCAGCGTCGCCTGCGGCGGTTCTGCCGCATCGGATCCTTCGTCCATTGGCCGTGCATCGCCCGTCGCCCCCCAAAGTGTCCGATCACTCCCCAGCGCCATACGTACGTGGCGCAGCCCCTTGTTCCGGACGATACACCACTTTCGTCACTCAGCGACATAGCTTCTCTACTCTCCGTCACCAACGACAGCCGTGCGGCAACTGCCCGCACACGTAGGGACGCGGAGAGTGCGCGGTCTGGTTCAGTCCGTGATCAGAACGGTGTTCTCGACCGGCTCGCCGGCGGCGAACCGGGTGAGCTGGCGGGCCACCAGACGCTTCGCCCGGGGCTCGAACGCCGAGCTGCTGCCGCCCACGTGAGGCGTGATCAGGACGTTCGGCGCGTGCCAGAGGGGGTGGCCCGGGGGCAGCGGCTCCGGGTCGGTGACGTCGAGGGCGGCGCGCAGCCGGCCGGACTCCAGTTCGGACAGGAGGGACGCGGTGTCGGCGACGGGCCCGCGCGAGACGTTCACGAGGAGGGCGCCGTCCTTCATCCGGCCGAGGAAGTCGGCGTCCGCCAGGCCGCGGGTCCCCTCGGTCAGCGGGGTGGAGAGGACGACGACGTCCGCGTCCGGGAGGAGGCCCGGGAGGTCGTCGAGGGCGTGCACCGGCCCGTGCGGGGCGGTGCGGGCGGAGCGGGCGACGCGGGTGATCCGCTCGCACTCGAAGGGCAGGAGCCGGTCCTCGATGGCCGCGCCGATCGATCCGTAGCCGACGATCAGGACGGACTTGTCGGCGAGGGCCTCGTAGAAGCCGCCGTGCCACTCCTCGCGGTCCTGGCCGCGCACCATGCCGGGGATGCCGCGCAGGGAGGCGAGGACGAGGGTCAGGGCGAGCTCGGCGGTGCTGGCCTCGTGGACGCCGCGGGCGTTGCACAGCCGGACGCCGGGACGCAGGTGGCCGAGGCCGGGCAGGACGTGGTCGATCCCGGCGGTGAGGGTCTGCACGACGCGCAGGGCGGGCATGTCCGGGAGCGGGCGCAGGGTCACGGCCTGGGACTTCATGTACGGGGTGACGTAGAAGACGCAGGCGGCGGGGTCGGCCGGGAACGCGTCCTCGCCGTCCCAGTGCCGGTAGCGGAAGGAGTCGGGGAGACCGTCGATCTCCCCGGGCGGGAACGGGAGCCAGACGTCCGCGGTCGTTGCAGTCATGATCCCGAGGCTATGCGAAGGGAACGTGATCAAGCCGTTAGTTTGAGGGCCGGACCGGGACAGGGCCGGGAGGGGGGACGCAGGGGTGGAGCGCAGGTCGATCGGGACGGGACTGCTGACGGTGGGGGCCATCGGGCTCGGCTGCATGCCGATGAGCTGGGCCTACGCGCCGTCGCGCCGCCGGGGCGAGGAGTCGCTGCGGACCCTGCACACGGCGCTGGACCTGGGGGTGAACCTGCTGGACACGGCCGATCTGTACGGACCCTTCACCAATGAGCTGGCGGTGGGCCGGGTGCTGCGCGAGCGGCGGGCCGAGGCCTTCGTGTCGGCCAAGGTGGGGCTGCGGGCGGGCGAGGGGCACGTGGTGGCCGACGGGCGGCCGGAGTACGTGCGGCGGGCCTGCGACGCCTCGCTGCGGCGGCTGCGGACCGACGTCATCGACCTGTACCAGCTGCACCGGGTGGACCCGGAGGTCCCGGTGGAGGAGACCTGGGGGGCCATGGCGGAGCTGGTGCAGGCGGGGAAGGTGCGGGCGCTGGGGTTCTGCGCGCTGGGCGCGGGGGCCGGGCCGGGCGCGGGGCGGCGCGGGGACCGGGCGTACCGCTCGACGCTGCGGCACCTGGAGCGGGCGCAGCAGGTGTTCCCGGTGACGGCGGTGCAGGCGGAGCTGTCGGTGTGGTCGCCGGAGGCGGCGTGGCAGCTGCTGCCGTGGTGCGCGGCGCGGGGGGTGGGGCTGCTGGCGGCGATGCCGCTGGGCAGCGGTTTCCTGACCGGGACGCTGACGCCGGGGCAGGGGTTCGAGGAGGCGGACGTGCGGGCGCGGCACCCGCGGTTCACGGCGCACGCGATGGCCTCGAACCAGGTGCTGGTGGCGGAGCTGCGGCGGGTGGCCCGGCGGCACGGGCCGGAGGTCACGGCGGCGCAGGTGGCGCTGGCGTGGGTGCTGGCCCAGGGGCCGCACGTGGTGCCGGTGCCGGGGGCGGACCGGGCGCACTGGGCGGCGGAGAACGCGCGGGCGGCGGAGGTGCGGCTGGCGGCCGGGGAGCTGGCCGGTTTCGCGGCGCTGCCCGCGGCGGTGGGGGCCTGGGACTGAGTTCCGGACCCGGGCCCCGCCTCCCCAACCACTCGATCGGGTGTACGAGGGATGGAACGCGGGCACCCGCCGGATCTGTTGAGTCTTGTGAAGGGCAGGACCGGAGGACAGACCGGAGGGGAGCGGGACGATGCGGTACGGAGTGCGGCGCGGACGGTGCGGTGCGGGGTTGCGGGGGGCCGGGGGCGTGCGGCGCCGCAGGGTGGTGGCGGGGCTCGCCCTGACGGGGTGCGGTGCGCTGCTGGCGGCGGGCTGTTCCCCGCCGGGCGGGGCGCCGCCCGGGGCGGGGGGCTCCCCGCCGGGGGCGTCCGCGGCGTCCCCGGGCGCCTCGTCGGGGGCGCGGGTGCCGGGGCCGCCGGCGAAGGGCTCGGTGACGGTCACGGGCGAGGTGGCGAAGGGGCTGGACTCCCCCTGGGGCGTGGCCCCGCTGCCCGGAGGGGACCTGCTGGTCGCCTCCCGGGACAAGGGCACGATCAGCAGGGTCCGGACGGACACGGGCGCGGTGGCGCAGATCGGGAGGGTGCCCGGGGTGGCCCCGGGCGGGGAGGGCGGGCTGCTGGGGCTGGCGCTGTCCCCGGACTTCGCCTCGGACCGGCTGGTGTACGCCTACTTCACGACGGAGTCCGACAACCGCATCGCGCGGATGCGCTACGACGAGCAGAGACCTCCCGGGCAGCAGCTGGGCGCGCCGGACACGGTGCTGAGGGGCATTCCCAAGGGGCTCGTCCACAACGGCGGGCGGATCGCCTTCGGCCCGGACGGGATGCTGTACGCGGGGACGGGCGAGACCGGGAACACGGCGCTGGCACAGGACCGGAAGTCCCTGGGCGGCAAGATCCTGCGGATGACACCCGACGGGAAGCCGGCGCCCGGGAATCCCGAGCCGGGCTCGGTCGTCTACTCCTGGGGGCACCGCAATGTGCAGGGCCTCGCCTGGGACGCGGACAAGAGGCTGTGGGCTTCGGAGTTCGGGCAGCACACCTGGGACGAGCTGAACCTCATCGAGCCGGGGGTCGACTACGGCTGGCCCGAGGTGGAGGGGAAGGGCGGCAGAGCGGGGTTCCGGGATCCGGTGGCAGTCTGGAAGACGGACGAGGCCTCGCCCAGCGGGATCGCCTGGGCGGAGGGTTCGGTCTGGATGGCCTCGCTGAAGGGTGAGCGGCTGTGGCGGATCCCGTTGAAGGGGGCCGTGCCGGCGGCGGAGCCGGAGGCCTTCCTGACGGGGAAGTACGGCCGGCTGCGGACGGTCGTGGCGCTCGGCGGGGACAGATTGCTGCTGGTGACGAGTGAGACGGACGGGCGCGGGTCGCCGCAGGCGGGCGACGACAGGATCCTGCGCCTGACGGTGCGGTGACCGACGGAGCCCCCGTGGGGGGCGGAAGGCACGGTGGGCACGGTGTTCAACCTGATCCAGGAGTTGTTCAACCCGGGGCGGCGGCACACGGACGAGGAGAAGAAGCGGCTGGAGCTGTCCCGGACCGACGTCGGTGACGGCGATCCGGGACGGGGGCCGATAGACCTCGACTCCGGCACGGTGCTCATACGCCCGGCCGCCGACGCGCCGCCGCAGGCGGAGGGCGCCGGAGGCGGTGGCGCCCCGGGCTCCGGGGAGGACCCCGTCCGGGGCGGGGGCGACGCCGCCTAGTGATCTGGTTTTGAGTCCGTGGGTCGCCACGTGAGGCGTCGCCTGTTTCAGATTGCGGTGTTTGCCTGCGGCAGGTCACGCGCTCGCGCT
>NZ_JBIWFZ010000038.1:0-33000 GCF_044763325.1 Streptomyces sp. NPDC096136 | reverse complement strand
TCCACGTGCGCCGAGTGCGAGGCGTAGTCCACAGGCACCTGACGCGCCCGGATCCCCTCCCCCTGCGCCTCGGCCACGAACGCCACCACAGCATCGGCATCACCAGCGACGACCGTGCTCGACGGCCCGTTCACCGCCGCCACACCCAGCCGACCCGTCCAGCCCTTCAACCGCTCCTCGACCTCGGCCAGTGGCAACGGAAGGGAAGCCATCCCGCCCAGCCCCGCCAGCTCACGCCCGATCACCGCAGCACGCAACGCCACCACCCGGGCGGCATCCTCCAACGACAACGCACCCGACACCGCGGCAGCCGCGATCTCACCCTGAGAATGCCCCACCACCGCATCCGGGACCACGCCCAGCGAACGCCACATCTCCGCAAGGGAGACCATCACCGCCCAGGTCACCGGCTGGACCACATCCACCCGGTCCAGAGAGCGACCCTCCCTGACGACCTCCACCGCGTCGAAGTCCACGAACGGGGCGAGGGCGTCCGCGCACTCCCGCAGCTTGGCGGCGAAGACGGGCGAGGACTCCAACAGCCCCGCACCCATCCCCACCCACTGCGTCCCCTGCCCCGGGAACACCAGCGCCACCCGCCCGGTCTCCCCGGCGACGCCGTGCACCGCCGACCGTTCCAGGCGGGTCAGGAGTTCCTCGCGGTCTCCGGCCAGGACCACCGCGCGGTGGCCGAAGACCGTGCGGGTGTCGGCGAGGGTGTGGGCGACGTCGAGGAGGTCCAGCTCCGGGGTGTGCTCGACGTGGGCGCTGAGCCGGGCCGCCTGGTCGCGCAGGCCCTCGCCGGTGCGGCCGGAGACGACCACCGGGACGACCGGCGGCCGCGCGCGCACGGCCTGCGCCCCGGCCGGCGCCGGGGCCTCCTCCAGCACGAGGTGGGCGTTGGTGCCGCCCATGCCGAACGAGGACACGCCGGCGAGCCGCCTGCGCCCCTCGGGCTCGGTCCACGGCTCCAGCGCGGTCTGGACGCGCAGGTTCAGCGCGTCGAGCGGGATGTCCGGGTGCGCGCTCTCGTAGTTGAGGCTCGGCGGGAGCTCGCCCTCGCGGACGGCGAGGGCGGCCTTCAGGAAGCCGACGAGGCCCGCCGCGCCCTCCAGGTGGCCGACGTTGGTCTTGGCGGAGCCCACGGCGAGGGGTGAACCGGCGCGCACCGCGCCGAGGACGGCTCCGAGGGCGGCGGCCTCGACGGGGTCGCCGGCGCGGGTGCCGGTGCCGTGGAGTTCGACGAGCCCGACCCGCGCCGGGTCCGCGCCGGCGCGCTCGTAGGCCTCGCGCAGGACGGCCTCCTGGGCCTCCCGGTCGGGGGTGGTCAGGCTCGGGCCGCCGCCGTCGTTGTTGACGGCCCCGCCCCTGACGACGCAGTGGACGCGGTCCCCGTCGGCGAGGGCCCGGGCGAGCGGCTTGAGGACGACGGCCGCGCCGCCCTCGCCGCGTACGTAGCCGTTGGCGCGGGCGTCGAAGGTGTGGCAGCGGCCGTCCGGGGAGAGGGCCCCCATGAGTTCCATGAGGGTGGTGCTGTCCTCGGTGAGGATCAGGTTGACCCCGCCGACGACGGCCAGGTCGGTCTCCCCGCGCCGCAGGCTCTCGCAGGCCAGCTGGACGGCGACGAGGGAGGAGGACTGGGCGGTGTCGACGGCCATGCTGGGGCCGCGCAGTCCGAGGAAGTGGGAGAGCCGGTTCGCGGCCATCGCCCGGTGCCGCCCGGCGGCGCTGTGGCCGCCCGCGCCGCCGGCGCGGCCCGCGAGGGTGGCGTAGTCGTCGGAGGCGATGCCGACGTACACGCCGGTGCGGGTGCCGGAGAGCCGGGCGGGGAGGAGTCCCGCGTCTTCCAGGGCCTCCCAGCCGAGTTCGAGGACCAGGCGCTGCTGCGGGTCGGTGGCGGCGGCCTGTGCGGCGGTCATCCCGAAGAATTCGGCGTCGAAGTCGCCGTGGTTCTCCAGGGCGGCGCGCCAGGTGCCGTCCTCCTGCCGCGAGACGGAATTCCGACCGTCCCTCAGCAGGTGCCAGAATTCCTCGGGCGTGGCCGCACCGGGCAGTCTGCAGGCGAGCCCGACGACGGCTATGCCGTTATCACCAACGTACTGCTCACCCGTCTTGGGGGTCATCGATTCTCCATGGCCAGAGATGAAATGCGATATTCCCGGTCACGGAAATTCGCGAAAAGTCGGCGGGCGGTCACCAGGTGACCGGGAGCTCCACGAGGCCGCGCACCAGCATTCCCTCGTGCCAGGCCAGGTCCTCCTGGGGGACGGCGAGGCGCAGTGCGGGGAGCCGGGTGGTGAGGGCTTCGAGCGCGCACTGGAGTTCGGCGCGGGCCAGCGGGGCGCCGAGGCAGAAGTGGGGGCCCTGGCCGAAGGCGAGGTGGGGGTTGGCGGGGCGGTCCAGGACGAGGGAGCCGGCGTCCTCGAAGACGTCCTCGTCGCGGTTGGCGGAGGCGAGGGAGTAGACGACGGCCTCGCCGGCGCGGATGGTGACGCCGCCGATCTCGACGTCCTCGGTGGCCACGCGGCTGGGGCCGACGCTGGACCACAGGGGGACGGTCCGCAGGAGTTCCTCGACGGCGGAGGGCACCAGTGCGGGCCGGGCGCAGAGTTCCTCCCAGCGGGCGCGGTCGCCGCCGAGCAGCAGGGCGACCTGGCCGGCGAGCTGGCCGGCGGTGGTCTCGTGGCCTCCGATGAGCATGCCCCCGACGAGCATGAGCAGTTCGTCGCCGCTGAGCTGTTCGCCTTCGTCCTGGGCTTCGATCAGGGCGCTGAGCAGGTCGTTCTCGGGCCTTTCGCGGCGCTTGGCGACGTAGCCGCGCAGGTAGTCGCCGTATTCCTCGGCGGCCGCGGCGACCTCTTCCTCGGTGTGGCGGCTGGCCGACATGAGGGCTTCGGTGAAGGTGCGGAAGATGTGCCGGTCGTCGTGGGGGATGCCGAGCATCTCGCAGATGACGGCGGTGGGCAGCGGCAGGGCGAGGCGCTGGACGAGGTCGGCGGGGCCGCCGTCGGCGACGAGTCCGTCGATCAGCCCGTGGGTGATCTCGGCGATGCGCGGGCGCAGTTCGGCGACGCGGCGGGCGGTGAAGGCGCGGGAGACGAGGCGGCGCAGCCGGGCGTGGTCCTCGGGGGGCATGCCCATGAGGCCGACGGAGTCGAGGGCCCGGGGCGCGGCGCGGGGGACGTCCCGGTCGGCGCCGGCGTGCATGCTCAGGCGGGGGTCGGCGGAGGCCTTCTTGACGTCCGCGTGACGGGTGAGGAGCCAGGCTTCGCCGCCGTAGGGCATGCGGACCCGCACGACCGGCTCGGTCTTCCGGAGTTCGGCGTAGGCCGGGTCGAGTTCGAGGTCGACGCGGTCACCGAAGGGATAGGTCCGGACGGCTCCTGCGGCGGCATGAGGGCAGGTCATGGCTGGATCTCCTCTGAAGCACGGGCCCTGTCACCCAACAACAGTGCGGTGGGCGTGCCGCGAGGGGGCCGGGGACTATGTCAACTAACCCGGAATTCCCGCGAAAACTCCAGGGGGAATTGAGTGGCGGTCCACGGCGATTTTAGCGGGGCGCGGCAGGGCCGTGGAACGTCCGGAGAGCGGACGGACACTATGTCAACTCCGTACTTGCGCCCGGACTGCCGGTGCATTTAATTTCCATTGCATCGTTTCAAGATTCGAAAGGCTGCCTCGATGGCGCATATCGCCTTCTTCATCCTCCCTGCGGCGGGTCATGTGAATCCGACGCTGTCGGTCGCCCGGGAGCTGGTGGCGCGCGGCCACCGGGTCAGCTACGCCCTGTCGGAGAACTACGGCGAGCGCGTGCTCGCGACGGGTGCGGAGTTCCTTCCGTACCCGATGGACCAGGACGAGTTCCTGGACACGATGGTGCCGCAGCAGGACTCCGCGTCGTACACCGACCAGCAGGAGTTCCTGAACATGATGAAGTGGATGCTGGCGCTGACGCAGCAGACGCTTCCGTCGTTCGAGGCGCACTTCGGGGCCCCCGAGAACCGTCCCGACGTGTTCGTGTGCGACCCGTCGTCGTTCTGGAGCGGGCACATCCTGGCGGCGAAGTGGGGGATCCCGGTCATCCGGAGCACGCCCACGTACGTGGCGAACGAGCACTGGTCGCTGCACCCGCCGGTGGACACGGCCGAGGAGCAGCAGGAGGACCCGGAGACGGGCGAGCTGTTCGGGGTCGTCGCGGGGCTGCTGGCGGAGCACGGGGTGGAGAAGGGCATCGGCGAGTTCGCCGACGACGTCCACTCGGGGCCCGCGCTGGTCTACCTGCCGCGGGCGTTCCAGTACGCGGGGGACACCTTCGGCGAGGAGGTCAACTTCGTCGGGCCGTGCACGAGCGCGAACAGCTTCCACGGCGACTGGGAGGCCCCGCGGACGGGCCGGCCGCTGGCGCTGGTCTCGCTGGGCACCCTGTACAACAAGCAGCCGTCGTTCTTCCGCGCCTGTGTGGACGCCTTCGCTGACCTCGACTGGGACGTGGTGATCGCGCACGCGGGCGGGGTGGCCGAGGGCGAGCTGGGCGAGGTGCCGGAGCACATCCGGGTGCACCGGTTCGTGCCGCAGGGCGAGGTGCTGGAGCACGCGGCCCTGATGATCAACCACGGCGGTACGAGCACCGTGCTCCAGGCCGTCTCCGAGGGCGTGCCGGTGATCTCGGTGCCGCAGATGGCGGAGCTGCACGCGACCGCCACGCGCGTCGAGCAGCTGGGCGTGGGCGCCAAGATCCTGCGCAAGGACGTCTCGCCGGAGCTGATCCGCGAGACCGTGCTGGCCGTCGCCGGCGACGAGGGCGTCCGGGCCGCCGTGGCGCGGCTGCGCGGGGAGATCGAGTCCGCGGGCGGTCCCGCCGCGGCCGCCGACGCGATCGAGGGGCTGCTGGTCCCCGTCGCCGCCGGCGCCTGACCGGGCCGCTCCGCGCCGCCCCCGCCGCCCTCCCCGACTCCTGCCGAAACCGAGCTGAGGAAAGCCGACATGACGACACAGACCACTGAGGCCGCCGAGGCCGCCGAGGCTTCCGCGGCCGAGGACGCCGCCGCCCTGGAGGCCGTGGCCGAGGACGGGGCGCAGGCCCCCGAGGAGCCCCCGCACCCGCTGGCGCAGCCGGCGGAGGCGAACGCCGCCCAGCTGCTGGAGTGGTTCAAGAAGGCCCGGGCCGAGGCACCGGTGTTCTACGACTCGACGCGCTACGCCTGGCAGGTGTTCTCGTACGAGGACTACAACACCGTCTCCACCAACCCGCTCGTCTTCTCCTCGGACTTCTCGCCGGTCTTCCCGGTGCCGGAGGAGCTGGCGCTGCTGATGGGTCCGGGCACCTTCGGCGGCATCGACCCGCCGAAGCACGGTCCGCTGCGCCGGCTGGTCGGCCAGGCGTTCACCCCGCGCCGGATGGCGGCGCTGGAGCCGCGCATCGAGGAGATCACCAAGGAGCTCCTCGCCGGACTCGCCGACCGGACCGACATCGACGTGGTCACGGACCTGGCGTACCCGCTGCCGGTGACGGTGATCGCCGAGCTGCTGGGCGTGCCGGCCGCCGACCAGGACCTGTTCCGCGAGTGGGTCGACGTCATCCTCAACAACGAGGGCATGGAGTACCCGAACCTCCCGGACGACTTCGCGGAGACGATGGGCCCGGCCATCAAGGAGTGGGCGGCGTACCTGTACGCGAAGATCGCCGAGAAGCGGGCGGAGCCGACCGACGACCTGATGAGCGGGCTCATCGAGTCCGAGGTGGAGGGCCGCCGGCTCACCGACGAGGAGATCGTCAACATCGTGGCGCTGCTGCTGACGGCGGGCCACATCTCCAGCGCCACCCTGCTCAGCAACCTGTTCATCGTGCTGGACGAACACCCGCAGGCGCAGGCGGAGCTGCGCGCCGACCGGTCGCTGATCCCGGCGGCGGTGGAGGAGACCCTGCGCTACCGCAGCCCGTTCAACAACATCTTCCGGCTGCTGACGCAGGACACGGACATCCTGGGCGTGCCGATGAAGGCCGGCCAGATGGTGACGGCGTGGAGCGCGTCCGCCAACCGCGACGAGACGCAGTTCCCGGACCCGGACGCCTTCGACGTCCACCGGTCCGCGAACAAGCACATGGCGTTCGGCCACGGCATCCACCACTGCCTCGGGGCGTTCCTGGCCCGGATCGAGGCGAAGGTGTTCCTGAACCTGGCCTTCGACGCCTTCGAGTCGTTCACGGTCCACCACGACAAGGCGGAGTTCTACGAGGCGGACCAGCTGACCGCCCGTCACCTGCCGGTCTCCGTCGTCCGCCCGGCCGCCGGCCGGGACGGGAGCTGAGGCCGCAGCCGGGGCGGGACGGTTCGTACCAGGGCAACCAGGGAGCGCGATCGTATGGCGGTGGGCATCACCACGGAAGCGAAGGTGGGCAGGGTCAAACCCTGCGCCTTCATCGACTTGGAGCAGCACAACGACGAGCGCGGCAAGCTGTCCGTCGTCGAGTCCGGATGGACGGCGGGCTTCCCGATCAGACGGGTGTACTACCTGCACGACCTGGATGTCGGATCGTCCCGCGGCGGCCATGCGCACCGGGCGCTGGAGCAGCTGATCATCGCCGTGCACGGGAGCTTCACGATCACCGTGGACGACGGGGTCAACCAGGCGGAGTACGAGCTGAGCGACGCCGGCCGGGGCCTGTACGTCGGGCCGATGGTGTGGCGGGACCTGAGCAACTTCTCGGAGGGCGCGGTCAGCCTCGTCCTGGCGTCACTGCACTACGACGAGGCGGACTACTACCGCGACTACGACGAGTTCCTGGCCGACGCGCGGAAGGGATGGCTGTGACGGCGACCGCCGCGGCCCGCGTGCCCTTCCACGACCTGCGGGACCTGCACGCCCTGGACGGCCTCCAGGAGGAGCTCGACGCGGCGGTGCTGCGGGTGACGCGCTCCGGCCGCTATCTGCTGGGGCCCGAACTGGAGGCCTTCGAGGAGGAGTTCGCCCGCTACTGCGAGGGCGGCCACTGCGTCGGGGTCGGCAGCGGGCTGGACGCCCTGGAGCTGACGCTGCGCGCGCTGGGCGTCGGCGCGGGCGACGAGGTGATCGTGCCCGGGCACACCTTCGTGGCGACCTGGCTCGCGGTGTCCGCGACGGGTGCCCGGCCGGTGCCGGTGGAGCCGGAGGCGGACTCGTACCTGATCGACCCGGCCCGGGTCGAGGCCGCGATCACCCCGCGGACCCGGGCGGTGATGCCGGTGCACACCTACGGGCACCCGGTGGACCTGGACGCGCTGGACGCCGTGACCGCCCCGCGGGGCATCGCGGTCGTCGAGGACGCCGCCCAGGCGCACGGGGCCCGGCACCGGGGCCGGCGCATCGGCTCCCGGTACGCGGCGGCGTTCAGCTTCTACCCGGGCAAGAACCTGGGGGCCCTGGGCGACGCCGGGGCCGTGGTCACCTCGGACGCGGGGCTCGCGGACCGGATCCGGCTGCTGCGCAACTACGGCTCGCGGGTGAAGTACCGGCACGAGGAGCAGGGCACCAACTCCCGCCTCGACGAGGTCCAGGCGGCGGCCCTGCGGGTCAAGCTGCCCCGGCTCGACGCCTGGAACGCCCGCCGCCGCGCGGTCGCCGACGCCTACGCCGAGGGCCTCGCCGGCCTGCCGGGGATCACCGTGCCCGGGGTGCGGGCCTGGGCGGAGCCGGTGTGGCACCAGTACGTGATCCGCTGCGCCGGCCGGGACCGGCTGCGCGCCGCGCTGACGGACGCCGGGGTGGAGAACCTGGTCCACTACCCGGTCGCCGTCCACCGGTCCCCCGCCTACGCCGGTACGGCGCACGGCCCGCTGCCCCTCTCCGAGCGGCTGGCCGCCGAGGTGCTGAGCCTGCCCATGGGGCCGCAGCTGACCGCGAAGGATGTGGAGACCGTCATCTCGGCGGTCCGTGACGCCACGGAGAGCAGTCATGATTGAGGTTCCGACCCTTCCGGGCGTCGCCGCGCTCGGCGCCCACGGGTCCCGCCGCCCGCTCAAGGGCATCGTCCTCGCGGGCGGCAGCGGCACCCGGCTGCGCCCGCTGACCGGGACGCTGTCCAAGCAGCTCCTGCCGGTCTACGACAAGCCGATGATCTACTACCCGCTGTCGGTGCTGATGCTGGCCGGGATCCGCGAGATCCAGATCATCTCGGCCAAGAACCATCTGGAGATGTTCCGTTCGCTCCTCGGCGACGGCTCCCAGCTGGGCCTGGAGCTGACGTACGCGGAGCAGGACGAGCCGCGCGGGATCGCGGAGGCCTTCCTGATCGGCGAGGAGCACATCGGCGACAGCCCGGTGGCACTGATCCTCGGCGACAACGTCTTCCACGGCCCCGGCTTCTCCACCCTGATCCAGCAGGCGGCCCGCCGCCTGGACGGCGCGGAGCTGTTCGGGTACCCGGTGCAGGACCCCGAGCGCTACGGCGTGGGCGAACTGGACTCCGAGGGGCGCCTGGTCTCGCTCGTGGAGAAGCCGGCGGTGCCCCGCTCCAACCTGGCGGTGACGGGCCTGTACCTGTACGGCAACGACGTCGTGGAGATCGCCAAGGGGCTGACGCCCTCGCCGCGCGGCGAGCTGGAGATCACCGACGTCAACCGCGTGTACATGGCGCAGGGCCGGGCGCGCCTGAACGAGCTGGGGCGCGGCTTCGCCTGGCTCGACATGGGCACGCACGACTCGCTGCTCCAGGCCGGCCAGTACGTGCAGCTGCTGGAGCAGCGACAGGGCGAGCGGATCGCCTGCGTGGAGGAGATCGCCCTGCGGATGGGGTTCATCAGCCACGAG
The DNA here is from genome assembly GCF_044763325.1 of Streptomyces sp. NPDC096136. NCBI lineage: Bacteria > Bacillati > Actinomycetota > Actinomycetes > Kitasatosporales > Streptomycetaceae > Streptomyces > Streptomyces sp. NPDC096136. The sequence continues at coordinate 24,213 of NZ_JBIWFZ010000038.1, read as the reverse complement.
CAGTGCTTCGCGCTCGGCCGCGAGCTGGGCGACTCCAGCTACGGCAACTACGTGCGCCAGCTCGCCGGCCGGGCCGCGCGCAGCGGGCGGGCCGACACCCCGGCCGCCTGAGCAACCCGTCCCCCTTTTCCAGAAAGGCCCCTTCGCGATGCGCGTCCTGGTGACCGGAGGTGCGGGCTTCATCGGCTCGCACTTCGTCAGAGAGCTGCTGTCCGGCGCCTACCCGGACCTCGGCGAGGGCGAGGTGGTGGTACTGGACGCCCTCACCTACGCGGGGAACCCCGCCAACCTGGACCCGGTCGCCGGGCACCCTCGGCTGGAGTTCGTCCACGGCGACATCTGCGACGCCGCGCTGGTCGCGGAGCTGATGGCGGGCACCGGCCTGGTGGTGCACTTCGCCGCCGAGTCGCACGTGGACCGGTCGATCGCCGACGCGTCGGCGTTCGTACGGACCAACGTGCTCGGCACGCAGACGCTGCTGCAGGCGGCGGTGGACGCCGGGGTGGGCCGGTTCGTGCACGTCTCCACCGACGAGGTGTACGGGTCGATCCCCGAGGGCTCCTGGCCCGAGGAGCACCCGCTGGCTCCCAACTCCCCGTACGCGGCGTCCAAGGCGTCCTCCGACCTGCTGGCGCTGGCCTTCCACCGCACGCACGGGCTGGAGGTGTGCGTGACGCGCTGTTCCAACAACTACGGGCCGTACCAGTTCCCGGAGAAGGTGGTCCCGCTGTTCACCACCAACCTGGTGGACGGCCTCGGCGTGCCGCTGTACGGGGACGGCGGCAACAGCCGCGACTGGCTGCACGTGGACGACCACTGCCGGGGCATCGCGCTGGTCGCGGTGAAGGGGCGGCCCGGCGAGGTGTACAACATCGGCGGCGGCACCGAGCTGACCAACGCGGAGCTGACCGGGCGGCTGCTGGAGCTGTGCGGGCGGGACGCCTCGGCCGTGCGGCGGGTCGCGGACCGGGCCGGCCACGACCGCCGCTACTCGGTGGACATCGCGAAGATCTCCGCCGAGCTCGGGTACGCCCCGCGCGTGCCCTTCGAGCGGGGGCTGGCCGACACGGTCGCCTGGTACCGGGAGAACCGCGCCTGGTGGGAGCCGCTGAAGGCGGCCGCCGTCCCCTCGGCCGCCGCGACGGGCGGGGGTGGCGCGCGTGCGGATCGATGAGACGGAGCTGCCCGGCGCGTACCGGATCTTCCCGCAGCGGTACGAGGACGAGCGCGGCCACTTCTACGAGACGGCCCGCCACAGCCGGCTGACCGAGGAGACGGGCCTGCCGTTCACGGTCCGCCAGGTCAACAGCTCCGTCTCCCGCCGCGGCACCCTGCGCGGCATCCACGTCGGGGACGTGCCCGGCGACGCGAGCAAGCTGGTCACCTGCGTGCGCGGCTCGATCCTCGACTTCATGGTCGACCTGCGGGTGGGCTCCCCCACCTTCGGCCGGTACGCGATGACCCGGCTCGACGCCGGGGACGGCGTCTCCCTGTACCTGCCCGGCAGCATCGGACACGCCTTCCTCGCCCTGGAGGACGGCTCCTGCGTCACCTACCTGCTGTCCGCCGAGTACGTGCCGGGGGCGATGGTCGACCTCGACGCGCTGGACCCGGACCTGGCCCTGCCGTGGGGGCTGACCGGGCCGCCCGTCCGCTCCCCGAAGGACGCGGCGGCGCCCTCGCTCGCCGAGGTCCTGGCGTCCGGCCGGCTGCCCCGCTACGCCCCCGCCGCACCGCCGCACCCGCGCACCGCGCCGCACTCCTGACGCCAGACCCGCCCGAGGAGCTGATCCGCCCGTGACCACGCCCACCGCCACACGCGCCCCGGCGCCCGTCTCCGACGCGTGGCTGCGCCGCTTCCGCCCGCTCCCGTCCGCGGCCGTGCGGCTGGTGTGCTTCCCCCACGCCGGTGGCTCGGCCAGCTCCTACCTGACGCTGGCCTCCGCCCTCGCGCCGCGGGGCGTCGAGGTGCTGGCCGTGCAGTACCCGGGCCGCCAGGAGCGCCGCTCGGAGCCCTTCGCCCGGAGCGTCGAGGAGCTCGTGGAGGCACTGCTGCCCGAACTGCGGCAGTGGACCGGCCGGCCGTTCGCCCTGTTCGGGCACAGCCTGGGCGCCACCCTCGCCTTCGAGACGGCCCGCCGGCTCGCCGGGCTCGGGGAGCGGCCCGTGCACCTGTTCCTCTCGGGCCGCCGGGCACCGACCGTGCCGCGCCGCGACACCGGGCACCTGCTGGACGACCACGCCCTGATCTCGATGATCGCCCGCTTGCAGGGCACCGAGCCGGCGGTGCTCCGCGACGAGGAGCTGCTGCGGATGGTGCTGCCCGCCCTGCGCAGCGACTACGGGCTGGCCGGCGCGTACCGGTACCGGCCGGGGGAGGCCCTGCGGACGCCGGTGACGGTGCTGACCGGCGACCGCGACCCGAACGTGCCCGTACGGGACGCCTGCCGCTGGTCGGAGGTGGCCGCGGGCCCGTTCGGGGTGTGCGTGCTGCCCGGCGGGCACTTCTTCCTCAACGAGCGCCCGGACGAGGTCCGCGCCGTCATCGAGGGGGCCCTGGCCGATGCCCTCTGAGACCACCGCCGTGCCCCGGGCGGCCGCGGCCGCCGACCGGGCGGACACCGCCCGCCGCGTGCTGCTGTCGGCCCGTACGCCCGACAGCGCGCTCACGCCCGTCGACGGGGTGCCGGGCTGGCTGGCCCGGCAGGCCCGGGCGGGCGACTTCCGGGTGACGCCGGTCCCGTTCGCCGAGCTGCGCGGCTGGTACTTCGAGGAGGGCACCGGCAACCTGCGGCACGAGTCGGGCCGGTTCTTCTCCGTGGAGGGCCTCCACGTGCACGCCGACGGCCTGCCCGCGCGGGGCTGGAAGCAGCCGATCATCGTGCAGCCGGAGATCGGCCTGCTGGGCATCGTCGCGCGGGAGATCGACGGCGTGCTCCACTTCCTGATGCAGGCCAAGATGGAGCCGGGCAACGTCAACACGCTCCAGCTCTCCCCGACCGTGCAGGCCACCCGCAGCAACTTCACCGGAGTGCACCGGGGGCGCGGGATCCCGTACCTGGACCTGTTCCTGGAGCGCGGGCGGGCCCGGGTGCTCGTCGACGCCCTCCAGTCCGAGCAGGCCGACTGGTTCCTCGCCAAACGCAACCGCAACATGGTCGTGGAGGTCGACGAGGACGTCGAGGCGGGCCCGGACTTCCGCTGGCTGACCCTCGGCCAGCTGCTGCGGCTGCTGCGCCTGGACAACGTGGTGAACATGGACACCCGTTCGATCCTCGCCTGCCTGCCGACCGCCGGCGCCTCGGACGGGGACGGCCCCGCCGCACCGGTGCTGCGCTCCTTCCACGACGCGTCGGCGCCCGCCCGGCACACCACCGCGGAGATCCTCAGCTGGCTGACCGGGATCCGCGCCCGGCGGGAACTGGTCCAGCGGCGCGTGCCGCTGGACGAGGTGGCCGAGGACGGCTGGCTGCGCACCGCGCGCGAGATCGGCCACACCGGCGGCCGCCGCTTCCGGGTCATCGGCGCCGACGTCTCCGCCAGCAACCGCGAGGTGGCCTCCTGGAGCCAGCCGCTGATCCAGCCGCAGGTGCCCGGGCTGATGGCACTGGTGGTCAAGCCCGTCGGGGGCGTCCTGCACGCCCTCGTGCAGGCGCGCGTGGACGTCGGCCACCTCAACGTCGCCGAACTCGCCCCGACCGTGCACTGCCGGCCGGCCGACCACACCGGACCGGGCCGCGAGCCGTTCCCGCCGTTCCTCGCGGACGTGCTGGCGGCGCCCTCCGGCCGGGTCCGCTACGACGCGGTGCAGTCCGAGGAGGGCGGCCGCTTCCACCACGCCGAGAACCGGTACGTGATCGTCGAGGCCGGCGAGGACTTCGGCGAGGACCTGCCCGAGGACTTCGCCTGGCTGACCTTCGCCCAGCTCACCGATCTGCTGGCGTACGGCAACCACCTCGACGTCGAGCTGCGCACGCTCGTCGTCTGCGCCCACACCCTGTACTGAACGCCCCCGCTCCGGCCCCGCGGCCCGGAGCCCCGCACTCCGCACCCCGCACCCCCGAGGACGCCCATGCCCGCCCCCCTGCGCCTCGGCCTGCTCGGCTGCGGCGACATCGCCGCCCGCCGCACCCTGCCCGCGCTGGCCCGTACCCCCGGGGCGGCGCTCGCCGCCGTCGCGGCCCGGGACCCCGCGCGGGCGGCCGCGTTCGCGGCCCGCTTCGGCGGGGAGCCCACCGCCTCGTACGAGGAGCTGCTGGCCCGCCCCGACGTCGACGCCGTCTACGTGTGCCTGCCGACGATGCTGCACGCCCCCTGGGCGGAGCGGGCCCTGGAGGCCGGCAAGCACGTCCTGGTGGAGAAGCCCCTGGCGACCAACGGGGCGGACGCGCGGCGGCTGTTCGCGCTCGCCGGGCGGCGGGGGCTGGTGCTGCTGGAGAACTTCATGTTCCTCCACCACGCCACCCAGCGGACGGTCGCCGGGCTGCTCGGCTCGGGCGTCCTCGGCACCGTCCGCGCGGTGTCCGCCGCGTTCACCATCCCGCCCCGGCCGGAGGGCGACACCCGCTACGACCCCGCGCTCGGCGGCGGCGCCCTCCTCGACAACGGGGTCTACCCGCTGCGCGCCGCCCTCCGCCTCCTCGGCACGGACCTCACGGTGGCCGGGGCGGTGCTGCGCCACGACGCACGCCGCGGCGTCGACCTGTCGGGCTCCGCCCTGCTCGCCGCACCCGACGGGGCGACCGCGCAGGTGCGGTGGGGGATGGAGCACCACTACCGGTCCTGGTACGAGGTCCAGGGCAGCGCCGGCACCCTGTCCGTCGAGCACGTGTACACGACGGCGCCCGACCACTCCCCCGCCGTCCTCCTGCGGACCGGCACGGAGGTCACGGAGCTGCGCGTGCCGGCCGAGGACCACTTCGAGGCCGTCCTCGCCTTCTTCGCCGCCGCCGTCGCCTCCCGCGCCGCGACGCGGTCCGGCCTGCCGCTGCTCGACGCGGAGTCGAGGCGGCAGGCCGGGCTGCTGGACGAGGTCCGCCGGGCGGCGCTGCGCGTCAGCGGGTGAGGGCGAGGCCGCCCTCCAGCTCCAGGTGCGAGCCCTGGAACCCGCGGCGCATCCGCCGGTCGTGGGTGACGGTGACCACGGCGCCGGTGTACTGGGCCAGGGCCTCCTCCATCTCCTCCACCAGCAGCGGCGACAGGTGGTTCGTCGGCTCGTCGAGCAGCAGCAGGTCCACCGGGCGGGTCACCAGGCGGGCCACGTCGATGCGGCGGCGCTGGCCCACCGACAGGGAGCCCACCGGCAGTTCCAGCTCCTGCTCCCGGAACAGGCCCAGCGCCAGCAGCTGTTCGGCGTACTCGTCGGGGTGGCCGGGGCGGCCCTCCGCGAACTCGGCGAGGACCGAGCGGCGGGGGTGCTTGGGCGTCTCGTCCTGGCGCAGCCAGCCGATGTGCGCGGCCCTGCGCACGGTGCCCCGGTCGGGTTCGATGTCCCCGGCCAGGACGCGCAGCAGGGTGCTCTTGCCGGCCCCGTTCGGGCCGGTGATCAGCAGCCGTTCGCCCGGCGCGATCGACAGGGCGCCGATCTTCAGCCGGCCGGCCACCTCGACGTCCGCGAGCTCGGTCAGCGGGCCCTGCTCCCCCGCCGGGGCGGAGTCCTCGCCGAGGGCGAGGGAGGCGGTGAAGCGCAGCGGCTCGGGCGGCGGCGGGACGGGGTTCTCGCGCAGCCGGCGCAGCCGCTCGTTGGCGTTGCGGGCCTTGCCGGAGGTGGCCGAGGACGAGGAGCGGGCCCGGTGGTGCTCGGAGCCGCTGAAGGCCCAGGGGCCCTTCTTGGCGATGGCGGCGAGCATCCGGCCGGCGTTCTCGGCGAGCTTCTCCTGGCGGGCGATCTCCTGGAGGTGGTCCTCGTACTCCTGCTCCCAGCGGGCGCGGGCGGCGGCCTTGGCGGTGAGGTAGCCCTGGTAGCCGTTGCCGTACCGGTTGACGGTGTGGGTGTCGGGGTCCACCTCCAGGATGGTGGAGGTCACCGCCTCCAGGAAGGCCCGGTCGTGCGTGATGACGACGACGGTCCCGCGGTGGTCCTGGAGCCGCTTCTCCAGCCAGTCCACGGCCTGGTCGTCCAGGTCGTTGGTCGGCTCGTCGAGGAGCAGCAGCTCGGGGGCGGCGGCCAGGGTGGCCGCCAGGGCGAGGCGGGAGCGCTCGCCGCCGGACAGGGTGTCCACGGCCCGGTCGCGGTCCAGGTGGGGCAGGCCCAGGCCGTGCAGGGCCGCGTCGGCACGGGCGTCCGCCTCGTAGCCGCCGCGCGCCTCGAACTCGGCGAGCAGGTCCCCGTACTCCTCCAGGAGCCGCGGGTCGTCGTCGACGAGGGCGTCCTCCGCCGCGTGGAGGCGGCGCTCCACGTCCCGCAGGTCCGCGAACGCCTGGTCGAGGACGTCGCGGACGGTGGCCCCGGCGGGCAGCTCCAGGCGCTGCGGGAGGTGGCCGACGCCGCCGGGGGCGGTGACGGTCAGCTCGCCGTTGTCGGTGTCCTCCACCCCTGCGATCAGCCGCAGGAGCGTGGACTTGCCCGAGCCGTTGTCGCCGATGACGCCCGCCTTCTCACCGGGTTTGACCGTCAGCGACACCCGGTCCAGCACGACGTGGTCGTCATAGCGTTTGGTGACCTCGTCCAGCGTGAGCTGGGAGTGCACCCGGGACGCGGTGGGTGAGGACATTCGCATGGACATGCTCCTGGTCGTGCGGTCGGTGCGGTCTCGACGTTGTCCCGCCGGGCTGGAGTCCGGCTGGAACGCGGCTCGATCCCCGGTCAGGCGGCGGTGGCGGGGGCCTCGGGGAGCGCCTCGTACAGGCCCTGCTCCCGGGTGGCGAGGACGGCCAGCTCCCGGGCCAGCTCGCGGAAGCCCTCGCTGGACACGGCGGCGCGGTGCGCCGCCGTGTCCTCCCAGACGGAGAGCTCCACGAAGAAGTTGGCGGTGCCGACCAGGCGCAGGGTCTGGTGGCTGACGCATCCGGGCTGGGCGCTGACGAAACGGGTCAGGCGGCTCTTGGCGTCGAGGAAGCGGACGAGGTCGCCGTGGACGTTCAGTTTGTTGACGTAGGTCACCATGACGGGCGCTCCTTCGTGGGTCGGTCGCGGGAAGGGTGGGCGGGGCGGTCAGACGGTCGCCTCGGCGGCCGCGCGGGTACGGACGCTGCGGCGCAGCGTGCCCCGTACCGGTTTGCCGACGGGGGTGCGCGGGACGGCGTCGATGGCCTCGACGCGCCGGATGCGCTCGTAGGGTGCGAGGCGCTCGTTGGCGCGCGCGGCGATCTGTTCCAGCACGGGCGCGGGGTCGGCCCCCTCGGCGCCCTGGTCGCGCAGGACGATCCCGGCCCAGGTCACGGCCCCGTGCACGGCGTCGGGCCAGCCGACGACCGCGCACTCGGCGACCCGGGGGTCGCAGCCGAGGACACGCTCGACGGCGCTGGGCGAGACGAGTTCCCCGTCGTGGAGGAAGACGTCCCCGAGCCGGTCGACGAGGAACAGCTCCCCGTCCGGGCCGATCCGGCCGACGTCGCCGGTGGAGAACCAGCCGTCGGGGCCGGCGGGGCTCTCGGCGCGGCCGAGGTAGCCGGCCATCAGCTGGGGGCCGCGCACCTGCACCTCGCCGCTCTCCCCGGGGGCCAGGGGGGCGCCGGTGTCGGGGTGGACGACGCGGCATCCGGTGCCCGCGACGGGGGCGCCGACCGAGCCGGTGCCGGTGGGGTCGTCGGGGCGCTGGCAGTGGGTGAGCGGGGAGAGCTCTGTCATGCCGTAGCCCTGGACGACGGGGACGCCGAGCCGTTCGGCGAGGGTGCGGGCGGCGGCCGGGTCCAGGGCGCTGCCGCCCGACAGGACGGCGGTCAGCCGGGGGCCGGCGGGCAGGCCCGGCAGGGGCCCGCCGCCGCGCAGCCGCTCGTCGGCGACGAGGCGGTGGAGGCGGGCGGGCAGCGCGTAGTAGTGCGTGGCGCCGGCCCGTTCCGCGAGGGCGAAGGAGGCGAGCGGGTCGGGGTCGGGGCACAGGACCTGGCAGGCGCCCGCGTAGACGGCCGAGTTGAGGTGCATCGGCTGGTACAGCGGCAGGTGGACGAGGGTGGTGGAGTCCTCGCCGAGGCGGTGGGCGAGGGCCGTCTGGAGGGCGTTGGCGACCAGGTTGCGGTGGGTCAGCCGGACGCCTTTGGGGCTGGCGGTGGTGCCCGTCGTGAACTGTACGCAGGCCTCGGCGTCGAGGTCGACGGTGACGGCCGGGCGCGGGGCGGTGGACCCGGCGGCCGGAGCGACGGCGTCGAGGACGAGGTCCAGGGGGACGGCGGCATCGGGCAGCGGGCCGTCCTCGGCCCCGGTGACCAGGACCAGGGACAGGCTCTCCGGCCGGTCGGGGAGCGTGCACAGGGTCTCGGCGACGGCCCGCGGCGCGAAGGCCAGTTCGGCGCCGGCCGCGGCGAGCACCTTCGCCGTCCGGGCGGGTGAGAGCAGCGGGTTGAGGACGACGACGGTGTTCCCGCTGCGGACGGTGGCGTAGTAGGCGGCGGCGAACTCGGCGTCGAGGGTGTTGACGACGGCCACGCGGGCGCCGCGGCGGCCCACCGAGCACTCCAGGTAGGCGGCGATCCGGTCGGCGCGGGCGTCGAGTTCGCCGAAGGTGAGCGTCCGGGCGCCGACGCGCAGGGCCGGGGCCCCGGGGGCGCGCAGGGCCGCACGGCGCAGCAGTCCGTCCAGTGGCAGGTGCGGCAGTCGCGGCAGTTCCGGAAGGTCGGGTGTCGGCACGGGTCTGCTCCCCTCTGCGCTGCGTCCTGGCGGGCGGCAGGGCCTTTCCACCGTCCACGCCCGCGCTCGGAACTCGGTCAGGAACCGCTCGAATCCGGCTGGATCCTCCTGCGTCCGGCGGCGGTCAGGGCCCCGGCGAGGTCGCGGCCGGTGGCGGCCACCGCGACGGTCGGCCGGCCCCAGCCGTGGGCGGCGACCCGCCGGGCGACCTCGTGCGCGAGGCCCTCCACCTCCGGGTACCCGCCGAGCACGACGGGCACCCCGGCGGCCAGGGCGGGGGCCAGCGCGGTCAGGGCGGCCGCGGCCCCCGGGGCCACGGACAGCAGGGCCCGCGTTCCGCGCGCGCCGCGGGCGAGGCCGTCGTAGCAGTCCTCGGGCGCGCCGGGCGGGCGCAGCAGGCAGACCAGCCCGCTGCCGGGGGCGGCGGCCGCCCGCAGGGTGCGGGGGGCGGGGTCGGGGCGCGGGGCGGCCAGGGGCACGGGGGTCCCGTCGAGTGCCCGCAGCGCCTCGGCGACGGTGGCGGCGGGGCCGGCCTCGGCCGGGAGGCGGCGCAGCAGGCGGGCGGTCTGCCAGAGGATCTCGTCGGCGTCGCCGTCGGCGATCCGGGTCCGGTCGTGGACGAGCGTCAGCAGCAGCCCGCCGTCCGCGTCGTGCCGGGCGGTGAGCTCCAGAGGCGTCCCGGTGTAGGCCTCCCAGGCCTGCACCGGACCGGCGTCGGGCGCACCGGCCGCCCCGCGGTCGGCAGCCCCGCCGTCGGCCGCCGGCTGCGGGAACGGCACGGCCGGGGGCCCGGGGTCCGGGAACGGCACCGCCGGGTCCGCGGGCGCCCGGGGTTCCTGCGGCGGGAGGAACGCCAGCACCGATTCGGTGAGCGGCTCGTACGGGTCGCGGCCCGACCAGCGGTGCACCTGCCCGGCCGAGACCCACTCGTAGGCGGCGAGGTCGACGGCCCGGCCGGCCAGGTCCGCGAGCAGTGCGGACAGGGTGGCTCCGGGGCGGACCTCCACGGCCACGGGGAGCGCGCCGAGCAGCGGGCCGGGCAGCCGGTCGGCCCCGTCGAGGGGGATGCCCCGGCCGGACACGGCGGCGGCGAAGGCCACCGGCAGCGTGCCGGGCGCGCCGTGCGCGCGGTACAGCAGCAGCGCCCACACGGCCTGGAGGGCGGTGCTCTCGGCGGCGCCCCGGGCGGCGGCCCAGGCGCGCAGCCGGGCCGCTTCGGCCGGGGTGAGCCGCTGCCGGGTCCGGCCGTGCCCGCGCTGGTGCGTGGGGCGGCCGCGGTCGCCGGCCGGGAGGGTGGCGGAGCCCGCGGGCGGGGCGGCGTCCGCCCAGTACGCGCGGGCGGGGGCCCGGTCCCGGGAGGCGATCCACTGGAGGTGGTCGCGCAGGTCGGGCCGGCGTTCGCCGCCCCGGGGGCGGCCGTCGGCGGCGTGGGCGCGGTGGAAGGAGCGGACGAGGTGCTCCGCGCTCGCCGGGTCGAGGAACGCCCGGTGGTAGGTGAGCAGGACCCGGGTCGAGCCGTCGGACTCCTGCAGGAGGGCGATCCGCAGCGGGTCGGGCCGGGTCAGGTCGAACTCGCGCACCCGCTCGGCGGCGAGCAGGGCCTCCCATGCGGTGCCGTCCGCGCGGTGGCGGACGATGAGCGGGCCGGCGGCCGGGTGGACGGCGAAGCCGGGCAGGCCGCGTCCCGACGCGGCCGGGGCGAGCGCGGTGCGCAGGACCGCCTCCTGGTCGGTGACGGTCTGCCAGGCCCGGGTGAAGCGCTCGGCGTCGAACGGCCCGCGCAGGCGCCAGTGCAGCTGCCCGGTGTGCAGGCCCCGGCCCGGGTGGGTGAGTCCGTCGAGGAGGACGTCGACCTGGAGCGGGGCGGCGGGGTGGACCCGCGGCCGGGGTGCGGCGAGGGCCCGCGCCGCCGGGGCCGGGTGCGGGCCGTCGCCGGGGCGGCCGGTCACCGCCTCGCGCTCAGGGTCGGGACGGCGGTCTCGGCGTGCCGCCGGGCGAGGTGCAGGATGCGGGTGCAGGTGCCGCCCAGGCTGCGGCGTACGTGGTCGCGGGCCCGGGCGAGGTCGGCGCCCGGGCCGAGGACCGGCTCGATGTCCTCGGGGCGCAGCAGGACGCGGTGGCTGGCGACGGCGGTGACCCCGGTCTCGTCGGGGTCCACGGACCATTCGCCGGTGTGCGCGGCGAGCAGCCGGGGGGTGCGGGTGCGCTTGTAGACGATCCGGCCGGCGTGGGGCAGGCAGACGCGTACGGACTCGCTGGTGTCGGCGGTGCCGTCGGCGGCGCGGGTGGCCAGGTCCAGCAGCTGGACGCCCGTGCGGTGTTCGGACACCTGTGCGCGGGTGATCTCGGGCAGGTGCAGGGGCCAGTCCTCGGCCCGGTACAGGAAGTCGTAGACGAGCTCGGGCGGTCCCTGGACGCGCACCGAGTCCTCGAAGGTCAGCAGGAGGCCGTCCAGGGCGGACCACTGCTCGGCGGTGCGCTTCAGCTGCTCCAGTTCGGCGTGGCTGTTGCCGTCGGTGGCCTCGGCGAGCCACCGGGCTCCGGCCCGGTCCCCGTCGGCCACCGCGAAGCGGTGGTGCAGGGTCAGGCGCGAGCGTCCGCCGCCCAGTTCGGCGACCTCCCAGCGGCCGCTCATGGCGGTGGCCGGGGGCGCCGGGACCTCCTGGTGGAAGTCGATGGTGCGCCGCGCGGGGTCCAGGGAGCGCCGGGACACCCAGGACGTGACGGTCCCGCCGGCGGTGGCCCACATCCCGAAGCGGTCGCGGGTCCCGTCGAAGTCCAGCCGCTCCACGTGGATGCTGGGCGGGACGAACAGCGGCCACTGGGTCGTGTCCGCGAGCAGCGCGTAGACCACGCCCGCGGGGGCGGCCACGTCCACCGAGTACGACGTGTGCTGCACACGCTCACCTGACATCGGCTCACACCTCTCTGCTTCTGCCCACCAACTTCGCGCGGGCCGGCGGAGCTCTGCTCGAAGGGCCCTGGACCCCGGCTGTACGGGCCGTCCACGGGTCCTCGCGGGGCCGTCCGGGGCCGGGCGGGGCCTCAGAGCGAGGCTTCGGCCTCCGCCCGGTGGCACAGCTCGCGGCGCAGGGCGCGTCGCTCGGGCTTCCCGGCAGGGGTGCGGGGCACGGCGCCGAGGACCTCGACCCGGCGGATCTGCTCGTGCGGGCCGAGCTGTTCGTTGGCCGTCTCCACGATCGAGTCGAGGACGTCGAGCAGGCCGGGCGCGGTCGGGTGGTGCAGGACGAGCCCGAGCCAGACGACGGCTCCGTGGACCGGGTCGGGCCAGCCGACGACGACGCTGTCGGCGACCCGGGGGTCGGCGGCGAGGACGGATTCGACTGCGGTGGGCGAGACGAGTTCGCCGTCGTACGAGAAGACGTCGTCGAGCCGGTCGACGAGGTGGAGCTCCCCGTCCGGGCCGATGCGGCCGACGTCCTGGGTGGGGAACCAGCCGTCCTCACCGGTGGGCGGCCCGCTCTCGCCGAGGTAGCCGGCCATCAGCTGCGGTCCCCTCAGCTGGACCTCGCCGGTCTCGCCGGGGCCGAGCGGGACACCGGTGCCGGGGTGGACGACGCGGCAGGCGGTGCCGGGGACGGGGGTGCCGACGGAACCGGTGCCGCCGGTGTCCTCGCCGGGGCGCTGGGAGTGGGTGAGCGGGGCGAACTCGACCAGGCCGTAGCCCTGGAGGACGGGGACGCCGAGCCGCCGGGTCAGCAGCCGGGCGTCCGCCGGGGCGAGGGCGCTGCCGCCGGAGAGGACGGCGGTGAGCCGGTCGAGGTCGGTCGGGGAGGGGAGGGGGAAGCCGGGGAGGTCCACGGCGCCGGGGAGCTCGGCGTGGCGCAGGTCGGCGGCGAGCTGGTGCAGCCGGGCGGGCAGGGTGTACAGGTGCGTGGCGCCGGTGCGGGCGGCCAGGGCGAGGGCGGCGGCCGGGCGCGGGGCGGGGCACAGGACCTGGCAGGCGCCCGCGAGGACGGCCGAGTTGAGGTGCATGGGCTGGTAGAGCGGCAGGTGGTTGAGGGTGACCGAGCCGGAGTCGAGCCGGTGCGCAGCCGCCGTCTGGGCGGCGTTGGCGAGCAGGTTGCGGTGGGTCAGCAGGACGCCCTTGGGCCGGCCGGTCGTGCCGGTGGTGAACTGTACGCACACCACGGCGTCCGGGTCCGCGGGGGCCTCCGGGCGGGGGCCGGTCCGCGGGGCCCGGTCCAGGGCCACGGCCAGGGGCAGGGCGTCGGCGGGCACGATCCCGTCGGGGGCGTCGGTGACGACGATCTCGCGCAGCAGCGGCAGCCGGTCGGCGGTCTTGACGAGCAGTTCGGCGGCGGCGGTGGGCACGAAGGCGATCTCCACCCCGGCCACCTCGCACATGCGGCGCAGTCCCGCCGCCCGGACCAGGGGGTTGAGGAGGACGACGGTGTTGCCGCTGCGGACGGTGCCGTAGTAGGCGGCGACGAACTCCTCGTCGAGGGAGTTGGCGACCCCGACGCGGGCCCCGCGCCGGCCGAGGGCGTGCTCCAGGTAGGCGGCGTAGCGGTCGGCACGGGCGTCGAGTTCGGCGAACGTCCGCGTTCCGTGGGGGGTGCGGACCGCGCAGGCCGCGGGGTCGCGTTCCGCGGCCCGGCGCAGCAGTCCGTCGAGCGGGAGTTCCCTGCGGCGCAGCGGCTGCGGGCGGCTGGGGCTGAGGCTGTAGATCGGCACGGCGCGTCCTCCTGAGCGGGCTGATCCTGATCCCGACGCATCACGGTCCGCACATCCGGTTGAGGCCGCTTCGAAGGGAACTCGATCCCGCCGCTCTCGACCGTTCCTCCGGTGGCCCTCGACCCCCGGGGCGGAGCCTGCCTGCACGCGCGTCGGAGGCCCGCCCGCACGCCCCGGCCCCGCCGCATCCGCACCGTCGCAAGGGAACCCACGTGGACGAGATCGTCAAGGCCCTGCTCTCCGAGGACGCCCGGCCGGCCGACTTCGCGGCGCTGCCGCTGCCGGAGTCGTACCGGGGCAGCGTGGTGCGCCGGGACGAGACGGACATGTTCGCGGGGATCCCCTCGGCGCAGAAGGACCCGCGCAAGTCCCTGCACCTCCAGGACGTGCCGACGCCGGAGCCGGGACCGGGCGAGGCGCTGGTCGCGGTGATGGCGAGCGCGATCAACTACAACACCGTCTGGAGCTCGATCTTCGAGCCGCTGCCGACCTTCGGCTTCCTGGAGCGCTACGGCCGCCTCTCGGAGCTCACCCGCCGCCACGACCTCCCGTACCACGTGCTGGGCTCGGACCTGGCGGGCGTGGTGCTGCGCACCGGGCCCGGCGTGAACCGCTGGAGGGCGGGCGACCGGGTCGTCGCGCACTGCCTGTCGGTGGAGCTGGAGTCCGCGGACGGGCACGGGGACACGATGCTCGACCCGGAGCAGCGGATCTGGGGCTTCGAGACCAATTTCGGCGGCCTGGCGGAGCTCGCCCTCGTCAAGTCCAACCAGCTGATGCCCAAGCCCGAGCACCTGACCTGGGAGGAGGCGGCCTCCCCGGGCCTGGTCAACTCGACCGCCTACCGCCAGCTGGTCTCCCGCAACGGCGCCGGCATGAAGCAGGGCGACAACGTCCTGATCTGGGGCGCGAGCGGCGGCCTCGGCTCGTACGCGACGCAGCTGGCGCTGGCCGGCGGCGCCCAGCCGGTCTGCGTCGTCTCCTCACCGGAGAAGGCCGACATCTGCCGTGCGATGGGCGCCGAGGCGGTCATCGACCGCAGCGCCGAGGACTACCGGTTCTGGAAGGACGGGGAGACCCAGGACCCGCGCGAGTGGAAGCGCTTCGGGCGGCGCATCCGGGAGCTGACCGGCGGCGAGGACGTGGACATCGTCTTCGAGCACCCGGGCCGCGAGACCTTCGGCGCCAGCGTCTACGTCGCCCGCAAGGGCGGCACGGTCGTCACCTGCGCCTCCACCTCGGGCTTCCGGCACGAGTACGACAACCGCTACCTGTGGATGTCGCTGAAGCGGATCATCGGCTCGCACTTCGCGAACTACCGCGAGGCCTGGGAGGCGAACCGGCTGGTCGTGAAGGGGAAGATCCATCCCACCCTCTCGAAGGTCTATCCGCTGGAGCAGACGGGCCAGGCGGCGTACGACGTCCACCGCAACCTGCACCACGGCAAGGTCGGCGTCCTCGCGCTGGCCCCGGAGGAGGGCCTGGGCGTCCGCGACCACGAGATGCGCGCCCGGCACCTGGGGGCGATCAACCGCTTCCGGCGTTGACAGCGTTAACGGCGTTAACGCCCGCGGGCGCGCGGCACGCGCCGAAACGGAACCCCGGGTTTGCATGATCATGCATCATTCTGCATACTCATCCCATGTCTAAGGTCCTCACCTCCCTTCCCGTCGGCGAGCGCGTCGGCATCGCCTTCTCCGGCGGACTCGACACCTCCGTCGCGGTCGCGTGGATGCGCGACAAGGGCGCCGTCCCGTGCACCTACACCGCCGACATCGGCCAGTACGACGAGCCCGACATCGCCTCGGTGCCCGGGCGCGCCCAGGCCTACGGCGCCGAGGTCGCGCGCCTGGTCGACTGCCGCGCGGCGCTGGTCGAGGAGGGCCTGGCCGCACTGACCTGCGGCGCGTTCCACATCCGCTCCGGCGGCCGCGCCTACTTCAACACCACCCCGCTCGGCCGCGCCGTCACCGGCACCCTGCTGGTCCGGGCGATGCTGGAGGACGACGTCCAGATCTGGGGCGACGGATCGACCTTCAAGGGCAACGACATCGAGCGGTTCTACCGCTACGGCCTGCTCGCCAACCCGCACCTGCGGATCTACAAGCCCTGGCTGGACGCGGCCTTCGTGACCGAGCTCGGCGGCCGCAAGGAGATGTCGGAGTGGCTGCTGGCCCACGGCCTCCCCTACCGGGACAGCACGGAGAAGGCGTACTCCACCGACGCGAACATCTGGGGCGCCACGCACGAAGCCAAGACCCTGGAGCACCTGGACACGGGCCTGGAGACCGTCGAGCCGATCATGGGCGTCCGCTTCTGGGACCCCTCGGTCGAGATCGCCACCGAGGACGTGACCATCGGCTTCGAGCAGGGCCGCCCGGTCACGATCAACGGCAAGCAGTTCGCCTCCGCCGTCGACCTGGTGATGGAGGCCAACGCCATCGGCGGCCGGCACGGCATGGGCATGTCCGACCAGATCGAGAACCGGATCATCGAGGCCAAGAGCCGCGGCATCTACGAGGCGCCGGGCATGGCCCTGCTGCACGCCGCGTACGAGCGCCTGGTCAACGCCATCCACAACGAGGACACCCTCGCGCAGTACCACAACGAGGGCCGCCGCCTCGGCCGGCTGATGTACGAGGGCCGCTGGCTGGACCCGCAGGCCCTGATGGTCCGCGAATCCCTCCAGCGCTGGGTCGGCGCGGCCGTCACCGGCGAGGTGACCCTGCGGCTGCGGCGCGGCGAGGACTACTCGATCCTCGACACCCGGGGCCCGGCGTTCAGCTACCACCCGGACAAGCTCTCCATGGAGCGCACCGAGGACTCGGCCTTCGGCCCGGTGGACCGCATCGGCCAGCTGACCATGCGCAACCTCGACATCGCCGACTCCCGCGCCAAGCTGGAGCAGTACGCGGTGCTCGGCCTGATCGGCAGCGGCAGCCCCGCCGTCGGCGCCGCCCAGGCGGCCGCGACCGGGCTGATCGGCACCATGCCGGAGATGCCCGGGGGCGGCGCCGAGGCCATCGCCTCGCGCGGCGAGGTCTCCGCCGACGAGGAGCTGCTGGACCGCGCCGCGATGGAGTCCGGCACCGACTAGCGGCGCCCGTACCGACGCCCCGGACCGCCCGTCCGCACCGCCCTCAGGCGGCGCAGGCGGGCAGTCCGCCGTGGAACTCGACCATCTCGCGGAACATCGTCTCGACGTCGAGGGGGTGCCCCGGCGCCGCGCCCTCCGCCTCGGCGAAGGCGCGGTGCAGGTTGGGCACCAGCCGCTCGGCGTCGAGCAGCCCCGCGTACGGCCCGGGGCCGGCCTCCCGCGCGGTCTCCAGCGGGGTCAGCCCCGCCGCGAGCCCCTCGGCGGCCAGCCGCTGCACGCGGCGCAGGTAGCCGGCGGTGTCGTCGAGCAGCTCGGGGCCGCCGACCGGCCCGTGGCCCGGGACGACGGTCCGCGGGCCGAGGGCCCGCAGCCCCTCGACGACCGCGAGCGTGCCGGAGACCGAGCCGGTCAGGCAGAACGGAGTGGCCCCGGACATCACGACGTCCCCGGTGAACAGCACCCGCTGCCGCGGCAGCCACACCACCGTGTCGCCGGAGGTGTGCGCGGTGCCCGGGTGGACCAGCTCCACCGGGAAGTCCCCCGCGTCCAGGGTGAGCCGGTCGCGGAAGGTCAGCCCGGGAAGCTCCACCCGGACCTCGCCCCAGGGGACGTCCGGCCACAGGCGCGTCAGGTGCAGTCCGGCGAGCGCCATCTCGGCGCGCGCCGCCTCGTGCGCGACGACCAGGGCCCGCCCGGCGAAGAAGCGGTTGCCGAACGTGTGGTCGCCGTGCGCGTGGGTGTTCACCACGAAGCGCGGCCCGTGGGGGACGGTCCGCGCGACCGCCTCCTTCAGCGCCCGGGTACGGGCCTCGGTGGCGGCCGTGTCGACCAGCACGGGCCGCTCGCCCGCGCCGATCAGCCCCGCGTTGTTGAGGCACCAGCCGCCGTCGGGCTGGAGGTAGGCCCAGACCTGCTCGGCCACCTCCTCCATCCGGGGCCCACCGCCGCCGCCGCTCACCGTCCCCGGACCACCATGGCCGCGTTGAAGCCGCCCCGGCCCCGCGCCAGGACCAGCGCCGTGCGCAGCCGGTCGGGCCGGCGCACCCCGGTCACCAGGTCGACGGGGCAGTCCGCGGCGGGCGGGCCGGTGTGGACGGTCGGCGGGATCACCCCGTCGCGCAGCGAGAGCAGGGCCGCGGCCAGGTCGAGGGAGGCGCCGCCCGCGGCGAGCCGGCCCGTCATGGTCTTGGGCGCGGTGACCGGGACCCCGTACTCCCCGAACAGCTCGGCGAGGGCCTCGGCCTCGGCGCGGTCGGCCCCGCGCCGCCCGGCCGCGTCGGCGAAGACCACGTCCACGTCGGCGGGGGCCAGCCCGGCCTCGCGCAGGGCCAGCGCGGCGGCGTCGCGCAGCCGGGGCGCGCCGCCCGAGCCGGGCGGCGGGTCGAAGGTGGCGGCGTACCCGGCGACCTCCCCGTAGGGGCGGGCGCCGCGCTCGCGGGCGGCGGCCGCGTCCTCCAGGACGAGCAGCGCCCCGCCCTCGCCGACGACGTGGCCGCCGGCCTCCTCGGCGAAGGGCAGGTAGGCGCGCTCGGGGTCCTCGGAGGTGCTGAGCTCGCCGGAGGCCAGGTGGGCGGCCCAGCCCCAGGGGCAGAGGGAGGAGTCCATGCCGCCGGTGACGACCAGCCGGACGCCCTTGCGGAGCTGGCGGCGGGCCTGGGCCACCGCGTCGAGTCCGCCGGCCTGCTCGCTGACGAGGACGCTGTTGGGGCCGCGCATCCCGTTCCTGATGGAGATCTGGCCGCTGTTGACCGCGTAGAACCAGGCGAAGGACTGGTACGCGCTGACGTACTGGCCGCCCTTGCTCCACAGGGCCTGGAGCTCGCGCTGCCCGAACTCGTAGCCGCCCGCCGAGCTGGCGGTGATCACGCCGGCCGCGTAGTCGGGCAGCTCGGCCGGGTCCACCCCCGCGTCGGCGAGGGCCTCGTCGGCGGCGGTGAGGGCGAGCCGGGTGACCTGGTCGGTCTGCGGCAGCAGCCGGCCGGGCAGGTGCTCGGCGGCGTCGAAGCCCCGGACCTCGCCGGCCAGCTGCGCCGGGTACTGTGCGGCGTCGAACCGGGTCAGCGGGCGGATGCCGCTCTCCCCGCGCAGCACCGCGCTCCACCACGCCCGCGTGCCCAGGCCGTTGGGCGCGGCCACGCCGATCCCGGTGATCACGGGGGCGGCGGGGGCCCCCGAAACCGTGGCCACGGGGGCGGGGACGGGGGCGGCTTCGGTCTGCGTGCTCATGCGGCGGCTCCCAGGCGGGGGCGGGTCAGGATCATGGCGCTCTGGAAGCCGCCGAAGCCGCTGCCGACGCTGAGCACGGTGTCCGTGCGGTGCTCCCGGGCGGTCAGCGGGATGTAGTCCAGGTCGCAGCCGGGGTCGGGGTGGTGCAGGTTCGCGGTCGGCGGGACCGTGTTGTGCTCGATGGCCAGGGCGCTGGCGGCCACCTCCAGGGAGCCGATGGCACCGAGCGAGTGCCCGATCATCGACTTGATGGAGCTGACCGGGGTCTCGTAGGCGTGCTGTCCGAGGCTGCGCTTGAAGGCGGCGGTCTCGTGCCGGTCGTTCTGCTTGGTGCCGGAGCCGTGCGCGTTGACGTAGTCGACGGCGGTGGCGGGCAGGCGGGCCTCGTCGAGGGCGACGGTGATGGCCTCGGCCATCTCGCGGCCCTCGGCCTTCAGGCCGGTCATGTGGTAGGCGTTGCCGCGGCTGGCGAAGCCGGCGATCTCCGCGTAGACGTGGGCGCCGCGCCGGCGGGCGCTCTCCAGCTCCTCCAGGACGAGGATCGCGGAGCCCTCGCCGAGGACGAACCCGTTGCGGGTGGCGTCGAAGGGCCGGGAGGCGGTCTCCGGGTGGTCGTTGCTGGGCGAGGTGGCCTTGATGGCGTCGAAGCAGGCCACGGTGATCGGGGAGATCGGGGCCTCGGTGGCGCCGGTGACCATCACGTCGGCGCTGCCCTCGCGGATCAGCTCCACGGCGTGGCCGATGGAGTCGAGGCCGGAGGTGCAGCCGGTGGAGACCATGGAGACCGGTCCCTGGGCGCCGACGCGCCAGGCCACCTCGGCTGCCATCGAGCTGGGCACGAAGTAGTCGAACAGGTGCGGCACGGCGAGGGTGTGGTCGACCTGCCAGGTGGAGCCGCCTCCGCTCACCGCGTTGTACTCGGTGTCCAGGCCGGTGGTGCAGCCCACCGCGCTGCCCAGGGTGACACCGGTGCGCGCCGGGTCCAGGGCGGCGGTGTCGAGCCCGCTGTCGCGGACCGCCTCGTCGGCGCTGACCAGCGCGAACTGCGCGGCCCGGTCGAGGCGGGCGGCCTCCTCGGGGGTGAACCCGTGGGCGAGCGGGTCGAAGTCGGCCTCGGCGGCGATCCGCGAGCGGAAGCCGGTGGCGTCGAAGAGGCTGATGGCACGGGTCGCGGTCCGCCCTGAGGTGAGCCGGGCCCAGTACGCCTTGGTGCCCACTCCCCCGGGTGCGACCACGCCGATCCCGGTGATGACGACGCGTCGGTTCATGGGGTGTCCTTCACGGTGAGTCCTTCGTCGGTACGGTCGGCGATCCGCGACCCCACCGACCTGCGCAGCGCGTCGATGACGGTGGCCACGTCCGCGTCGCTGAGCCCGGGGTGCAGGGGCAGGCGCACGGTGCGGTCCACCGCCCAGTCGCAGGAGGGCAGCGGGGCCGCGGGCGGCTCCCCGTCGGCCCGGAACCGGTGCAGGGGCGCGTGGTGGGAGGTCGTGTAGATCTCCTCGGCCAGCAGGTCGGCGACGACCCCGTCCTTGATGGCGGGGTCCAGCTGCACCCAGTACAGGCAGTCCGTGGACTCGTGGCCCTCGGGCAGCGGCGGGGGCGTCAGCAGCCCCCGGGTCCCCGAGAGCTCCCGGTCGTAGCGGGCGGCGATCTCGCGGCGCCGCTCCACCATCCCGGGGAGCCGGCGCAGCTGCACGGAGCCGATCGCGGCGGTCAGGTCGTTCCCGGCGATCCCGCGGCCGTACTCGGGCAGGTCCGGTTCGCCGGGCAGGGTGGCGTGGCCGAAGCCGCTGGCGCGGACCAGGCCGCGCCGGGCGAGCAGGCGGGTGCGGGCGGCCCGTTCGGGGTCCTTCGCGTAGACCATGCCGCCGTCGCCGGTGACCAGGACCCGGCCCGGGTCGAAGCTCCACACGGCGAGGTCGCCGAAGGTGCCGGCGGGCCGGCCGTCGGCGCGGGAGGCGACGGAGCAGGCCCCGTCCTCGATCAGGACGAGGCCCAGCTCCCGGCAGCGCGCCGCGATGCGGACGATGTCGCCCGTGCGGCCTCCGTAGTGGAGGAAGAGGACGGCGCGGGTGCGGTCGGTGAGGGCGGCCTCGACGTCCTCCAGGGACGGGTTGAGGGTGCGGCGGTCCACGTCGCAGAAGACGGGGCGGCCGCCGCGTCCGGCCACGGCCTCGGCGGTGGCGGGCAGGCCCAGCGAGGGCAGGACGACCTCGTCGCCCTCCTGGAGGTCGAGGGTCTCGACGGCCAGGTGCAGGGCGGTGGTGCCGGAGCTGGTGAACACGACGTGGTCGGGCTCGATCCCCAGGTGCTCGGCGAAGGCCGTCTCGAAGGCCGCGGTACGCCGTCCACTGCCGAGCCTGCGGTCGTGGAACACCCCGGCGACCGCGTCGAGTTCCTCGTCCCCGACCTGGGGCTGAAACAAGTTGATCATGGTCGCCTCTCACGTGGGTGTCTCCCCGATCTTGTCGACCGCCGCTCGACATCCGATGGAGGACCGGTGGTCCCCCCGGCCGCCGGAGCGGGTGCGAGAGCCCTTCGAGCACCGCTCCATCGAGGTGACGGATCCTCCGCGTGCGCCACCCGTCGATTCACCGAGGAGTTCTCATGCCCGACCAGGCCCAGGATCAGGACCAGACCAAGCGCGTCGCCGTCGTCACCGGAGCGACCAGCGGTATCGGCCTGGAAGCGGCCCGCACCCTGGCCGCGCAGGGGCACCGGGTGTTCATCGGGGCCCGCGACGCCGACAACGTGGCCCGTACCGTCGAGGAGCTCACCGCCGAGGGCCTGGAGGTCGACGGCGCGAGCGTGGACGTGCGCAGCGGCGAGGGCGTGAAGGCCTGGGTCGAGGCGGCCGTGGAGCGGTTCGGCACCATCGACGTGGTGGTCAACAACGCGGGCCGCTCCGGCGGCGGCGTCACCGCCGACATCGCCGACGAGCTCTGGCACGACGTCATCGAGACGAACCTCACCAGCGTCTTCCGCGTCACCCGCGAGGTCCTGAACACCGGCGGCATGCGCGCCAAGAACCGCGGCCGCATCATCAACATCGCCTCGACCGCGGGCAAGCAGGGCGTGGTCCTGGGCGCCCCCTACTCGGCGTCCAAGCACGGCGTCGTGGGCTTCACCAAGGCGCTGGGCAACGAGCTGGCCCCGACGGGCATCACGGTCAA
Organism: Streptomyces sp. NPDC096136; assembly: GCF_044763325.1. NCBI lineage: Bacteria > Bacillati > Actinomycetota > Actinomycetes > Kitasatosporales > Streptomycetaceae > Streptomyces > Streptomyces sp. NPDC096136. Next base: position 2,231 of record NZ_JBIWFZ010000038.1, on the reverse strand, counting down.
CGCCGTCTGCCCCGGCTACGTCGAGACGCCGATGGCCGAGCGGGTCCGCCAGGGCTACGCCGCCGCGTACGGCACCACCGAGGAGGCCGTGCTGGAGAAGTTCCAGGCGAAGATCCCCCTCGGCCGCTACTCGACCCCGCAGGAGGTCGCCGGACTCGTGGGCTACCTGGCCTCCGACACCGCGGCCTCCATCACCTCGCAGGCCCTCAACGTCTGCGGCGGCCTCGGCAACTTCTGAGCCCGCCCCGCCCGATCACGTACGACCCCCGAATCCGAGGAGCAAGACCATGCCGCAGCCCGGCCTGCGTGAAGTGGAGCACGAGATCACGGTCTCGGCCCCGGCCGCCGCCGTGTACCGGTTGATCGCCGAGGTCCGGAACTGGCCGCGGATCTTCCCCCCGACCATCTACGTGGACCACATCCCGCAGGGCGGGAACGAGGAGCGCATCCGGATCTGGGCCACCGCCAACGGCGAGCCCAAGAACTGGACCTCCCGCCGCACCCTGGACCCGGAGAAGCTGACGATCACCTTCCGCCAGGAGGTCCCGGCGCCCCCGGTCGCCGCGATGGGCGGCACCTGGATCATCGAGCCGCTCTCCGAGGGCGAGTCGCGGGTGCGCCTGCTGCACGACTACCGGGCCGTGGACGACGACCCGGCGAGCCTGGAGTGGATCGACCGGGCCGTCGACCGCAACTCGCGCTCGGAGCTGGCCGCGCTCAAGACCAACGTCGAGCAGGCCCACGCCGCCGAGGACCTGACGTTCTCCTTCGAGGACACGGTCCGGATCGAGGGCTCGGCGAAGGACGTCTACGCCTTCGTCAACGAGGCGCACCTGTGGCCCGAGCGGCTGCCGCACGTGGCCGTCGTCCGGCTGACCGAGGACACCCCGGGCCTCCAGGAGCTGGAGATGGACACCCGGGCCAAGGACGGCTCCGTCCATACGACCAAGTCCTACCGGGTGACGTTCCCCGACGAGCGGATCGCCTACAAGCAGACGACCCTGCCGGCGCTGATGAGCCTGCACACCGGCTACTGGACGTTCGCCGAGGACGGCGAGGGCGGCCTCGCCGCCTCCTCCCAGCACACGGTGACGATCAACACGGAGAACATCGCCCGGATCCTGGGCCCCGAAGCGACCGTCGAGGACGCCAAGCAGTACGTGCGCACCGCGCTGAGCACCAACAGCACCGCCACCCTCCACCACGCCAAGGCCTTCGCCGAGCAGCGGGCCGGTCGATGACACGGGGGACGCCTCGGGTCTGGTTCGTCACGGGCGCCTCCCGGGGCCTGGGACGGGCGGTCGCCGAGGTCGTCCTGGAGGCCGGGGAGACCGTGGTCGCCACGGCCCGCCGCGTCGAGGCGCTCGACGGGCTCGTCGAGCGCTTCGGCGCGCGAGTGGTCCCGATGACCCTGGACGTCACCGACCGCGCGGCGGTGTTCGCCACCGTGGCCGAGGCCGGGGAGCGCACCGGGCGGATCGACGTCCTGCTGAACAACGCGGGGTACGGGCTGGCCGGCGCGGTGGAGGAGGTCACCGAGCGGCAGGTCCGCGACCAGTTCGAGGTGAACTTCCTCGGCGCGCTGTGGACCACGCAGGCCGTGCTGCCGCTGATGCGCCGCCAGGGCGCCGGGCACCTCCTGCAGATGTCCAGCGTCGCGGGCGTCACCACGTACCCGAACCTGGGCATGTACTGCGCGAGCAAATGGGCCCTGGAGGCCATGGGCGAGACCCTGGCCCAGGAGGTCGCCGGCTTCGGGATCAAGGTCACCCTGATCGAGGCCGGCGAGTTCCGGACCGACTGGAGCGCGAGCTCCCTGGTGCGGGCCGCACCCAAGACCGCCTACGACTCCGTGCTGGCCAAGCGCCGGCACGGCCTGTCGGGGGCCTTCGCGCACCTCCAGCCCGGCGATCCGCGCCGGGCCGGTGTGGCGCTGCTGAAGCTGCTGGAGGCCGAGGAGCCCCCGCTGCGGGTGCTGCTGGGCGCCGGCGCGGCCGACCGGGCCCCGGCGGTGCTCCGCGAGCGGCTGGCGGCCTGGGAGGAGTGGGCCCCCCTGGCCCCGACCACGGACTTCCCGACGGCCTGAGGGCCGGGGACGGCGGCTGGGGCCGGGGACGGGGACGGCGGCCGGACGGCCTACAGGCCGGCGGCGGCGCGCAGGGCGTCGACGCGGTCGGTGCGCTCCCAGGTGAAGTCGGGGAGCTCGCGGCCGAAGTGGCCGTAGGCGGCGG
>NZ_JBIWFZ010000037.1:17650-40948 GCF_044763325.1 Streptomyces sp. NPDC096136 | reverse complement strand
CCCTCGCCGCGACGGATCGCCGGCCACATCGCCGCCTCGCTGGTCCAGGCCGGACCGCGCTGACCCCCGGCGGCGCGGACGCCCGTCCCGCCCCGGCCGGCGCCCGGGTGTCTTGAACCGCCGTCGGGCTTCCCCGAAGGTGGGGGTGATCTGCGAGTTCCGCCGATTCCCGGGCCTGTCTGCTGAGGGGTTGATCTGTGTGCCTTCGTTCGGTGTGTCGTCCGCGCATGAAGGGATGTGGCGGGCGCAGGAGATGGCGCCCGACACGCCCAACCACGCGCTGACCATGTGGGACGTGGACGGTGAGCTGGACGGGAAGGCCATCGCATCCGCGTTCCTGCACGTGATGGGCGAGGCGGAGGTGCTGCGCGTCAACTTCGTCGACGAGGGCGGCGGACTGCGGCTGGTCCCCCGGGAACTGGGGGACTGGCAGCCGTTCTTCCTCGACCTCGGCGACGAGCCCGATCCCGAGCGCGCGGCGCGCGAGGCCCTGGCAGACCTCGTGCGCCGGCCCTTCGACCTGGCGCGGGACCTCCTGTTCCGGCTCGGCGTGGTCCGGCTCGGCCCGTCCCGCTCCCTGCTCGTGATCGCCTACCACCACCTCGTCTCGGACGGGTTCGGCGCGGGCGGCCTGCTGTCGCGCCGCCTCGCCGAGGTGTACACGGCCCTGGTGCGCGGGGAGCCGGTACCCGAGCCGGAGCACCCGTGGGACGCCGCCTCCTTCGCGGCCGAGGCGGTGGAGTACCTCGCCTCCCCGCGCTTCACCGAGGACACGGAGTTCTGGCGGGACTACCTCAAGGACGCCCCCGCCCCCGCGCAGGTCCCGCGCGTCGCCCTCTCCGACGCGCAGCGCACCGCGCTCTCCGAGCCCCTCGGCAGCGCCGACCGCTGGTCGGAGGTGGCCGAGACCATCGGCATGGTGAGCCGGACGCTGACCGTCCCGCGCGCCGAGGCGGACGCCTGGACCGAGGCCGCCCGCTCCATGGGCGTGTGGAAGTCGCAGCTGCTGACCGCGGCCGCCGCCGTCTTCCTGCGGCACCGCTGCGACCGCCCGGAGTTCCTCTTCTCGCTGGCCGTCGGCAACCGGGTCGGCGTCGCGAGCAGGACGCCCGGCCTGGCCGTCAACGTGGTCCCGGTACGGGCGGCTGTCCCCCTCGGCGCGACCTTCGCCGAGGTCGCCGACGCGCTCGCCGAGGAGACGTACGAGATCTTCGACCACACCGCCTGCCACTACTCGGACATCCAGCGCGCGAGCGGAACCGTCCTCAGCGGTCGCGGCAGCTTCGGCGCCGTCGTGAACGTCGTCGAGTTCGCCGAGCAGCTCCACTTCGGCGACAGCCCGGCCCGCTACTCCGGCGCGACCACGGGCACCTTCGAGGAGCTGTCGATCGGCGTCTACACCGACGGCAGCGCCGACAGCGACCTGTACGTCCGCCTCGACGCGCCCGCGGGCCTGTACCACCGCGCGGAACTGCGCTTCATCGGCGAGGAGCTGATCGCCCACGTCCGCGCCGCGGTCGCCGACCCCGAGCGGCCGGTCGGCGCGCTGGACGTACGGGAGGGCGCCGAGCGCGACCGCGTCCTGGAGGTGCCCGCCGACACGGACGCCCCGGATGCGGACGCCCCGGATGCGGACGTCACCGTTGCGGAGCTGTTCGCCCGCCGGGTGGAGCAGGACCCCGACGGCATCGCGCTGGTCTCCGGCGACCTGGCGCTCTCCTCCCGCGAACTGGACGCCCGCGCCGCCCGCCTGGCCGAGGCCCTGCGGCGTCGGCGCATCGGCCCCGAGACGGTCGTCGCCGTGGCCCTGCCGCGCTCGGCGGACCTGGCCGTCGCCCTCCTGGGCGTGGTGAAGGCCGGCGCGGCCTACCTGCCCCTCGACCCGGCGGACCCGGCCGAGCGGCTCGCGGCGCGGGCCGTCGGCGCACCGGTGCGCGCGCTCCTCACCGGTGCGGCCACGCGGCTCCCCGCCGGCCCGGACACCGAGGTCCTCGTCCTCGAAGACCTCCTGGCGGAGACCGCCGACGGCGCCGCCCCGCGGCCCGCGCTCCCGCCGCACCCGGACGGCCTGCTGGCCGTACTGTCCGGCTCCGGGGCGGCCGACGGGGCCGAGGTGGCCGTCACGCACCGGAACATGGCGCGCTTCGTCCGGGGCAGCCGCCCGCGCGGCGGCAGCGGCACCGTCCTGTGGCACGCGCCCCACACCTGCGCCACCCTCGCCCTCGAACTCTGGGCGCCCCTGCTGAACGGCGGCCGGGTGGTCGTGGCGCCCCCCGGCGAGCTCGACGCCGACGTGCTCACCGAGGTGCTCGACGGCGCGCGGGAGACGGACGCGGTCTCCACGGTGTGGCTGCCCGCAGGCCTGTTCTCGGCGGTCGCCGCCGACCGCCCCGAACGCCTCGCCGGGCTGCGCGAGGTGTGGACCGGCGGGGAGCGCGTGCCCGCGGCCGCGCTGCGCCGGGTCCGGGAGGCCTGCCCCGACCTGACCGTCGTCCACGTCCACGGCCCGGTGGAGACGGCCGTGTTCGCCGCCGCCCACGTCCTGGCCGCGGACGAACCCGTGCGCCACGCGGGCGCGCTCGGCCGCCCGGCGGACGGCGCCGCCCTCTACGTCCTGGGGCCCGGACTGGCGCCGGTCCCCGCCGGCGTGGTCGGCGAGCTGTACGTGGCCGGACCCGGTGTGGCGCGCGGCTACCCCGGGCGGCCCGGGCTGACCGCCGAGCGCTTCGTGCCCTGCCCGTTCGGGCCGCCCGGCGGGCTCATGTACCGCACCGGGGACCGGGTGCGCCGGGGCGGCGACGGCCTCCTGGCCTACGTGGGCGGGCCCGGCACCCGGGCCGAGGTGCGGGGCGTCCGGGTCGAGCTGGCCGAGATCGAGGAGGTGCTCTGCGAGCACACCGCGCTGGCGCGGTCCGCGGCGGCCGTCCGCGAGGACGGCTCCGGGCAGCAGCGGCTGGTGGCCTACGTGGTCCCGGCGGCCGGCCGGACCGTGTCGGGCGAGGAGCTGCGCCGCTTCGCCGCCGGATGGCTGCCGGAATCCCTCGTCCCGTCGGTGTTCACCGTGCTGGACCGGCTGCCGGTGGCCGGGGACGGGAGGCTGGACCGGGCCGCGCTGCCCGAGCCCGCGGACGGGGGCGGGACGTACCGGGCCCCGCGCAACGACACCGAACGGGTCCTGGCCGCGGCGTTCGCCGAGGTGCTGGAGCTGGACCGGGTCGGCATCGACGACGACTTCTTCGACCTCGGCGGCAACTCCCTGCGGGCGATCCGGCTGGTCGGGCTGATCCGGGCGGAGCTGAACCAGGAGGTGTCCATCCGCAGGCTGTTCGCGGCGCGCACTGTCACCGGCCTGTCCGACATGTGGAAGGACCTCGCCCGGTCCAGCAGGCCGAGCCTGCGCAGGAGGACGAGGGACGGCGCCGTCCTCTGACGCACAGCGGCCGGGCCGCGGGATCCGGCGGATCCCGCGGCCCGGCCGGGCGCCGCCGCGCTCAGGGGGCGGCGGCCGGGGCGAGCAGCCCCCCGGTGACGGCCGCGGCGATCCGCTCCGGCTGGTCGTCGAGGTAGAAGTGGCCGCCGGGGAAGACCTCCAGGGCGAATCCGCCCGTGGTGTGCTCCCGCCAGGCCCGGGCCTCGGCGACCGTCACCACCGGGTCGCGGTCCCCGACCAGCGCGGTCACCGGCACCGACAGCGGCCCGCCCCCGCTCCAGGCGTACGTGCCGACGGCCCGGTAGTCCGCGCGCAGCGCCGGCAGCACCATCTCCAGGATCTCGGGGTTGTCGAGGAGCGTCTGGTCGGTGCCGCTCAGCCCGCGAACGTCGGCCAGCACGTCGGCGTCCCCGTAGTACCGGTAGTGGGCGCCGGACGGGTTGTCCGGCGTGCCCCGGCCGGAGAGGAACAGCCGCCGGGGCGCGGGGAGTCCGGCCCGGTCCAGGCGGCGGGCCGTCTCGTACGCGACGAGCGCGCCCATGCTGTGGCCGAACAGGGCGTACGGCCGTCCGGGGTCCGCGGCCAGAGCGCCGGCCAGTTCCCCCGACACCGCGTCGACCAGCCGTTCCAGGTCCGTGAACGGCGCCTCCCCGAACCGGTCCTGGCGTCCCGGGTACTGTACGGACACCACGTCGAGATCCGCGGGCAGCGCGTGCGCCAGGGCCTTGTACGCCGTCGCCGAGCCGCCCGCGTGCGGGAAGCACACGAGCCGCAGCCCGTTCCCCGCAGGCGCGGTGTAGCGCCGGAACCAGGTGCTGTTCACCGTCGTCGTGTCCCTTCGTCTCGTTGCCCCGCGGCGTCCCGCACCGCTCAGACCGCTTCCGGCGCGAGCGTCCGCAGCGCCGCCCGCTGGGGGCCCGCACCGGCGGAGGCGTGCGCGAGGGCCGGTTCGGAGTCCAGCACCGAGGCCAGCCGGCGGACGCCCTCGCGGATCCGCTCCGGGGTGGGGTAGCAGTAGGACAGCCGCATCCGGCGGCTGCCGAGCCCGTTCGTGTAGAAGCCCGTGCCCGACGCGTACGCCACCCGCGCGGCCACCGCGCGCGGCAGCATCGCCCTCGTGTCCACGCCCTCCGGCACCTTGACCCACACGTAGAACCCGCCGGCCGGCTCGGTCCAGCCGCACCCCGGCAGGTACTCCTCCAGCGCGTCGAGCATCGCGTCGCGGCGCTCGCGGTAGACCTCCCGGAGCGTCGTGATCTGGCCCCGCCAGTCCTGCGTGGCCAGGTAGCGGGACACGATCATCTGGTTCAGCGTGGGCGGGCAGAGCGTGGCCGACTCGGCGGCCAGCACCAGCTTCTCCCGCACGGCGTGCGGCGCGAGCACCCAGCCGACCCGCAGGCCGGCGGCGAACGTCTTCGAGAACGAGCCCAGGTAGACCACGTTCTCCGGGTCCAGGGAGTGCAGCGCCGGATAGGTCCGTCCGTCGAAGCCGAGCAGCCCGTACGGGTTGTCCTCCAGCACCAGCACGCCGTACGCGCGGCAGATCTCCAGGACCTCCGCCCGCCGTTCGACGGCCAGCGTCACCCCGGACGGGTTGTGGAAGTTCGGGATCGTGTAGAGCAGCTTGACCCGCCGCCCGGCGTTCCGCGCCTGCCGCAGCGCCGCCCGCAGCCCCTCCGGCACCAGCCCGCGGTCGTCCACCGGGACGTGCACGACCTCCGCCTGGTAGGCGGCGAAGGAGCCCAGCGCGCCGACGTACGACGGGCCCTCGGCCAGCACCACGTCCCCCGGGTCGCAGAACAGCCGGGCCACCAGGTCGAGGCCCATCTGCGAGCCGACCGTCACCACGACCTCGTCGGGGTGGCCGGTGACCCCCTCCAGCGCCATCACCTCGCAGATCTGCTCCCGCAGCTGCGGGAGCCCGTGGGCGGAGGCGTACTGGAGGGCCGTCAGACCGTCCTCGGCGATGAGCTGCGCGGCCTGCGCCGCGAGGGCCTCCAGCGGCAGCGCGGCCAGGTGGGGCATCCCCCCGGCCAGCGAGACCACCTCGGGCCTGCTGGCGACCGCGAACAGCGCCCGGATCTCCGAGGCCGTCATGCCCGCGGTGCGCGCGGCATAGCGGCCGAGATGCGGGTCGAGGATGTCGCGGCCGCTCTGCTGACAGTGACCCATTCCGTCTCCCCACGTCGTCCAGCCCTGCTGGACGAGCATCGGGGGGCCCGCTCGGGATCCCCTCGCGTCCCGCTCGCGAACCGGTCGCGGTGGAGTGGCGGCGGGGTGGCGGCTCCCCGGAGCCCACGGGGCGGGACGGCCGGATCCGGCCCCTCGGACGCCCCCGGCTCCGATCTGTACAGCCGTATGGAACAAACGTACTGAACAAGCGTACTGAACAGACGTATTGAACAACCGTCATAGACATGCGTATAGTCGATCTCGGCAAGCCCGCCACCCGCCCGGACCGAGGGAGCTCCGACATGACCGCCACCGCCCAGCCCACCCGCGCCACCCTGGACGTCGACGGCCGCGCCCTCTCCTACCTGGACTTCGGCGGCACCGGCCGCCCCCTCGTCGCCCTCCACGGACACCTCTCCGAAGGCGCCTCCTTCGCGGCCCTGGCCGCCGCCCTCGGCCCCGAGTGGCGGGTGATCGCCCCTGACCAGCGCGGCCACGGGGACTCCGACCGCGCCCCCGAGTACACCCGCGCCGGCTACGTCGCCGACCTCCTCGCGCTCCTCGGCCACCTCGGCATCGACCGCGCGGTCCTCCTCGGCCACTCCCTCGGTGCGGTCAACGCCTGCCACCTGGCCGCCGAACGGCCGGAGCTGGTCGAGGCGCTGGTCAACGTCGACACCGCCGTCGACCTGCCCGACCGCGGCGTCAGCCCCCTGGCCTTCGTCCTGGACTTCCCCTACACGGCGCCCACCCGCGAGGGGCTCGCCGCCGCCTGCGGCCCCCTCGCCGCCGTCCTCGGCCCCGTCCTGCGCCCGCTGCCCGACGGCTCCGGCTGGCGGCTTCCGTTCCACCCCCGGGACACGGTCGACTCCGAGACGCTCGTCCACGGGGACCACTGGAAGCAGTGGCTCGCCACCGACTGCCCCGCCCTCCTGGTCCACGGCCTGCGCAGCCAGGTCCTCCCCGCCGCCCAGGCCGAGGCCATGGTCGCCCGCCGGCCCGGCACCTCCTACCGCCCGCTGGACACCGACCACTTCGTCCAACAGGCCGACCCCGAGGGCTTCGCCGACGCCGTCCGCGCCTTCCTCGCGACCGTCTGACCCGCCCTCACCGCCCACCGCCCACCGCCTCCCGCCCCCGGCCCGTCCGAGCCGGGGGGCGGTCTGCGTACGGCGGAAGCATCTTGCGTACAGCGTTCCATGGCGCGTACAGTGTGCGCATCAAGCAACGCCGTACGCACCACGGGGCGCCGGCACCGCCGACGAAGCCGAGAGGGAACCACCCATGGAAACCCGCAACCCACGCCGCTGGTGGATCCTGGTCGTGCTGTGCCTCAGCACGCTGGTCCTGGTCGTCGACTCCATGGCCCTGACCGTCGCGGTCCCGTCCATGACCGCCGACCTCGGCGCGAGCGCCCAGGACACCCAGTGGATCCTCGACTCCTACATCCTGGTGTTCGCCGGCCTCCTGCTCACCTCCGGCAGCCTCGGCGACCGCTTCGGCCGCCGCCGGGTCATGCTGATCGGCCTGGTGCTCTTCGGCGCCGCCTCGCTCGCCGCGACCTTCGCCGCCGATCCCGCCGAAGTGATCGCCGTACGCGTCGCCATGGGCGTCGGCGGGGCGCTGATCATGCCCTCGACCCTCTCCCTCCTCATCACCGTCTTCGACGAGGAGGAGCGCCCCCGGGCCATGGCCGCCTGGGGCTCCGTCTCGATGCTCGGCCTGGTCGGCAGCCCCGTCCTCGGCGGCGTCCTGATCGACCGGTTCTCCTGGCACTCGATCTTCCTGATCAACGTGCCCGTCGTCGTCCTCGCCGTCGTCGCCGCCCTGACCCTGATGCCGGAGTCCAAGGGCCCCTGGCAGAAGCCCGATCCGCTGGGCGCCGTCCTCTCCGCCACCGGGATGACCGCCCTGGTCTGGTGGATCATCGAGATCCCGCAGCACGGCGCCGTCGGCGGCCGCTCCGCCCTCACCCTGGCCGTCGCCGTCGTCGCCCTCGTCGGCTTCGTGCTCTGGGAGAACACCACCGACTCCCCGATGGTCCCGCTCGTCCTCTTCCGGCACCGCAACTTCAGCGGCGGCTCGCTCTCCCTGACCCTCGTCCAGATCGGCAACGGCGGCCTGCTCCTGGTCCTCACCCAGTACCTGCAGTTCGTCCTCGGCTACTCGCCCCTCAAGGCCGGCCTCGCCTTCGTCCCGCTGGCCGTCGCCGCCCTCGTCGGCAACGGAGCCGGGGCCGGCCTCGCCGCCCGGATCGGCAACCGCCCGCTGGTCCTGGCCGGCATGCTGGTGATGGCCTCCTCGTTCGCCCTGCTGACCACCGTCTCCGCCGACACCGGCTTCACCGTCCCGGCGGTCGCCCTCGGCCTCCTCGGCCTGGGCGCCGGCCTGGCCATGCCCGCCGCGGTGGGCGCCCTGATGGGCACCATCCCCGAGGAGCGGGCGGGTGTCGGATCGGCCCTCAACGACACGATCCAGCAGGCCGGCACCGCCCTCGGCATCGCCATCCTCGGCTCCCTGCTCACCAGCGGCTACGCCGCGAGGATGCCGGCCGGAGCCCCCGCCGAGGCACGGCACTCCCTCGCCGGCGCCCTGGCCTCCGCCCACGGCGACCCCGGCCTGGTCCGCGCCGCCCGCGAGGCCTTCACCTCCGCGATGGGCACCACCTTCACCCTCAGCGCGGCCGGCATCCTCGCCGCCGCCCTCCTGGCCGCCGTGGTCATGCGCGACGAGAAGCCCGCCCCCACCCCCGAACCCCGGCCCGCCCCGGCCCCCGCCCCCGAACCCCAGCCGGCCCCCGCCCCCGCCCCCCGGTCCGCCGCCTGACCCGTCCCAGTCCGCCCGCGAAGGCCGGCGCCCCGCCCCGGGCGCCGGCCTTCCCGCACGCCCGGACGAGACGCAGGTCACACCCCGCCCCCTGTCACAGAACGCCGCGCCGCGCTGTCTGAAGGCCGTATCCGCCAACGGACCACCGCGAAGGAGCGGCACACCATGGACGCACGGCTCGACTACTTCACCAGCGCCACCGCCGGCAAGGCCCTCAAGCACGTCACCGCGGCCGGCAGGGCCGTCAAGGAATCGCCCCTGCCGGCCGCCACGCAGGAGCTCGTGGCGCTGCGCGTGAGCCAGCTCAACGGCTGCGCGGTCTGCATCGACATCCACACCAAGGAGGCCGCCGCCGCGGGCGAGACGGCCGTACGGACCCACCTGGTCGCCGCCTGGCGCGAGGCGACGGTCTTCACCGAGCCCGAGCGCGCCGCGCTCCGGCTGGCGGAGGAGGGCACCCGGATCGCGGACGCCGCCGAGGGCGTCGGCGACGAGGCCTGGGCGGAGGCCGCCCGGCACTACGACGAGGAGCAGCTCACCGCCCTCGCCCTGCTGATCTCCTTCATGAACATGGTCAACCGGCTGAACGTCATCGCCCGGCGCCCGTCCGACGGCGCGTACCGGGCCGGCCAGTTCGGCTGACGGACGACGGCGGGATCCGCGCGGGAGGGGGCGGCGCGAGGACCGGCGCCCCCTCCCGTGCCTCCTCCTCCGCGGGGCGGGCCCCCCTTCCCGCCGCCGGGCCACCATCCGGAAGAATCCCCTCCATGACCGTGCGCCCGTCCGAAGACCTGCCCGCCGCGTTCGCCCGCCTCGGCGGTGAGCAGGACGGCCGGGTCTGGAGCGAGCTCTGGGACGACCTGTGCCACCAAGGGGCCGTCTACGACGACAGCTTCCCCGCCCTCCCGCACCTGGCGGCCATCGCCACCGGCCGCGCCCCGGGCGCACCGCTCGACGCCGTCCTGATGGCGGGGCTCATCGCCTCGGCGGCGGACGCGGAGCGCACCGCCCGCTACGCCGGCGAGCTCGCCGCCCTCCTCCCGGTCGCCCGCCGCCTGCTGGACGCCGCGGTCAACGACGCCCCGGCCTTCGTCTACCTCCTGCAGTGCGTCCTGGCCTTCGAGGGCGAACGGGACTGGAGCGCGAGCCGCCTGGAGGGCCTGTTCGAGCAGGAATACGAGATCGAGTGCCCCGCCTGCGCCTCGGACCTCACCATCGCCTTCGGCCCCGACGGCGCCTTCTGCGCGGACGGCGACCCCCTCACCGGCGACCCCGCGACGGCGCCCCTCCTCCCGGCCGACCCGCACGCCCTCGACCCGCTCCCCGCCCGCCTGCACGCCGCGGCCAAGCGGGCGGGCCACGAGGACGTCGCCCGGGGGCTGACGTACCTCTTCGGCCGGGCGGCCTGCCCGTCCTGCGCCACCGCGTTCGCCGTCCCGGACCAGGTCCTGCGGACCTACTGATCCCCGGGCGGGTGCGCGGAGAGCCAGTGCCGCGCGATCTGCTCCCGCGTGGTGACCCACCCGCCGCCGAGCTGGGCGACGTGCCGCAGGAAACCGTCGAGCGCGCGGATGCGGCCGGGCCGGCCGATGATCCGGCCGTGCAGGCCGACGCTCATCATCCGCGGCCGCTCGGCCCCCTCCGCGTGCAGCGCGCCGTAGGTGTCGACGAGGTACGCGAGCATGTCGTCGGCGGTCGTGAACCCGTGCACGATGAGGAACTTGAAGTCGTTGGCGTCGAGCGCGTACGGCACCACGAGCTGCCGCCGCCCGCCCGCCTCCACGTAGAACGGCAGGTCGTCGGAGTAGTCGTCGGAGTCGTACAGGAACCCGCCCTCCTCCCCGACCAGCCGCCGCGTGCGGGAGCTGGTCCGCCCGGTGTACCACCCGACCGGCCGGCGTCCCACGAGCCGTTCGATCGTCGCGACCGTCCGCGCGATGTCGGCCCGCTCGGCCTCCTCGGGGACGTCCCGGTGGTCGATCCACCGCCATCCGTGGCCCGCCACCTCCCACCCGGCGGCCCCCATGGCCCGCGCCGCCTCCGGGTTGCGCTCCAGGGCCCGGCCGGCCGCGAAGACCGTGAGCGGCACCCCGTGCGCGGCGACCGTCCGGTGCACCCGCCAGAAGCCGGCCCGCGCTCCGTAGGCGAACATCGACTCGGCGTTCAGGTCCCTCCCGCCCTCCACGGGCGGCGCCCCCACGATCTCGTGCAGGTACCCCTCGGAGCCGGAGTCCCCCTCCAGGACGCTGCGCTCGGCGCCCTCCTCGTAGTTCAGTACGAGGCTCACGGCGACCCGGGCCCCGCCGGGCCACCGCGCGTGCGGGGGTTCGGCCCCGTAGCCGACGAGATCACGCTGATACCCGGACACGGCCCGCACCCTACCGCCGTCCCCGCCGCCGGGCCCGCGGCCCCGCCGGACGCGGACCCCGCGGTGTGGGAATACCCCGATCCCGCCCTCCGTTGCCAGGTATAGTTTAATCCTAAACAACCTCGGAAGGGGAGCCATGCAGTTCGGGATCTTCACCGTCGGCGACGTCACCACCGACCCGACGACCGGACGCGCGCCCGGCGAGCACGACCGCATCAAGGCCGTGCTCGCCATCGCGCAGAAGGCCGAGGAGGTCGGCCTCGACGTCTTCGCCACCGGCGAGCACCACAACCCGCCGTTCGTCCCCTCCTCGCCGACGACGATGCTCGGCTACATCGCCGCGCGCACCGAGAAGCTGATCCTCTCCACCTCCACGACGCTGATCACCACCAACGACCCGGTGAAGATCGCCGAGGACTTCGCGATGCTCCAGCACGTCGCCGACGGCCGCGTCGACCTCATGACGGGCCGCGGCAACACCGGCCCGGTCTACCCCTGGTTCGGCAAGGACATCCGCGACGGCATCGACCTCGCCATCGAGAACTACGCGCTGCTGCGCCGCCTGTGGGACGAGGACGTGGTCACCTGGAAGGGCAAGTTCCGCACCCCCCTCCAGTCCTTCACCTCCACCCCCCGCCCCCTCGACGGCGTCGCCCCCTTCGTCTGGCACGGCTCCATCCGCTCGCCCGAGATCGCCGAGCAGGCCGCCTACTACGGAGACGGCTTCTTCCACAACAACATCTTCTGGCCCGCCTCCCACACCCGGCAGATGGTCGAGCTCTACCGCGAGCGCTACGCCCACTACGGGCACGGCACCCCGGAGCAGGCCGTCGTCGGACTCGGCGGCCAGGTCTTCATGCGCCGGAACTCCCAGGACGCCGTCCGCGAGTTCCGCCCGTACTTCGACAACGCGCCCGTCTACGGCCACGGCCCCTCCCTGGAGGAGTTCACCTCCCAGACGCCCCTCACCGTCGGCTCGCCGCAGCAGGTCATCGAGCGCACGCTCTCCTTCCGGGACTACGCCGGCGACTACCAGCGCCAGCTCTTCCTGATCGACCACGCGGGCCTGCCCCTGAAGACCGTCCTGGAACAGCTCGACCTGCTCGGCGAGGAGGTCGTACCGGTCCTGCGCAAGGAGTTCGCGAACCTCCGCCCCGCCGGCGTACCGGACGCCCCCACGCACGCGGCCCGCGTCGCGGCGGCCACCGCCCGTACCGACGCCGCCACCACCGCGCAGGAGGCGCGCGCATGAAACTCGTCGTCGTATCGGCGGGCCTGGGCTCGCCCTCCTCGACCCGTCTCCTCGCCGACCGCCTGACGGCCGCGACCCTCACCGACGCGGCCCTCGCCCACCGGGACGCCGAAACCGAGGTGATCGAACTGCGGGACCTCGCCACGGAGATCGCCCGGCACTTCGTCACGGGCTTCCCGTCCGCCCGCCTGGCCGCCGCCCTCGACGCGGTGGCGGCCGCTGACGGCCTGATCGCCGTGACACCGGTCTTCGCCGCCTCCTACAGCGGCCTGTTCAAGTCCTTCTTCGACGTCATCGACAAGGACGCCCTCACTGGCACCCCCGTGCTCCTCGGCGCGACCGGCGGCACCGCCCGGCACTCCCTGGTCACCGAACACGCCCTGCGCCCCCTCTTCACCCACCTGCGCGCCCTCGTCGCCCCCACCGCCGTCTACGCCGCCTCGGAGGACTGGGGCGAAGAGGGCCTGGACCGGCGCATCGCCCGCGCGGGCGGGGAACTGGCCCGCTCCATGGCCCCCGCCACGGGCACCCCGGACGCGGACACCCGCGCCGCGACGGCCGCCCCCCGCTCCCTCACCGGCGCGATCACCTCCCTCCCCGCGTCGTCCGCCGCCACCCTCGTCCCCTTCGAACAGCGCCTGGCGGCCCTACGGGTGGACTAGGGACTACAGGCAGGCGAGCAGGGCGTCCAGGGGAGCGGGCACCCGGCCGGGGTCGAGGGACCCGGCCAGCAGGTGCCCGTAGCGGATCTTCCTGCCCTTCTTCGTCCCGAGGAACCGCCGCATCCGGTCCTGCGGGCTCCGGCCCCGCTGCGCGGGCTGGCGCGTGAAGGTCCGCCACGGCACGAGGTCGCCCTCGGCCTCCACGATCTCCTCCACCTTCGGCACGCCCAGCGCCCGGATCAGCTCCTCCTCCAGGTCCTTCACGCACACGAACACCCCCTGCCCGGGCGCCCCGACCCGGTCCAGCGCACGGTCGTAGAAGGGCCGCTCCTGCTCGTCGCACAGCCCGGTGATCCGCAGCCCCAGCCCCGGCGGGCCCATCAGCTCGGCGTAGCGCCCGACGTTCATCGCCCCGCCCATGGACAGCACGCAGACCCCCTCGGCGGCCAGGGCCCGCCCGAGGCGCCCGGCGAGGGTCTCCAGCGCGGCGAGATCACTGGGCCCCTCCACCAGCACCACGGCCCGCACCCCCGCACCGGCGGCCAGCTCCCGCGCCACCGCACCGCCCCCGCCCGCAGCCCACCCGCCGACCGCGTCCCGGAATCCCCCCATGTCCGTCATGGCGCCGATTCTGCTGCACCGCGTGCCGGTGGTCAGCCGGATTTCTCCCCGGCGCACCGCCCCCGCCCGCGGGACGCGTCAGCGCGCGGTCAGCACCCGCGCCGCATGCTGGTTCCCGTGACCGGGTGAAAGACCGGCCCGGTCACGAGGGAGAGGTGCCCGGAGCGGTTGATCGGGGACCGGCCACTGGCCGTTCGGGTTCCTTGGGGATCCACGCAGGTTCGAATCCTGCCCTCTCCGCCACACGCACGCACGCCGTCGCCGCACCATCCGCGACGCCCCGGCAGACCGCCGGTCCGCCCCGCCGCTGCCCGCGGAACCCGAGCGGCCGACGCGAGACGAGGTGGCCGGCGTGGCGGAGCCCGCGGGAACGGCGCGGACGGCAGCGACTCCGTCGAACCCGGAGGCTACCGGCAGGAGCTGAAGCGGGCGCCGCCCGGGCGCTGCTCGCCCAGACCGTGCCGGCCGTCGCCTCCACCCGCCTCGTCGGCGCCGTCAACACGGCGGCCGTGGCGCTCGAAGCGGCCCTCGTCGTGGTGGTGTCGATCGCGCTGGCCATCGCGGTGCCGGTCACCGGCGACGGGGACACCGGCAACCTCACCTCGCGCGGAATCGCCGCCATCCTGCGCGACCAGCTCGGTCCGGTCATGGAGCGGGTGCCGCCGGTCGCCATCACGTTCGCGTGCTTCGGCGCCGGGGTCGTCGCCCTGACGGCCTGCGCGCGCCTCGTGTTCGCGATGGCGCGCGACGGGCCCTTCCCGGCCCACCGGCTGATGCGGCGGGTCGGCCCCCGCACCCGAACCCGGCGCCCTGGCCGGCTCCTTCCGCCCCTGACCGCGGCCGGCGGACGACACGGTCCCCGGCCGACCGGGCCCGCCGTCGGCAGGACGGGCCCGGTACGCGGCCGCGCTCGGCGGTGCGTCAGACGACGGTGCCGAGGGAGGTCCAGCCGCCGCCCGTGTCGCCGCCGTTGAACAGGTACACCACGGCGCTGTCACCCGTTCCCGACAGGACGTAGTCGGCGTGGCTGTCCCCGTCGAAGTCGGCGAACTGCACCTTGCTCTGCGTCGTGGTCAGACCGGTCGCCACCTGTCCGAGGGATCCCCAGCCGCCGTGCTGGTCGCCGCCCCGGTTCAGGTAGACGTCGACGGCGCCACTGGCGGCTATGCGGGTGTAGTCGGCCCGGCCGTCGCCGTCCCAGTCCGCGAGCCGGACCCGCGACCGGTCGTTCGTCAGACCGCTGGCCACCTGCCCCAGGAACTGCCAGCCGCCGCCCGTGTCGCCGCCGCGGTTGGCGTAGACGGTGACGGCGCCGCTGTCGGAGATCGTGGTGTAGTCGGCCCTTCCGTCACCGTCGAAGTCGGCGAAGCGGACCTGGTCCTGGTTGGCCGTGGTGCCCGCGGCCACCTGACCGCCGCCCGCCCAGCCGCCGCCGACGTCACCGCCGCGGTTGAGGTAGACGACGAGGCTGCCGTTGGCGTTGACGAGGATGTAGTCGGCCTTTCCGTCCCCGTCCCAGTCGGCGAACCGGACCCGCGTGCGGTCGGTCGTGAGGCCGCTGGCGACGCGGCCGATGCTCTGCCAGCCGCCGCGGGAGTTGCCGCCGCGGTTCAGCTTGACGTCGATCTGGCCGCCGTCGGCGACGAGGATCTGGTCGGGGCGGCCGTCGCCGTCCCAGTCGGCCCAGCGCACGCGGGCCGCGCCGCCGGCCTCGTTGCCGGCCCGGGGCGCGGGAGCGTGCTGCGTCCAGCCGTCGGTGACGGCCTGCTCGATGGCGTCGGCGTAGACACGGGCCATCTTGACGTAGCCGGCGTCGCTGGGGTGCAGGTTGTCGGTCAGTTCCGTCGCCACGTCCAGCTTGGGCGGCTCCACGTAGCGGAAGTGCTGGCCGGCCGCCCGGCGGGAGGCGTCCTGGGCGCGGATGACCGCGTTGAAGCTGCTCGCCCGCTGCTCCTGGCCCACGGTGTCGGTCAGCAGACCCTGGACGATGACGGTGACGCCCGGTTTGCGCGCCTGGATGGAGTCGACGAGCGCGGACAGCTGGTTCGCCGCGGCGACCGGGTCGGTCTCCGGCTGGCGCAGGTCGTTGATGCCCAGGTGGAGCAGGACCACGTCCGGGATGGCGGCGGACTGCCACTGGGCGACGCTCGCACGGACCTGCTCGATCCTCCATCCGCTGTGGCCCTCGTGGTCGGGGTCCGCCACGTTGCCGCCGGAGGTGTTGCCGACGAAGTCGGGGAGGTAGCGCGACTGCCCCGATATGAGGTTCCACAGGGGCAGCCGGTACCCGGCACCCCCGGAGCTGTTGACGCCCTGGGTGATGGAGTCGCCGAGCGGCATGATGCGGACGAGCGGCGGCGAGGGCTGCGGTGCCGCGGCGGCCGGCGTGATGCCGAGGGCCAGCAGGGCGGTGCCTGCGAGCAGGGAAAGGCTGAGGTGCGCGGTGCGCTTGATCACGGGTCTGGGACCTTCGGTGCGGAGTGGCTGCGTGACGGGGCTGGGCGCACGGCCGGGAAGCCGGAGGACCGGAGGACCCGGACGGCCGTGCGGAAGGATCAGCCGGTCACGCTGAGCTCGACGACGACCCGGCCCGTGGCGGCCAGGGGGTCCGCGGTCACGTTCGCGTAGCTGTTCTTGCCGACCTGGAGGGCCGAGGTGGTGCCGCCCGAGGTGAGCTTCGCGCTCACGGAGTGCTTGCCGGCGTCGAGGGCGAACACCCGGTCCAGCTCGAAGGCGACCCGTCCGGTCTGCCCGGCGGTGCTGAAGCAGTAGATGGGCTTCCGCTTAACGGAGGCGTCCTCGTACGTGTAGACACGGACCTGGGCGGTGCTGCCCCCGCACTCGGTGAGCGTGATTCCGCCGTCCCCGCGCAGGAGCTTGATGCCGTCCTTCGCCAGGATCGCGGCGGCGTTCGGGTACGGGGAGTCGCCGGCCGGGCCGGAGGCCGAAGTCGACGGCGCGGCCGGCGCGGAGGGAGACCCGGAGGGAGACGCGGAAGCGGAAGCCGACGCCGACGCGGACGCCGAGGGGGACGCCGTCGCGGACGCCGACGGCAGGGGCTGCACAGGCGCCGCCGGACCGGCCGCGGACGAGGTGCGGGTCCCGTCGTCAGCAGCCGCGTAAGCGCCGACGGCGCAGAGCGAGGTGACCGCTATGGCGGCTATGACAGGTTGACGCACGTGGGAGAACACCGGAAAGGGAGCCTTTCAGTGGCGGAAGGAGCGGCGGTTGCGAACACATGATCTAGATCATGTGAAGGTAACCGAAAACCACCGGATCGTCCCCACGGATTAAGCACCTTGACGCCCCGTCGCCGCGCGGGCGGCTGAATTCTTCCTTGCCGTGCTCACGGCGAAGCAGGCCGTCCGCAACGCCGTCGGCACGACCCGGACCCCGCCCAACCTGCGCGCGGTGTCGGACCAGCTCTACCTGTTCGCCAGCATGAACCTCGTCACGGGAGCCGGCGGGGTGTTCGGCATCGACCCGCAGATCACCGCGGCCGGGGTCGGCAGCTCGGCCCCCTTCTTGTGCCAGTCGAAGGAGACGTCGCTGCCGGCCGTCACGGTCAGCAGCTTGCGGATGCAGGCGACGAGCCCGACCACCAGGAACGGCTCGGCGTCCAGCACATGGTTCATGATCGCCAGCCGCACGGTGTGCAGCAGCTCGGCCACGATGAACAGCACCAGGCAGTGGTCCAGGGTGGACACCACGACCGCCTGCTCGCTGTACGGACCCCGGACGGCCTCGACGACGGCTTCGACGACCCCGACGGTCAGGACCCCGGCGAGCAGTACGAGGAACGCCGCGACGACGAGATGGGCGCTGTCCTCGACCATCTGCAGCGCGCGGTGCAGGCGAGGGCTCTCGAACAGGGTCTTGTCCGCCGCGCAGTGCATGCTGACGACCCCGCACCGCACATCGCCCGATCCCACACCCCGGACACCCCGCAGACCGTCGCCACGACACCTCTAGGTTCCCCGGCACCCCCGGGCACGCCCCGCACGAACCGGCTCCGGCCGTGCGCCCGTACGTGACGGCCGGCTGCCCGTCGGTCGTCTGTCGGGGCTGTCGGTGCGATGTCGGTCGAGTCCGGCACCGTTCGAGGGGTCCCGCCGGGTACCCGCCCGGCGTGGAATCCGAAGAGGGGATCTCTCGTGCATGACGTGGTGATCGTGGGAGCCGGTCCGGTGGGTCTGCTCCTCGCCTGCGAGCTCGGCCTCGCGGGCTGTTCCGTACTGGTGCTCGAACGGGAGTCGGGGCCCGGCTCCCCGTTACGGTCGGCCCCGCTCGGGCGGCGTGGGCTGTCCGCCGCCTCGGCCGAGGTGTTCGACCGGCGCGGGCTGCTGGGACCGCTGCTGGCGGCGTCGGGCGTTCAGGAGGTGTTCGGTGCCGCGGCCCCCGAAGCGGGTGCGCCGACCCGGCCCCGCTTCGTCGGCCACTTCGCCGGCATGATGCTCGACGGGGATCAGGTCGACTTCGCCGCCCTCCCCTTCCGGCTTCCCGGCCAGGTGCCCGAAGCCGTGGTGACGGACCTCGAAGCGGTCGAGACGGTGCTGTCGGAGCGGGCGTCCGAGCTCGGCGTGGACATCAGGCGCGGCGTCACCGTCTCGGCCGTCTCCCAGAACGGCGAGGGCGTGGTCGCGACCGCCGGAGCGGAGGCGTACGAGGCGCGCTGGCTGGTCGGCTGCGACGGCGGGCGCAGCACGGTGCGCAGGCTCGCGGGCTTCGAGTTCGTCGGCACCGAACCGCAGTTCACCGGCTACACCATGCAGGCCACGCTCGCCGACGCCGAGCAGCTGCGCCCCGGCTTCCACCTGACACCGGCGGGCATGTACCTCCGGATGCCCGCCGACGGCCACATCGCCGTGATGGACTTCGACGGCGGTGCGTTCGACCGTTCACGGCCGCCGACCCGCGACCACCTCCAGGCGGTTCTGCGCCGCGTGTCCGGCGTCGACGTGACGATCGGCGCGGTCCACGTCGCCTCGAGCTTCACCGATCGGGCGATGCAGACGACGGCCTACCGGCGCGGACGCGTCCTGCTCGCGGGCGACGCCGCCCACATCCACTCGCCCCTCGGCGGCCAGGGGATGAACACCGGCATCGGCGACGCCGCGAACCTGGGATGGAAGCTCGCCGCGACCGTGCACGGCCACGCACCCGACGGACTCCTCGACACCTACACGGACGAGCGCCACCCGATCGGTGCCGCGGTGCTCGACTGGTCGCGCGCCCAGGTGGCGACCATGAGGCCGGAACCGTACGCCCAGGCGATCCAGGCGGTGGTCCGCGACCTCATCGGGACCCGTGACGGAGCGACCTACGTGTTCGGGAAGCTGTCGGGCTCGTGGATCCGCTACGACCTGGGCGGCGAGCATCCGCTGGTCGGCCGCAGCGCCCCCGACTTCCGCCTGGAGGACGGCACCCGCCTGGGCGGCCTCATGGCGGACGGACGCGGCGTCGTGCTCGACTTCAGCGCCGACCGGCGCCTGTACGCCCCGGCCGCCGCCTGGGAGGGCCGGATACGGTACGCGGCCGGGACCACGGGGAACGACCTCGGCTCGGGCGCCGTGCTGGTGCGGCCCGACGGCGTGGTCGCCTGGGCGGGTGACCGTCACCCCGACCGCGAGGCGTTCGAGCAGGCCGCCGGCCGCTGGTTCGGCACTCCGGCCGCAGTCGGAGCCACCGGCCGGGCCCACCCCGACCCCGCACCCCTGCACGCGGGTTCCGCCCGGCCGTGAGCGCCTCGGCCCGCTGCCGGATCCGGGTGCGCGAGATCCGCGGGGACCTTGCGCACCGCCGCCGCGCCCGACGCGGCGGCGGCCGTGCGAAAGGATGCGAAAGGAGAGGTACCCCCGCTCCTCAGACCGGGTCCGCACCGCTCCCGCCCCCGAGGAGCCGATTGACCAGGAGCTGCGGGTAGCCGGAGTCCGGCAGGTCGATGCCGAAGACCGCCCGGATGTAGAAGGGCGCGATCAGCTGGTCGAGGATCTCCTCCAGCGGGGGCGGGTGCTCACCCCGGGCCGTGGCCCGCTCGCGGATCCGCTCGATGGAGTGCATGCGGCGCCGGAAGTGCCGGGCGCGCTCGGCCTGGGCCCGGGGGCCGCTCGGCATGGACAGGATGACGGCCCGCACGAGGGCCCGCCCCTCGGACGTGCGCATGCTCGCGACGCTGGCTTCGGCCCAGGCGATGAGGTCGCCGCGCAGGGAGCCGGTGTCGTTCAGCGGCGAGTCCCGCTCCAGGCGGGTGGTGACCGTGTCGGCCAGCAGCGCGTCGAGGCTGCCCCAACGCCGGTAGACGCTGGTGTGGTTGACGCCGGCGCGCCCTGCGATCGCGGGGATGTTGAGCTCCTCGCCGTCCGGGGACGAGAGGAGGTCGACGACCGCTTGGTGGACGGCCGCGCGGACCTGTTCGGGGCTCCTGCGGATGCGCGGGCCCGCTTGCTTCTGAGTCACACCCCCATCGTAAGCACAGATATTTGCTTCCACTCCATCGAGCCCCTACAGTCGACCCCGCAAGCACAAATCTGTGCTTGCGATTCGGTCGAAGGAGCCCGCCATGAAGCAGCTGCTGTTCCCGGACGACACCCAGTTCTGGTACGAG
The DNA here is from genome assembly GCF_044763325.1 of Streptomyces sp. NPDC096136. NCBI lineage: Bacteria > Bacillati > Actinomycetota > Actinomycetes > Kitasatosporales > Streptomycetaceae > Streptomyces > Streptomyces sp. NPDC096136. The sequence goes on along the minus strand of NZ_JBIWFZ010000037.1, from coordinate 21,013 downwards.
ACCCTGCGCTCGATGAGCCACATCGCCTACGGCGGCGCCGACTTCGGCGAGGTCGTCTCCACCGCCGCGCGCATCACCGAAGGCGACTACGACAGCTGGTACACCCACTGGTCCGCCACCGCCGACCGCGTCGCCTCACAAGCCGAGAAGGCCCTCGCGGCCGGCCACCGGATCAGCGCCCGCGACGCCTTCCTCCGGGCCTCGAACTACTACCGCTCCGCCGAGTTCTTCCTCCACGGCAAGGACTGCGACCCCCGCCACGACCACGCCTACGACCGCTCCGTCGAGTGCTTCAGGGCCGCCGCCGCCCTCTACACCACCCCGCGCATCGAGCCCGTCCGGATCCCCTACGAGAACACCACGCTGCCCGGCTACCTCTACCGCCCCGACGACTCGGGCGCCCCCCGCCCGACGCTGATCATGCACAACGGCTTCGACGGAACCGCCGAGGAGATGCACTTCTTCGGCGCCCTGGCCGCCGTCGAACGCGGCTACACCGTGCTCGTCTTCGACGGCCCCGGCATGCCCGGCCCCCGCCACCACCAGGGCCTCGTCTTCCGCCCCGACTGGGAGAACGTCATCACCCCCGTGATCGACTACGCCGAAACCCTCCCGGAGGTCGACCACACCCGCATCGCCCTCCTCGGCCTCAGCATGGGCGGAGTCCTCGCCCCCCGCGCCGCCGCGTTCGAACACCGGCTCGCCGCACTCATAGCCGTCGACGGCCTCTACGACCTCGGCCAGACGTCCGTCCGCAACATTCCCGGCAGCCGGCAGGAAGCCGAACGCCTCCTGCGCGCCGACTCCGCCCCGGAACTCGACGCCGCCCTCGAACGGATCATGGCCGAGGACCCGATCGCCCGCTGGGCCCTCAACCACGGCATGTACGTCATGGGCGTCGACACCCCCCGCGCCTTCAACGCCTCCTACCTCGACTACACCCTCGCCGACGGGATCGCCGAAAAGATCCAGTGCCCCACCCTCGTCTGCGACGCCTCGGAGGACGAGTTCTTCAAGGGCCAGCCCGAACAGCTCTACGCACACCTCACCTGCCCCAAGACCCTCATGCTCTTCACCGCCGAGGAAGGCGCCGGCGCCCACTGCCACCCCGGTGCCACGCGCCATGCCAACGCCCGCATCTACGACTGGCTCGACGACACCCTCAGCCGCACCCGCCCCTGACCCCCGCGTCCCCCTCATTTCGTGACAGGGCCGTGTTTCGTCACGCGCCGCTGACGCGTCCGCCGCCCGCGGCGCCCGGCTTGCGGCGGGCCCGGTAGGCCCGCGCCCGGCAGGCGGCCGAGCAGTGCAGGGCCGGCCGGCCCGGGGCCGACCGGCGGCCCACGGCCACCGGGAGCGGTGCACCGCAGCCGACGCACCCGGGCGGACCGTCCGGCGGCCCGGTCCTCGGATCCGCAGGACGCGCCGCCCCCCGCTCCGGGGCGGAGGCCGGGCCCGGCGCCGGCGCCGTCCGCTCCCGCACCGGCCCGCGCGCCCCCGCGAGACCCTGCTGCTGGGCTATCACCCCGGCCTGGAAGCGGCTGTGCGCGCCCAGCGCGATCAGCAGCTCCGCGACGTGGCGGCGACAGGTCCGCAGCGATATGCCCAGGCGTCGTGCGATCGAGTCGTCCTTCAAGCCCTTCGCCAGGAGCGTCAGGATGCTCTCCTTGACCGTCTCCGAGATGTCGTGCGCCGCCTGCGGGCCCGTCGCGAACGGCGTCGCGTACTCCCAGTCCCGGTGGAAGACGTCCAGGAGGTAGCCGAGCAGGTCCGGCTCCCGGATCAGCAGCGCCCCGCCGGACCGGGACGGCAGGAAGCCCAGCTCCCTGTCGACGATGATCATCTGGGGGAGTGCCTCGGGCAGCGTCCGGATCTCCGCGCCCGCTTCGACCAGGCGCTCCGCGTGGGCCCGTGTCGCCGGGTCGAAACGGGTGGCGTGCTGGTAGAGGCTGCACATCCGGATGCCCCGCTCCAGCAGCGCCAGGTCTCGCGGCAGCGCCTCGCGCAGCGCGGCTTCCGGGAAGGAACCGCCGTGCTTGGACACGAGCACTTCGGTGCGACAGCTGTCGATGACGTCCGTGAGGAGCGCGCGTACCGCGAACTGGTCGGGCAGGTGGTCGATCGTGCCCTGGGGGAAGGAGTGCTGGCGCGCCTGGAGGTAGACCGGGACGAGGCCGGTGAGCGCGTCACGTCGTCGTTGGAGCTCGTCCCTGCGCGCCCGCAGCAGTTCCTCCTGTGCGCGCAGTGCGGCCTCCGGTTCGGACAGCAGCCGCGCCCCCGCCGCCTGCGGGCTGACGGCCTGCCAGCCCTCGCCGTCGGCCTGTACGAGACAGGTCTCGGTGAGCGAGCCGACCGCGGTGCGGCACTCCTCCTCCGTCAGACCGGTCTCGGCGGCGGCCCTCGCCACGGCCGACGGTGAGAGTCCGCCGTGTACGAGCATCCACCGGTACAGCACGATCGCCGCGTGGTCGACCTCGGGCATGCCCGCGTCCAAGCCCGCGTCCCAGCCCGTGTCCATGTGCTTGCCTCCTAAAGGTGCATGGCACACAGATGATCCCTTACGGGTCTGCCGCTGTCATCCCGCGGCTGGCAGAGTCGGGAGCACCAGGGGGAACGGCGTGACCGGCCGGAGCCCCGTCCCTCACCCGTCCTACGTCGCAAAGGAGTTGTCGTGATCAACAAGACCGTACGGGGAATGGTGGTGCTGGCCGCCGCGGGCCTGGTCTGGACGGCCGCCGCGAGCACGGGCGCGAGCGCGACCACGACGGCTGACACGACGGCTGACACGACGGCGGTCGCGGCCGCGAACGCGTCGACGGAGGGTTCGAGCCCGCACCGCGAAGGCGCCGACCGGGGCCACGGCTGCTTCACCACCACCGCGTGGGGCTCCGGCTGCCCCGGTGGGCAGCGCCACTAGGACCGCCCGGGTGACCGGGTGCGGGGGCGGCGGAACCCATCCGCCGCCGGTTGGGTGGATGCGGGCCCGAACCCGGTGGAAGGGCAGTACGGCGGAACACGACGGAACGGTCTGCGGGGCACTGCCCCGCAGACCGTTCTGATCCGCGAACGGATCGTCACCGCAACAGCCGAACCGGTGCGTAGCCCGTGGTTCAGTGGAAGCTGGTGTTGTGGCACTGGAAGCTGGCGCTGCTCAGCAGGAGCAGGCCGCCTTCCTCCTCGGCGATCTCCAGCTGCTGGAGGTTGAGGATGGACATGGTGTTCACCTCCTTTCGGTGCTGGTGCGGTCAGGTGCGCCGCCCGTGGCTTAGTGGAAGCTGGTGTTGTGGCACTGGAAGCTGGCGCTGCTCAGCAGGAGCAGGCCGCCTTCCTCCTCGGCGATCTCCAGCTGCTGGAGGTTGAGGA
>NZ_JBIWFZ010000037.1:0-17552 GCF_044763325.1 Streptomyces sp. NPDC096136 | reverse complement strand
GATGGACATGGTGTTCACCTCCTTTCGGTGCTCGTGCGGTCAGGTGCGCCGCCCGTGGTTCAGCGGCAAGCCGTGTAGATGCACTGGTAGCTGGCGCTGCTCAGGAGCAGGAGGCCGCTCTCCTCGTCCGCGGTCTCCAGCTGCTGGAGGTCGAGGATGGACATGGTCTTCACCTCCTTGACCGTCGGTGCGGGGCCGGGCGCTCCCGCCGGAGGCGGGAGACGGCTCAGGCGGCGGTGCCGTGGCAGGCGTAGCTGATGGCGCTGGCGAGCAGTGCGGCGCCTTCCTCCTCGGCGATCTCCAGCTGCTGGAGGGTGAGGACGGACATGGTGGTCACCTCCTTCCGGCGGTGGGGGACGGGCTGGACCGGGACCGGTGCAGCAGGCTTCGGGCGGCGGTGGCCGGTGCCGGCCCGCCGAGCAGGGGCAGGAGATGGTCGGTGCGGCGGTGGGCGCCGTCCATGGCCAGGAGCACTCCGGCCGATCCCGTGGCGAGGTCCATCGACAGCCGGACCAGGTGCCTGCCGGGGAAGGCGAGGCCGTCGCCGTGGGGTACGGCGTGCCGCCACAGGTCGCGCCGGTGCCCCCGGAGCGCGGCGTCGTCGTCGGCGCCGTGGCCGGCGGCCGTCAGGAAGTACAGCAGTCCGGCACGGCCGTCGAGCAGACCGGGGAAGACGGTGAACTGGCCGCGCGCCCCCAGCCGGATCGAGGCGAGGGCCTCGGCGAGGCCCGTGCCGGCGCGGTGCTTCAGGAAGGCCGCCAGGGCGAGTCCGATGCCGGTGGATCCGGTGCCGAGGTAGAGAACGGACCGCCAGCCGTCGTCGACCTGCAAGGAGCCTTCGACGTCGGCGCACTGGGCGAGGTCGCGGCGCAGCGCCGTCTCGGCGAGGTCGAGGTAACCGGGCTCGCCGGTGCGTTCGTACATGCGGACCAGGAACAGCGCGGCTCCGGCCGCTCCGGAGGTGAGGCCCGCGCCCGGGCTCTTGCCGGCCGGGCGGCCGCCCGTGGCTTCGATGCGCTGCGCGACGCGGTCGGCGATGCGGCGGGCATGGTCCAGATGGCCGCCGTCCCCGTGCCGGGCGTGGAAGCCGAGCGCGGTCAGACCCGTGCCGGGCAGTCCGGTCAGCAGACCGAGGCTCGTGGGTTCGCCGGTACGGCCGAGGGCCCGGCCCAGGATCTCGACGGCCTCCTCGTGCCGTCCCAGGAGGTCGAGGACGGTGGCCACCCCGCAGGAGCCGTTGAAGAGGCCGACGGGCGCGCGGTCGATGTCCCGCAGTGTCGTGGCGGTGAGCCAGCCGGTCCACGCGGGGTCGATGGCGTGGCCCGTGGCGTGCAGGGCGTACAGGACGCCCGCCGCGCCGTGGGACAGGTTGGTTCCGCCGCCCTCCCGCGCTCCGTCGGGATCGTTGGGGAAGAGCCGGTCGCCCCGGTGGGGGGTGGCGCAGGCGGTGAGCGCCGCGAGGAGCCCCGACCGGTTCTCCTCCCAGTCCCTGCCGACCGGTCCGGGGCCGGGCGCCGCCGGTGCGGTGGTCCCGCTGATCGACGCCATGGCGGCCGCGGCGTCATGGGCGTAGCCGGCCGGCAGGGGGAAGAGTTCGTGGGCCCACCGTGCGAGCTGGCCGGGCTTGGCCGGATCCGGGCCGGACAGCGCCGTCAGCGGGATGAACTGGCCCAGGCGCAGGGCGGCCAGGCCGTAGGCGTCGACGTCGGTGCCCGTCACATGGGCGGGCGCCGCGAATCCGGGCGCGCCCAGGAGACCGGTGCGCTCCTCGCCGATGAGGTGTGCGGCCTCCAGGTCGATGAAGGTGACGGTGTCGTCGGGGCGCACGATGACGTTGTTCGGGTGCAGATCGCCGAAGACGACCCCGGCCCGGTGGACGGCGGCGACCGCCGCGGCGACCGTGTCGAGGACCGCGAGCGACCAGCTCGTGTACTGCGCGTACGTCTGCGGCGTCGCCCCGGGCCGCACCAGCGGCAGGCGCAGCACGCCGGCCTTCGCCAGCGGGTCGCCGTCGATGTACTCCTGGACGAGGAAGTCGTGTTCCCAATGGGTCTCGTACCCCAGCACACGCGGTACGAGACCGGTCGCGGCCAGCGCGGTCAGCATCCGGTGCTCGTGCCGCAGGCGGGCGACGGCGTCCAGACCCCGCGCGTCCAGCCCGGCCAGGGGCCGTGCCTCCTTCAGCACCACCAGGTCGCCGCTCCCGGGGTCCTTGGCCAGGTAGACCCCGCCCCCGTTGGAGAAGTGCAGCGGCCGCACGATCTCGTAGGGCAGGTCGACGCGGCTGAGCACGCTGAACCGTTCGAGGCGCTCACGGACGAAGCCGGGCATCGGTGCCCACGGCGGCGGGGTGAACGCCGCGGTCCGCGGATCGGGCACGGGCGTTCCGTCCGGCCGGGCGATGGCCAGGACGGGAGCGTCGCCGCCGTCCCGGGCCCACCGCGCGGCGAACGCCCCGTACCGCAGGAACACCGGGCTGCGCTCGCTCCAGCGCAGGTCGGACAGGATGTACGGGCCCTGTTGCCCGTCCAGTGCGTCCGTGAGGGCGTCCAGCAGCGTCTTCAGCTCCGCCTCGTCTGCCGGGTAGACGGCGATGAACTTGCCCGAGGAACCGCGGTGGGCGTACTTGGAGTTGAACGCCGACAGCAGCCGGCCGCTGCGCAGGTACTTGAAGGCGACGCGGTGGGAGGCGCAGACGGCGGCGGTCCTGTCCAGGACCTCCTGGGCGGCCGGGACGTCGGCCGATACGTGGATCTTCCAGCCCTGGTCCGGCAGGGACCGGCCGAAGAACACCCGCACCCATACGTCCGCGTCGTCCTGCACCACGGTGGCGTCGCCCACCTGCGGCGGCGTCCAGCGTTCGTCCTCGTCCGCCAGGCGTTGCGGCACGTCGAAGAACACCGGGTCGGCCAGGCAGAACGCGTACATCTGTTCCAGGTTCATCGCTTCCTCCTCCCGCGATCCGTTCCGCCGTCCGCCGGCGGTTTCCCGAGGCGGACGGTCGGTCCGTCGTTCATGGCCACCACTGTGCGGCGGGCCGGTCCTCGTGCGATGGACGGTCGTCCATCACCGGTGATCACAGGACCGGCCGCCCGCTCATCACGCGTGGACGGCCACCGGCGAGATTCATCGCAGGCGGCCGCGGGGCCGCGCATCGTCAAGGAACAAGGGAAGAGCCCCCATGATCAACTCGAAGAGCGTCCGGATCGCGCTCGTCGCGCTCGCCGCCTCCGCGGCGGTGTTCACCGCCGGCCCGGCGCAGGCGGCGGCGCCCGCCCCGGCCCAGGCCCGCACCCAGGCCGCGACGACGGTCCAGCTCGCGGACCTGGTGGACTCGCCGATCTCGCCGATGCGCTGCCGCGACGACGGCCAGGGCTGCCCCCCGTCCCGCGACAAGGACGACTGCCGCACTCTGGACGCCCCGACCCACATCGACGATCTGACGCAGGATCACATGCAGCAGCGGATGCACGAGCGCGACGTCACCGAGGAAGACGTTCAGGATGCCGTGAGGATCGGCGCGCGAACCGCTGTGTGCCAGTCCAACGGCCGCTGGAAGTACGAGCTGGGGATCGGGCGCGCCGGGGCCACGCTGGTGGTCATCGTTGGCTGGAACAATTCCAAGCAGGAGTCGGTAGCCGTTTCTTCTTGGTGGGTGCTGCCGAAGTAACCGCGAGGCGGCCTGCCCGGACCACACCCGGGCAGGCCGCCGCCACGTCGCGCACGGCACCATGGAACCGCCCGACACCGTGGAAGGGGGCCGGATGCGCGCAGGGACCCCGGCCGCGTCCGACGGCGACGGCAGCCCCTTCTTCCGGTTGCTCGGGCCCGTCCGGGTGGGCTTGCCCGGCACTCCGGCAACCCGCCCGGGACCGCCGCGTCAGCAGGCTGTCCTGAGCACCCTGCTCCTGCGGCGCCGCCGCCCGGTCACGGTGGCCGAACTCGTCGCCGCCGTCTGGGGGCACGACGCCCCGGCCAGCGCGGCCGGGAACCTGCGCACCTACGCCTGGGGGCTGCGCACCCTGCTCGAACCCGGACGCGCGGCCGGGGAGCCGGCCCGCGTCCTGCGCGGCGACGAGCACGGATACGCGCTGCACACCCCGCCGGAATCGGTCGACGCCTGGCGGTTCGAGCAGCAGACCGAGGCCGCCCGCCAGGCCCGCGAACGCGGTGACACCGCCGCCGAACACGCCCTGCTGGCCGACGCGCTGGCCCTGTGGTCGGGGGAGGCCCTGGCCGGCGTCCCCGGCCCGTTCGCGGAAGAGGAACGCACCCGGCTCGCGGCCCTGCGCACGACCGCCCGCAAGCGGCACCTCGTCTGCGCCCTGCGCCTCGGCCTGCACCACACCGTGATCCCCGAACTGACGGCGCTCACCGCCGAGTTCCCGCTCGACGAGGAACTGCGGGCCCTGCACATGCGCGCCCTGCACGGCTGCGGCCGGCAGGCGGAGGCGTTCACCGTGTTCGCCGACACGCACCGGGTCCTGGCCGAGGAACTCGCCGTCACCCCCTGCCCCGAACTGACGGCCCTGCACGCCCGCCTGCTCGCCCGGAACCCGCCACCCCTCGTGCCCCGGCAGGCCCACGCCCCTGCCCGGCCACCCGAGCCGACGGCCGCGCTCCCGGACGGGGCGGAACGCGCCCTCGCCACGGCGAAGCGCGCCCTCACCGAAGGGGCGGACCGCGGGGGCGTCCCCGTGCTGGCGATCACCGGGCCCGGCGGGGCGGGCAAGACGGCACTGGCCGCACGGATCGCGGACGGCGTGGCCGCCCGCTTCCCCGACGGCCGGCTCTTCGCCGACCTGCGGACCTGGAGCCCGGTCCCCGGCGGACCCGGCCCGCTCCTGGCCCACCTCCTGCACGCCCTCGGGGTCCCGGCCGCCCGGATCCCCGCCGACCCGGAGCAGCGCGCCGCGCTCTACCGGTCGGCCCTCGCGACCCGGCGCGTCCTCGTCGTCCTCGACGGCGCCCGCGACGCGGCGCAGGTCGCGCCCCTGCTGCCCGGCACGCCCGGGAGCGCCGTGGTCCTCACCACCCGCTCCCGCGTCCTCGCACCCACCCTGCCCGCCTCGACACGCATCGAGCTCCCCGCGCCACCCCCCGCGGACCCGTCCGGCGGCGCGGACGGCAGCGCACCCGACAGCATCGCACCGAACAACAGCGCACCGAACAACAGCGCACCGGACACCAACGCACCGGACACCAAAGCACCGGACGGAGACGAACGGGACGGAGACGAACGGGACAGCGCCGCACCGGGCCAGGAGGACCTGCCGCCCGAACTGGCCCGTGCCGCCCGCCGGCTCCGGCTCACCCTCACCCGTTCCGGAGCCGGCGCGCCGTCCGTCGACGCCCTCGCGGCCGTGCTGGGCACCGGCCCCGCGGACGCGGCCCTCATGGCCGAGGCGCTGGTGGACGCGGGGGTCCTGGACACTCCCGCCCCGGGCACCTACTGCCTGCCGGCCCGCCCCTGAAGGGACCGGCGGCCACCCGCGTCCCGGATTTCGTGACGCCTGCCGGAGTTTCGTCACGATCGCCGGCCCGCCGCGTGCTCCCGGCTCGGCTCACGCCGGCGGTGCTCACCTCCACCCCGTCCCGCCACACCTGCGGCCTCCCCGCACCCACCCGCGGGGCGGGGGAGCCTCCCCGCACCCCGGAGGTCCCCCGCTGAATACCGTTCCGCGACGGCGGGCGCCGGCCCGCTCCGGCCGCGCCGGGACGCCCGTCACCGCATGCCTCCTAAAGGTGCATGGCATTCACATGATCCTTTGAGGGTGCAGTCATGCCGCGGGCCGCCCTGGCAAGGTCGTTCCAGGCCCGGCGGACCGGTTCCCCCTTCCGGACCGCCGGGCCACAGGACCCGTCTGCCCTTCAACGGAGGTGACGCCGTGCGCACGATCGCCGCGGACATCCCGGCCGGCCCCGCCCCGACCGGGCCCGCCCCGACCACCCGCTCCCTCCCGGGCCCCGCGGACGAACGGACACCCCGTCGCAAGGAGGGAGCCCGACGTGAACAGCGCTGAGCCCGAACTGTTCTTCTCCGTCCTCGGAGCGGTCCAGGTCCGGCGGGGCGACGCACCCCTCCCCCTCGGATCGCCGCAGCAGCGGGCGCTGCTCGCGATGCTCCTCCTGCGGCGCGACGACGTCGTGGACCTCGACGAGATCGTCGAAGGCCTGTGGGGAGAGGAACTGCCGCGCACGGCCGTGGGCACGGTCAGGTCGCACGTCTACCGGCTCCGGCGCGCGCTCGGTCCCCGGATAGCCACCCACGGCCAGGGATACCTCCTGCACACCGCCCCGGGCACGCTGGACCTCGACGCGTTCGACCGGATGGTCGCCGAGGCCCGCGCGTGCACCGCCGCGCAAGAGCCCGCCGAGGCGGCCCGACTGCTGGCCCGGGCGCTCGGCCTGTGGCAGGGGCCCCCGCTCGCGGGGATCCCGGGCCCGCACGCCGCGATCCACCGCGAACGCCTCTCGGAACTGCGGCTGTCGGTGCTGCTCGAACGCGTCGAGCTCGACCTGGAGCTGGGGCGCCACGCCCGCCTCGTTCCCGAACTGACCAGGCTCTGCGCGGAACATCCCCTGCACGGGAGGCTGCGCGAACTGGCCGGGCTCGCGCTGGCCCACAGCGGCCGCGGCGTCCGCACGGCCCAGGACGAGCAGCCCACGCGCCCCCACCGGCCCCCCGGGACACCGCCCGCCGCCGACGACCCCTCCACGCCCGGCGAGGCACCCGCCGACGACCCCTCCGCACCGGGCGAGGCACCGGGCCGGCCACCCGGCCGCCCCACCCGCACCGCACGACCCACACCGGCCCAACTCCCCTTCTCACCGGACCGCCTCGTCGGCCGCACCGAGGCGGTGCAGGACCTCCTCCGCACCCTGACGACCCCTCCCCCCGAATCCGTCGCCGTCGCCGTGGTCACCGGCACCGGGGGCGTCGGGAAGAGCGCACTCGCCGTCCACGTCGCCCGGCGGCTGCGCGACCGGTTCCCGGACGGACAGCTGTACGCGGGCCTGCGCGGCACCTCGGCCGACCCCGCCGACCCCGGCACGGTTCTGGCCGGCTTCCTCCAGGCCCTCGGGCTGCACCCGGGGGAGATCCCGGACGGCCCGCACGAACGGGCCACGCTCTTCCGCACGACGGTGGCCGACCGGCGGATCCTGCTGCTCCTGGACGACGCCCGCGACACCGCCCAGGTCGAGGCACTGCTCCCGGGTTCGCCCACCTGCGCGGTGATCGTCACCGGCCGTGCGGCCCTGGACGGACTGCAGACCGTGCGCCGCGTCCGCCTCGAACCCCTGGCCGCCCCCGACGCGCTGGCCGTCCTCGGCACCGTCGCCGGTGCGCAGCGCATCGCCGCCGAGCCCGTACAGGCGGCGGCCCTGGCCGAGCGGTGCGGCGGGCTGCCCCTGGCCCTGCGCCTGGCCGGCGCGCGGCTCGCGGCCCGGCCCTCGTGGTCCCTCTCCGACTTCGTCCGCCTCCTCGACGGCTGTCACCCCGCCTTTCCCGCGCTGCCCCCGTTCTCCGTGTTCCCCGCGCCGGCCGGAACCCAGGACGGCATCACGGCGTGCGTCCGGCCCAGCTATGACCTGCTCGACGGCGAAGAGGCCCGCCTGTTCCGGCTGCTGGCGCTCCCCGGCCGGGGTGCCAAGGACGTCGCGGGCGCGGCAGCCCTCGGCGGGCTGTCACCGGCGCGCACCGGGCAGTTCCTGGAACGTATGACCGGACTCGGCCTCCTCGCCTCGCCCTCCCCCGGGGTCTACCGCCAGTACCCCCTGCTCCGGACGTTCGCGGCCGAGCGCTCCCGCGACGGCGACCGCCCCGAGGAACGGGCGGCGGCCCTCACCCGCTTCCTCGACCACCTGCTCGCCGAGGCCCGCACCGTCCACGCCGCCGAACGCCCGGGACACCGCGTCCCCGGCCTGCTGCCCCCCGACGGCCACCCCGGCCGCCCCGACAGCCGGCGGCGGCTGCTCGACCCCGGGCACGACGACGCGCTCACCGCCGCCGCGCGGATCCTCCACGCCGTGCCGTCGGCCGTCTCCACGGCCGCCGACCTCGCGCTCGCCGTCGAACCGCTCCTGGAGGACTCCCACCTCTGGGCCCGGTCCGTCGACCCGCTCCGCACGATGCTGCGGACCGCCCAGGACCAGGGACACCTTCGCGCGGTGGGCCGCGCCGGCTACGTGCTCGCCAGCGCCCTGGCCCAGCTGGGACGGCTGGACGAGGCGGACCGGATGCTGGACACCAGCGAACACGCGGCGCGGGCGGTACGGGACGACGCGGTGCACGCCGCGATCCTCAACCGCCGGGCCCTCCTGTGCCAGTACCGGGCGCGCTGGCACCAGGCCGACGCCCTGCACCAGGAGGCCGTCGCCGCCGGAGAGGCCTGCGGCAGCGACTGGGCCGGCCGTCACGCCCGCGCGAGCAGCGTCAGCACACTGCTGCGCCTCAGCCGGCGCGACGAGGCCGCCGAGATCAGCCGGACCACCCTCGCGTCGGCCGTCGACGCGGGCGACCGGGGCGCCGAGGCGTACGCCCTGTACAACCTGGGGCTCACCGCCCGCCACCTCGGCCGCACCGACGAGGCGGTGGCCCGGCACCGGCAGAGCGCCGAACTGGGAGCGCGGTACGGATCCCCCGCGATGGAAGCCATGAACCTGGTGTCGGAAACCGCCGCCCAACTGGCCGGCAACCGCCTGCCGGACGCCGTGGACTGCGGCGAGCGCGCGGTCGCCGCGACCCGCCGCCTCGGCTGGCACACCGCCGAGGCCCGAGCCCTCCGCCTCCTGAACACCGCCCGTGCAGCAGCCGCCCACCACAAGCGAACCCTCCCCCCACCACAACAGCCCCGCCACCCACACGCCCCACCCCTACCGCGTCTGTGACAGGTCACTGCAGCCACACCGTCCTAGCCCCTGTACGCCCCTGTCCGGGCGTCCGGAAGTCGCCGGAGAGGCGCAGCGCCGTGAGGCTGAGCTTGGCAGGGTCGATCGCGGCGACCGGTGCAGGCCTATCCGGCCGCCGGGTGCCCGTGTGGCCGGTGGGTGATCACGAAAGTGCCCTGGGGCCCGTCCGTGTGGACGGGCCCCAGGGGCGTGTGGGTGGTGGTGCGGGTCGGCGGGGCCTCAGAGGAGGCCGAGCTCCTTCTCGATGTAGGCGACGATGCCCAGCGCGGCCGTGAAGGTCCCGCCGGCGGAACAGGCGCCCACGAGCGGGCTGCCGCCGAGGTGGCGGATGAGCATGTAGGCGACGAAGGCGGCGATGACCCCGCAGAGGATGGCGATGATGATCGCCATGACCTTCTCGGTCTTCGTCGGGACGCGCGCGGGCGGGTTGGTGACGGCCATCGGTGGCTGGTCCTCTCTGGTCCCCTGACCGCCCCGTGTGGAGCGATCTGCCCTGAGCCAACCCCCCTGGCCCGCACGTGCCGAGAGCAAGATCGTTCTTGGATTTTCCAGGCCTGCCGTGCACAACGTCCACCCAGGTCAAGGGGTATGAATGCGCGCCAGATGAACGAGATCGACATCAGGGTGTAATACCCACTGAACAGGGCATCCCGGCCATGCGGGATGCTGGTCGTCCAAGACGGTGGCGAAAGGGGCCGCACGGATGGCGACTTGGCGGGAACAGTTAGCACAAGCGGAAGACTGGAAGGGCTACCGCACCGCGCTGCGGACCCTGCGGGAAGGCGGGCCGGTCTTCGACGAGCTGCCCGCCCGGAGCGAGGAGATCGCCAAGAAGGTGCCTGGACTGCGCGGCTACTCCAAGTCCGCCTTCGCGCAGCTGCTGCCCCCGAACGTGCCCGATATCCGCCCGGAGTGGCCCAAGGTCGAGCTTGTCGTCCGGATCTGCGCCGAGCACCAGGGCGCCGAGAACGTCACCGCGGTCGTACGCCAGTGGGCCGACGCGTACCGCGTCTGCGGCGGAGACCCGGGAGAGCGCTTCCCGCCCACGCCGCAGCAGAAGGAGACTCCCGCAGCCCCCGCACCCGAGCCCGCACCCGAGCCGGCCCGCGCCCCGGTGCCGGATCCGGTGCCCACCCCCGCTCCCTCACCGAACGGCAGGCCCGAACGGGCGTGGTGGCGCTCGAAGCCCGCCGTGGCGGCTGCGCTGCTCCTGGCGGCGGCGGCCCTGGTCCTCGGGTCGATCCAGATCAACTTCTACCTCAATCAGTACAACGACGGCGCGCAGCCCCCCGTGGAGCAGACCGGACCGTCGCAGCCGACGGGGACGAAAGCCATCGGGCCCACCTCCGGCCAGCCCGGCACCACCAAGCACACCAGCACGCCTAGCCCCAGCCCCAGCGCGAAGACGAGCGCCCCGAAGACGGAGGAGCCCGCGAACATCGGCCGGGGCCGCGGCGGGGGCCAGAACGGCGGCTCAGGGCTGTTCCACCCGGTCGAGCCGGTCGACCAGCCCACGGGTACCGTCCACAGCGCGCACGTCGCGTGGTCCGACGACGGCGGAGGCGGCGGGTCGACGGCCGACACCGTCAACGTGTACTCCTCGTACCGCAAGGACGACGACTTCGCTCAGCGGTTGGGCACGCTCAACCGCACCGACGCGATCAAGGTGGTGTGCCAGGCCGCCGGCGGCCGCGGCGTCGGCGTCGGACCCGCCTACCCGGGCCCCGCCTCCGCCAAGGAGCGCGACGCCCAGGGCATCTGGTACCGCACCACCGAGCCTCTGAACGGCTGGATCCCCGGCGTCTACGTGGACACCGGCATGGACTCCCTCCCCGCCTGCTGACCGCCGGCCCGTACCGCGCACGTACGACGCACCAGCGAAAGGGAAGCGCCCCATGGCCCCCGATTCCCGATCCGCCCCACCCCCGAAGAAGTCCCGCACGCTGGCGCTCAGCGCCGCGGCGGTCACCGCGATCGCCCTGACCGCCGCGGGCATCGGCTACCTCGCCGGCAGCTCCGAGCCGCATGACGCCAAGACCCGCAACGGCATCGCCGTGGCCGGGAACACCACGCTGCCCTTCCCGGAGGTCAGCCGGACCGCCGGCCTGAGCCGGGTGAAGACGGACAGCCCCGGGGACCCCGTCAAGATCCGCCCCTGCCCCGGCCCCGCACCCGCCGGCGCCCACGACTGCCAGGGCACGGAGTTCCTCGACGACGGCGCCGCCGTGCAGATGTGGTGCCTGCAGGACACCACCGCGCCCCAGGGCTACCCAGCCACCCACAGGCGCTGGTTCTACGTGATCCAGTCCGACCGCAGCCCGCACCCCGGCCGGACCGGATGGATCTACTCCGCGCTCATCCCGACCACCGAGCAGATACGCGTTCCCGACTGCACCATCGAACGGATCCTGGCCGCCGGCCCGCTGCCGACGTACCCCGCCGAGCCCACCGCCGAGCCGACCACCGCCCCACCGGCCCCCACCGGGCCCCCCGCGGCCGCCACGCCCCCACCCGCAGCCCCCGCGACGCCCAAGGCCCCCGAGCCGACGCCCCCGCCGACGACACCCACCACCGAGCCCCCGAAGGCCGCCACGCACACGATCCGCGAGCAGACCGGCAGGTTCGGCGCGCCCGCCTTCCTCAACGCCCACGGCGCCAAGGGCCCCGGCGAGCGGATCCCCGCCCACACCTGGGTCGACGTCGAGTGCCGCGTCTACGCGCCCGAAGTCGAGTCCGCCAGGAATGACGGCTGGTGGTACCGGATCACCACCAGCCCGTGGAACAGCAGTTACTACGCGGCCGCCAACGCCTTCATGAACGGCGACGCCCCCGGCCACACCCCGCCCACCAACACCGACTGGTCCGTCCCAGTCTGCTGATTCGGCCTTCTCCCCGGAGCGGGGCGGGCCGGAAGCCGACAGGGAGACCTGTGGGTGATGTCTCTGCGTCGAGGGGGCGGGAGTCGTGCGTCCGCAGGCATGGAAATGGCTCGGCCTCCCCGCTCACACGCCAGAGGCGCATGTGTCCCGCGTGCCGGAGCGTGCGGGCGGGGAGGCCGAGCCGTGGGCGTCCTGTTGGCGCAGGGCACCCGGGTGTCAGCGTGTCCGAGGTCAGGACGAGCGCCGAGGATCACGGCCCTGGGGCCGCTGAGGACTCCATCGTGCTCTCTCCGGATGTTGTTCATCCAGCGTAGTGGCACAACGGATTTGTTACGAACCCGATCCTGGGTTGTTTTCGCAGGTCAAGGCACATTCTGGGGTTCTTCACTTCGGTTTCGAAGGCGGGACCGGAAGAGTGAAAATCACGCTCTGTACCTGCGTGACGGCATGGGTCAACATGAGTGGGTGTCATCGGTTCCGCATCTCCAGGGAGTTGGCGCTCTCAGGCGGAACCAGTCCGAGGTCGGCAGGGTCCATCGCCATGGAATCCGGTACCGCGTGCCTCCACCGGTGATGGACCCTGCCTTGACAGGAAGGTCCGAGACCCCGATGCAAGCTCACACGCACCCCCGCGGCGGCATCTGCCTGCCCACGCCCCTCTCCGGACTGTGGGGCATCGCGCCGCTGAGCGCGATCCGCCGCCTCTGGGAGAACTCCACCCGTTTCATCCAGCACCGCGCCGCCTCCGCGGCCCGGCTCGCCCTCTACATCGTGGCCGGCACGCTCGCGGGGATGGTCGGCCGCGCCGTCGGCCTGGCGCCGGCGGAGTCGATCGGCCTCGGCCTGAACGTCGCGGCCACGGTCGCCGCGTTCTGGCCGCCCCGGCGGGTCCGCCGCCGCATCATGCGCCGGACGGGGCGCTGCTGATGCCGCGCCAGCCCAGCCCCATCAGCGCCGAGGCATCCGCCGAGCTCCGCGAGCTCGCCAGCGGCATGCGCGACCTCAAGGAGACCGCGGGGCTCACCTTCTCCGCCCTCACCGAGCGCGTGCACTACTCCACCGCGTCCCTCTCGGGCGCGGTGTCCGGCAAGAAGCTGCCCACCTGGGAGGTGACCTGGGCCTTCATCCACGGATGCGACCCGGCCGCGGACGAGCAGGTCTGGAAGCAGCGGTGGGAAGCCGCTGAGGAAGGAGAGCTCCGCCGCAGCGAGGCCGAGGCCTCCGACGCCGACACGGCCGTGCGCCGGCCGGGCGGGGCTCCCCGCCAGCGCCGGTCGACCGTCGCCGAACTCGTCCGCGAGGAGGTCGAGCGCCGGCAGCAGACCACCGCCTGGAGCCCGTCGGAGGCCATGACGGTCAGCACCGCGCTCGCGCTGTGCACGACCCCCTACGACTTCCGCGAGCTCCTGCGGGACCTCATGGAGACGCAGGGCCTCACCTCCAACGAGATAAGGGCCAACGCCCGCAACAAGGGGATCGTCCTCGGCCGCGGAGACGTCTTCTCCGTGCTCCACGGCAGCGAGATCCCCGAGACCGAGCCCCTCCACGGCTTCCTCCTGGGCTGCAACGTGGGGTTGGTCCGGATCAACGAATGGCACCGCACCGCGACCCGGATCAAGATCTCTCATGCCAGGCGCATGGACCCGGAGGAGACCGAAAGGCAGCGCTTCGCCGCCTGGCGGGCGTTCTGGGCCAGGCTCAGCTTCGAGACCGCACTCAGCATGATCTCCACCATCCTGTTCCTCACGGTCCAGCTGGCGTCGATCTTCAAGAACGGCATCTGACCCCACCACGACCTGGAGGGCCGCCCGCAGAAAGGGGGCGGCCCTCTTCCACGTCGCCGGCGCTCCGACAGCAGCCAGAGCCTCTCCTGCCGACCGGCAGGTCCGCCAACCGGTTGGCGGACCTCCAGGCACCCGATGGAGAGGGTTGGCATCGTGCTGGCCGCCAGGGAGAGGCGCTGGTCAGTGCCAGCCCGTGCATTCCCAGTCGTTCGGGCGGCCGGTGTTCGCCTCGTAGCAGGCTCGGTAGCCCTTGTGGGCGCTGACCATGGCGGTGTAGGCGTTGTAGTGCGGGGAGGCGTGCTCGACGTAGGGCTGGCTGCGCTTGACGTCGAGCTTGAACCGCCATGAGCCGTCGCCCTTGTCGCTGATTACCCAGGCTGCGGTGCACGCCGCCGAGTAGCGCAGGTAGGCGGAGGGTCCGTCCGGGTTGTGGGCGATGGCGATGGTCTTCGCGTCCCGGTCGCAACGCTGGGCGTGGGGGTTCTTTCCGGTACAGGAACTCCCGGTGCATCCCGGCGCCGCCGCGGATGCCGGTGCGGCGGTGGCGCCGAGGAGGAACAGGGTGCTGAGGCTCAGGCCCATGAGGGCTCCTCCGAAGCGGCTGAGGTTCATTTTCGGGCTCCTGGTGTCTGGACGGGGTCAGGTCTTGGGCGGGCAGCAGCATGGGGGTAGGGGCCGGCCCCTACCCATGGGGCTCAGCTCTTGGCGTTCCAGGCACAGTGGACGTGGGTGTCGTGCTCCGGGTACCCGGGGCCGAGGACCTGGGAGGCGCCGAGGAAGTAGCAGGCGCTTTCGAGGCGTTCGGCGAGTTCGCGGCCCTTGCCCTTCAGGGCGACGTGCACTCCGTTGATCTCGCTCGTGTCGAAGGCGACACCCTTGTAGTGCAGCGAGTCCCGGCTGTGATCGCCGCCGGCGACTTCGGTGATGTTGAGGGAGAAACCGTGGTTGGCGTTGAGCTGAAGGAGGCCGCGCAGCATGCGCTCGTTCAGCTCGACCCGCTCGCCGTGGGCGTCGCCGTACGAGCTCGTCAGCGCACTCTTTCCGTCCCCCGTGTCACGGATGTTGCTGAGCGCGGTGGAATCGAGGTGGGGGCCGCCGATGGGCTTGGAGTGCGCGTCGAGCGGCGTGATGCCGTGGCGGTTCATGATCTGCTGAGCGAGGGCAGCACGGTCGCCACCCACCGCAGCGCCGGGCGAGTGCTCCAGGGAGGCCCGGGTCTTCGGGCCGACGACGCCGTCGGCCTCCAGACCGTGGGCCTTCTGGAAGTACTTGACCGCTGCGACGGTGGCGCTGTCGAAGACGCCCGTCGTCTTGACCGGGCTGCCGAGGAGGGCCAGACGTTCCTGGAGCCTGCTGACGGCCTCACCCCTCGTGCCCGGACGCAGGGCGAGGGGGACGACCGGGGGGATCGACCACTCGGGCTGGGGGGTGAGGTGGCGGCCGGGGGGAACCGACTCGGCGTTGGCGCTTATGGCTGCGCCCGTCAGGACGAGCCCGGCCACAGCGGCGGAGGCGAGCACGCGGCCCGTTCGGGTGGCAGGCAGGGAGAACTTCACGGTGGGGCTCCTTCAGGCGTGTGGTCCCTCGTCCGGGCATGGCGAACAGCGCCCGTGCGGGGGTGGGTTGTGGGATGTCGCCGGGACTTCGCACCGGCTGATCTCCAGATTGCCCAACCCTTCGACCCGCTTCTACGCTGTGCGGGCCGTCGGCTCATGCAGGCATATCCACGGCGCATGCATGGCTGTGAGCTGCGGATATGCAGAGGCCAAATCGAAGGGGGAACACACGGATGCGGCAGAACCGACCCGTCGGGCAGGCCGGAGAACCCGAGCCCGGGGCGTCGCCGGCGCGAGTGGAGCTGGCTCGCTTACTCCAGCAGTGGCGCAAGGAGGCCGACAAAGCCCCCACGCAGGAAACCGTCGCCAGGCACGTCAGCCTCAACCAGGGCACCCTGTCGCGTTACGAGAACGCCAAACAGGACGTCCCCGAAGCGGTGATCCGATCCCTCGCGGAGTACTACAAGCGGACCGAGACGGATCTCGCCCGCGCCTTGGACCTCAGGACCCGGGGCACCGACGAGCCGCCCGGCGACCCCGCTGGGCGCGATACGACCCCTGATGTACGCGCGGGCCGCGGCAGGAAGGGCAAGACGATCCTCCTGGGAACAGCGGCTGCGGCCGTCCTCATGGGCGGCACCATCGCCGCCACCCTCTACCTCTCGGACTCCGGCACGGTCACGCCCACGTCTTCGGTCTCCTCCACCGCGTCGGCCCGGCCCGCTGCTGCGCCTGCAACCTGCAATGGCAGCACTTGCGTCCACACCGAACCGACGGCCACCGTCTGCCAGAACGACGCCGTCACCACCGCCGAGGGACGTGATTTCGGCGTCCACATCGAACTGCGCTACAGCCCTGGCTGCCACGCTGCCTGGGGCAAGCTGACCGGAAGTTCTCCCGGGGACCGCGTCCAGGTCTTCGGCAAGGAAGGCAACCCACCACACCAGGAGGAGTACCGGCAGCAGACCGGCCGCACGGCTCACACACAGATGGTGGAGGCCGGCGGCCCGAACGACAGTCGTGCCTGCGCCGTCATCGACTCACGCGGCACCGTCTGCGCCAGCCCCCTCCCCTCAGCCGGGAGCAGCACACCGACACCACGCTAGGCCGATCCCGACCCTGGCTGCAGCGCTACGACGGAGCGGATGGCGTCCCCGAGGGCCGGCACACTGGAGGAACTCGTTGGGGTGCGGGTGGCCCAGCACTGCCCGGTGTGAACGCGGACGGCGGGCCGGCCGGTGCCGATGACGTGCTCGATCAGCCAGTCCGGGGGCAGGGCACAGGCCTGCGCTCGGCCTGCGCCGCGGCCAGCTGTCCTTCGGCGCTGTCCAGTCGTGGGCGCGACGGCCCAAGTCGATGCCCAGGATCTCTCCCTGAAGGTGCGGCCCCGTGATCCTCACTGAGAAGCCCTTCTTTCAACACCGACCGGCGGTACCACTCGAAGTGGTCGAGCGGAGCACTCGGTCACATTCGGCGGTGGCGCAGCTCCGGCGCGCTTGCGGGGTTTGGCGGCTGGTGGTGCAGCACGTGCGCGAAATTCGCCGTGGCTAACCCCTTCGTGATCCACAGTGCCGTTCGCGCAAGGAGTTGACCGTCATTGACATGCCGGCAATGGGTGGGGAGTCGACCGTGGACGAGTCCGGTCGGGAGCCGGCCCCGCGCCGCCGACCCTCGGCGGCCCTTCGATGGGCGGGCCGGGGCGCCGGGGGACCCGCTCGCTGGTTGGGGGTGCCTTTGGCTCGCCCGTCCAGGTGACGTGGGGGCCTCGCGCACGCATGGGCGGTCTGTGCGTCTGTGCCGAGGTCCGCCATCGCGGTATCGGCCACCGCACGCCCGCCGAATCGGCGAGGAGGGTCAGGGGGTTACTCCGTCCCGCACGACGGTGAGTGGGAGGTTCCGGTGAGGGAGGTGTATCCAGCCTTCGACCGCGGCCACGGCATGTTCCTCGTCCGTGGTCGGCAGGTGGGTCATCCCGCACGCTGCGGCCCGGGCGACGACCGCGGAGATCAGGGCGTCCAGGTCGTGGTCGCTGCGCCTGCACCGGTCGCGCACACATTCGCTGAGGTTGAGGCTCAAGCCGTCGGCGAGGCCGACAAGGATCTCGGCCCTCGCGGCAAGGGCGCCGGGCTTGGAGCCCTTGTAACCGACCTTGCCGGCAAGCCCCCACTGGATCAGCGCGAACGCCGGGTAGACCTCGGCGACCGGGCCGGAGCCGTCGCGGGGAACAGGGGGGCCTGCCGCAGCCAGACGTTCCAACAGGTCCACTGCTCGCATGGCGACGATGCCCAGCTTGTCGGCAGCGACCGACAGGGGCCGCTGCTTCCCGGTGCGATTTCTCGGTTTGGGGGTGGTGGGGTGAGAGACAGTGAGGTTCTGGGGTGTTGATGCTGGTCGGGACATGTCTAGGGGGCTGGTCTCGC
>NZ_JBIWFZ010000036.1:0-42713 GCF_044763325.1 Streptomyces sp. NPDC096136 | reverse complement strand
CGGGTGTGGGCGCCCATGTCCTCGTGCACCTTGAAACCGCAGGCACCGCCCTCGGCCAGGGCCTCGACCAGGGGCGCGGCGTCCGAGGAGGAGCCCCGGGCGAGGAAGCCCACGTTCACCGGCCAGGCGTCGAAGGCGTTGAACCCGTGCCGCAGCGCCCAGGGCGAGTTCACGCCGACGCCCCAGGTGGGCCCGATCTCCTGGCCGATGACCGTGGTCACACCGCTGGCGAGCGAGGCCTCCATGATCCGCGGGGAGAGCAGGTGGACATGGGTGTCGACCGCACCCGCCGTGGCGATCAGGCCCTCGCCCGAGATCATCGTCGTCCCGGTGCCGACGACGACGTCGACCCCGTCGAGGGTGTCCGGGTTGCCGGCCCGGCCGATGGCGTGGATACGGCCCTCGCGGATGCCGATGGACACCTTCTTGATGCCGAGGACGGCGTCGATCACCAGGACGTTGCTGATGACCGCGTCGCAGGTCTCGCGGACGGCGGCGGCCTTGAGGTGGAGGCCGTCGCGGGCGGTCTTGCCGAAGCCGGCCAGGAACTCGTCGCCGGGCTTCTGGGCGTCGGACTCCACCCGGACGGTCAGCCCCGAGTCGCCGAGCCGGACCCGGTCGCCCGCGCGGGGGCCGTGCACCGTGGCGTACTCGTACGGGTCGATGTGCCGGCTGCCGGGAGCGCAGTGGTCGCCGTGGCGGGACGGTCTGCTCATGTCGGGATCCCTTCCGGGGCCACGGCGCCGAGGTAGCCGCGGGCGGCGGCGCGGGCCAGGGCCCGCTCCTTGGCGCCGGGGGCGTCGAGCGGACCGTCGACCAGGCCCGCGAAGCCGATCGCGATCCGCGCGCCGCCGATCGGGACCAGGCCCACCTCGACGGTGGCACCGGGGTCGAAGCGGGTGGAGGAACCGGCCGCGACCGCCGGCCGCATGCCGTACGCGGCTGCCCGGTCGAAGTCGAGGCGCGGGTTCGCCTCGAAGAAGTGGAAGTGGGAGGTGACGCTCACCGGCACGGACGCCGTGTTGCGGACGGCCAGGGTGAGCACGGGCTCCGGCTCGTCGACGGTGTCCGCGCCCGGCAGGACGGCGCCGGGGGCCCCGTCGTCGCGGGGCTGCGCCCCGAAGGGGTCGCCGACCGCGGCGAGCCGGGTGCCGTCCTCGAACACGGCCTCGACCATCACCTCGGTCACGATGTCCACGACGCCCGGCAGCACGTCGTCGGGGCCGAGCACGCCGCGGCCCCGTTCGAGGGCCTCGGCGAGGCGGACGCCGTCGCGGGCGGCCTCGCACACCGTGTCCGCGATCAGCGCGGTGGCCTCGGGGACGTTGAGCCGCAGGCCCCGCGCCCGCCGGGCCCGGGCCAGTTCCGCGGCGGTGAACAGCAGGAGCCGGTCGCGTTCGGTGGGTGTCAGGGGCACGGGGCCCACCGGGTACGGGAAACGTTCATGATCATTCCTTTGGGATCGCGCCGCCTCGGTGGTGCGCCGGGCGACGCGAGGAACTGTGGCACTGACTGAAAATTCAGTCAATAGTTGGGGCAAGGAAAGGCCCCGGCCTGCGGGAGGACACGACGGAGTCGCGTCCGGGCAGGCCGGAGCGGCCCACCGGGACGTGGGGAGGGGAGGCGGAGACCTCAGTACTGCCGGAGTCCGGCCAGCTCGGCGTCGATGGCCCCGCGCATGAGTTCGCGCGCGTGGTCGATCCGGATGCCGCCGCTCAGCCAGCGCATGCTCAGCCCCTCCAGCAGGGCGGTGAGGCGTTCGGCGGCCGCGGCGAGCGAGGAGGCGGTCGCCATCGGCTGGACCTGCCCCAGCAGTGCGGCGACCTCCTGGACCCAGACCAGGGTGGCCCGGGCGAGGTCCTCGCGCAGCACCTCGTCGAAGACGGCACTGGCCCGCAGCTCGCCCCAGGCCGAGCTGTTCTCCCGCACCTCCACGGTGTCCTGGAGCTCCAGCAGGAGGGTCTCGTCCAGCTCCTCCCGCGGGGTGAGGGGAGGGGCGTCCGGGTCGCGGTCGGTGGTGTAGCGCTCGGCCCGGTCGTTGATGAACTCGAGGGTCTGGCGCAGGACGCCGGTGCGGTCCTTGAAGTGGTAGTAGATCAGGGCCGTGGACACGCCGGCCTCGGCCGCGAGTTCCTCCACGCGCAGCCCGCGGACCCCGCGCCGGGCGATCACCCGGGCGGCCGCTTCGAGGATCTGAGTGCTGCGAGACGCCATGACCCGCACCTTACCGGGGCGTTCGGGTACGGACGCACCCGGCCCGTCCCCGGACCGGCGGACCTGCCGGGGCTCGGCGGGCATCAGGAGGCCGGCGGAACGGCCGGGTGGGACTGGGTGGCGCAGTGGATGCCGCCGCCACCGCTCGCGATGCCGTTGATGGCGATCTGGACCACCTGCCGGCCGGGGTAGGCGGCCTGGAGGATGGCGCGGGCCGTGCCGTCCGCGGAGGCGTCCCCGAACCGCGGGGCGATCACCGCGCCGTTCGGCGTGTAGTAGTTGGTGTAGCTGGACAGGAACTCGTCCCCCTGGCCGATGATCTTGGTGCGGTCCGGGCCGGGCAGCTCGGTGACGGCCAGGCTGCGGCCCCGGGCGTCGGTGGCGGCCTGCAGGACCCTCCTGGTCTCCTCGTAGACCGCGATCCACCTGGCGTCCGCGCCGGGGCCGGGACGGTCGAGGATGACCTTGCCCGGGGCCGTGAAACGGGCCAGGCAGTCGATGTGGCAGTCGGTGATGTCCGCACCCGCCAGGCCCGGGGCCCAGATGACCTTGTCGATGCCGAGCGCCGCTTTCAGCTCCTGTTCCACCTGCTGCTGCGTCATGCCCGGGTTGCGGTTGGGGTTCACCAGCGAGCTGACGGTGGCCAGCAGCGTCCCCTCGCCGTCGGTCTCCAGCGAGCCGCCCTCGCCGGTGAAGCCCGCCTGGACCCGGTTCACGGCGTACTCGCCGAGGAGGATGCCGGCGGCCGCGGCGTCGTTGGCGAAGGGCTGGGCGTACTTCGTGCCCGTCTTGCCCCAGCCGTTGAAGTGGGTGTCCACGCCGGCCACGGCTCCCGGGCCGGCCAGGAAGGTGGGCCCGAAGTCGCGGATCCACAGGTCGTCGACCGGGATCTCGATGACGTCGATGGCGTGGCGGGCGCCGCGGCCGCACTGGTAGCGGGCGTCGGCGGCCTGGCCGGGGCGCGCCAGCACGACGACCGGCTCGAAGCGGGAGATCTCGTACGCGACGCCCGCGATGTCGGCGCGGACGCCCTCCAGCGCGCTGCCCCAGACCCGGGAGAGGGCGGGCCAGGCCATGTACGTGCGGACGTGCGCGTCGGTCTCGGCCGGCATGGTCAGCCCGGCCGGGGCGCCGGCGGTGGCCGCCCGGGCGAGGGCGGAGGGCAGGGCGGTGCCGAGGGCGGCCAACGGCAGGGCCGCCGCTCCGAGCCGGAGCAGCCGGCGGCGGGAGGTGGTGGGCATGTCCATGGGGGGCTCCCTGAGGAGGAAGGGGCGGGGATGATCGGCATCCTTGCGTTAACTGAAAATTCAGTCAATACATGGGAGGGAGATTGGAGGAACTCGTTCCGTGTCGCCGCCCCCGGATCAGCCGAGGTGGTACTGGTCCACGACGACCGTCACGGGCCCGGAGGCGGCCGCCTTGCGGAGCCGGACGACCGCCAGCTCGCGCCGGTCGGGGCTGCGGACGCAGAACGGCCGCTCCCCCGCCAGGGCGCTGAAGGGCAGGGCGGTGACGGGCTTCGTCCCGATGCCCTGGAGGCAGCCGGGCACCGTGAGCGTCCGGCCGTCGGCCACGAAGGAGTCGGACTCCTCCGAGGGCACGAAGGCCTGGCCGTCGCGGGCGAGGAACCAGGTGGCCGTGTCCGCGGGGACCACCTTCCCGGCCTTCAGGTCGAACTCGTAGCCGGTGTCGGGGGCGGTCAGCTCGACCTGGGTGTAGCCCGCCGGGTAGGGGGTGGGGGACGGGGACGGCCGGTCGGTGTCGGCCTCGCCGTCGGCCGGGACCCGGTCCTCGGCGGAGGCGGCGGCCCCCTCCTCGGGGCCGTCCGCGCCGTCCAGGTGGTACGCGGCCGCGCCGCAGGCCAGCAGGGTCGCCGCCACCGCCCCGGCCACCGCGGGCAGGCGCCGTCCGCGCCGGGCCGCCCGGCGGCCGGGGGACGGCTCCGGGGCGGGCTCCGGCGCCGGAGCCGGCGCGGGGGCGGGGGCGGGGGCGGGGGCGGCGGGCACCGGAGCGGCCACGGGGGCGGCGGCCGGGTGCGCGCCGGGCCGGGGGGTGCGGGCCGGGGGCGCACCGGGCGCGGACGCGGTGGCCGTGGCGGCCATCGCCGTCGGCGCGTGGGTCGCGGGCCCGTCGGCGGAGGCCCGCGGGGCCCCGCCTACCTCCTCCCGGACCGGCCGGGGCAGCCAGCCGTCGGTGAACTCCGGCCGCCGGCCGACGGCGGGGTGCGCGTGGACGTACGCGATCAGCTCGGCGGTGGTCGGGCGGTCCTGGGGCTGCTTGGCCAGGCACCACGCCACCAGGTCGTACAGCGCGGCGGGGATCCGCGAGAGGTCGGGGTGCTCGTGGACCACGCGGTACAGGGCCGTGGACTCCGGTCCGGCACCGAAGGGCGGCGCGCCGCCGGCGACGAACGCGACGAGGGCGCCGAGGGCGAAGACGTCGGTGGCCGGGGTCACCCGGTGGCCGAGGGCCTGCTCCGGCGCCATGAAGGCGGCCGTGCCGATCCGCAGCCCGGTGCCGGTCAGCGCGGAGGAGTCCGCCGCGTGCGCGATGCCGAAGTCGATCACGCGGGGGCCGTCCCCCGCGAGGAGGACGTTGGCGGGCTTCAGGTCGCGGTGGACGACTCCGGCCCCGTGGATGGCCTGGAGGGCCTCCGCCATGCCCGCGACCAGCAGCAGCACCGTCCGCACGGGCAGCGGGCCGTGCCGGCGCACCACCTCGTGCAGGGAGGGGCCCGGTACGTAGGCGGTGGCGAGCCACGGGGTGCGCTCGTCCACCCCGAAGTCGACCACCTGCGCCGTGAACAGGCCGTGGATCCGGCGGGCGCTGGCCACCTCCCGGGCGAACCGCTCGCGGAACTCCGGATCCGCCGCGAACTCGGAGCGCACGGCCTTCAGCGCGATCGGGCGGCCGCCGGGCGTGTACGCGAGGTAGACCACCCCCATGCCGCCGGCGCCGAGCCGGGCGTGGAGGCGGTAGCCGCCGATCTCGCGGGGGTCGTCGGCGGACAGGCCCGCGGGGGCGGGCTGGGCGCCGGAAAGCTGGTCGGACATGCGGTGCTCTTTCCACGATGCGGCAGGTCAGGTGGCCGGTTTTCATCGTCTCCTTAACTAAAGTTTCAGTCAACGTGTGACAATACGTGCCGCACCTCGCCGAACGGGTTCACCCAGGAGGGACCACACCGTGACGGACCGCAGACGGGTCATCCTCGAAGGCGCCGCCCGCGTCATCGCACGCCGCGGCGTCCGGGGGCTGCGGGTGGCGGAGCTGGCGGCCGAGGCAGGGGTGTCCACCGCCCTGGTCTACTACCACTTCAAGGACCGGCCCGGCATCCTGCGCGAGGCCCTGGCCTTCATCGGGGACCGGGCCGACCGGTACACCGGGCCCGGGGACGAGGAGGCCGCGCGATGCCCGGCCGATCCCCGCGAGCTGCTGGAGCGGACCCTGCTCCTGGAGTTCCAGGACCTGCCCGAGGTCCGGGAGAACAGCACGGCCTGGGGGGAGCTGCGGGCCCACACGGTCTTCGACCCGGAGCTGCGCGAGGAGCTCGCGGCGGCCGGCGCGGCCTGGACGGCCGAGGTCGCGGAGCTGGTCGCGGCCGTCCGTCCGGCGGCGCCCCCCGCCGCCGCCACGGGCGCCGCCCAGCGGCTGACCGCACTGCTGGAGGGACTCAGCGTGCGCTGGCTCAGCGGCCTGCTGCCCCTGGGGCACGCCCGGCACCTGATGCGCGAGGCGGTCCGCGTGGAGGTCGACCGGCTGGGCTGACCGGCCCGCGGGGCGCGTCGGACGACCGATCCCGCCCGGCGCGGCGGTTTGACTGAATTTTCAGTCAGTGCCACAGTGGCGGTACGAGGTCGTTCCGCTTCCTCCCGCACTGGCCCTTCGCGGGACCGGGAGCGCACCCTCGTCCCAGGAGCGCGGGTCCGTCCGCCGGGCCCGCCCTGGCCGGACGCACCTGGTCCGCCAGTCCACGATCGGAGTCATCCCGTGTCGAACCCTCCCCCCACCCGCCGGACCGTCCTGCGCACCCTCGCCGGCTTCGGCGCCCTCGCCCTCGGCGCGGCGGCCTGCGGCCCCGTCGACGACGCCGCGGAGCGGCCCGGCAGCCCGGCCGGCACCCCCGAGCAGGCCGCCGCGAACGGTGCGAAGCGCCGGCTCGGCGCCGAGTGGGAGAGCCACACCCGTACGTTCATGGCCTGGCCGGCCCTGGCCGCGGGCGTGTGGGACCAGGACCTGCCGTACGTGCGCGAGGACATCGCGCGGATCGCACGGGCCGTCGGGAAGTACGAGGCGGTGGTCATGATGGCCCGGCCCGACCAGGCGGACGCGGCCCAGCGGGCGTGCGGCTCCCAGGTCGAGGTCATCCCGCTGGCCGTGGACGACCTGTGGGCCCGCGACACCGTCCCCGTCTTCGTCGAGGAGGCCGGCAAGGTCGTCGGCGTCGACTTCAACTTCAACGGCTGGGGCAACAAGCAGCAGCACGGGAACGACGCCCAGGTCGGCCGGACCCTGCTGCGCACGTACGGGATCCCCCGGGTCCAGGCCCCGCTGGTCGCGGAGGGCGGCTCCTTCGAGACCGACGGCGAGGGCACCCTCCTGGTGACCGAGAGCTCGATCGTCAACGACAACCGCAACCGCGGGAAGTCCCGGGACACGATCGAGGCCGAGCTGAAGAAGACCCTGGGTGTCGGGAAGGTCGTCTGGCTGGCCGGCGTGCGCGGCCAGGACATCACCGACGCCCATGTGGACAGCCTCGTCCGCTTCACGGCGCCCGGGGTGGTCCTGCTGGACCGCGCCCACCCGAACACCCCGCCGGACTCCTGGTCCCGCTCCGCCGACCAGGCGAAGTCCGTCCTGTCGACTGCCGTCGACGCCCGCGGCCGACGCTTCGAGATCATCGACCTGCCCCAGCCCGACCTGGACCGGATCACGGGCCGGGGCGACGACTTCGTCTCGACCTACGCCAACTTCTACGTGGCCAACGACGCCGTGTTCCTGCCCCGCTTCGGCGACCGGCAGGCCGACGACCGTGCCCGCGGCATCCTCCAGGAGCACTTCCCGAAGCGGGACGTCGTACAGGTGCAGATCGACACGATCGCCTCGGGCGGCGGGGGCATCCACTGCTCCACCCACGACCAGCCCGGGAAGCCGGCCGCCTGACCCGGCGCGGGCCGGGCCCGGGGCCGGGTCGGGGACGGTGTCCCCCGGCCCGGCCCGCGGCCCGCCGCTACGGCGCCATCTCGTACGTCCCCGACAGCGCCTCGACTCGCTGCCAGACGCGGGCCGCGCGGGCCTCGTCGACGACCGGGCGGCGCACCGCGCCGAGCGCCCAGGCCTGCTGCGCCCCGGTGGCGGAGTCCTTGCCGTGCAGTTCGACGGCGTGGCCGGAGAAGTCGCGGACGAGGACGGAGAACAGCTCGTCGAGGACGTCCCCGTCCAGGTCCGTCAGGCCGGCCTGCTCCAGGATCAGCTGGCCGTGGACCACCAGGGCGAAGAGCTGGCCCACGGAGAGCAGGAAGTCCAGGTCGCGGCTCTGCGCCTCGTCGGGGGCGAGGGTGGCGACGAACGCGCAGAGGGCGTCGGCCTGCTCGCGGAAGCGGGCGACGTTCGGCACGTCGGCGTACGCGTCGAAGGCGGGCCGCCAGTCGTGGAAGCGTACGGAGCCCAGGCCGCGGGCCGGGCCCTGCCGGAAGAGGAAGTCGTCGTCGGCCGCGTCGAGGCGGGTCGGCACGGCCGGGTACTCCACCGGCTCCAGCAGGTGGTTGCGCATGAACTTCAGGATCAGCGCGAGGTTGACGTGGACCGTGCCCTCGAGCTTGGGCAGGCCGCGGATCTCGACGGCCGCGTTGGCGAAGTAGGTGTCCTTCTCGAAGCCCTTCGCGGCGATGACGTCCCACATGAGGTCGATGACCTTCTCGCCCTCGGTGGTCACCTTCATCTTCGTCATCGGGTTGAAGAGGAGGTAGCGGCGGTCCTCGGGACCGGCGGAGCGGAAGTAGTCGACGGCGCGGTCGCTGAACAGCTTCATGCCGACGAGGCGGACGTACGCGTCGGCCAGCTCGCGGCGCACGTGCGGGAAGGCGGTGACGGGGCGGCCGTAGAGGACGCGGTTCTGCGCGTGGGTGACGGCCTCGTACATCGCGTGCTCGCAGATGCCGATGGAGGCGGTGCAGAGGTTGAACTTGCCGACGTTGACGGTGTTGAGGGCGGCGTCGAAGGCGGCGCGGCCGGTGTGCAGGACGTCCTCGGCGGCGACCGGGTAGTCCTGGAGCCGGAACTCGCTGACGTACTTGGACGAGTGCACGACGTTCTGCTCGAGGCGGTACGCCGGGTGGCGGCTGTCGGCGGCGAAGAACACGTACCCGTCCGGGCCCTCGACGTCGGTGCGGCGGCCGAAGACGGAGACGAGACCGGCCGCGTTGCCGTTGCCGATGTAGTACTTGGAGCCGCTCGCCAGGAAGCCGCCGTCGCCGTCGGGCTCCAGGAGCATGTCGGTGGAGTAGATGTCGGCGCCGTGCGTCCGCTCGGACAGGCCGAAGGCGAACACCTCGCCCTCGGTGAGCAGTTCGGCGGCGCGGGCGCGGGCGGCGGCGTTCTCGCTCTGCCAGACCGGTCCGAGGCCGAGGA
The DNA here is from genome assembly GCF_044763325.1 of Streptomyces sp. NPDC096136. Lineage (NCBI taxonomy): Bacteria > Bacillati > Actinomycetota > Actinomycetes > Kitasatosporales > Streptomycetaceae > Streptomyces > Streptomyces sp. NPDC096136. The sequence goes on along the minus strand of NZ_JBIWFZ010000036.1, from coordinate 33,872 downwards.
TGGTCACCTGCCAGGCGTACCAGTAGTCGAGGCCGTAGAAGCCGAGGATCTCGTTGAGGGCGGCGATCCGGGCGGTGTCCCAGCGCTGGTCCTCGCCGGTCGCGGCGGCGGCCGGGGTGAGGAAGGTGGCGAACAGGCCCTCCTTCGCGGCGAACGCGAGGAAGTCCGCGAGCCAGGCGCGGGTGCGGTAGTCCTCCAGCAGCCGGCGCTTGCCGCGCTCCTCGAACCAGTCGACGGTGGCGCGCAGCAGCCTGCGGGTCTCGGGGTCGAAGTGCGCGGGGTCGTAGGTGCGCGGGTTGAAGAGGAGGGGGTCGGCCATGAGGGGTCGCCTTCCGGGAGGGGTGGGTGGGTGCGGTCAGGCGGACGGTGCGGGCGTCGCGCCCAGGCGGTGCAGGGTGGCGAGGACGTCGTCCAGCCAGGCGACGGTCATCCGCTCGTACGCGATGCCGCCGCGGAGCACGACGTGTTGGAGCTCCTGCCCGGCGTCGAGCGGGTCGGGTGCGCCGGGGCCGGTGAAGTCGCGCCGCTCCCCCGCGAGGTAGTGCGCGAGGCGGTCGCTGTGGGCGCGGTGGTGCCGCTCGACCTCGCGGATCAGGGCGGCGGGGTCGTCGAAGGCCGCGCCGCGGATCTTCACGGCGAGCTCGTGCCGCATGCTCTCGGGTTCGATCGGCTCGTGCAGCCACCGGGCGAGGGCGGCGCGGCCGGGGGCGGCGACGGAGTACTCCTTCTTGTCCGGCCGCCCCTGCTGGGGCACCTCCCGGACGGAGAGCAGTCCGTCGCCCGCCATGCGCCCCAGGACGCGGTAGATCTGCTGGTGCGTGGCGGTCCAGAAGTAGCCGATGGACCGGTCGAACCGCCGGGCCAGTTCGTAGCCGGAGCCCGGCATCTCCAGGAGGGAGACGAGGATCGCGTGGTCGAGCGCCATGCCCCGATCTTTCTATGCAACGAGTTGCATAGACAAGGGGCGCCGCCCGGGTGAGACACGGCTCACCCGGTCCGGGGGCGCGGCGCCCGGCAAATCCGTTTGCCCGCCCCCGCGGCCGGTGGCTAGCGTCGCCGATCATGACTGCCACCCTGCGCACCGAGCGCCTGCACCTCGCCCCCTACGTCCCGCAGGACGAGGAGGACTTCGTGGCCCTGTTCCAGGACGCGCGGGTCTCCCGGTGGATGGGCGACGGCCCCGTCTCCGAGGAGGAGGACCGGGCCCTGTTCGGCCGGATCTTCACGAAGGTCTACGCCCAGGAGCTGTTCGACGTCTGGGCCGTCCGCAGGGACGGCGAGCTGGTCGGGCACGCCGAGATCAAGCACACCGACACGGCCGGGGGCCACGAGATCGTCTACGCGCTGGCCCCCTCGGCCTGGGGCCGCGGTCTGGGCACCGAGCTGGCGCGGGCCGTGGTGGCCCACGGCTTCGACACCCTCGGCCTGGAGGAGGTGCACGCCACGGTGGCCGCGGAGAACGGCGCCTCCCTCGTCCTGCTGGAGCGGATGGGCTTCGCGCACGTCCGGGACCTGACCGAGGACGACGGCAGCACCACCCGGGTGCTGACCCTGCGCCGGACCTGAGCGGCGGGAGACACGGCGGGAGCCTACGGCCCGGTGGCGGGCCGGTGGCCGCCCCGTGGCCGGATCGCAGCGGTCCGCCGGGGCGCTCGCGGTGCTGGGGCCCCGGCGGTTCGGGGCGGCGGGTACGGTTCCGGCATGGACGTTTCAGCAATCAGTTCGAACGACGACGGCCCGACGACGGCGGGGGCGGTCAAGGAGACCGCCCGCCGGCAGCTGGTGGAACTGGGGGCCGCGGGGCTGTCCCTGGAGGGCGTGGCACGGGCGGCCGGGCTCGGGCTCCCCGAGGTCGAGGCCGTCTTCCCCCACCGGGACGACCTGTTGACCGCACTGGTCATCGACGCCTACGACGCCTCGGGCGCCGCGATGGAGCGGGCCGACGCGGCGGGCGGCACGGCGGGGGCGCGGCTGCTCGCCGTCACGCGCGCGCTGCGGCAGTGGTCCTTCGCCAACCCCGGTGAGTTCACGCTGATCTACGGTTCGCCGGTGCCGGGCTACCACGCCCCGCAGGACACCGTCCCGGCCGCCGCGCGGACCCCCGCCGTGCTCGCCGCCATCATCCGGGCGGCCCTGGAGGCCGGCGAACTGACCCCGCCGCGGCGCGCGGTGCCCGGTCCGCCGCTGCTGCTCCCCTCCGCCGTCGAGGCCTTCGGCGGCGTCCCGCAGGCTCCGTTCTCGGACATCATCGAGCGCGGCATCGTGCTGTGGAGCAACCTCATCGGACTCCTGGTCTTCCAGGTCTTCAGCCGCACCCACGACAGCGTCAAGGACGAGGCCGCGTACTTCGACTACGCCATCGCCGTGGCGGCCGAGAGCATCGGGCTCGAGGTCCCGCTGGGCGAACCCACCGACTGACCCCGGCCGCAGCCCCCGCGGCCCCCTGTAGGAAACCAGGCCTTGAACACCATCAGAACCCTCTGCTTCGTCATCGCGGCGCTCTCCTCGTACGCCGCGCTCTTCTACCGGCTGTGCCAGGCGCGGCGCAGCCGGCACGACAGCGCCTACTGGACGCTGATCACCACACTGGTACTCCAGTGCCTCACCTTCACCATGGGCGCCGTGGCCATGGGCGGCCCGACCTTCCTGGGCGTCGGCAACCTCGCCATCCTCCTCATGCACCTCTCGGCGGTGGCGTACTGCGTCGCCGCGGAGATCATCCTGCTGCGGTGGGCGGCGTCCGACGAGGAGGCCCGGCGCAAGACGCGGTGGTGGCTGATCACCGGGACCGCGCTCGACGTGGCCCTGGTGGCGCTCTTCCTCCTCGCCGACGGGACCTCCCGGCCGGCCTCGGACTTCGACACGGGCAGCGGGCAACCGCTGGTCCTCGTCTACCTCCTGGCCTTCATGGCGTCCCAGGCGCTGCCCTGCGTGACCATCTTCCGCCAGTGCGGCTCGTACGCGCGGATGACGGACAACGACTCGCTGCGGCAGGCGCTGCGGGTGCTGCGGGTGGCCGCCGTGGTGCTGTTCCTCTACTGCTCGTGCCGGACGCTCAACATCCTCACGGCGGCGGCCGGGGTCGACATCGGGGCCTGGAAGCTGGCCTCGAACCTCTTCAGCGCGGCCGGCATCGTCATCCTGTCGCTCGGCCTCACCAACTCCTCGTGGGGTCCGGCGGCTTCCCGGCTGCTGGCGTGGGGGCGCAGCTACCGCTCGTACCGGGCGCTGTACCCGCTCTGGCGGGACCTGTACGAGTCCTCCCCGGACATCGCCCTGGAGCCGCCGGGCGCCTCGGTCTCGGACCTGGACTACCGGCTGCACCGCCGGGTCGTCGAGATACGCGACGGATGGCGGGACCTGCGCCCGTACATCGACCGTACGACGGTGGGCGGTTCGGACGGGTCGGCGGGGCGCGAGGAGAGCGAGGAGTCGCGGCAGGCCTTCACGGAGGCGGCGCGGATCAAGCGGGCCCTGACGGCCAAGCAGGCCGGGACCATGCCGCACGACAACAAGGACGCGGGCGACTTCGACGACCGCGACACGGACAACTTCACGGCAGAGGTGGCCTGGCTCACCAAAGTCGCGGCCGCCTACAGTAAACTCGGCACCGCGAGTTGAAGCTCCCGCCCGGTTCGTATCCCCCGTCGAACCGGGCGGGCCTCCCCCGTTCCCCCCGCGTGCGACGTGGGCCGTACGGGTGGTTCATGCCCGGACTGGCCCGGCCCATCCCCCGAGGGCCGGGCCAGTCCGCTTTTCACCGCCTGCCCCCGTCGGACTTCCCCCGTGACGAGTTAGCTGGCAGCTATCGGCGAGACCCAACGTTGGCGGAGTCCAGGCCAATTGTCAACTGACCGCTATTCTGTGAAACTGGCGTATAGCCAAGGGCTATACCGAGGAGGTGACGGGAGGAAGATTCACCATGACCGAGAGCGACGACCGGCCCCTGCTCGCCAGGCGCCTCGACGACCTGTTCAAGACGGTCCGTCCCAAGGGCAAGCACTGGACCAACGCCGAGGTGGCGGAGGAACTGAAGCGGGCCAACCCCGAGCTCAAGGCCGGGGGCGTCTACCTCTCGCAACTGCGGACGGGGAAGCGCTCCAACCCGTCGCCCGACCTCCTGGCGGCCCTGGCCAAGTTCTTCGGCGTCTCGGTCGCCTACTTCTTCGACGACAAGGTCGCCGAGTCCGTGCTCAGCCAGGTCGCCGCCATCGAGGCGCTGCGGCAGTCCGGGGTCCGGGCCGTGGCGATGCGCGCGGCCGGGATGAAGAAGGAGAACCTCGCGGCCATCACGGCCATCATGGACCAGTACCGGCAGATGCAGGGCCTCCCGCCGGTCACCGACGCCCCCGTCGCCGAGTCCCCCTCGGCCGACGGACCCGGCCCCTCCGAGCCCGTATGAGGGGCGCGTGGAAGGAGCGGGCCGCCGATCACGACCGCCGCAGCCGGCTCAAGAAGCTCCGCAAGGCCGGCGCCCGGCGGCTCGCCGAACTCGGCCTCCCCGAGGTGTCCGACGTCGCCGAACTCTGCCGCCACCTCGGTGAGGCGCGCGACCGGCCGATCCTCCTCGTCCCGATGCAGATGCCCTCCTCGCACCCGTGCGGCATGTGGGTCGCCGCCCGCGACGAGGACCTGATCTTCTACGACGCCAACACCACCAGCGCGCATCAGGAGCACATCATCTTGCACGAGCTGGGCCACATCATCTGCTGCCATCGCGGGGCCGGCGGACTGGACGAGGCGGCCGCCCGCCTCCTCTTCCCCGACCTCGACCCCGACCTCGTGCGCGACATGCTCCTGCGCGCGACCTACGACGACGTGCAGGAGCAGGAGGCGGAGATCATCGCCTATCTGCTCGCCCAGCGGATGGAGGGCGCCGAGCAGCGGCATCCGGCGCCCCCGGAGGCAGAGGCGGGCGAGGACGGCGACCCGGAGAAGAGCGCCCTGCTCAGCCGGATCGAACGCACCCTCTTCTAACGTGACCGCTCACGGCGCGGCGGCGGACGCCACCTCCTCGGCCAGGACCGCCACGGCCCTGCGCACGTCCTCCTCGCGGTGCTCGCCGGTCACGAAGAACCGCAGCCGCGACAGCCCCTCCTCCACGGCGGGGTGGAAGATCGGGTCGGCGATGACGCCCCGGGCGTAGAGGCCGTCCGCGACGCGCAGGGTCCGGGCCGAGTCCCCGAGGATGCACGGCACGATGGGCGTGTGGGCGCTGGAGCCGGTCGCCAGGCCGGCGGAGGCGGCCAGGCGCAGGAAGAGCTCGGAGTTGCGCCGCAGCGCGCCCACCCGGTGCGGCTCCGCCGCGATCAGCTCGGTGGCGGCCAGCGCGGCCGCCGCGTTGGGCGGGGTCAGGCCGACGCTGTAGACGAAGCCGGGGAGGGTGTGGCGCAGCCAGCGCACCATCCGGGCCGAGCCGCCGAGGTAGCCGCCGCAGCTGGCGAAGGCCTTGGAGAGGGTGCCCATCCACAGGTCCACGTCGCGGCGGTCCACCCCGAAGAACTCTCCGACGCCCCGGCCCCTTTCGCCGACGGTGCCGATGCTGTGCGCCTCGTCCACCATCAGCAGGGCGCCGTAGCGTTTCTTCAACTCGATCACGGCGGGCAGGTCGACGAGGTCGCCGTCCATGCTGTAGGCGCCCTCGACGGCGATCAGCACACGGCGGAACCGGGACCGGTTGAGCCGCAGCAGGTGCTCCAGCTGCTCCGTGTCGTTGTGGGCGAACGGGCGGCGCGCGGCCCCGGACAGGGCGCAGCCCTGGAGGATGCTGTCGTGGGCGAGCGCGTCGTGCAGGACGAGGTCCCCCGCGCCGACGAGGTGCCCGATCGCGGTGACGTTGGTGGCGTGGCCGCTGACCAGCGTCAGGCAGTCCCCGACCCCGAGGAACTCGGTCAGGGCCCGTTCGAGGCGGACGGTGAGGTCCCGCTCGCCGGACAGGACCCGGCTCGCGGAGACGGAGGTACCGTACCGCTCGACCGCCCGGTGCACGGCCTCGTTGACGGCGGGGTGCCCGGACAGGCCCAGGTAGTTGTAGCTGCCGAAGGAGAGGTACGGGCGGCCGCCGATCACCGTGGTGTCGCGGATGTTGCCCTCGTGGACCCGGAAGTACGGGAAGTCCGCCCCGGTGTCGGCGATGGACCCGAGGAGCTGTTCGAGCTTGCCCACCTCCGGGAAGTCGTCGACGTCCGCCGTGTCGGCGCTCCACCGCACGGCCGGGTCCGGGGGGCCGGCCGGCGCCGGCGCGGACGGTGCGGGGGCCGCCGGGGCGCCCTCCGGCCCGGTGCGCTCCGGGTCGACGAGCCTGATCAGGCGGCCGACGGTGAGCTCCGGGGAGAACATCTCCTCGGTCCTGAACCCCGGTACCCGCTGGGCGAGGCGCGTGTCCAGCTCGTGCAGCATCAGGGAGTCGAAGCCGAGGTCGGCGACGAGCGTCTGGCCCTCGTGCAGGTCGGACAGGGGGTAGACGCCGGTCCGCGACACCTCTTCGAGGACGACCGCCCGGGCGCTCGCCCCGTCGAACCGCGCCTCCCGGGGCGGCGGGGCGGAGGCGGGCGCCGCCGGAGCGGGCTCCGGGTCGGCGGTCCCGCGCGCCGACTCGTCCACGATCCAGTGCCGGCGCGGCGCGAGCGGGCTCGGCGGCAGGGTGCACGGGGGTGTCCGGAGGCCGGCGGGGACGAACGCCTCCCCGCAGGCGCCGACACCCTGGCCCGCCTCCACGGCCCCGGCCGCCTCGGTCAGCCGGGCGACCGCCTCGGCGGTGTCGGCCGCCTCCACGGTGAGGCGTTCGGTGAGCGGGGCGCGGCGGGCCAGGGTGTCGGCGACGGCGTCCAGCGGCGGCCGCTCCTCGGCGAGGGTACGGGCCAGGTCCCGGGCGTACCGGGCCAGGCCGGCCCGGTCGCGCGCGCCGAGGGCCAGGACGTACGGACCCGGGGACGGCGCCGGGCGGGCCGGCGCCGCGGGGTGCTCCTCCACGACCAGGTGCACACCGGTGCCTCCGAAGCCGAACGCGCTGACGCCGGCCCGGCGCGGCCGGCCGTCCCGCGGCCAGGGGACGGGCTCCGTCGGCACGGTCAGCCGCGCGGACTCCAGCAGGGCGCGGTCGGCGAGCCCGAATCCCGGCTGCGGGGGGATCACGCCCCGCTGGACGGCCAGCACGGACTTGATGAGCCCGGCCAGCCCCGCGGAGTTGAGCGAGTGTCCGACCACGGCCTTGACCGCCCCGAGGTGGGCGGGGGCCGCCGCCTCTCCGCGCAGCTCGCGCAGGACGGCGAGCTCCACCGGATCGCCGACGGTGGTCCCGGTGCCGTGCGCCTCCAGGTAGCCGACCTCGCCGGGGGCCAGGCCCGCGTCGCGGTAGGCGCGGCGCAGGGCGCGCAGCTGTCCGGCGGCCTGCGGGTGCATACCGCCCTGGACGGTCCCGTCGTTGGCGCTGCCCACACCGCGGATCACCGCGTACACCCGGTCGCCGGCCGCCTGCGCGTCGGCCAGGGTCCTGAGCACCAGCACCCCGGCGCCCTCGCCGAGGACGAAGCCGTCGGCGTCCGCGCCGAAGGGCAGGCAGCGGCCGCTGCGCGAGAGGGCGCCGATCCGGCACAGCCCCACGAGCAGGTCGGGGGTGACGATCAGCTGGGCGCCGCCCGCGAGGGCGATGCGGGTGCGGCCCGAGCGCAGCGCGTGGACGGCGTTGGCCACGGCCATGAGCCCGCCGGAGCAGGCGGAGTCCAGGGCGTAGCTCTCGCCGTGCAGGTCGAAGACCGAACTGATCGTGTTCGGGCCCATGTTGAGCAGGATCCCGGCCACGGAGGTGCCCTGCATCCCGTCGACGGCGCGGACCGTCTGGCGCCAGCCGGGGTCGCCCGGCCGGGCGCCGAACTCCCCGCCGGCCAGCTGGCGCATGCGGATCTGCAGGGTGGTCAGGCCGCGGTAGCCGCTGTCGGTGAGGGCCGTGATCACCGAGGTCTCCTCGCGGTCGAAGCCGTCGGCCTCCCATCCGGCGTCCTGGATCGCCTCGCGGGCGAGGTCGATCAGCAGCCGGTGCTGGGGGTCCATCGCCTTCGCCCGGCGCGGCGGGATGCCGTAGTGGGCCGCGTCGAAGCGGTCCACGTCGGGCAGGAGCGCCATGGTGTCGGTGTAGGCGGCCGAGGTGTCGCGGAAGTCGTCGCCGAGGAAGGAGTCGGCGCGCCACCGCGTGTCGGGGACGCGGCCGAACTGTGCCCGCGGGTCCATCAGGAGCCGCCAGTACTCGTTGGGGTTCCGCGCCCCCGGGAACCGGCACGCCATGCCGACGACGGCTATGTCGTCCCGGCCCCGTTCGCGTCCCTGCCCCGCTCCGCTGGGGTCCACTGTGGAATTCATCCCTCTCACTGGAACCGTCACCCGGTGGTGGCCAGGCGTTCGCGCCACCAGTCCACCGTGGCCTTGACCTGCTGGTCCAGGGGGGTGGCGCGGACGGCGAACGCGGTCTCGTAGGCGCTGGAGTCGACCACGAACGGACGGTCGAACTGGTAGCGGATCTCCTTCAGTTCGCGCAGCAGCGGGGAGAACAGGCCGCCCAGGCCCAACACGAGGGGCGGGACGCCGCGCACCGCGACCGGGCCCGTGCCCGCCTGCGCGGCGAGCCGGTCGACCATGTCCCGGACGGACAGGGCCGGTTCGGTCGGGACGTGCCAGGCCCGGCCCCAGGCCCGCTCGTCGCCCGCGACCTCCGCGAGGGCCCGGGCCACGTCGGGGAGGTAGGTCCAGCTGTGCAGGGCGTCCGGGTCGCCGAGCGTGGAGACGGGCTTGCCGCGCAGCAGCTGCGGCAGGACCCGCGCCGCCAGGTGCCCGCCGTCGGTGACGCCGGGTCCGAAGAAGTCGCAGGCGCGCACCTCGACCGCTCTGATCCGGCCCTGCTCGTGCAGGTTCCGCGCCTGCTCCCAGACGGCGGCGCGGACCCGTCCCTTGGTGCCGGTCGCCGCGAGGGGCAGGTCCTCGGTCAGGGGGCCGTCCACGGGCCCGTACCCGTAGAGGTTGCCGAGCATGACCAGCACCGCGCCGGTCGCCTCGGCCGCCGTACAGAGCGAGGAGGCCAGCGCCGGCCACTCCCCCGCCCAGCGGTGGTAGGGCGGAGCAGCGCAGGCGTAGAGCGCGGCCGCGCCCCGTACCGCCTCGGTCAGCCGTGCGCCGTCCCTGGCGTCCAGCGCGATGTGCTCGAGCCCGGGCTCCGGACTGCGGCCCGAGGTGGTGACGACCTTCACCGTGTGGCCCTGCTCGACGAGCAGGCGGGCGGTGGCGGCGCCGGCGGGTCCGAAACCTATGACGACATGAGAGTTCACGCGTGCACACTAGCGCGGGCCCCCGGTCGGGTCGCGCCGGTGCCCCCCGCGGCGACGGCCGAAACCCCCACCCCTGCCCGGAGCTCCCGCGGCAGTGCTCCCGCACGTGCGCGGATCGCCCGGTGCGGTGCGATTGGCCGGAACCCTGCGGCCGCCCGGCCCGCCGCTCCCCCGGGCCCGGCCCGTCACGAACGGAGAAGCGGCGCTCCCGGGCCCTCGCGTAGCGTGGAGCGGGCCGGGGCGCCGAGGGACGCCGCCGCGGCCGCGCCGACGAGGGAGAGACGATGAGCAGGGGCACGACGAACGACCGGCCGCCCGCGCCGCACGCCGCCGACAGCCACGACATGATCCGCGTGCACGGCGCGCGCGAGAACAACCTCAAGGACGTCAGCGTCGAGATCCCCAAGCGGCGGCTGACGGTGTTCACCGGCGTCTCCGGCTCGGGCAAGAGCTCCCTCGTGTTCGACACGGTCGCCGCGGAGTCGCAGCGGCTGATCAACGAGACGTACAGCGCCTTCGTCCAGGGCTTCATGCCCGCCGCGGCCCGTCCCGACGTGGACGTGCTGGACGGGCTGACGACGGTGATCGCCGTCGACCAGCAGCGGATGGGCGGCGACCCCCGCTCCACGGTCGGCACCGCCACCGACGCCAACGCGATGCTGCGCATCCTCTTCAGCCGGCTCGGCGACCCGCACATCGGCTCCCCCAAGGCGTACTCCTTCAACGTGGCCTCGGTCAGCGGGGCGGGCGCGGTCACCCTGCAGCGGGGCGGGCAGACCGTGAAGGAGCGGCGCGCGTTCAGCGTCACCGGCGGCATGTGCCCGCGCTGCGAGGGCCGGGGCACGGTCAACGACCTGGACCCCGCCCAGCTCTTCGACGACTCCAAGTCCCTGAACGACGGGGCGCTGACCGTCCCCGGCTACAAGCCGGGCGGCTGGAACCACCGGCTCTACAGCGAGTCGGGCTTCTTCGACCCGGACGCGCCGATCCGCTCGTTCACCCAGCGGCAGCGGCAGGACTTCCTGCACCACGAGCCGGTCAGGATGAAGATCGCGGGCATCAACATGACCTATGAAGGGCTGATCCCGCGGATCCGCAAGTCGATGCTGGCCAAGGACAAGGAGGCGATGCAGCCGCACGTCCGGGAGTTCGTGGAGCGGGCGGTCACCTTCACCACCTGCCCCGAGTGCGACGGGACCCGGCTCGGCGCGGGGGCCCGGTCCTCGAAGATCGACGGGGTGAGCATCGCCGACGCCTGCGCGATGCAGATCAGCGACCTGGCCGCGTGGGTGGGCGGTCTCGACGAGCCCTCGGTGGCTCCGCTGCTGGCGAGCCTGCGGCACACCCTCGACTCGTTCGTGGAGATCGGACTGGGCTACCTCTCGCTCGACCGCGCGGCGGGCACGCTGTCGGGCGGCGAGGCACAGCGCGTCAAGATGATCCGCCACCTCGGCTCCGCGCTCACCGACGTCACGTACGTCTTCGACGAGCCGACCACCGGGCTGCACCCGCACGACATCGAGCGCATGAACGGCCTGCTGCTGCGGCTGCGGGACAAGGGCAACACGGTGCTGGTCGTGGAGCACAAGCCGGAGGTGATCGCGATCGCCGACCACGTCGTCGACCTCGGTCCCGGCGCCGGCGCGGCGGGCGGCACGGTCTGCTTCGAGGGCGGGGTGGAGGGGCTGCGGGGCAGCGGCACCGTCACCGGCCGGCACTTCGACGACCGGGCCCGCCTCAAGGAGTCGACCCGCGAGCCCACCGGCGTCCTGGAGATCCGCGGGGCGTCGGCGCACAACCTGCGCGGGGTCGACGTGGACGTCCCGCTCGGGGTGCTCACCGTGGTCACCGGCGTGGCCGGCTCGGGCAAGAGCTCGCTGGTCCACGGCTCGGTCCCGGCCTCGGCGGGGGTGGTGTCGGTGGACCAGGCGCCGATCCGCGGTTCGCGGCGGAGCAACCCGGCGACGTACACGGGGCTGCTGGAGCCGATCCGCAAGGCGTTCGCCAAGGCCAACGGGGTGAAGCCGGCCCTCTTCAGCGCCAACTCCGAGGGCGCGTGCCCCACCTGCAACGGCGCCGGGGTGGTCTACACCGACCTGGCGATGATGGCCGGGGTCGCCACCACCTGCGAGGACTGCGAGGGGAAGCGGTTCGACGCGTCGGTGCTGGAGTACCGGCTCGGCGGCCGGGACATCAGCGAGGTGCTGGAGATGCCGGTGGCGCAGGCCGAGGCGTTCTTCGGCTCGGGCGAGGCGCGCACGCCGGCCGCGCACCGGATCCTGGAGCGGCTGGCGGACGTCGGACTCGGCTACCTGACCCTCGGCCAGCCGCTGACCACCCTGTCCGGCGGTGAGCGGCAGCGGCTGAAGCTGGCCACGCACATGGGCGAGAAGGGCGGGATCTACGTCCTGGACGAGCCGACCGCCGGCCTGCACCTGGCCGATGTCGAGCACCTGCTGGGGCTGCTGGACCGGCTCGTGGACTCCGGCAAGTCGGTGATCGTGATCGAGCACCACCAGGCGGTCATGGCGCACGCCGACCGGATCATCGACCTCGGGCCGGGGGCCGGCCACGACGGCGGCCGGATCGTCTTCGAGGGCACCCCGGCCGAGCTGGTGGCCGCCCGGTCCACCCTCACGGGCGAGCACCTGGCGGCGTACGTCGGCGCCTGACGGGCGCGGTCGCGGGACGGCCCGGCAGGGGCCGCCCCGGCGCCGCTAGCGCCAGTCGTCCCACGGGGGATCCATCTCGTCCAGGTCGAACGGCGGTTCGTCCTCGAACGGGGGCTCCTCGTGGGACGGGGACGGCTCGCCCTGCCGGGGCGCCGCCGCCCGGGGCGCGGCGGCCGGCGCGGCGGTGGCGGGCGCCTGGGCGGCCTCGGTGGCGGCGGCTCCGTCGGCCCGGCAGCCGGCCAGGGCCTCCAGGACCCCCTCGGCGTACTTGGCGAGCTTGGCCTCGCCGACGCCGCCGATCCCGCCCAGCTCCTCGACCGTGCCCGGCAGGACCGTGGCGATCTCCCTCAGCGTGGCGTCGTGGAACACCACGTACGCCGGGACGCCCTGCTCGCGGGCCGTGGCGGCCCGCCAGGCGCGCAGGGCCTCGAAGACCGGGACGGCCGCGGCCGGCAGGTCGACGGGGACGCGGGCGGCCTTCCCGGAGCGGGCCCCCGACTCCTTGCGGGACGCAGCCGGCGCCTTCTTCTCCTTGCGCATCTGGACGGTGCGGCGCCCGCCCAGCACGTCACCGCTGGCGTCGGTGAGGACGAGCGTGCCGTAGTCGCCCTCGACGGCCAGCAGGCGCAGCGCCAGCAGCTGGCGCACGACCCCGCGCCACTCCGCGGTGCCCAGGTCCGCGCCGATACCGAACACCGAGAGCGCGTCGTGGTCGAACTGGATGACCTTGGCGGTCTTCTTGCCCTGGAGGATGTCGATGACCTGGCCGGCGCCGAACTTCTGGCGGCGCTCCTTGGCCAGCCGCCACACGGTGGACAGCAGCTTCTGCGCGGCGACCGTCCCGTCCCAGGACTCGGCGGGCGTCAGGCAGGTGTCGCAGTTGCCGCAGGGGCCGCCCTGCTGGCCGAAGTACTCCAGCAGCCGGACCCGGCGGCAGTCGACCGTCTCGCACAGCGCGAGCATGGCGTCCAGGTGCATGCCCAGGGAGCGGCGGTGGGCGTCGCCGCCCTCGGAGCCGTCGATGAGCTTGCGCTGCTGGACGACGTCCTGGAGCCCGTAGGCGAGCCAGGCCGTGGCGGGCTCGCCGTCGCGGCCGGCGCGGCCGGTCTCCTGGTAGTAGCCCTCGACGGACTTGGGCAGGTCGAGGTGGGCCACGAAGCGCACGTCGGGCTTGTCGATGCCCATGCCGAAGGCGATGGTGGCGACCACCACGACGCCGTCCTCGCGCAGGAAGCGTGCCTGGTTCGCGGCGCGCGCCCGGGCGTCCATGCCGGCGTGGTAGGGGACGGCGTCGATGCCCTGTTCCACCAGGAAGGCGGCGGTCTTCTCCACGGAGGACCGGGAGAGGCAGTAGACGACGCCCGCGTCCCCGTCGTGCTCGCTGCGGATCAGCTCCAGCAGCTGCCGGGTGGGGTTGTCCTTGGGGACGATGCGGTACTGGATGTTCGGCCGGTCGAAGCTGGCCACGAAGTGCCGGGCGTCCTGGAGGCCGAGGCGTGCGGCGATCTCGGTGTGGGTGGCCTCGGTGGCCGTCGCGGTCAGGGCGATCCGCGGGACCTTCGGCCAGCGCTCGTGCAGCATCGACAGCGCGAGGTAGTCGGGCCGGAAGTCGTGGCCCCACTGGGCGACGCAGTGCGCCTCGTCGATGGCGAACAGGGAGACCCTGCCCCGGTCGAGCAGGCGCTGGGTCCCCTCGGTGCGCAGCCGCTCGGGGGCCAGGTAGAGCAGGTCCAGCTCGTCGGCGAGGAAGGCCTGTTCGACGGCCTGGCGCTCGTAGGGGTCCTGCGTGGAGTTGAGGAACCCGGCCCGGACCCCGAGGGCGGTGAGCGCGTCCACCTGGTCCTGCATCAGCGCGATCAGCGGGGAGATCACGATGCCCGTGCCCTCCCTGACGAGCGCCGGGATCTGGTAGCAGAGCGACTTGCCGCCGCCGGTGGGCATCAGGACGAGGGCGTCGCCGCCGCCGATCAGCTGCTCGATGATCTCCTGCTGCTCACCGCGGAAGGAGCTGTAGCCGAATACGCGGTGGAGCACCCGCAATGCGTCGGAGACGTCGTCTGAGATCTCGGGGGAAGCGTCCGAAAGGGCCATCCGAGAAGCCTAGCGGCACCCTGGGACACTCCCGTCCCGTCCGTCTGGCCTGTGGACAACGCGGTACGACTACTCACCGTGACGGGTGGGCGGTACGGGCGGCCCTCCCGCACCGCGGCCGGACGGGACCGGAATGCGGCGGGGTGAATTGCGCCGCCGTGGACGAACCCTTTTCGCGTGGCCGAAAAGCGAACTCCGCGTACGGCGGAAAGGGAATCAGGAACAGGACGGACAAAGGCCCCGGTAGGTGACGTCGGCCTTGGACACCGTGAATCCCATCCGTTCCGATTCCGGGAGCCCGGCCAGCGGGTCGCCGGCCGGGCGGACGTCGCGGATGGTCCCGCACCCGGAGCAGACCAGATGCTGGTGCGGCGTGCGGGCATTGGGGTCGTAGCGCTTGGCGCGGCCGTCCGTGGACACCTCCGCCACCTCGCCCAGGGCGACCAGCTCCCCCAGGGCGTTGTAGACGGTGGCCCGGGAGATCTCCGGCAGCCGCCGCGCCGCGAGGGCGTGGACCTCGTCGGCCGTCAGGTGCACGTGGTCCCCGTCCAGGACCTCCGCGACGACGCGGCGCTGGGCGGTCATCCGCCAGCCGCGGGTTCGAAGTCGTTCCAGCAGGTCACTCATAGGGTCACCCATTCCCGGGGAAGCGCTGTTTGGCGTGCTTCTTGACTTGGAATCGGTCCATCGTAGGATCGGTTTCGCCGATGGCCAAGGGACAGGAAAACACTCCAGCGATTTCCGAGCACCGCGTTACCCGCCGGTGCGGAAGGATTCCCATGTCTGAGAAGCAAGCCGAAGGTTGTCCGGTCGCCCACGGCCGTGCCCCGCACCCCACCCAGGGCGGCGGGAACCGGCAGTGGTGGCCGGATTCACTCAACCTGAAGATCCTCGCGAAGAACCCCGCCGTGGCGAATCCGCTGGGCGAGGACTTCGACTACGCGAAGGCGTTCGACACCCTCGACCTGCCCGCCGTGAAGCAGGACATCGCGGAGGTCCTGACGACCTCGCAGGACTGGTGGCCGGCCGACTTCGGCCACTACGGGCCGTTCATGATCCGCATGGCCTGGCACAGCGCGGGCACCTACCGGATCAGCGACGGCCGCGGCGGCGCCGGGGCCGGCCAGCAGCGCTTCGCGCCCCTCAACAGCTGGCCGGACAACGGCAACCTCGACAAGGCCCGCCGCCTGCTGTGGCCGGTGAAGAAGAAGTACGGCCGCAGCCTCTCCTGGGCCGACCTGATGATCCTCGCCGGCAACGTCGCCCTGGAGACGATGGGCTTCGAGACCTTCGGCTTCGGCGGCGGCCGCGCGGACGTCTGGGAGCCCGACGAGGACGTGTACTGGGGCCCCGAGACCACCTGGCTCGACGACCGGCGCTACACCGGCGACCGCGAGCTGGAGAACCCGCTCGGCGCGGTCCAGATGGGCCTGATCTACGTCAACCCGGAGGGCCCCAACGGCAACCCGGACCCGATCGCCGCCGCCCGCGACATCCGCGAGACGTTCCACCGGATGGCGATGAACGACGAGGAGACGGTCGCCCTCATCGCGGGCGGCCACACCTTCGGCAAGACCCACGGCGCGGGCCCGGCCGAGAACGTCGGCGAGGCCCCGGAGGGCGCCCCGATGGCGGCGCAGGGCCTGGGCTGGGCGAACGCGTACGGCACCGGCAAGGGCGGGGACGCGATCACCAGCGGTCTCGAGGGCATATGGACCGACACCCCGACCACCTGGGACAACAGCTTCTTCGACATCCTCTTCGGCTACGAGTGGGAGCTGTTCGAGAGCCCCGCCGGCGCCCACCAGTGGCGGCCGAAGGAGGGCGCCGGCGCGGGCACCGTCCCGGACGCCCACGACCCGGCGAAGCGCCACGCCCCGACCATGCTGACGACGGACCTGTCGCTGCGCTTCGACCCGGTCTACGAGCCGATCTCGCGGCGCTTCCGGGCCGACCCCGCCGCGTTCGCGGACGCGTTCGCCCGCGCCTGGTACAAGCTGACGCACCGCGACATGGGCCCCGTCGTCCGCTACCGGGGCCCGGAGGTCCCGGCCGAGCAGCTGCTGTGGCAGGACCCGCTGCCGGCCCGGACGCACGAGCCCGTCGGCGCCGCGGAGGTCGCCGACCTCAAGGCCCGTGTGCTCGCGTCGGACCTGTCGGTGTCCGACCTGGTGTCCGCCGCGTGGGCGGCCGCCTCCTCCTTCCGCGGCAGCGACAAGCGCGGCGGCGCCAACGGCGGACGCATCCGCCTCCAGCCGCAGAGCGGCTGGGAGGCCAACGACCCCGACCGGCTGGCGACGGTGCTGAGCACCCTGGAGGGGATCCGGCGGTCCTTCAACGAGGGACGCTCGGACGGCCGGCGGGTCTCGCTGGCCGACCTGGTGGTGCTCGCGGGCGGCGCCGCGGTCGAGCGGGCGGCCGGGCGGGCGGGCTTCGAGGTGGAGGTGCCCTTCACCCCGGGCCGGGTGGACGCCTCGCAGGAGCAGACGGACGTGGAGTCCTTCGCAGCGCTGGAGCCGGCGGCCGACGGCTTCCGCAACTACCTCGGCAAGGGCAACCGGCTGCCGGCCGAGTACCTGCTGCTCGACAAGGCCAACCTGCTGACCCTGAGCGCGCCCGAGATGACCGTCCTCGTCGGCGGCCTGCGCGTCCTGGGCGCCAACCACGGGCAGTCGTCGCTGGGCGTCCTCACCGACACCCCCGGGACGCTGACCAACGACTTCTTCGTCAACCTGCTCGACCTGGGCACGACCTGGAAGGCGGTGTCCGAGGACGAGACCCTCTTCGAGGGCCGTGACGCCGCGACGGGCGCCGTCCGGTGGACGGGCAGCCGGGCGGACCTGGTCTTCGGGTCCAACTCCGAGCTGCGGGCCCTGGCGGAGGTCTACGCGAGCGACGACGCGAAGGAGGCGTTCGTGAAGGACTTCGTCGCGGCCTGGGCCAAGGTCATGGACCTGGACCGGTTCGACCTCGTCTGACGCCCTCCGGTACGACGCGTCCGGGGGCCGGCCCCGCCAGGGGGCCGGCCCGGACCCGTTCCGGGGGCCGGCCCCGGGCGGCCGGGGCGCGCCGCGTCAGGCGCGGACCAGGCGGGCGATGGCCCGCGAGGCCTCCTCGACCCTGCCCCGGGCCTGGTCGCCGCCCTCGGCGATGGCGTCGGCGACGCAGGAGTGCAGGTGGTCCTCCATCATGGTCAGCCCGAAGGACTGCAGGGCCTTGGTGGCGGCGCTGACCTGGGTGAGCACGTCGATGCAGTACGTCCCCTCCTCGACCATGCGCTGGAGGCCGCGCACCTGGCCTTCGATCCGGCGCAGCCGCTTGAGGACGTCGTCCTTGTGGGAGGTGTAACCGGGCACGGCGATCGCTTCCCTTCATCGGGCCTTCTGTACCCCTCGGGGGTATGTCGACAACGAGGACGGGCCGCGGGATGTTCCGCCGGGCGGTCAGTGGGAGTGACCGCCCTGCTCCTCCCCGGCCGGCTGTGCGGGCTGCGGGGCGGCCTCAGGGGCCGTCTGATCGCCGCCCGCCCGGACGGTGAAGGCCGCGGTGCGGACCTTGCCCTGGTGCTGGAAGTCCAGGAAGAGCCGGTAGGTGCCGGCGCTGGGGGCGGTGGCCGTGAAGGAGACGTCCGGGCCGGGCCCGCCCTCGTTGGGGTGGACGTGCAGGTAGGCGAGGTCGCCGTCGCGCAGGGCGACGAGGTGCCCGTACGCCCCGAGGTAGGGCTCCAGGTCGGTGACGGGCCTGCCGTCCTTGCTGACGGTGAGCTTCAGCTCGCCGGGCTTGCCGGGGTCGAGGGTCCCGCCGAGCGCCACCTGGTAGCCGTCCACCTCCGCGGCGGGCGCGACCGGGGGCATCGGGGCGGGCGCGTACGCCCCGGGGACCGCGAGGTCCGCGCCGAGGGTGACGTTCTTCGCGTCCCCGGCCGACGGGGCGAAGTCGGCGAAGGCCTTGTAGGCGCCCGCGGCGGGCAGGTCCACCGGGGTCGACCAGGTCCCGTCCTGCGCACGCACGGGGTGGAGGTGGCGGAAGACCGTCAGGTCGCGTGAGGCGACGATGAAGTGCAGCTCCTTGCCGTGCTCGGTCTTGTAGCCGGTGACCTTGCGCCCGGCCGCGTCCTTCACCGAGAACCTGAGCTCGCCCTGGCCCGGGGCCACCTGCGGGGTGTCCAGGCTCAGGGTGTAGCCGCCGTCGGAGACCTGGAGGCCGCCGGCCGCCGGGCCCTGGGCCGCGGCCTGGTCGTGGCCGCCGTGCCCGCCCCCGGGCGCCTTCGCCTGGGTCGCGTGGCCCGCGTGCTCCGCCTTCGCCGGCGCGCCCACGGGGCCGACGCCCGCGCCGACCCCGTAGGCGGCGCCGAAGGCCGCCGCGAGTGCGGCGGCGAAGGCGGTGATCTTCACTCCGGTGTTCATGCCTGGTCTCCCGTACGACGTAGGTGCCGCGTACAGCGGTTCAATGGATCTCCACCATACCCCCAGGGGGTATCAAGTCAAGCGGGGGAAACTCTTGCGGACAGATACCTCCGGGGGGTATATCTGGAGTCAGCCCGGATACCCCCAGAGGGTATCTGCACGATCAAGGAGAAGCCCATGTCTTCCTGCTGTTCCCCCGATGGCGCCTGCGCCTCGAACGGTGAGACCACGACCACCGTCGCCGTCGTCGACAGCACCGCCACCGTCTACCGCGTGTCCGGCATGAGCTGCGGACACTGCCGGACCGCCATCACCGCGTCCGTCGGCGCCCTCGCCGGGGTCCTCTCGGTGGACGTGGACGTGGACGGCGGCGTGGTCACCGTGACCACCGCCGGCGAGCCGGACGACGCCGCGGTCGCCGCGGCCGTGGACGACGCCGGCTACGAGCTCACCGGCCGGGCCTGACACCCCGGACCGACCCCGACCCGCCCCGGACGCCGGGGCCCCGTCCGTCCACCGGGCCCCGGCACCGACCCCGCGCTCGAACGAGGAGCAGCACTCATGACCACCATCACTCCCGGCGCCGCCCAGGTAGAGCTCGCCATCGGCGGCATGACCTGCGCCTCGTGCGCGGCACGCATCGAGAAGAAGCTCAACCGCATGGACGGCGTCGAGGCGACCGTCAACTACGCCACCGAGAAGGCCAAGGTCACCTTCGAC
Organism: Streptomyces sp. NPDC096136; assembly: GCF_044763325.1. Classification (NCBI taxonomy): domain Bacteria; kingdom Bacillati; phylum Actinomycetota; class Actinomycetes; order Kitasatosporales; family Streptomycetaceae; genus Streptomyces; species Streptomyces sp. NPDC096136. The sequence continues at coordinate 14,669 of NZ_JBIWFZ010000036.1, read as the reverse complement.
GCCGACGCCGACATCTCCGTCGCGGACCTGATCGCCACCGTCGAGGCCACCGGCTACACCGCGCACGAGCCCGCGCCGCCCCGCTCCTCCGCCCCGTCCGGCGCCGGGGAGGAGCCGCCGGCCGAGGCCGACGAGCTGGCCCCGCTGCGCCAGCGGCTCACCACCGCCGTCGTCCTCTCCGTGCCCGTCATCGCGATGGCGATGGTCCCGGCGCTCCAGATCGACTTCTGGCAGTGGCTCTCGCTGACCCTGGCCGCGCCCGTCGTCACCTACGCCGCCTGGCCCTTCCACCGCGCCGCCTGGACCAACGCCAAGCACGGCGCGGCCACCATGGACACCCTGATCTCGGTGGGCACGATCGCCGCGTTCCTGTGGTCGCTGTGGGCCCTGTTCTTCGGCACGGCCGGCACCCCCGGCATGAGGCACGCCTTCGAGTTCACCATCGCCCGCACCGACGGCGCCGGGAACATCTACCTGGAGGCGGCGGCCGGCGTCACCACCTTCATCCTGGCCGGCCGGTACTTCGAGGCGAAGTCCAAGCGCAAGGCCGGCGCCGCCCTCAAGGCGCTGCTGGAACTGGGCGCCAAGGAGGTCACCGTGCTGCGCGGCGGCCTGGAGGTGACCGTGCCCACGGCCGACCTCCAGGTCGGGGACCGCTTCCTGGTCCGCCCGGGCGAGAAGATCGCCACCGACGGCACCGTCGTCGAGGGCTCCTCCGCCGTGGACGCCTCGATGCTCACGGGCGAGTCCGTCCCGGTCGAGGTCTCCGTCGGCGACTCCGTCACCGGCGCCACCCTCAACGCCGGCGGCCGCCTGGTCGTCGAGGCCACCCGCGTCGGCTCCGACACCCAGCTCTCCCGCATGGCCCGGCTGGTCGAGGACGCGCAGAACGGCAAGGCCGCCGCCCAGCGGCTCGCCGACAAGATCTCCGCCGTGTTCGTGCCCGTCGTCATCGCGATCGCCCTGGCCACCCTCGGGTTCTGGCTCGGCACCGGCTCCGGCCTCTCGGCCGCCTTCACCGCGGCCGTCGCCGTCCTGATCATCGCCTGCCCCTGCGCCCTGGGCCTGGCCACCCCCACCGCCCTCCTGGTCGGCACCGGCCGCGGCGCCCAGCTCGGCATCCTGATCAAGGGCCCCGAGGTGCTGGAGTCCACCCGCAAGGTCGACACCATCGTCCTCGACAAGACCGGCACCGTCACCACGGGCCGGATGACCCTGCTGCACGTGCACACCGCCGAGGGCACCGACGAGACCGAGGTGCTGCGCCTGGCCGGCGCCCTGGAGCACGCCTCCGAGCACCCCATCGCCCAGGCCGTCGCCGCCGGCGCCGCCGCCCGCGTCGGGACCCTGCCCGCCCCCGAGGACTTCGCCAACATCCCCGGCCTCGGCGTCCAGGGCGTCGTCGAGGGCCATGCCGTCCTCGTCGGCCGCGGCAAGCTGCTCGCCGAGTGGGCGATGGAGCTGCCCCCGCACCTGGAGCGCGCCAAGTCCGACGCCGAGTCCGCCGGCCGCACCGCGATCGCGGTGGCCTGGGACGGCGAGGCGCGCGCGGTGCTGGAGGTCGCGGACGCCGTCAAGGACACCAGCGCCGAGGCCATCCGCCGGCTGCGCGCCCTGGGCCTGACCCCGATCCTGCTGACCGGCGACAACCAGGCCGTGGCCGAGACGGTGGCCCGCGAGGTGGGCATCGACGAGGTCATCGCCGAGGTCATGCCGCAGGACAAGGTGGACGTGGTCAAGCGGCTCCAGGCCGAGGGCCGCAGCGTCGCGATGGTCGGCGACGGGGTCAACGACGCCGCCGCCCTCGCCCAGGCCGACCTGGGCCTGGCCATGGGCACCGGCACCGACGCCGCCATCGAGGCCGGCGACCTGACCCTCGTACGGGGCGACCTGCGGGCGGCGGCCGACGCCATCCGGCTCGCCCGCAGGACGCTCGGCACGATCCGCTCGAACCTGTTCTGGGCCTTCGCCTACAACGTGGCCGCCCTGCCGCTCGCCGCGGCCGGACTGCTCAACCCGATGATCGCCGGAGCGGCCATGGCCTTCTCCTCGGTCTTCGTCGTCGGCAACAGCCTGCGTCTGCGCGGCTTCAGGGCCGCCGCCAACTGAGGAGCCCCCGTGGCCGGTTACGTAGAACACAAGGAAGACGTCATCCGGCGCCTGCGGCGGATCGAGGGCCAGGTCCGCGGCGTCCAGCGGATGGTCGCCGAGGACGTCTACTGCATCGACGTGCTCACCCAGGTGTCCGCGGTCAACGCCGCGCTCCAGTCCTGCGCCGTGACCCTGCTCGACGAGCACCTCGCCTGCTGCGTCACCGAGGCCATCGCCCAGGGCGGGGACCAGGCCCGGGTCAAGGTCGGCGAGGCGAGCAGGGCCATAGCCCGGCTGATCCGCGCGTAGCCCGGCGGCCGCAGGGTCCGCGAGCCCCTCCCCACGGTGTCCGTGCGGAGGGGCTCGCGGCGTTCCACGGCCCGGCCGCCCGGGCCCCTGATACCGGGTGGGGGTGTGCCCCCGGCGGGAGGGCGGGCCGTACGATGAGCCGCTCGCGAGGGGGAGGGCGACAAGCATGCGCGTACGCCGGCTGGGAGAGCTGGAAGCCGAGATCATGGACCGGGTGTGGCTGTGGGAACGGCCCGCCTCCGTCCGCGAGATCGTCGACGACATCAACCGGGGCCGCACGGTCGCCTACACCACCGTCATGACCGTGGCCGACATCCTGTACCGCAAGGGCTGGCTGAGCCGCGAGAAGTCCGGCCGGGCCTGGATGTACCAGGCGGTGCGCAGCCGCGAGGAGTACACCGCGGCGCTCATGCAGGACGCCCTCGGAGACAGCCAGGACCGCCGCGCCACGCTGCTGCGGTTCGTGGAGAGGATGTCCCGCGAGGACGTGGAGGCGCTGGACGAGGCCCTGCGCACGGCCCGCTCCGAACGCCCGTCCGGCGCGGCGGGTGACGCCCTGTGAACCACCACGTGCTGCCGCCGCTGGGGCTGGCCCTGATCACCGGGCTGGTGCTGCCGCTGATGCTGGTCCGCGCCGTGTGGGCGCAGCAGGCGCCCCGGCTGGGGCTGGCCGTGTGGATCCTGTGCGGCGCCCTGTTCGCGGCGGCCACGGCGCTGCTGCCGGCGCAGCTGGTGCTGCCCGCGCGGACCAGCCACCGGCTCGTCGACATGGCCCTGACCCTGGAGCTTCCCTCGCCGCGCCGGCTGCTCGGTGCGACGCCGCGCGAGGCCCTCGCCGCGCTGTCGGCGCTCGTGGTGCTGGCGGTGCCGGGGACCGGCTTCGTCCGGGAGCTGGTGCGGGCGCGCCGGGCCCGTACGCGCCATGCCGAACTGCTGCGGCTGGTGGGCCGGTACGACGAGCGGCTGGGGGTGACCGTACTGGAGGACCCGCGCCCGGCGGTGTACTGCCTGCCGGGGCGCTCGCGCCGGGTTGTGGTCTCGACCGGGGCCCTGGAGGTGCTGTCGGAGCGGGAGCTGGCCGCCGCGCTCGCGCACGAGCGGGCCCACATCGGTGGCCGCCACCATCTGATGGTGGCGGCGGCGGGGGCGTACGCGTCGGTGTTCCGCCGGCTGCCGCTGGCCCGGATCGGCGGGCGGACGGTGCCGCTGCTGCTGGAGATGGCCGCCGACGACCGGGCGCTGCGCCGCTGTTCGAGCGACGCCCTGGCCTCGGCGCTGTACGCGCTGGCGACCGGGCACGCGCCGCAGCGGGCGTTCGCGGCGGGCGGTCCGTCGGCGGCGGTGCGGATGCGGCGCATCCTGGGGCCGCGCCGGGCGGGGCGCCCGGTGCTGCGGGGGCTGTTCGCGGTGGCCGCCTCGGCGTCCGCCATCCTTCCCCTGGTCGCGCTCTGTTGTTGGACCCGTTGATAGAGGATCACCCAACCCGGCTATTTACTAAGCCAATTCGTAGATTTCCCCCCGACCCCGACCACTCGAATTGGCCGCTATTGTGGGCGCGTGCGGGCTCAGGACCGGTACGGCGAGAGGTGGGGGATAGATGCTGCTGGCTGACGTGCGGACGGCAGCTCCGCGTGACGCGGCGGCGATTTCCCGACTCCTCGCCGAGGCCATACGCGAGGACTACGCCGGCCTGCTCGGTGAAATGCCCGTCGGCCGACTGGTGTCGGACCATTGCTCACTCCCCCGCATTCGAGCGGAAATAGAAATTCCCGGCGGGGCGCCGGCCTGGCTCGGCTGGCTGGTGGCCGCCGATGCCGACGGGGCGGTGGTGGGTGCCGTCTCGGGCGGTGTCCCCGTGGCCTCCGGGGGCGAGCTCTACGCCCTGTGCACCGCCCCCGCCCGCCGCCGGCAGGGCGTCGGCACGGCCCTGCTGGCGGCCGCCGGCGAGCGCATGCGGGCGCACGGGGCGACGTCCCAGCGGATGACGCTGCCCGCCGAACGGGCCCCGGGCCTGCCGTTCTTCACGCACCACGGGTTCACCGCGCTCACCCCGCTCCGGCTCGGCCGCGCGCTCTAGCGACTGCCCTCCTCCTCCTCTCTCCCCCCCCCCCGCTCCGCCGGGACCGTGGCAGATCCACGCCATCGCGTGTTCACGCAGCCCGCAACGCTGGCCCCGCCACCCGCCCGCAGGACAGGATTTCCCCAGCGGCGCGGTCCCCCGGCGGCACGGGAGCCACGCCCCGGACGGCTGGACCGAGCGAGCCCCTGGAGGAGCGATGCACACACCGAGCGGCACTTCCCTGCCCGTCATGCCGGTCGTGCCCGCCGCGTTCGCACCGGTCGCGCCCTCCGCGCCGGAGGGCGCCGGCCTCCCCCCGTACGGGGGGACGGCCGTGCCGCCCCCGGCGGACTACCTGCCCGGCCTGGAGTCGGCCGCCCCGGTGGACGAGGACTCCGGCTGGCTGCACGACGCGCTGCTGGGCCCGCACAGCGCGGACATCGTCCGCTACCTGGGCCTCGCCCGCAGCTGCGGCGGGCCGGTCCTGGACCTGGGGTGCGGGGCGGGGCGCCTGGCGGTGCCGTTCGCCCGGCAGGGCTTCCACGTCGAGGCCGTGGACCGGGACGCGGCCAGCCTGGAGCGGCTGCGGGCGTGGGGCGGGCGGATCGGCCCCCAGGTGTCGCGGCGCCTGGTCACCACGCGGGCCGATCTGGCGCGGCTGAGGCTGCGGGGGACGTACCGGCTGACCCTGCTGGCCGGGACGATGATCGCTGCCGTGCCGCCCCGCGCCCGCCCCGGCCTGCTGCGGGAGGTGGCCGGCCGCCTGGAGCCGGGCGGGGTGCTGGCCTTGGACTACACCGCCCACGGGCTGCGCGGGCTGTCCGAGGAGCCCGAGCGCACCTGGGCGTTCCAGGTACCCCGGTTCGACGGGGTCGAGGAGTGGACCGTGGCCCGGCAGGTCTTCGACCTGGACGGGATGAGCGAGCGGATCACCTACCACTCCGTGCGCACGGGCAAGGTGCGCACCGAGCGGGTGGCGCGGACCACCGACAAGTGGATCATCGATCCGGAGTGCCTGGCCGCCGAACTGCACGCGGCGGGGCTGCGCGTGGAACGGCGGCGCACCCACCGGCTGGACGAGCGGACCGAGAGCGTCCTGCTCGTGTGCCGGGCCGGCGGCTGACGGCCCGGCGCCCCCGCGGCCCCTTCCCTCTCCTCCCGCTCGAGGAGGACTCGCAAGAGGTACGATGCCCCCAAAGGTTTGAGTGGACCAGATGGCGGATGGTGGCGCAGTGAGGGCTGTCGTGGAGGAGTCGACCGGCCGCGAGGCAGTGATCCAGCGCCTCCGCGACGTGGGACTGCGGGTGACGGGCCCGCGCCTCGAAGTGCTCCAGGTCCTGTCCGCCGGCGGCCACATGGACGTCGAGTCCATCACGGCCACCGCCCGCGAGCGGCTCGGCACCCTGACCAGCCAGGCCGTCTACGAGATGCTGCGGCACTTCCTGGAGACCGGCCTGGCCGCGAAGTTCGACCGCCCGGGCCTGCCGGCCGTCTTCGAGATCTCCGGCCCGCCGCACCAGCACGCGCTGTGCCTGCGCTGCGGGCGGGTGGAGAACGTGGAGGCCGAGGTGCCGGAGCCGGCCGGCGAGGCGCTCACCGCCTGGCGGATGGACGGCGCCGAGGTCGTCTTCAAGGGGCTGTGCCCCGACTGCCTCGCCGCGGCCCGCGACTGAGCCCGGACCCCTCCGCGCCCGTTTCCCCGCGACCGCGGGGGCCGGGCGCGGCGGCCGTTGCGGGCGGCAGGCGGGCAAGGCCCGCACCTCAGAGGCGTTGAGTGACCCCCGTCACATCCGAAACAGGGGGGCGGTGGCTCCCCCATTGGCATGTGCCAAAGTGTGACTGTCGATTCGTAAGACGAGGGGGTCGCTTCGCGATGGCATCGGGCGATGGCAGGGACGGCATCCAGTCGGCCGACAAGGTGCTGGCCCTCTATCAGGAGCTGCGCCTGCGCGGGGTGTCCAGCCTGGGCGACGCCTTCGAGGAGCTCGGCCTCTCGGCCGAGGAGCGCGAGAAGTGGCGGGCCGAGCTGATCTCGCTCGGCCTCATCGTGCCGACCGGCACCACCCACGCCACCCGCGCCGACCTCCAGTCCGGTGCGTGGCGGCCGGGTCCGGACGCGGTCGCGGCCGTCGACCCCGAGATCGCCCTGCTGCGGATGCTCCAGCGCGAACGGGAGCGGCTGCGCGAGCACCTGGACGAGTCGGACCGCGCGTACAGCGCGTTGGAGACGCTGGTCGGAAGGTTCCTGCGGCCCGGCGCGCTGAGCGGTTCCGAGGTCGAGGTGGAGATCCTCGACGACTACGGGCGGATCCAGCAGGTCCTGGAGGACATCACCGACGTCATCCGGCACGACCTGACGTCCATGCACGTCACCGCCCTGGTACGGGAGGTGGCCGACCGGGTGCTGAGCCGGGACCGCCGGCAGATCGACAACGGGGTGCGCATCCGCGCCATCTACCACCAGCGGATCACCACCTCCCCGGAGGCCGTGGAGATGCTCCGGCGCCGGGTCGAGGCGGGCGTGGAGATCCGCCTCTCCCCCGCCGTCCCGATGAACATGATCATCGCGGACCAGCAGTTCGCCGTCCTGCCCGTGCACCCCGACGACCGGGCGGCCGGCGCGATCCTCGCCCGCGGCCCGGCCCTGGTCCGCTCCTACCTCGCGCTGTACGAGCACTGCTGGCACGCCGCCACCCCCTACGGCGACGACGCGGCGCCGGAACTCGGCGGCGACGGACTGTCCGAGCAGCAGCGGGCGGCCCTGAAAATGCTGGCCTCGGGAATGAAGGACGAAAAGGTCGCCCGGACCCTGGGAGTTTCCCTGCGCACGGTGAGCCGCATGCTGTCCGAGCTCATGCAGGAAATGGGGGCGTCCAGCCGGTTCGAGGCGGGAGTACGCGCGCAGCGCCTCGGCTGGCTCGATTGACCTACGGGCCGTTCATCCGCCGGGAAGGGGAACGAAAAGACCCCGCGGCCGCCCGGACGGGCGATCGCGGGGTCGTGTCCGCCGACGTGACCGGTTGTTCAGTCCCAGCCGTTGCCGTTGGTGCGGACCGTACAGAGCGGGCGGGCGGGGGCGGTGTGCGCAGCGGACATGATTCCTCCAGGAATTACGAAAGGGCTTTTCCGTCTCCGCGGATCCGTGCCGCCGGTATTCCTTCGAAGACCTCTCTATTGTCGTACGGATTCCGGGGGCGGGCCACTTCCCTATAGCGCACCTGAGGCGGATCTGAAGGAGTTCATACAGACGTTACGCCTGCGCATCTTTGGTCAGCCCAAAACTGCTGCTAGGCTGGAATTCCGGCCTTCTCGGCCCTCCAGGGGAGAGGCGCCGGCGAGGCAGGAGCGTGCCGCCGCTCCTGCCTCGTTCCCGTCCGGGGCCGGCCGCGCCCCTTCCTCCCGCAGGACGTCCCGGTAGACCTCCAGGGTCCTGGCCGCGGCGCTCCCCCAGCTCATGCTCCGGGCGTGGGCCACCGCCGCCCGGCCCATCACCGCGGCCCGCGCCGGGTGTTCGGCGAACCACAGCAGCCTGCGGGCGTACTCCGCCGGGTCGTTGCCGTGGACGAGCACGCCCGTCACCCCGTCCCGCACCGCGGTCGGCAACCCGCCGACGGCCGAGGCGAGCACCGGGGTTCCGCACGCCTGCGCCTCCAGGGCGACCAGTCCGAAGGACTCGCTGCGCGAGGGCACCATCAGCACGTCCGCCGCCCGGTACCACAGGGCCAACTCCTCCTGGGGCACCGGCGGGTGGTGGCGCAGGACGTCCGAGACCCCGAGCTCGCGGGCCAGTTCCCAGGCCTCCCCGCGCGGTCCGGCGCCCGAGTTGCCGCCCACCACCGGGACGAGGGTGCGCCGGCGCAGGTGCGGGGCCCGCTCCAGCAGTGCGGCGACCGCGCGCACCATCACGTCGGGTCCCTTGAGGGGCTGGATGCGCCCCGCGTACAGGGGGACGAACGCGTCGGCGGGCAGGCCCAGCCGGGCCCGCGCCCGCGCCTTCCCCCGGCCGGGGCCGAAGGTGGTCAGGTCCACGCCCGGCCGCACGATCCGGGTCCGGCGCGCGTCGGCCCCGTACAGCTCGCCCAGCGCCCGCGCCTCGTCGCCGGTGTTGGCGATCAGGCGGTCGGCGGAGCCGACGACCTGGTGCTCGCCGCGGACGCGCAGCTCCGGCTCGGGGGTGTCCCCCTCGGCGAGGGCGGCGTTCTTGACCCGGGCCAGCGTGTGGGCGGTGTGCACGAACGGGATCCGCCAGCCGGCGGCCGCGATGCGGCCCGCCTGACCGGAGAGCCAGTAGTGCGAGTGGACCAGGTCGTAGCGCCGCTCCTCCTTGAGCAGCGCCAGCGAGAACGGCACCACCAGGGCGGGCATGTCCTCCTTGGGGAGGGGTGCGCGCGGTCCGGCCTCCAGGTGGCGCACCCGGACGCCGGGGCCGAGGCCGGCCGGGTCCGGGTGCTCCTCGCCCCGGCAGCGGGTGAACAGGTCCACCTCGACGCCCTGTTCGGCCAGGGCGCGGGAGAGCTGGACCATGTAGACGTTCATGCCGCCCGCGTCCCCGGTGCCGGGCTGGTGCAGCGGTGAGGTGTGGACGCTGAGCATGGCGACGCGCAGGGACACGTGGAGCTCCTACGGGGAGGGGCCGCGTGCGCCCCGCACCGCCGGGTGACCGGCGCGCGGTCACGCGGCGAAGGAGGGTGGTCGTCTCGCTGGGGTGCGGGTGGTGCTCCCGGCGTGCCGCCGTGTGGGGGGCGGCGGCACGGGCCGGGTGGAGCCGGGGCCGGACCGGGCCGGTTCAGAAGCCGAAGACCGGACCCGAGGGCGGGGCCAGCCGGGTGCCCGGGGCGGGCGGGACGAGGGCCGCCGCCGAAACCGGCCCGCCCGGCTGCGACGTGAGGGCCGCGGCCAGCCGGTCCGCGCCCTCCGGCATCACCGGCCGCGCCCAGGCGGCGAGCGCCCGGGCCACGGCCAGCTGCGCCGCCAGGGCCGGCAGGTGGCGGCTGTCGGCGGTGGGGCGGTGCGCCTCGTGCGCGTTGACGTGGCCGAAGTCGGCGGCCGAGCGCACCGCCTCGTCGAGCAGGGCGACCGCCCTGCGGGGGTCGAAGGACTCCGGCGCGTACGCGTCGCGCAGGTCCTCCACCGCGCGCAGCAGCCGGCGTTCCAGCACCTCCCAGCCGGCGCCGCCGGGCAGGGCGGCCGGGGCCAGCCCGGCGCACTCCTCCCGGACGGCCGCGAACAGCCGCGCCAGCCAGCTGTTCCAGCTCTCGTCGAGCTCGCGGCGGGCGGCGGAGAGCCGCTCGGGGTGGAACTCCGTGCGGCGGCCCAGCGGGCGTGCCTGGAGGACGTGCCGGCGCAGCGTGTCCGATCCGTACTCGGTGATCAGGTCCAGGGCCCAGGCCTTCTGGCCGGAGCCCCAGACGAGGGCCTCGTCCTCGACCACGTACGCCTCGTTGACGCAGAAGTGCTGCGGCAGCTTGACGCCCTGGGCGAAGAGCAGGACCGGCAGCAGCACGGCGTGGCAGAAGGCGTGCCCGAAGCCGCAGAAGTGGATGGCCCGTTCGGGCAGGGCCTGGTCCCCGTAGCCGAACAGGTGCATGGCGGCGGCCTCGAAGCAGCCGTCGATCCGGTGCTCGGGGAAGCCGTCGACCGGGACGGGCAGCCCCCACTCCGCCGGGTGGGCCACCGCGATGTCGGGCAGCCCGTCCTCGACGAGGGACTCGCACAGCGCGGCCAGCCGCGGCGGCAGGCCGGTGCCGGCCCAGTACTCGGCGAGGGCCTCGCGGTGCGGCTCCAGCGGGATGTAGAGGCGTCGGCAGCGCCGGGGCACGGCCGGGGAGCCGCACTGGGCGCAGCGGGGCTCCAGCAGGTCGCCGCCGTCGTTGGGGCGGGCGCACTCGTGGCACATGCCGCCGTCGCTGGAGGCCGCGCAGTGCGGGCAGGCGCCGGTGACGTGGGCGCCGTGCAGCCAGCGTGCGCAGGGCTCGCAGTACGGGGTCAGGCGGGTGCGGGCGGCGATGACGCCCTCGGCGTGCAGGCGCCGGAAGAGGTCCGCGAGCCAGCGTCCGTAGCCCTTGTCCTGGCGGGGGCGCACGACGTGGTCGAACTCCACGCCCGAGCGGAGCCAGTCCGAGGTGATCGCGGCGCGGTACCCCTCCGCGACCTCCTCCGGTTTGCGGCCCGCGCGCAGGGCCCGGGCGTGCACGGAGCTGTTGTGGTCGGCGGTGCCCGTGGTGAACAGGACGGGCTCGCCCTCGGCCCTCAGGAAGCGCGACAGGACGTCCGCCGCGACGTAGGGGCCCGCGAGGTGGCCGACGTGGAGTTCGCCGTGGGTGGCCGGCGGGGTCGCGGTGATCCATACGGGGGTGCTCATGGGACCTCCTTGACGTTGTGGTGCGCAGTACGCAGCGGGGCTTGCAACGGGAATGAGCGGTCGGGGCGGGCGGGCCGCTGCCCGGCCGCCGGGAAGCCCGGGGTGCCGTACCAGCGTGGCAGAGAAACGAACCGTACGGTCTGATATGCGGGTGCGCGTTCACGCCGTTGCGTGGACACGCCAGGAGGTACCGGCCGGTCGGCCGGGTGCTCCCCCGGCCCGTCGGGCCCGTTCCCGCGGGCCCGTACGGCCGTTCAGGCGGCGCAGTCCAGCGGGACGCGCATGCCCCGGACCACCTCGGTCCACAGCTCGTGCGCGGCCAGCGCCCACAGTGCGAGCGCGTCGCGCTCCGAGGGGCGTTCCAACTGGCGCGCGAGCAGCGCCCGGACGCGTTCCGGCCGGACCTGTCCGGCCCGCGCCAGGCGCTCGGCGGAGAGCAGTTCGCGTACGGGGTCCAGGAGCGGGCCTCCGGGGGAGACCAGGGCGGCCACGGGCAGGGCGGCCGGCTGCCGGGCGCGCTGCGCCACGGCCCTGGGCAGCAGCTCGCCCCCGGCCGCGTGCAGGGCCGGCCGGTCCTGCACGCGGCCGGGCGCGAGGGTGCGGGCGTACGCGGCGACGGCGGGGCGGCAGAAGGGCATCCTGGCCTCGACCGCCCAGGCCATGCCCAGGTGGTCGGCCCGGCGCAGGGGCCCGGCGGGCAGCCGCCAGCGGGTCTCGAAGGCGGTCACGGCGGCCCGCCGGTCGCCGTCCGGACAGGAGCGCAGTTCCCGCTCGACGCGGTCGGCGGCCGAGCCCTCGTCGGCGAGGAACGCCCGGTATGCGGGTGTGTAAAGCCACTCGCGCAGCATCCGGGGCGCGGCGCCCAGCGCGTCGGTGTAGGAGGCGGCCCAGTCCGGTCCGGAGGGTGCGCGGGAGGCGGCGTGCAGCCGCGCCGGCCCGCCGAACAGCTCGTCCGCGCCGTCCCCGGTGAGCGCGACCGTGTAGCCGGCCTGCCGGACCGCCCGGAAGAGGGCGTACGCGGCGGGGGCGGCGGGGTCCGCGTCCGGCTGCCCCAGGTGGCGGGTGGTCCGGGTGAGCAGCGAGGGCAGTTCGGCCGGGTCCAGGGCGACCTCCTGGTGGAGGGTGCGGGCGTGCCGGGCGGTCTGCCGGGCCCGGCCGTGCTCGGCACCGGGCCACCGGCCGCGCAGGGCGAGGTGGAAGGTGTGCGGGGCGGGCGCCCCGGTCTCCCGCGCGTACTCGGCGGCCAGGGCCGTGACCAGGCCGGAGGCCAGGCCGCCGCTGGTGAGGACGCACACCGGCACGTCGGCCCGCGCCAGGGCGCGCACCTCCCGGCGCAGCAGGTCCCCGGCGTCCTCGCACTCCTCCCCGGGAGCCTGCGCGGGGATCGGCGGCCCGGGGGGCCTGCGCCGTACGACGGGTGCCCGGCCGGGGCGTACGACGGCGGTCGCGCCGGGCGGCAGCAGCCCGATCCCCTCCAGGGCGGTACGGGCGGAGACCGGGGTGCGCAGGCACAGGACGGTGTCGAGGCTGTCCTCGCGCGGAGCGGCCCGCACCCCGTCGAAGGCCAGCAGCGCCGGGATCTCCGAGGCGAAGCGGAACGTGCCGTCCGGGCCCTGGTGGTAGTGGAGGGGCTTCGTCCCCAGCGGGTCGACGGCGAGGACCAGCCGGGGGGCCGCGCGCAGGTCGAGGACGGCGACGGCGAACATCCCGTCGAGCCGCCGCGCGAAGTCCGGCCCGTACTCGGCGTACAGCGCGGGCAGCAGGGTGCCGTCGCAGCGGTCGGGGAACCGGTGGCCGCGTGCGGCGAGTTCGGCGCGAAGCGCCGCGTGGTTGTAGATCTGGCCGTTGAGGACGGCCGTGATACCCGGCAGGTGCGCGAGCCGGTACGGCTGGCTCCCGCCGCGCGGGTCGGTCACGGCGAGCCGGTCGCAGCCGAGCGACCAGCCGGGCCCGCGCAGCACCCGGTGCTCGTCGGGGCCGCCGTGCCGCTGCCGGGCGGAGACGGCGGCGAGTTCGGCCGGGTCGGGGTCGGCCGGAGCGGCCGAGAAGGAGCCGAAGATCCTGCACATGACGGGCGCCTCCGCTTCCCACGCGCGCGTGGTTCCTGAGCGATGTGGTGCGGTGAAGTCCTCGGGTGGCGTACGGACGACATGTCGCGAGTACGCCAAAGGGGCCGCCTTGCGGCCCACGGTCACGCCCAACAGGCTGACCTCATGGAACACTTCGCGACCCATCACATTGACCGCAGCGCACCGGAATCCCTGCTGGTCGTGGCCGCGCACCCGGACGACATCGAGTTCTGCGTCAGCGGGACGGTCATGCGGTGGATCGCGCAGGGCACCCGGCGCGTGACGTACTGCATCGTCACGGACGGCGGCGCCGGCGGCTACGACGAGCGGCTCCCGCGCCAGGCCATGGGCGACCTCCGCCGGGCCGAGCAGGTCCATTCGGCCAAGCGCAGCGGCGTCGACGACGTCCGCTTCCTCGGCTACCCCGACAGTTACGTCGAGCCGAGCGTGGAACTGCGCCGCGACCTGTGCCGGGTGATCCGGGAGGTCCGCCCGCAGCGGGCCGTCATCCCGAGCCCGGAGATCAACTGGTCCCGCGTGGCCGACCTGCACCCGGACCACCGCGCCGTGGGCGACGCCGCCCTCCGGGCGGTCTACCCCGAGGCCCGCAACCCCTTCGCCCACCCGTCCCTGCTCAAGGAGGAGGGGCTGGAGCCGTGGATCGTGCCCGAGCTGTGGCTGATGACCGGCCCGACCCCGAACCAGTACGTGGACGTCACCCCGGTCTTCGACCGGAAGGTGGAGGCACTGCGCATCCACACCTCGCAGACCGCCCACTTCGACGATCTGGCGGGGCTGCTGCGGGAGTGGCTGGGCGAGCACGCGCGGGCGGCGGGGCTGCCCGCGGGGCGGATGGCGGAGGCCTTCCAGGTCGTGCGGATCGAGGGATGAGGGCCGCCCGGGCCGGGACCCGGCCCGGGCGCACCCCCGGGCTCACCGGTAGACGAGCAGTTCCGCTTCGGTCGCGCCCGCCAGTTCGTAGCGGGTGGCGACCAGGGGACGGCCCGAGTAGATCCGGATCAGCGTCGCCGCGTCGCCGCTGAACCGGGCCGGGGGCCGGCCGTCCACCTCGTTGCCCAGTTCCAGCGCTCCGGTGCGACCGCCGAGGTCGGCGATCAGCCGGGGCGTCTCGCGCTTGCGGCTGGCGGTGCGCAGGAGGGGCAGGGCGAGCGGCTGGCTGTCCCCGGCGTACGCGCCGGGCTCCCCCAACGCCTCGCGGACGTCGCCGGCGTGGATCCACTCCCCCAGGGCCACCGTGTCCAGCCGGCCGTCGCCGGCGGCGATGACCGGGCCGGCCTCGCCGAACCCGCGCTCCAGTTCGTCGACGATCCGGCCCAGCGGCCAGTGCGCGCGCTCGGCGACGTCGGCGGCGTTGGCCGCGGGGAGGAAGACGCCCTCCTCCAGGCGGTCCTCGACGATCCGTACGAGGGCGGCCGCGCAGTGGGCGAGGACCTCCCGCACGGTCCAGCCCGGGCAGGCGGTGCGCAGTCCGTACGAGGCCTCCGGCGTGCGCCGCAACAGCGGGATCAGCGCGTCCCGTTCGGTGCGCAGCAGCAGGTCCGGGAGCCACGGGTCCCGCACGTCGGGGACGGCGGCGGTGTCCGGAGCGGTCTCCACGATGGTGTCCACGGTGTTCCCGTCGGTCAGTAGCGGTAGTGGTCGGGCTTGTACGGGCCCTCGACCTCGACGCCGATGTACTCGGCCTGCTCCGGGCGCAGCGTGGTGAGCTTGACGCCGAGGGCGTCGAGGTGGAGGCGGGCGACCTTCTCGTCGAGGTGCT
>NZ_JBIWFZ010000035.1:0-51719 GCF_044763325.1 Streptomyces sp. NPDC096136 | reverse complement strand
CGGAACAACGCCACCTCCACCGCGAACAACGCCGGCTGGGTGAACCGCGTCTCGTCCAGCAGCTCCGCATCCTCCCCGAACACCACCTCCCGCAGAGGCCGTTCCAGGTGGGCGTCCAGGTGGGCGCAGACCTCGTCGAAGGCGTCGGCGAACGCCGGGAAGGCGGCGTACAGCTCGCGGCCCATGCCCGGGCGCTGGCTGCCCTGCCCCGAGAACAGGAAAGCGGTGCGGCCCGGTCCGTGGCCGGTGGCCGGGTCGGTGCCGCCGGTGACGACGTGGGCGGCGGAGCCGGCCGTGTCGTCGTCGGCCAGGGCGTCCAGGCCGCGGAGGAGTTCGGCGCGGTCGGTGCCGAGGACGGCCGCGCGGTGCTGGAGGGCCGCCCGGCCGGTGGCGAGGGAGTAGCCGATGTCGGCCGGGCCGGCCTCCTCGTGCTCCTGCGCGGTGAGGTGGGCGCTCAGGCGCCGGGCCTGGGCGCGCAGTGCGGTCGGGGTCTTCGCGGAGAGCAGCCAGGCGACGGGGGTCCGCGCCGCGGCCGTGGCGTCCGCCGTCTGGTCGTCCCGGGTGTCCTGCGGGTCCCCGGGGGTCTCGGCCGCGGCCGGCACGGGGGCCTGTTCGATGATCACGTGGGCGTTGGTGCCGCTCACGCCGAAGGCCGAGACGCCGCCGCGGCGGACGTGCCCCGGGGCTTCGGGCCAGGCCACGGGGGCGTCGAGCAGTTCGACCGAGCCGGCCGTCCAGTCGACGTGCGGGGTCGGGGCGTCCACGTGCAGGGTGCGGGGGAGTTCGGCGTGCTGGAGGGCCAGTACCAGCTTGATCACGCCGGCGACGCCGGCGGCGGCCTGGGTGTGGCCGATGTTGGACTTGAGCGAGCCCAGCCACAGGGGCCGGTCCTCGGGGCGGTCCTGGCCGTAGGTGGCGAGGAGGGCCTGGGCCTCGATCGGGTCGCCGAGCCGGGTGCCCGTGCCGTGGGCCTCGACGACGTCGACGTCGGCGGGCGCGAGCCCCGCGTCCGTGAGGGCCTGGCGGATGACCCGCTGCTGTGAGGGCCCGTTGGGGGCGGTGAGGCCGTTGGAGGCGCCGTCCTGGTTGATGGCGGAGCCCCGTACGACGGCCAGCACCCGGTGCCCGTTGCGGCGGGCGTCGGAGAGCCGTTCCAGGAGCAGCATGCCGGTGCCCTCGCCCCAGCCGGTGCCGTCGGCCGCGGCGGCGAAGGCCTTGCAGCGGCCGTCCGGGGCCAGTCCGCGCTGGCGGCTGAACTCGACGAAGATGCCGGGGCCGGACATGACGGTGACGCCGCCCGCAAGGGCGAGTTCGCATTCGCCCTGGCGCAGGGACTGGACGGCGAGGTGGAGGGCGACGAGGGAGGAGGAGCAGGCCGTGTCGACGGTCAGCGCGGGCCCTTCCAGGCCGAAGGTGTAGGCGAGGCGGCCCGAGACGACGCTGGCGGCCCGGCCGGTCAGCAGGTAGCCCTCGACGCCTTCGGGGGCCCGGCGCAGGCCCGAGGCGTAGTCCTGCCCGTTGGAGCCGATGAAGACGCCGGAGCGGCTGCCCTTGAGGGTGGCGGGGTCGATGCCGGCGCGTTCGAAGGCCTCCCAGGTGGTCTCCAGCAGGAGCCGCTGCTGCGGGTCCATGGCCAGGGCCTCGCGGGGGGAGATCCCGAAGAAGGCGGCGTCGAACTCGCCCGCGTCGTGGAGGAACCCGCCTTCGCGGGCGTAGGTGGTGCCGGGGTGCTGCGGGTCGGGGTGGTAGAGGGCGTCGAGGTCCCAGCCGCGGTTGGCGGGGAAGGCGGAGAGGGCGTCCTCGCCCTCCGAGAGGATCTTCCACAGGTCTTCGGGGGAGGTCACGCCGCCGGGGAAGCGGCAGCTCATCGCGACGATGGCGATGGGCTCGTCGTCGGCGGGCCGGGCGGCCGGCGCGGCGGCGGGCGCGGCGGCCTGCGGGCTGCCGACGAGGAGGGTGTCGAGGTGGGCGGCGAGCTCGGCCGGGTTGGGGTAGTCGAAGACGACGGTGGTGGGCAGCCTCAGGCCGGTGGCGCCGGCCAGCCGGTTGCGGAGTTCGATGGCGGTGAGCGAGTCGAACCCGGTGTCGCGGAAGGCCCGCTCGGGCTGGACGGCGCCGGCGCCGGCGTGGCCGAGGACCGTGGCGGCCTGGGTGCGGACGAGCTCGACCAGGGCCCGGAGGCGGTCGGCAGCGGGGAGTGCGGCCAGCTGTCCCGCGAGGGCGGGGCCGCCCGCGGCGGGGCCGTTCGGGCCGGCGGGCGCGGCGGCCCCGTCGAGGATCCGGCGGGCTTCGGGCAGGCGGTGCAGGAGCGGGTAGTCGCCCGTGGGGGCGAAGGCGCGGACGAAGCGTTCCCAGTCGATGTCGGCGACGGTGACGGCCGCGTCCTCGTGCTCGATGGCGCGGCGCAGGGCGGCGATGCCGAGGTCGGCGGGCATGGGGAGGATGCCGCGCCGGGTGAGGTGTTCCTCGGCGTGGCGGCCCATCATGCGTCCGCTGCCCCAGGAGCCCCAGGCGATGGCGGTGGCGGGCAGGCCCTGGGCGCGGCGGTGGTGGGCGAGGGCGTCGAGGTGGGCGTTGGCGGCGGCGTATCCGCCCTGGCCCCCGTTGCCGACGATGCCGGCGATGGAGGAGAACAGGACGAAGAAGTCGAGGCGGTGGCCGGCGGTGAGCTCGTGCAGGTGGAGTGCGGCCTCGGCCTTGGGGCGCAGGACGTGTTCCAGGCGGTCGGTGGTCATGGCGTCGAGGACGCCGTCGTCGAGGGCGCCGGCGGTGTGGATGACGCCGCTGAGGGGGTGCTCGGCGGGCAGGGAGCCGAGCAGCTCGGCGAGGGCGGCGCGGTCGCTGACGTCGCAGGCGGCGATCGTGGCGCGGCAGCCGAGGGCGGCGAGTTCCGCGCGCAGTTCCGCGGCGCCTTCGGCGGCGGGGCCGCTGCGGCTGGTCAGGACGAGGTGGGCGGCTCCGGAGCGGGCGAGCCAGCGGGCGACGTGGGCGCCGAGGGTGCCGGTGCCGCCGGTGACCAGGACGGTGCCGTGGGGGCGGGCGAGGGCGTGCTCGCCGGTGGGGGCGGCCGCGTCGGCGGTGGCGCGGACCAGCCGGCGGGCGAGGGTGCCGGTGGCGCGGACGGCGAGCTCCTGCTCGCCGTCGGGGTCGGCGAGCAGGCCGGTGAGGAGGTCGAGGGCGCGGGCGTCGAGGGTTTCGGGGAGGTCCACGAGGCCGCCCCAGCGCTGGGGGTACTCGGCGCCGGCGACCCGGCCGAGGCCCCAGAGCTGGGCCTGGGCGGGGTGGCGGGGCGGGTCGGCGGGACCGGTGGCCACGGCTCCGGAGGTGGCGCACCACAGGGGGGCGCCGATGCCGGTGTCGCCGAGGGCCTGGACGAGGGCGAGGGTGGCGGCGAGGGCGGCCGACACGTGTCGGCCGGGCGCGTCGGCGGGGTCCTCGGCCAGCAGGGAGAGCACTCCGGTGACCTGGTCGGCCTCCAGGGCGGCCTCGGCGAGCCGGTCGGTGAGGAGTGCGGCCGCGGTCTGCCGGTCGGGGTGGGAGGCGGGGTCGAGGGGGATGCGGACGACGCGGGCGCCGCGGGCGGTGAGGGCGTCGTGGACGGCGGTGGCGGTGGCGCCGTCCTGGTGGGCGGCGGTGGTGACGAGCAGCCAGGTGCCGGTGAGCGGGGCGCGGCTGCCGCGCCGGGCCCGGGTCTCGGTGGGGGTCCAGGTGATCCGGTAGCGCCAGCCGTCGATGCGCGCGGTCCGGGTGGAGCGGCGGCGCCAGTCGGCGAGGCGGGTGACCACGCTGTCGAGGGAGGCGTCGGGGGCCAGGTCCAGTGAGCTGGTGAGGGCATCGACGTCGGTGTTCTCGACGGCGGCCCAGAAGCGGGCCTCGTCCTCGCTGTGGGCGGGGCCGGTCTCGGAGGTGGTGGCCGGGGCGGCGGCGTCGAGCCAGAAGCGGCGCCGCTGGAAGGGGTAGGTGGGCAGGTCGGCGGGGCGCGGGCGCGGACCGGCGAAGGCGGCGGCCCAATCGGCGGGGACGCCCCGGGTCCAGGCCTCGCCGAGGGAGGTGAGGAAGCGGGCGGTGCCGCCGTCGCCGCGGCGCAGCGAGGGGAGGACGTCCACGGTGGCGGCGGCGTCCTCGGCGGTCTCCTGGAGGCCGATGGCGAGCACGGGGTGGGGGCTGCATTCGACGAGGACCTGGTGGCCGTCGGCGATCAGGCGGCGGGCGGCGGGTTCGAAGCTGACTGTGGTGCGGAGGTTGGTGTACCAGTAGGCGGCGTCGAGGGCGGCGGAGTCGACGGGTTCGCCGGTGACGGTGGAGTAGAACGGGACGTGCGGGGTGAGCGGGGTGATGCCGGCGAGGGCTTCGGCGAGTTCGGCCTCGATGAGCTCCACGTGGGCGGAGTGGGAGGCGTAGTCGACGGGGACCCGCTTGGCGCGGACCCCGTCGGCGGTGCAGGCGTCGAGGAGTTCGCCGAGCGCGTCGGCGTCGCCGGAGACGACGGTGGAGCGGGGTCCGTTGATCGCGGCGATGCCGAGCCGCTCGCCCCACTGCTCCAGGCGCCGGGTGACGTCGGCGAGGGGTTCGGGGACGGAGACCATGCCGCCGAGTCCCGCGAGGCGGGCGAGGAGGCGGCTGCGGAGGGCGACGACCCGGGCGGCGTCGTCCAGGCCGAGGGCGCCGGAGACGGCGGCGGCGGCGATCTCGCCCTGGGAGTGGCCGATGACGGCGGAGGGCTCGACGCCGAAGGAGCGCCAGAGTTCGGCGAGGGAGACCATGACGGCCCACAGGGCGGGCTGGACCACGTCGTCGGCGCTGTCGAGGGCGGGGGCGCCGGGGGCGCCGCGCAGGACGTCCTCCAGGGACCAGTCCACGTACGGGGCCAGGGCCCGGCCGCAGGCGCGGATGCGCTCGCGGAAGACGGCGGAGGTGTCGAGGAGTCCGGCGGCCATGCCGGCCCACTGGGAGCCCTGGCCGGGGAAGACGAAGGCGACGCGACGGCCGTCGGCGGCCGTGCCCCGGGCGGTGCGGGGCGTGGAGCCGCCGGCGGCGAGGGCGCGCAGGCCCTCGGTGAGTTCGGCTTCGGTGGCGCCGGTGACGACGGCGCGGTGTTCGAAGGCGGTACGGGTGGTGGCGAGGGCGTGGCCGATGTCGGCGGGGCGGGCGCCGGGGTGCGCGGCGGTGTGCGCGAGGAGGGCTTCGGCGCGGGCCGCCAGGGCCTCGGGGCTGCGGGCCGACAGGATCCAGGGCACGTCGACGGCGTCGGCGGGGGTGTCCGCCTCCGGGGCCGGGTCGGCCGCAGGGGGTTCGGCGGGGGCCTCTTCGAGGACGGCGTGGGCGTTGGTGCCGCTGATCCCGAAGGAGGACACGCCGTAGCGGCGGGGGCGGCCGGTCGCGGGCCAGTCCACGGCGTCGGTCAGCAGCCTGACCCGTCCGGCGGTCCAGTCCACGTGCGGGGAGGGGACCTGGGCGTGCAGGGTCCTGGGGAGGACGCCGTGCTGGAGGGCGAGGACGGACTTCAGTACGCCGGCGATGCCCGCGGCGGCCTGGGTGTGGCCGATGTTGGACTTGAGGGAGCCGAGCCACAGCGGCCGGTCCTCGGGCCGGTTGCGGCCGTAGGTGGCGAGCAGGGCCTGGGCCTCGATGGGGTCGCCGAGGCGGGTGCCGGTGCCGTGGGCCTCGACGGCGTCCACGTCGGCGGCCGTCAGCCCGGCGTTGGCGAGGGCCTGGCGGATGACCCGCTGCTGGGCGGGGCCGCTGGGCGCGGTGAGGCCGTTGGAGGCGCCGTCCTGGTTGATCGCGGAGCCGCGCAGGACGGCCAGGACCCGGCGGCCGTTGCGGCGGGCGTCGGAGAGGCGCTCCAGGAGGACCATGCCGGTGCCTTCGGCGAGGCCGAAGCCGTCGGCGTCGGCGGAGAAGGCCTTGGAGCGGCCGTCGGGGGCCAGGGCGCGCTGCTTGCTGAACTCGACGAAGGAGCCGGCCGTGGGCAGGACGGTGACGCCGCCGGCCAGGGCCAGGGAGCATTCGCCGGTGCGCAGCGACTGGGCGGCCAGGTGCAGGGCGACCAGGGAGGAGGAGCAGGCGGTGTCGACGGTGACGGCGGGGCCTTCGAGGCCGAAGGTGTAGGCGAGGCGGCCGGAGGCGACGCTGACGCTGTTGCCCGTCAGCAGGTAGCCGCTGATGTCCTCGGGCGCCTCGTGGAGGCGGGGGCCGTAGTCCTGGTTCATGGCGCCGACGAAGGTGCCGGTGCGGGTGCCGCGCAGGGTGGCGGGGTCGATGCCGGCGCGCTCGAGGACCTCCCAGCCGGTCTCCAGCAGGAGCCGCTGCTGGGGGTCCATGGCGAGGGCCTCGCGCGGGGAGATCCCGAAGAACTCCGGGTCGAAGTCGGCGGCTTCGGGGAGCATGCCGGCTTCGCGCTGGTAGTAGCGGCCGGGCCGGCCGGGGTCGGCGTCGTAGAGGCCCTCGACGTCCCAGCCGCGGTCGGCGGGCAGGGCGGACACGGCGTCGCGGCCCTCGGTGAGCAGCTGCCACAGGGCTTCGGGGGTGTCGGTGCCGCCGGGCAGGCGGCAGCTCATGGCGACGATGGCGACGGGTTCGTCCCAGGCGGCGGTGGTGGTGTCCTCGTCGGCCGGGTCCTCGTGGGTGCCGAGGGCCTCGGCGAGGATCCGTCCGGTCAGGGCGGCCGGGGTGGGGTGGTCGAAGACGACGGTGTGCGGCAGGGCGAGTCCGGTGGCCTCGTTGAGGCGGCCCCGGAGTTCGACGGCGGTGACGGAGTCCAGTCCGAGGTCGCGGAAGGCCTGTCCGGGGGCGACGGCGTCCGGGCCGGGCAGCCCCAGGAGGGCGGCGGTGAGGGAGCGGACGAGGGCGGCGGCGGTGTGCTCGCGCTCGGCCTCGGGCAGCTGGGCGAGCCGGCCGGCCGCGGCCGGGCCGTCGGCGGCGGACCGCTGGAAGGGGTAGGTGGGCAGCTGTGTCCGGCCCGCGGGGGCGGAGGGGAAGGCGGTCGACCAGTCGACGTCGACGCCTTGGACGCAGGCCTCGGCGAGGGCGGTGCGCAGGCGGCGCAGGCCGCCCTGGCCGCGGCGCAGGGTGGCGATGGTGACGGCGTGGCGTCCGGCGGCCGCGGCGGTCTCCTGCATGGCGGCGGTCAGCGAGGGGTGGGGGTTGATCTCCACGAGGGCCTCGTGGCCGTCGGCCAGCAGGGCGTGGGTGGTCTGCTCGAAGCGGACGGGGCGGCGCAGGGCCTCGAACCAGAAGCCGGCGTCCAGGGTGCGGCCGTCGACGATGCCGCCGGTGGCGGAGGAGTAGAGCGGGGTGTGGCCGCCGCGGGGGGCCAGGCCGGCGAGGGCGGCGAGCATCCGGTCGCGGACGGCGTCGGCGTGCGCCGAGTGGGCGGCGGCGCCGAGGCGTACGCCGCCGCAGCGGACGCCGTCGGCCTCCAGTTCGGCGCGCAGGGCGCGCAGGGCGTCGCCGTCGCCGGACACCACCTGGGAGCCGGGTCCGTTGTGGGCGGCGATGACCAGCCGGTCCGCCCAGGGGGCGAGCCGTTCCTGGAGCCGGTGGCCGGGCAGGCTCACGGCGAGCATGTCGCCGCCGTGCCGGGCGAGTTCGGCCAGGGCGTCGCCCCAGGCGTGGATGGTGCGGGCGGCGTCCTCCAGGGTGAGGGCGCCGGCCAGGTGGGCGGCGGCGACCTCGCCGATGCTGTGGCCGGCGTAGGCGCGGGGGCGGACCCCGTGGGCCGTCCAGGTCTCGGCGAGGGCGATCTGGACGCCGAAGGTGGCGGGCACGCTGACGTCGGGGGTGTCCAGGGCGGGGGCGCCGGGGGCGCCGCGCAGCACGTCGGTGAGGAGCCAGCCGGTGAAGGGGGCGAGGGCCTGCTCGCAGCGCAGGGCGGCGGTGCGGAACTCGGTTGAGGAGTCGAGGAGTTCGGCGGCCATGCCGGGCCACTGTCCGCCGATGCCGGACAGGACGAAGGCCGTCGGGCGGGCGGCGGCGGTGCCGCGGACCACGTCGGGGGCGTATCCGCCGGCGGCGAGGGTGGAGAGGGCGTCGAGGAGCCCGGCGGGGCCGTCGCCGAGCAGGACGGCGCGGTGCGGGAAGTGGTGCCGGGTGGTGGCCAGGGCCCGCCCCACGACGGCCGGGTCGAGGCCGGGGTGCGCGGTGAGGTGCTCGTGGAGCCCGCGTGCCCGGGCGCGCAGGGCCTCGGGGCCGGCGGCGGAGAGGATCCAGGGCACCGGCTCACCGATGGCGGCGTCGGCGCCGAGGACGGCGGCTGCGGAGGCGCGTTCGGAGCCCGTGCCGGCGCCGGCAGCGCCGTCGGCGGCGGGTCCGTCCTCGGGGCCGGGGGTGTCGGCGCCGGCGGCATCTCCGGTGGCATGGCAGGTGTCCGCCACGAGGGCGGGGGTGTCGGCCCCGGCGGTACCTCCGGTGGCATGGCAGGTGTCCGCCACGAGGGCGGGGGTGTCGGCCCCGGCGGTACCTCCGGTGGCGTGGCCGGTGTCCGCCGCGAGGGCGGGGGCGGAGCCCGGGCCGAGGTTCCAGCCGAGGTCGGCGGCCGCGGTGAAGCGGCCGTCGGCGCCGAGTACGGCGAGCACGCGGTCGCCGTCGGCCCGGGCCCCGGCGAGGGACTTCAGCAGGACGGCGCCGTAGCCGGCGGGCGCGTCCTGCGGTGCGCCCGGCGGGCGGACGCCGGGGCCGGCGGCCAGGGCGAGGGCGCTCTCGCCCCGGCCGAGGCTGTCGTGGGCCGCGCGCAGGGCGTCGGCGCCGGTGGGGAGGAGGCGCAGCAGCGGGGCGGCCGCGGCGGGGAGCCGCAGGACGGCGCCGACCGCGGCGGCGGCGTCCTCCTCCCCCGGGAGCGGTGCGTCTTCCTCGCCGGGGAAGGCGAGGAAGACGCCGGTGCGCGGCGCCGGGGCGGCGGCCAGGACGACTCCGGCGTCCTCCAGCGCCTCCCACCAGGCTTCCGCCGCGGCCGGGCCGTGCGGCAGGGCGTCGGTCCGGGCGGGGTCCGACGGGTCTCCGGTGGCGTCCGCGAGGAATTCCGCGTCGAACGCCCGGCCCGCGCCGGTGTCCTGCGGCGTGCGGTGCGCCGATCCGATCGCCACGATCACCTCGTGTGCGTCGTTCCCGGATTCCTCCGGCATCGCAACAGACTCGCGCATCATGTGTGCTCCATCGACCCGTTGAACTACTGCTGGTTTGCTGGTTCCGCAGCGCCTCGGGGCGTGCGGGCATGCCGGGGAGGGCCCCCGTGCTGTTCCCCCTGCGTGCCGGACCGGACGGCCCTTCCGGACCGGACGACCCCGCGGGCCCGGCGGACCGGCGCCCGCCGCCGGCTACGCGGCGGTGACGTCCTGGCGGATCACGCGCTCGATGTTCCGTTCGGCCAGGGCGGTGATGGTGACGAACGGGTTCACGCCGATCGAGCCGGGGATGAGCGAGCCGTCGGTGACGTAGAGGTTCTTGTAGCCGTTCACCCGGCCGTAGTCGTCGGTGGCCCGGCCGAGGACGCAGCCGCCGAGCGGGTGGTAGGTGAAGTCGTCGGAGAACGCCTTCAACTGCTTGCCGAAGAGGTCGTAGCGGTACATCGTCGTGTTCGCCTTGTTGATGCGGTCGAACAGCGACTTCGCGGCGTTGACGGCGGGGGTGTTCTGGTCGCGGGTCCAGCGCAGGGCGGCCCGGTCGGTCGCCGCGTCGTAGGCGAAGGTGCCGCGTTCGGGGTTCTTGGTGATCGCCAGGTAGAGGCTGACCCAGGTCTCCACGCCCGCCGGCATGGGGGCGATCTCGGCGAAGACGGGGTTCTGGGGGTTGTCCCAGTCGTCGATGCCCAGGGCGGGGATGGAGGACTGGTTGCCGCCGGTGGGGTTCCACACGTGGTTGGCGCGGGCGGTCATGATGTTGCCGTTCGGGCCCCAGCCCGCGCCGATCTCGGAGCTCAGGTTCGGCAGGGTCCCGGTCTCGCGGGCGCGCAGCAGCAGTTCGGTGGAGCCGAGGCTGCCGGCGCCGAGGAACAGGTGGCGGCAGGAGATCTCCTTGGTGGCCAGCAGCCGGCCGTCGGCGTCCCGCTGTTCGACGGTCAGCAGGTAGGTTCCGTCCTTCTGCTGCCGGATGGTCTTGGCCTGGTGCAGGGTCTCGATGGTGACCTTGCCGGTGCCCAGGGCGGCGGCCAGGTAGGTCTTGTCCAGGCTCTGCTTGCCGTGGTTGTTGCCGTAGATGACCTCGCCGCCCAGCGCGGACTTGGGGGCCTCCCCGGCCGCCTCGCGCCGCATGTGGTCGAAGTCGTAGACGTTGGGGACGTGGACGGTGCCCAGTCCGGCCTTCTGGGCCTGGTCGCGCGAGACCCGGGCGAACTTGTACCACTCGGTGCTCTCGAACCAGCCGGAGTCGATGTGGTTGACGCGGAGCATGGAGTTGGCGCGCGGGAAGTAGCGGGCGTACATCTCGGCGGCGTCGACCCGCGGCAGCACCTCCTCGAAGTAGGAGCGCTTCGGGGCCACCGCCATGCCGCCGTTGACGAGGGAGCCGCCGCCGACGCCGCGGCCCACGTACACCGACATCTGGTCGAAGTTGACCCGGTCCAGGACACCGGCGTACGGGTCGATGTCGCGGTTGGCCAGGTCGAGCCACAGGAAGCTGCCGAGGGGGGCCTCGGTGCGGTTCTTGAACCAGCTGGAGCGCTTGTCGGGCTTGAGCATGCCGGAGAAGACGTTGCCGTCGGGGCCCGGCTGGTTCCACAGCTGGCCCATTTCGAGCATGACCGTGCGGACTCCGGCCTCGCCCAGGCGCAGGGCGGAGACGGCGGCGCCGTAGCCGGTGCCGATGACGACGGCGGGGACGAACGCGACGCCGTCGGCGCGGTCGGCGGCCAGGGCCCGGGGGGCGCCGATGGTGGTGCTGCCCGCGAGGGCCGCCGCGCCGAGGGCCGTCATGCCGAGCAAGCGGCGGCGCGAGAGGTGCTGTTCCACGGTGGGTTCCTGACTTTCGGGATGACGATGGAGGGAACGGGCTGTGGTGCGTGGAGCGCCCTCGCACGGCGGGCGCGGCGGGGCGTCGGGGAAGCGGCAGGCCGGGGGACGCGGGCGGCCGGGCGCGGCGTCGTGGGTGACGCGGGGCCCCGCGCGGGGCGCGGGAGCCCTTCGGGAGGCGTCAGTCGGCGGTGTGCAGGGTGATCGCCGAGCAGGGGCACTGGTCGGCGGCCTCGCGCACGGCGGCGTGCGCGGCGGCGGGCGGGCCGGGGTCGAGCAGGAGCACGAAGCCCTCGTCGCACTGGTCGAAGACCTCGGGGGCGAGCAGGGCGCACATCCCGGCGCCGCAGCACAGCCGCCGGTCGACCCCGACCCGCAGCGGGCCGTCCGTCACCAGGCGACGGGCAGCGCGTACACGCCGTACACCTGCATGTCGTGGCGGAGGCGGATCTCCTCGGGCGGGCAGGCCAGGCGCAGCTGCGGGAAGCGCTCCAGCAGGGCGGTGAACCCGACCCGCAGTTCGATGCGGGCCAGCTGCTGGCCCAGGCACTGGTGGATGCCGTGGCCGAAGCCGAGGTGGCCGGCGGCGCGGCGGGTCACGTCGAAGGACTCGGGGTCGGGGAAGCGTTCGGGGTCGCGGTTGGCGGCGGCGAGGGAGACCATCACGACCTCCCCCTCCTTGATGAGGGTGCCCTCGATCTCCACGTCCTCCAACGCAGCCCGGGTGGGGCCGTGGTGGACGATGCTGAGGTAGCGCAGGCTCTCCTCGACGGCGCCCTCGATCAGCGAGGGGTCGGCGCGCAGCGCGGCCAGCTGCCCGGGGTGCTCCAGCAGGGCGAAGGTGCCGAGGGCGAGCTGGTTGGCCGTGGTCTCGTGGCCGGCGACCAGCAGCAGGAAGGCGATCGAGGTGAGTTCCTCGTCGGTGAGGTCCGGGTCGGCCGTGACCAGTCCGCTGAGGATGTCGTCGGCGGGTTCGGTGCGCTTGAGGCGCACCAGGCCGCCGAGGTAGGCCCCCAGTTCCAGGAAGGCGGCGGTGACGTCCTCGGTGGACTCCCCGAAGCTGCTCCAGACGTGGGTGTGGTGCTGGAAGGTGGCGCGGTCGGCGTAGGGGACGCCGAGCAGTTCGCAGATGACGAGGGAGGGAATGGGCAGGGCGAAGTGCTCGAAGAGGTCGGAGGGGGAGCCGAGGCGCTCCATCTCGTCGAGCCGCTCCGCGGTGATCTTCTCGATCCACTCGGTGAGCAGGCGCATGCGGCGGACGGTGAACTGCCCGACGAGCAGCTTGCGGTAGCGCTGGTGCTCGGGGTCGTCGTGCTGGATGAACATGCCGGGGGGCGCCGCCGGGGCCTCGTCCAGGGTCGCGGCGCGCGGGACCGGCGGGTGCTTGAGCTCCCCGCGGGCGCTGAACCGGGCGTCGGCGAGGACGGCCCGGGCGGCGGAATATCCGGTGACGAGCCATCCGAGGTGGCCGTCGGCGAATTCCATGCGCGTCAGCGGTTCGGTCCGGCGCAGCGCACGGGTCGCCGGGGGCGGGTTGAAGTATCCGTCCCGGACAGTGGTAAAGGTCACCGGTAAACCCTGGCTCATATATGCCCTTCCTTGGCTGGCCCTATCGCGGCCGAACCCCCCGGAAACGCGGCCTCAATACGGCGTCAACGCGTTCTTAACACGGCGCTCTGCAATTCGAACTCCGCAGTGCGCGCAGTTCGATCAGCGCCACCACGACGGTATGGAGACGCCGTGAAAGGTGTCAACGAAATCAATCCCCGGCGCACTAACCCTGTGGGCGCGGGCCGGGGGGTACGGTTACGGGCGGTACCGGGAGGCTTCGGTTCGGTACGGTGCGGACCCCCCGCCGGACCCCCGCCCCTGCGCCGTCCGCCTCCGGGCTTCGGGACACTCCTCGGCGAGCAGCCGTGCCATCGGGACGAGTGCGGCGCGGCCGTCGATGCGCAGCTTGCGGTAGGCCTGGGTGAGGTGCTTCTCGACCGCCCGGGCGCTGACCTCCAGCCGTTCGGCGATGGCCCGGTTGGAGGTGCCGCCGGCGGCCAGTGCGGCCACGCGGCGTTCGGTACGGGTCAGCGCGGCGACCGCGTCCGCGCCCCGGGACCCGGCGATGGTGTGCAGCGCCCGGCCGGCCCGGTCGGCGATCCAGGGCGCCCCGCAGGCCAGGCCCTGCTCCCGGGCCCGGGTCAGCCGGTGCTCGGCCTCGGCCTCCCGGCCGACGGCCAGCAGCCGTCTGCCGAGGAGCAGGGAGGTGCGGGCCTGTTCGAGGACGTGGGCGGTCCGTTCCAGGGTGGCCGCGGACTCGCGCAGCAGGGCGAGTCCCCGTTCTCCCCCGGTGATCGCGCCCCGGCCGCGCTGGGCGCGGCCGATGGCCACCGGGCTTCCCCAGCTCACGGCGCGCGCGTACTCCTCGTCCATCAGGTCGTGGGCCTGGCCGGGGCGGCCCGTGCGGTAGTGGAGCGCGGAGAC
Organism: Streptomyces sp. NPDC096136; assembly: GCF_044763325.1. Classification (NCBI taxonomy): domain Bacteria; kingdom Bacillati; phylum Actinomycetota; class Actinomycetes; order Kitasatosporales; family Streptomycetaceae; genus Streptomyces; species Streptomyces sp. NPDC096136. The sequence goes on along the minus strand of NZ_JBIWFZ010000035.1, from coordinate 38,301 downwards.
CCAGGAGCGCCAGGGCGCGACGGCCGGGTTGCGCCAGTGGGCGCGTTCGGCCGTGCGGCCCCAGTCGAGGTAGCAGCCGAGGGCGGTCGGCAGGTCGTGGCGCAGGGCGGCGGCCGTGCCCCGGATGAGCAGCCGCAGGGAGGGCAGGTGGCCGTGCGCGGCGTCCGGCGCGGAGCCGGACAGCAGCCGTTCGCACAGGGCGGTGTCCCGGGCTTCCAGGGCGGCCAGGACGACGGCGGCCAGGGTACGGAGCGTGGCCCAGCCGGTGGCGTCCAGGTCGAGGGCCTCCGCGGCGTGGGTGCGGGCCAGTGCCAGGTCCCCCCGGGCCAGGGCGAGGTGGGCCAGCTCGACGGCGATCAGGGCGCGCGGGACGGTGGCCCGGTCGCGGCGGGCCCGGTCGTAGGCGGTGTGCAGCCAGGGGCCGATCGTACCGAGGGAGTCGGCGGCGACCAGGACGTCGGTCAGCAGGGGCAGGGCGGTGTGGACGTGGTCCGGGGTGGCCGGCTCGTGCTGGAGCAGCCGCTCGGCGAGGGGCACGGCCTCGGCGGCGGTGACCCGTTGGGCCAGGACGGCCCCGTGCAGCAGGACGGTGACCCGTTCGCGGTCCGCGGCGCTGTCCAGGCAGGGGACGGGGCCCAGGGCCCGCAGCCGGTCCGCGGAGGCTGCCAGTTCGGCCGGCGCGGCCACGGCGGCGTGCCGGAGCCGGGCCTCCAGCCGCAGGGCGCTGCGGCGGGCGGTGCCGGTGAGGCCGACCGCGTCCCCCAGCCCGGCGGCCGTCGCGGAGACGGTGTCAAGGACGGCGGGCGGGCAGTCGTCGAGGAGGAACGGAGGTATCCGGCCCGCCACCCGGGCGCGGCGGGCCGGGTCCGGGAGGAGGAGCAGGGCCTGGGTGAAGTGGCGCAGCGCCGCTCTGGGGGCGAAGTCCCGCTCGACGGTGGCGAGTTCCACGAGGAGCTCGGCGCGGGCGGGCCCGTCGGGCGGACTGAGCAGCAGGGCGCGGCGCAGGTGGCGGGCGGCGGCCTCCGGATCCGCGCGGCGCAGGGCGGCGGTGGCGGCGGCCCGCAGGACCTCCTGCGCCCAGGGCTCCCCGCAGGAGGAGACGGCGAGCAGCTGTGCGGCGGCCCGCTCGGCGGGGTGGCCGCCCTGGTGCAGCAGGAGGGCGGCGCGCAGCCGCACGTCCTCGGCCTCGGCGGGGTCCATCGCCTCCTCCACGGCGTCCGCGACGACCGGGTGGACGAACCGGGGTACGGGGTCCTCCGCCAGCAGGCCGAGCCGGCGCAGCGCCCGTACCGCCTCGGCGCGGCCGGTGGCGTCGAGGCCGGCGAGCCGGGCGGCGGGGTCCTCCCCGGGCTCGGCGTCCTCCGCGTCGGCCGCTCCGGGGGCACCCGCGTCCGCGGTGCCCCGGGCGGGGCCGGTGCCCCGTGCGGGGCCGGTGCCCCGTGCGGGGCCGGTGCCCCGGGCAGAGCCGGCGCCCCCGTCGGGGCCGGTGTCCCGGGCGGGGCCGGTGCCCCCGTCGGGGCCGGTGCCCCGGGCGGGGCCGGTGTCCCGGGCGGAGCCGGCGCCCCGGGCAAGGCCGGTGCCCCCGTCGGGGCCGGTGTCCCGGGCAAGGCCGGTGCCCCCGTCGAAACCGGCGCCCCGGGCAAGGCCGGTGCCCCCGTCGGGGCCGGTGTCCCGGGCAAGGCCGGTGCCCCCGTCGGGGCCGGTGTCCCGGGCGTCCGCGGCCGCCCAGGTGTCCTCGCCGAGCACGGCGAGGGCCTTCGCGAAGCGCCACACCGGCGGCCGCTGGCCGCGCAGGACCACCGCGAGGCGTTCGCGCAGGCCGTCGGGCCGGATCCCGCGGATCACCCGTGCGTCGGGCAGCCGTCCCCCGCGGTCCTGCGCCCCGGCGGCGGTCAGGGCGTCGAGCGTGGCCGTGAGCAGCAGGGGGTGACCGCCCGTCGCCTCCTGGCAGGCGCGGGCGCAATCCTGGTCCACGGGCCGGCCCAGGCGGGCGGCGACGAGGTCGGCCGTGGCCCCGATGGACAGCGGGCGCAGCCGCAGGACGGCGGCGGCGCGACCCGTGAGGTGGTGCAGGCGGGGTTCGTCCTCGCCGGGGTCCCCTTCGCGCAGGGCGGCGACCAGGGTGACGCGCATCCGGGGCAGCCGTCCGGCCAGCCGCGCGAGCCAGCGCAGCGAGGGGGCGTCGGCCCACTGGAGGTCGTCCACCAGCAGGAGCAGGGGTTTGCGGTCGGCGTGTCCGGCGACCAGGGCGAGCAGCTCGGCGTCCTGCCCCGAGCCGTCGGGGGCGTCGGCGGGGTCCTCGGGCGGGGTGACGGCGCCGCCGTCGGCGGGGAGGAGCGGGGTCAGCAGCTGGCTGAGCACGCCGAAGCCGAAGGCCTGTTCGTGCGGGGATCCGCTGGCGGTGAGGACGCGGACGCCCCGGCGTTCGGCGAGATCCGGCAGGGCCCTGAGCAGGGCGGTCTTGCCCATGCCGATGCCCCCGGTCACGACCGTCAGGGACCCGCCTCCGGCTCCGCGGCCGGTGGCGTCCAACGCCGCCGTGATCAGGTCGAGTTCCTGCTGCCGGTGGAGCAGGTGCGTCATATCGGTTCCTCCGTCGCTGTTCGTTCCAGTGCCGCGGCCAGCTGGGGTCGCCCTCGGATGCCGAGCTTCCGGTAGGCCTTCGTCAGGTGTTGTTCGACCGTGCGGGGGGTGACGGCGAGTTCCCCGGCGATGGCCCGGTTGGGCAGGCCGCCGGCGGCGAGCGCCGCGACCCGGGACTCGGCGTCGGTCAGCAGGGCGGCCGCCGCTCCCGGAGCCGGAGCCGCGCCGCGCCGGGGGCTCTGCGGGCCGCCGTGCGCCGGGGCGGGCCGCGGCCGTTCGGGCCGCGCGCCGAGGTCCGCGTCCGGTGCCGGATGCCCGGCCCCTGCCGGTCCCCCTGCCGCTCCCCCTTCCGGTGCACCCGGGTCCGGTACGGGGCCGGCCGCGGACCGGTCGTCGTCCAGCAGGGTGTCGACGGTGAGGTGGCCCGAGAAGGGGGCCGTGCCGAGGGCCACCAGCGCCTGCCGGTACTGCCAGCCGGCCGCGCGCCCCCGGGCCCGCGCCGCCGCACCGGGTGCGCCGGCTCCGCCGGGGCGCGGGGCCAGCGCCGTGGCCAGTGCGACGGGCGAGCCCCAGAGCAGGGCCCGGCGGCGCTCCTCGGCCAGCAGCCGCACCGCCAGGGGGTCCTCGGGGTCGCGGGTCCGCGCGGCCGCCGAACGCCAGGGCAGCAGGGCGGGGTTGACCGCCTGCCGGGCCAGCAGCCGGCGCCCGCACTCCAGCAGGTCGGCGAGGGCCCCGTCCGGCTCGCCGGCCGCGAGCCGGACCCGTCCGCGCGCGTAGAGGAGGTAGGCCCAGGCCAGGCCTCCCTCGGCGGCGGGCGGGAGCCGGGTCTCCAGGATCCGCGCGGCGGCGTCCGCGTCCCCCCGGCGCAGGTCCAGCAGGGCCCGCAGGGCGAGGGGGCCGGGCGCCATGAGGGGGTGCCAGAGGCGGCCCGGCATGACCTCCTCGCACCGGTCCAGTGCCTCGGAGGCGGCCGCGTCCCGTCCGCCCCACAGCTCGGCGAGGCAGGTGACGAGCAGGGCCGCACCGGCCACCGGCCGGGCGTCCCGCCGTCCGGCGCACACCAGGATCCCGTCGAGCGCGCCGCGGGCCTCCTCCGTGTCCCCGCTCAGGACGAGCGCGTACGCCGCGGCGGTCCGGACGGCCGGCGGCACGTGCGTTCGGGCCTCCGGTGCCAGGGCGGCCCGGGCGAGCGCGCGGGCGCGCGTGATGTCCAGGCCCCGCTGCGCGGTCCGCCAGGCGGCCACGGCGGCCTCGGCGGCCTGCTGCGGCCGGGCGGGCCAGGCGTCGGGCAGCGGCGGCCCGCAGCCCTCCTCCGGGTCGGGACGGCCGTGTTCGGCCATCCAGTGCAGGGCCCTCAGCGCGGAGTGCTCGGCGGTGCCCGGCTCCGCGTCGGCGGCGGCCCGGGCGATACGGGCGGCGGGGGTGAGGACGTCACCGCGGGCCACGAGGAGTTCGGCCGCGCGGAGCCGGGCCCGGACCGTGCCGGGGTCGGCGGGCGCGGACGGGTCCGCGCCCGCCGGGGGGTCCAGGGCGCGGTACAGGTGGCGGCTCGCGGCCTCGGGCGAGGCGGGGAGCGTGGCGGTGCCCAGTTCGGTGAGCAGCCGGACCCGCAGGGCCTGCGGCACCGGCTCGCGCAGGGCCCGCTCCAGCAGCCGGGCGGCCCGGGCGTGGCGGCCGGCCGCCCGGTGCTCCGCGGCCCGGCGGCGCAGCGCCGCCACGGCCCAGGGGGCGCCGATCCGGCCGGCGCCCAGCAGCATCCGGGCCACGGCGCGGTCGGGCAGGGCCGCCCGGTGGGCCCAGGCGGCGGCCCGGGCGTGGAGGTCCTCCCGCTGCCCGGTGTCGAGGTCGGCCAGTACGGCCCGGGCCGCGGCCCCACTGCGCAGGGCGGGGCGGGGGCCGTCGGCGAGCAGGCCGGTGCCGGACAGCAGGGTCAGGGCCCGGGCGGTGCCCGGGGTGCCGGGGCCGGCGGCCAGCGCGTCGATCAGGCCCGGGGTGCAGTCGGGGCCGGCGACCGCGATCGCCCGCAGTACGCCGAGGAGTTCCGCGGGCAGCAGGGGAAGGGTGCGCACGGTGCGTTCCCTGACGGCTTCGGCCGTGCTCTCCGCGAGGTGGTCGAGGTGGCCGGTCCGGGGGGTCCAGCCGTGCCGGGTGAACCGGGCGACGACCGAGCGCAGGAGGGCGGGGTTGCCGTCGAGGCACCGGGCGGCCTCCTGGTGGAAGGCCGCGTCGATGCCGTCGGGCCAGGCGGCGTCGAGGACCCGGCGGACGGCTGCGGTGGACAGCGGGGGCAGGTCGAGGGCGTACCGGGCCACGGAGCGCCCGTCGGCCAGCGGGCAGGGCTCGATCCGGTCGTGGGGGTCCGGCCGGGCGGCGCTGTTGCGGGAGGTGAGCAGCATCAGCGGCACCCCGGCCTGCCGCCGGGCCAGTGCCTGGAGCAGGCGCAGTGACGGGGGGTCGGCCCACTGGGTGTCGTCGACGACGAGCAGCAGGGGGTGGCTGCGGGCGGCGGCCAGGAAGGGGCCGCAGAGGTCGGCGGGCGGGCGGGCCCGTACGCCGCCGGGCCGTGCGGGGCCGGGCGGGAGGTCCGGTGCGGCGGTCCCGGGGAGCAGCTGGGCGTGGAGCTGGGCGGCGATCCCGTGGTGCAGGCAGGTCTCCGCGGGCGAGGCGGCCGCGGCGGCGACCCGTACGCCGGCCTCCTCGGCGAGGGCCGCCGCATGGTCCAGCAGCGTGCTGCGTCCGATGCCGGGCGGCCCCTGGACCGCGACGACCGCGGGCCGGCCCCGCCGCAGGTCGGCCAGCAGGCCGCGCAGCAGCCGGTCCTCGGTGTCCCGTCCGATGGGCACCGCCGGGCAGCCCGGGCCGGGGTGCGGGCCGGGCGGGCCCGCCGCGGGGCCGGGCGGGGCGGCTGTCGTCCGTGGCATGGCTGTCCGTCCTCCTGGGTGTCGTGTCGGTGGGTCTCCCCCGCCGGCCCCGTGCGGCGCTCCGCGGGGGCCGGCGGGCCCTGCGCCCTCCGGTCGGGCGGCGGGCCCGGGCGGCGGCCGTGCGCCCCCGTCCGGGAACGGTCCCGGACGCGCCGTCAGAGCCCGTCGCCGAAGCCCCCCGCCGCCGAACTCCCTCCCGCCCCGCGGCGACGGGCGCGTGCTCCCGGCGCGCCGGGCGTACGGCCTCGTGGCCGCGTACGCGGTCGTGCGGCCGGTGCGGCGGGAGTGCGTGCCCGGGGGCACCTCCCAGCGGTGGCCGGGAGAGCGTCGCGGGGCGGGCGGGATTGCGGCGACGGTCCCCAGGCCGTGTCGTTCGGATCGGGCCGGACCCCCCGGCGTCCGGCACCGCGGGCTGATCCGGCCTGATCCGAAGGACACGGCTCAGGGCGTGGCCGACACGCCGTCGGCCGGGTGGGGCACGGTGGAGCGGACGGCGGGGCGGGCGCGGGAGCCGAGGCCGTGCGGCAGGTCGCCGCGGCCCCGGACGTCGAGCTTGCGGTAGACGTTGGTCAGGTGCATCTCCACCGTGCGCGGGGTGATGAACAGCGCCTCGGCGATCTTCTTGTTGCTGTGGCCGCGCTGGGCCAGGGTGGCGATCCGGCGCTCGCTGGGGGTCAGCGAGTCCACGGGGGCCGCGGCCAGCTGCGGCATCCGTCCGCCCGCGGTGACCAGCGTGTGGCGGGCGGTGGCGGTCAGTGCGTGGGAGCCGCAGCGGGTGGCGTGTTCGATGGCCTGGCGCAGGTGGCCGCGCGCCCCCCGGGCGTCGCCGAGGGCGAGCAGCTCGCGGCCCAGCTTGTACTCGGCCCTGGCCAGTTCCAGCCGGGCCGGCGAGGCGGCCAGCGTCTCCACCGCCTCGGCCAGCAGCTCCGTCCGGTCCCGGCCCCCGACGACGGAGGCCGCCGCGACCAGGCCCAGCCCCAGGGCGCGCGGGGTGCCCCAGCTGCGGGTCCGCTCCAGGGCCTCCTCGACGAGCCCGGCGGCCTCGGCGCCGCGGCCCAGCCGGCCCAGCGTGGTGGCGGTCGGCAGCCACCAGGGGGCGAGGACCGGGTTGGCGATGCCCGCCTCCTCCTGGCTGCGCCCGCACCGGCGCCACAGTGCGAGTGCCCCTTCGAGGTCGCCCCGCTCCCGGCGGACCTCCCCGGAGGTGTACAGGAAGAGGTGCCGTTCCCAGACACTGCGGTCCAGGTGGCGCGCGGTACGGGCCAGTCCGTCGAGCACGGCGCCGGCCCGGGCGGCCTCTCCCTGGGAGAGCAGGACGGAGCTCAGTGCGAGGTGGGCGAGGGGCGGTGCCCCGGCCGGGCCGGTGATCTCGGTCGCGGCCCGGGCGTCGCGCGCCGCGGCGGCGACGTCGCCGATGCCGTGCAGGATCAGGGAACGGCCGGCGAGCGCGGCGCGCCGGGGCCACAGCGGGGGGTGCTCCTGGGCCGGCGACAGCGCGCGGTCCAGGGCGGCGAGGGCTTCGTCCACGCAGTCGGCGAGCGCGAGGACGGCGGAGGAGCAGAACACCCCCCAGCCGGCGGTGCCGGGTTCGTCGGCGCGCAAGGCCTGGCGGGCGAGGGCGGAGGCCCGGGCCGCCGATCCGCCGTCCAGGGCGGCGAAGGCGCTGAGCGCCGCGAGCAGACGCCGGTCGGCCGGGCCGTGCCCGGTCGGTACGGGCAGGGCGGCGGCCCGGGCCCGGGCGGCGGGCAGCGCCGTCCGGTCGTTGACGGCGGTGGCCAGCAGGGCGGATTCGACGGTCGTGCGCAGGTCCCGGTCGGCGGGGCCGGCACCGTCGGCCGCGGGGCAGGCCAGGCCGTCCAGCACCTGCTCCAGTAGCCGCAGGCCTTCGGGGGCCCGGCGGGTGCCGAGCGCCATCATGGCGTACTGCACCGCCACGGGGGCCTGTCCGCGCGCGTCGGGGGTGAGGGCCAGGGCCCGGCGCAGGTGCCAGAGGGCGTGGGCGGGGGTGACGACGGTACGGCTGGCGGCGCGGGCCAGTTCCACGTGGAGCCCGCCGCGTTCGGCGTCGGTGAGGGCGCGGCCGGCCTCGCCGCGCAGCCAGCGCCCGGCGGCCCTGACGGTCGCCCGGGTGGGGGCCTCGGCGGCGGCGTCGCGCAGGACCGCGAACATCCACGGTTCGTCGATCCGGTCCAGCGGGGCGAGCTGCTCGGCGACCTCCGGGGCGGGCCGGCCGGCGTCGCTGAGGACCCGGGCGGCCCGGATCCGCAGGTCCCGCAGGTCGGGTGCGGGCAGGCCGGCGAGGACCCCGGCGCGGACGCCCTCGCTCATGTGCGGCGGGGAGCCCGGTTCCACGGCCTCGATCCGGCGCAGCGCCGTCAGCGCGCCCTCCACGGCCCGGACGTCCAGTCCGCAGAGCGCCGCGAGCAGGTCGGGAGCGGCCCGGCCGAGGACCGCGAGGGCGGTGGCCACCTGCCGGGCGCGGGACGGGCCGGCGGCCAGCAGCTCGGGCACCCGTGAGGCCCGCACGCACTGGTGGACGGCGTCCAGCCGGTGGACGGCGTCCGCGACGGGCGGGATGCCGAGGGCGTGCAGGGCGGTGAGCATCCGGTCCAGGAGCAGCGGGTTGCCGCCGGTGAGCTCGGCGCAGCGCCGGACGAACCGCTCGTCCGCCGGCCTGCCGTGGATCCGGGCCGCGAGGTGCGCGATGGCGGGGGCGGCGAGCGGGGAGGGTTCCAGCAGGGTGCAGCGGCCCCGGGCGAGGATCTCGGCGAGTACGGGGGTTCCGGGGCCGGGGGCGTCGGTGCGCTGCGCGAGGACCAGGAGCAGGGGCCGGGCGGCGGCGTGGCGCAGGATGAACTCGGCCGAGCGCAGGGAGGCTTCGTCGCACCACTGGGCGTCGTCGACCACCAGGGCCAGGGGGCCGGCGGCGAGCAGGTCGAGGGCCCGGTGGTGGACGTGCCGGTCGTGGCAGAGGTCGCGGAGCCCGGTGGCGGGGGGCGGGGAACCGGGCCCGGGCGGCAGCAGGGTGTCCACCGCACGGGTGCGGGCCGGGCCGTCCTGCGGGGCGGCGGCATGGCGCACGGCCCAGCCGCCGGCCTCCAGGTGCCGCCGCGCGAGGGTCAGCAGCCGGGTCCTGCCGATTCCGGCGGGGCCCCTGACGAGGACGGCCCGCGCGGTGCCCGTACGGGCCTCGGCGGCGTGGCGCAGCAAGGTTTCGAGTTCAGGGGTGGGGACGTCCGGGGTCGGCACCGGGCCCCGCGCCATTCCAGCGGTGAACACCACTGCATTTCCCTCTTCCTTCGTGGAACCGCCTCTGGTCATCCGGCGATACGACGCCGGAATGTCCCTGCGTGACCAAGATCGTAAGGGATGTGCCGTCGGAACTTGCGGACGATCAGCTCGATTTGAGCCAGAATGGACTGGACCTTGGCCGGGGCACATGCCACCGCGAGCCGCCTGCCGGCGGAGAAGCGCACGGATTTCAGCCTTTCCTTGCACCCGAATTCCCTTATCCCCGCGGTGCGCAGGGCGCGGGGCAGGGGTCCGCCGGAACGGTTCAGCCGATATTCGGCCATCAATTCCCGTTTCCCCGGGCTGGGTTATCGTGCCGGGACAGGAGTTGGCCGCCGAACCCACCGGAGTGTCGCGTGCTGTCCCACCTGGAGCCGTCCCGCCCGCCGTCATGCCCGCCACCGGGATGGCCGCCCGCACCCTGGCCGGGGCCCCGCTCCCGGCCGGCCGGGGACTCGCTGGACCTGTGGCTCTTCCACGTCCCGGACGCGGGGCTGCGCTCCGTCGTCCTCGACCGGTCCCCGCTGGACGCGCAGGAGCGCGCCCGGGTCGCCGCCTTCGTGTACCCCCTCGACCGGAGCCGCTACGTGGCCGCGCACCTCGCGCTGCGCCGGGTGCTCTGCGCGTACGAGGGTGTCGCTCCCGGGGAGTTGCGCTTCGTGTCCCGGTCGTGCCCCTGCTGCGGCGGACCCCACGGGCGCCCGGCCCTGGACGGCTCCGGCGCACCGCACTTCTCCCTGTCCCACACGGGCGGACTGGTCCTGATCGGGGTCGCCGGGCGGCCGGTCGGCGTGGACGTGGAGGCGCTGCCGGCGCCGCACCGGGCGACCACCGTGGCCGAGGCCCTGCACCCCGCCGAGCAGCGGGCCATCCGCGCCGCCCAACCCGCCCTGCGGCCCGCCGTCTTCGCCCGGCTGTGGGCCCGCAAGGAGGCCTACCTCAAGGGGCTCGGCACGGGGGTGGGCCGCAATCCGAACCTGGACTACCTGGGCGACCCCGGCCTCGGGGCGCCGGCCCGGCCGCCCGGGTGGACGGTCCGGGACGTGCCGGTGGGGCCGGAGCACGCGGCGGCCGTCGCCCTGCGACGGGCGCCGGGCGCCGACCCCGGGATCACGCTCCGCACCCACTACCTCGGGGTGCTGGACGAGACCGCCGCCGACGCCCTGTCCGGCCGCTGACCCCCCGCCCGCCGGAGGCCCGGGCCGGCGCCGGGCCCGCTCCGCCGGAGCCCGACGTCAGTGCAGGCAGAGGCAGAAGGGGTGGCCGGCCGGATCCGCGTAGACCCGCCAGTTGGCGTCCGCGCGGAGCTGGTCCGTCCGTTCCAGCAGGGTCGCGCCGAGGGCGAGCGCCCGCTCCTCCTCCCCGTCGAGGTCGTCGACGTCGAAGTCGAGGTGGATCTGCTGCGGGCGCTGCCGGCCGGGCCATTCGGGCGGCCGGTGGCCGTCCACGCGCTGGAAGGCCAGCGGCGTTCCCTCGAATCCGTCCACCACGACCCACTCGGGATCGTCCGGGTCGACCACCACCCGGCCGCCGAGCAGACCTGCGTAGAACTCCGCCAGCGACACCGGATCGGCACAGTCCAGCGCGACCGCCTGCAGCTTTCGAATCACTTCCGACACCCTGTCCCTCGGACGCTCCCGTGATCACCCGTACCCGGGGGTCGTACCCATCTCCGCGGCCGCCATGCCCGGCGGAACACCGACGGCGGCCGCGAGGTGCTCGCGGAACCAGCGGTGCCCCGGATCGGCCGAGTTGCGGGGGTGCCAGGCCATTCCCAGGTCCAGGGGCTCCAGGTCCAGGGGAACGGGGAACGTCCGCAGGCCCATGGCCTCGACGGTGTCGGGGAGCCAGCCGGCGAGGCTGAGCGCGACGAGGTCGCTGTCCCGGGCGAGCATCATCGCGCTCGTGTGGCTGGGTACGACGACCGCGGTCCGGCGGCGCAGCCCGAGCTCCGCCAAGGCGCCGTCGATGGGTCCGAGGCGTTTGCCGAGCCGGGAGATGCCGATGTGGTCGGCCTCGGCGAATCGGCGGGCGTCGACCGGTCCGTCGAAGAGGGGATGGCCGCTGCGGGCGATCCCGACCAGCGGCATCCGGGCCAGCGGCCGGGTCCGGATCTCCGGGTCCAGGTGCCCGAGGACCCCCAGTTCGACGTCCACCCAGCCCTGCCGCAGCCCGGGACCTCCCTCCACCGCCTCCGGCAGGAAGACCACGTCCACCTGCGGGGCCTGCGCGTGGATCCGCTCGATCAGGCTCCCGGCCAGCCCCACCAGCAGCAGGTCGGCGGCCTGCACGGTGAAGGTGCGCTGGAGGTGCACGGCGTCGAACCCCGCGCCGGGCCGCAGCACGCTGTCACAGCTGCGCAGCAACACGCCCACCTCCTCGCGGAGTTCCACGGCGCGCGGGGTGGGGACCAGCCCCTGGCCGGCCCGGACCAGCAGCGGGTCTCCGACGGTGCGGCGCAGCCGCGCCAGGGTCCGGCTGACCGCCGCGGGCGAGGTCCCGAGGCGCTCCGCGGCGCGGGTCACGCTGTTCTCCTGGAGCAGGGCGTCCAGCACGCGCAGCAGGTTGAGATCCATCGACACACATCTCCTGAACTGCGTTCTTACGTTCACGGCAATGATTAGGTGTCAATCTTTGCATTGCTGCCCCACCCCCCGGCACCGGACAGTGGGCATGCCCGCGAAAACGCGCGGCATCCCCGTTCCGCCCCGTTCAAGGAGCCGCTGTGCAGCAGTCCCCCCGTGCCGGTCGAGAAGGCGACGTGCTCGCCGTCGTCAGCCAGAGCGGACCGACGGTCTCGTTCTTCGACGCCGCCTCCGACCGGCACCTCGGCGACGTCCTCGTCCCCGCCGAGCCGCACGAGTTGTGCTACGACCCGACGCAGCGGCTGCTGTGGTGCACGCTGACGTACCACTCGGGCTACTACCACGCGAACGGCGGCCGCCGCACCGAGCTCGCCGTCATCGATCCCGACAGCCGCCGCATCGTCGACATCGTCGACCTCGCACCGGAACACGGGCCGCACGGCCTGGCGCTGGACACGGTGCGCGGGCGGCTCTACGTCAGCGTCGAGAGCGGGGAGGACCGGCCCGGCGGCGTCGTGGTCGTCGACACCGCCTCCCGCCTGCCGCTGGGCAGGATCGACACCGACGCGCCCGGCCCGCACTGGTTCGCGATCGATCCGGCGGGGCGGACCGGCTTCGCCACCAACAAGGAGGCGCCGTTCGTGTCCGTCGTGGACCTCGAACGGGGCGTCCTCACCGCGAAGGTCGAGGTCCCGGGCAGCGAGGGGCTCGCGGTCTCCGCCGACGGCACGCACGCCTTCGTCGCCGCGCCGTACGGCAACTTCGCCGGCGGCGCCGAGGAGCGGCCGGCCACCGGGATCCGGGTCGTCGACGCCCGGACGGCGTCGGTCGTCGACACCCTCCCCACGGAGAACGTCGTCCTACCGGTCCACCTGACGTCCACGGGCAAGCTCCTCGCGGGCGAGCTGCGCATGACGGCCGAGCCGGGGGCGCAGCTCGGTCGCCACGCACCGGGCCTCCTCACGGTGTTCGACGCCGGCACCCGCAAGCGGCTGGGCGAGGTCGAGGTCGGGCTCTTCCCACTCACCATCACCTCCTCCCCCGACGGCCGGCTCGGCTACGTGTCCTGCGTCGTCTCCTCCACCGTCGACGTCGTCGACCTGGAGACGCTGGAACGCCTGGCCCGGCTGGACATCGCCAAGCTCGCCGAACCCGGCGCCCACGGCCTGGCGTACGTCCCCCGCCCCGCGTAACCGACCGGGACCGGCGGGCACGGCACGGCAGGCCGGCGCGCGCGGAACAGGCCCGCGCCCGCCGGCCTGCGGGGATCAACCCCGGGCGGCCGCTCTCGGGCGCAGGGGGACGGAAACGACGTACGGGGGCCCGGTCACGGCGGTCACCGGCGGGTGAAGCGGTCGGCGGCTCCGCCGTGGAGGCGGCCCGGCGGCAGGCGGCGGCCGAAGGTGACGAGGAGGAGGTCCTGGGCGGCTCCGTACACGGGGGCTCCGGCGCCGTAGGACCAGTCCGCGTCCTCGGCACAAAGCCGCACTCCGGTGAGGTCGACGCCGAAGAACCGCAGGCCGCCGGGTCTGACGGCGTCGAGCAGGACGGGCAGCCGGTCCTCGGGGACGCGCCGGTCGAGCCCGAGGGCGGTGGTGACGTCCAGCCCGTGGACCACGTCGTGCCCGAGGGCGGACGTGAGCCCGCCGACCGGCGGGGTCCACGGATGGTCGGCGTTGTCGCGCAGGAAGCCGCTGAGCTCGGCGGCGGAGTGGGCGGCCGCGTCCCGGCGGGCGACGCGGCCGGTCATGCGGTGCAGGTTCCCCCGGGCCTTGACCAGTTCGGCCAGGGTGGCGGGCAGGGAGAGCCGGAACCCCATGGACATGTGCGCGACGACCTCGCGGACCGACCAGCCTTCACAGAGGCTGGGCGCGTCCCACTCGTCCTCGCGCAGGCCGTCGAACAGGTCGGCCAGTCGGCGGCGTTCCGCGGCAATGACCGCCTTGAGGGCGGTCCGCCCTTCTCGGGGATCCGTCACGTTTCGCATGCGTTCCAGCCTGGCGGCAGCCGGCTCCCGTGGCCAATAGAGGGTCCTGCTGCCGTCCAGCACCAGGGGTTATGGCCCGGCGCCGGCCACCGGTCCCGGTGGGCGACTGCATCCTTCGGCCTACCGCGCTTTCGGCCCTGCGGAGGACGATCTCGCGGCGCCGCCGTAGGAGGGTTGGTCCGTGCGAACAACCATCGGATACACCGTCGAAAGCATCGGGTACGTCGTAGGGGCCCAGGGGCTCGTCGGCTTCGTCTCACAGACCTTCTTCGGCACGGAGTGGGGCTGGCTCCACAAGGTCGTCGACCTTCCGTCCGGCGCCCACCTCGGCGTCGCCGTCGTCGGGCTGGCGCTCGTCCTCGGCGGAGTGCGGACGCGGAGGGCGCCCGGGCGCCAGGAGGCCGCCTGACCGCCGGCCCGGGGCCCGGGGGTCCCGGAGACCGGGACCAACCTCCCGCGCAGGGCGGGCCGTTCGGCCCTGCGTCCGGGTGAGCGGGAATCCGTAGGCTCGTCCCATGGAAATGATCAAGAAGGTCCGGCTGGTCCCCCTCGTCTGCCTGGCTCTGGGCGGCGTGCTCGTCCCCGTGCCCGCTGCCGCCTCGGCCGCCGCCCCGGGGGGCACGTCGATGGCCCCCGCCGGGCACCGGTTCGACGCCGTCACGGACGGGCCCGTGACCTTCGAGGCCGGGCCGATCACCGTCACCTGCGCCCGTTCCTCCTCCTCGGGCAACACGGTTCCCTCCGGCTCCGCCGCGACCAATCCCGCCGGCCCGGTCTCGCTGCGGATCAGCCCGCCGGTCTTCAAGGAGTGCAGCACCGACGCGCCGGGGCTGCGCGTGGCGGTGGAGACGAACGAGGACCGCGGGCCCTGGGAGGTACGGCTCCAGTACGCGGCCGCGGGCACCACCGGGCGGCTGTCCATGCCGGCGGGCGGCTTCGTCCTGCGGACCAGCGGCCTGCTGTCCTGCGCCGTCACGGCCGCCCCCGGCTCCGCCGCCCTCCTCCCGGCCCGCTGGGACGCCGGGGCCGCCGACCCGGCCCTGGGACTGGCCGCGGCGCCCGTGCCGATCAGGCTGGAGGGCGGCTTCTTCTGCCCCGCCTCGATCACCTCGGCCACCATCTCGGCCACGTACACGGTCCACGACACCACCGATCCGGGCCGGCGCATCACGGTCGGCCCGGCCGCCTGACTCCCCCGACCGCCCGGCGGCGGGCACGGCCCGAAGACGGCGCAGGAGCGGCAGGGGCCCGGCGCCGTGAGGCTCCGGCGGCGCGTGCGCCGACCCGGCCGGCGGGCGGTGACCGTCGGGGCGGCCGGGCGTTGTGACGGCATGGACGAAGACTTCCTGGACGTGCTCCTCGACGCCACGGCCGAGACCCGCCTCAAACTGGTGACCGCGGACGAGGCGCGGGCGATCGTGGTCCTCCTCGGCGTCCTGGAGGACGCCGACTGCTCCCCGGACCAGCGCCTGGCCGCCCGGGAGATGCGCCTGCGCCTCGGGTCGCGCCTGTCTCCCCCGCAGGCTCCGCCCGCCCCCCGGGCGCTCTGAGCGAGGACAGCGGTCCGCGCGGGCGGCCGCCGGTGCATCCGCCGGGCGGCGCAGGACGGAATGCACTGCGTCAGTCGTCCTGTCCTGCCGGCACCGCCCTGCGCGTGGCCGCGGGCCGATCACCGGGAGTGGCCCATGGCCGTCGCCGTCGTCCTGTTCACGTCCGACCTGCGGGTGCACGACCACCCGCCGCTGCGCGCCGCGCTGGAGGGCGGCGGGGAGATCGTGCCGCTGTTCGTGCGCGACCCGGCCGTGGACCGGGCCGGCTTCGCCGCGCCCAACCGGCTGGCCTTCCTCGCCGACTGCCTCACCGACCTCGACGCGTCCTTGCGCAGCCGCGGCGGCCGGCTCGTCGTGCGCACGGGCGAGACGGTGGCGCAGGTGTGCCGGGCGGCGCACGAGGCGGGGGCCGTCGAGGTGCACACGGCGGCCGGGTACACGGCGTTCGCCCGGGCCCGGGAGACCCGGCTGCGGCGCGCCCTGCAGGCGCAGGGCTGTCGTCTCCTGGTCCACGAGGCGGTGAACACCGTGGTGCCTCCCGGCGCCCTCACCCCGCAGGGCTCCGACCACTTCGCGGTCTTCACCCCGTACTTCCGGCGCTGGAGCACCGAACCGCTGCGCACTCCGTGGCCCGCTCCCCCGGTGCTGCGGGTCCCGGCCCTGCTGCGGTCGCAGGACGTGCCGACGCGTTCGGCGCAGGCCGGCCTGTCGCCGGGGCTGGCCGCCGGCGGCGAGCGGGAGGGGCGCGGACTCCTGCGGTCCTGGCTGTCGCACCACGTCGGGGGGTACGAGGAGCGGCACGACGACCTGGCGGGGGACGCCACCTCCCGGCTCTCGGCCCACCTTCACTTCGGAACCGTGTCGGCGGGCGAGGCGGTGTACCGCGCGCACGGGCACGGCGGCGCCGGCGCCGCGGCGTTCATCCGCCAGCTGTGCTGGCGGGACTTCCACCAGCAGGTGCTCGCGGCCCGCCCCGACTGCGCCGGCCGGGACTACCGCACCCGCGACGACCGCTGGCGCCGGGGCCGGGAGGCCGAGGAGGACCTGCGGGCCTGGAAGGAGGGCAGGACGGGGTACCCGGTGGTCGACGCCGCCATGCGGCAGCTCGCCCACGAGGGCTGGATGCACAACCGCGGCCGGCTGATCGCCGCCTCGTTCCTGGCCAAGACGCTCTACGTGGACTGGCGCGAAGGAGCACGCCACTTCCTGGACCTGCTGGTGGACGGCGACATGGCCAACAACCAGCTCAACTGGCAATGGGTGGCCGGCACCGGAACGGACACCCGGCCCAACCGGGTCCTCAACCCGGTGCTGCAAGGCCGCCGCTACGACCCGGACGGCGCGTACGTCCGGCGCTGGGTCCCCGAGCTCGCCGGACTCGACGGCGCGGCGGTCCACGAGCCCTGGCGCCTCACCGGACTCGAACGGGCGGCCTACGACTACCCGGATCCCCTGATCGCCCTCACGGACGGGCTGGCCCGGTTCCGGCACGCCCGCGGGATCCACTGATCCGGATCCGCCGGAAGGCGGAGGGCGGAAGGAGAGGGGGGAAGGGGGAAGGGGGGAAGGGGGAAGGGGGAAGCGGGAGTTTTCGATGCACAACCGCTGCGAGTTGATAGGGCTGCCGTGGTCCCGGGAGGCTGACCCCATCGCGTCCACCGGCTCCGGAGGCACCTCCTTCCGTGCGCGGGGGACCCCCGCTCCGGCGGACGCGACCCATCGCGGACCGGAGGAGGAGGCGTCATGGCGGTACCGACGGCTCGCACCGGGAGCACCGGGAACGCCGTGAGTCCGGCCCGCCCGGCGGGTGCCCGGGCGGACGGGGCGCTCTCCGACGCGGCGATCGCCGCGCTGCTGGTCCAGGACGACGAACGCTGGCTGCCCCTCGCCCACCAGCGCTGGAGCCGCCTGGTCCACGCCCAGGCCCACCGCGCCCTGGGCGACTGGCGCGAGGCGGAGGACGTCGCCCAGCAGGTGTTCGTCGCGGCGTGGCGCGGACGGTCCGGGTTCCGCCCGGACCGCGGCACGCTGCCGGCGTGGCTCCTGGGGATCACCCGCCGCAAGACGGCGGACGCGCTGGCCGCGCGGACCCGGCGCCTGGACCTGATGGCCGCCGCGACCGCCCTCCCCCTCCCGGACGACCCGGACGCGGCCCCCGAGCGGGCGGTCGACCGGATCGTGGTCGCCCGGGAGCTCTCCCTCCTCCCCCGGCTCCAGCGCGAGGTGCTGGCCCTCGCCTACTACGCCGACCTCACCCAGGTACAAATCGCCGATCGCACCGGGATGCCGCTCGGCACCGTCAAGAGCCACGCCCGCCGGGGCATGCGCAGGCTCAGGCTCCGCGCCGCCTCCGCCGCCGGGGAATCCGGCACCGACAGCGGCCCCGTCCCGGCGGGCCGCGACACCGCATAGTCCGACGCACACCGGGCCCGGCCGCAGGCGTTCCCCGGGCCCACGACACCAGGGGGTGGAGAGGTTGGAGCGACCCGGCATCGCAGTGGTGGGAGCCGGAGTGTCCGGGCTCACGGCCGCGTACGTGCTGTCCCGCACCCACGACGTGGTCCTCTACGAGGCCGACGGGCGCCTCGGCGGCCACGCGCACACCCACCGGCTGCCGTCGGCGGGCGGCGGGACGGTCGGCGTGGACACCGGGTTCATCGTCCACAACGAGCGGACCTACCCCAGCCTGCTGCGCCTCTTCCGTGAACTGGACGTGGCCACACAGGACTCCGAGATGAGCATGTCGGTCCGCTGCGACGGCTGCGGCCTGGAGTACGCCGGTGCCCGGGGCCCGCGCGGGCTGCTCGGCGGCGGGAACCTGCTGCGCGGCCGCCACCTGCTGATGCTCGCCGACGTGCCCCGCTTCCACCGCGCCGCCCGCCGCCTGCTGGCCTGCGGCGACACGACCGCGACCCTGGGCGGCTTCCTGCGCGGCCACCGCTTCCCGCCCTACTTCGTCAGCCACTTCGCAGTCCCCCTGGTCGCGGCCGTCTGGTCCTGCGCGCCCGACACCGCCCTGCGGTACCCGGCCGCGTACCTCTTCCGCTTCCTCGACCAGCACGGCCTGCTGTCGGTCACCGGATCCCCCCGGTGGAAGACCGTGACCGGAGGTTGCGGAACCTACGTGGAGCGGGCCGCCAAACCCCTCGCCTCCGTCCGGACCTCGACGCCCGTCCGCAGGGTCGTCCGCGGAGCCGACGGCGTACGCGTGGTCACCGAGGACGGGGAGGCGTCCGCGCACGCGGCCGTCGTGATCGCCGTCCACCCCGACCAGGCCCTGCGCCTGCTGGCCGACCCCACCGAGCGGGAGCGCCGCGTCCTCGGCGCCTTCACCTACTCCCGCAACCCGACCGTGCTGCACCGGGACACCTCGCTGCTGCCCCGCGGCCGGCACGCCCGTGCCTCCTGGAACTACTGGCTCCCCTCCTGCTCGGCCCGTCCCGGCTCCGTGCAGGTCAGCTACGACATGAACCGGCTCCAGCGCCTGCCGGACGGCGAGCCGCACCTCGTCACCCTCAACCCCGGCGACCGTATCGACGAGACCACCGTCCTGGCCCGGATGACGTACGAACACCCCGTCTACACGCCCGAGTCCGTCGCGGCGCAGCGCCTGCTGCCCTCCCTGAACGACCGGGTCACCGTCTACGCGGGCGCCTACCACGGGTGGGGGTTCCACGAGGACGGCTGCCGCTCGGGCGTCGAGGCGGCCAGGTCCCTCGGGGTGACCTGGTGAGCCCCCGACCCGCCCCCGCCGCCCGGACCCGGGCGGCGTCCCGGCTTCCCGCCCTGTACGCCGTCGAGGTGCGGCACACCCGCGTGACGCCCTTCCGGTACGCGCTCGCGCACCGGACCTACCTGTGGCTGGTCGACCTGGACCGGCTCCCGGTACTGCCCCGCGCCCTGCGACCGCTCGCCCGCTTCGACCCACGGGACCACTTCGCGGGCGACGCCCCGACCCTGCGCGCCGCACTCGACGCCCACCTCGCCGCGCACGGCGTGCACGGCGCTGACGGGCAGGTGGTCATGCTGGCCCACGCGCGCGTCCTGGGACACGTCTTCAACCCGCTGACCCTGTACTGGTGCCACGACCGGGCCGGCCGCCCCGTCTGCGTCGTCGCCGAGGTCCACAACACCTACGGGCAGCGCCACTGCTACCTGCTGCGCCCCGACGGGCACGGCCGTGCCGACGTCGCCAAGGACTTCCCCGTCTCCCCGTTCTTCGGCGTCGAGGGCGGCTACCGGATGAGGCTGCCGCTGCCCGGCGACCGGCTGGACCTGACCGTCCAGCTCTGCCACGGCGACGGCTCGCGCCCCCTGACCGCGACCGTCCGCGGCACCCGCCGCCCGGCCGGAGCCGCCGGCCTGCTCGCCGCCGTCCTGCGCCACCCCTGGTCGACCCTGGGGGTGTCGCTCGGCATCCGGCGGCACGGGATCCGCCTCTACCTCAAGGGCCTTCCGGTCCTGCCCCGGCCGGCCCCCGCGGCCCATCCCGTCCAGGAGGACGCGCCGTGACCCTCACCCTGCCCCCGCCTCCCCACGACGGGAGCCGCACCGGACGCCACCTGGTCGACGCCGCCGCGTGGCCGGACGTCGCCCGCCTGCCGCGGGCCTCGGCCCTGCGGACCGCCGTCGCGCGGCGGATCGTGGAACGCTCCCTCGCCCGCCTGCCGCTGCGCGTGCGCACCCCCGGCCGCGCGCCCGTGCTCCCCGGACAGCCGCGCGCGGCGGCCGCGCCCGCCCCGGTCCTGGTGCTGCACGACCCCGCGGCGTTCCACCGCCGGATCGGCGCGGACGGGCTGATCGGCTTCGGCGAGTCCTACATGGCGGGCGAGTGGGACAGCGACGACCTGGTCGGCGTACTGACCGTCCTCGCCCTCCACGTCGACGAGCTCGCGCCCCCGGCGCTGCGCCGGCTGCGCCGCGCGTGGAACCACCGGCGGCCCGCCTCGGACCTGAACACGCCCGGCGGGGCCCGCCGCAACGTCCAGCGCCACTACGACCTGTCCAACGAGCTCTTCGCCGCCTTCCTCGACCCCACCCTCACCTACTCGTCGGCCGTGTTCGACTCCCTGCCCGCCGACGCCGGACACCTGACGGCGGCCCAGCACCGCAAGATCGACCGGCTCCTCGACCTGTGCGGGACCGGGCCGGGCACCAGCCTCCTGGAGATCGGCACCGGCTGGGGCGAACTGGCCGTCCGGGCCGCCCGGCGCGGCGCCCGCGTCCGTACCGTCACCCTCTCGCGGGAACAGCGCGACCTCGCCCTGCGGCGCGTCGCGGACGCCGGTGTCGCCGACCGGGTGCGCGTCGAGCTGTGCGACTACCGCCGGATCGACGGGGTCCACGACGCGGTCGTGAGCGTCGAGATGATCGAAGCCGTGGGCGCCGCGTACTGGCCCGCCTACTTCGGCGCCCTGCGCAGCCTGCTGGCCCCCGGCGGCCGCGCCGCGCTCCAGGCCATCACCATGCCGCACGCACGGATGATGCACACGGCCCGCACCCACACCTGGATCAGCAAGTACGTCTTCCCCGGCGGCCTCATCCCCTCCCGGGAGGCCCTCGTACGCGAGAGCGGGCGCGCCGGGCTGCGGATCGTCCAGGACAGCGGCTACGGCGACCACTACGCCGAAACGCTCCGGCTGTGGCGGGAGGGCTTCCTCCGCGAGTCCGCCGCGGTCACCGCCCTCGGCTTCGACCGGACCTTCCGCCGGATGTGGGAGTTCTACCTCGCCTACTCCGAGGCCGGCTTCCGCTCCCGCTACCTCGACGTCCGCCAGCTCGCCCTCGCACACACCGGGCCGGGGCCGGCATGACGGCCGCACACCTCCACCCGAAGGGGCCGCCGCCGTGAGCGCCGTCGACGCCGGAGCCGTCACCACCGTCCTGGCCGCGTCGGCCGCCACGGCGCTGGCCGTCATGCTGCTGACGTTCGCCGTCGCCACCGTCAAGGGCGTCCACCGGATCGTCGACACCGCCTGGGGCCTGGCCTTCGCGGCCGTGGCCGTCGTCGCCTGGTTCCTCTCGGCCCCCTACGGCGACCCCGCGCGGCGCACCGCCGTGGCCGCCGCCACCCTCGTGTGGGGGCTGCGCCTGGCGGTGCACATCGCACGCCGCGGACGCGGGCACGGGGAGGACCCGCGGTACGCCCGCATGCTCGCGCGGGCCCCGGGCAGCCCGACCCTGTACGCCCTGCGCACCGTCTACCTCCTCCAGGGCGCCCTGGTCTGGCTGGTGTCCCTGCCCGTGCAGGCGGCCGTGCTGCTGCCGCGGCCCCTGGACGCCACGGCCGTCCTGGGCCTCGTCGTGTGGGCCTGCGGGCTGTTCTTCGAAGCGGTCGGGGACCACCAGCTCGCCCGGTTCAAGGCCGATCCCGCGCACCGGGGCCGCATCATGGACCGCGGGCTGTGGGCGTGGACCCGACACCCCAACTACTTCGGCGACTTCCTCGTCTGGTGGGGCCTCTACCTCACGGCCTGTGCCACCTGGCAGACGGCGGCCGCCACCCTCGTCTCCCCGCTCGTCATGAGCGCCCTCCTCGTCAAGGGCAGCGGAAAGCGGCTGCTGGAGGCCCATATGGCGGACCGCCCGGGGTACGCCGCCTACCGGGCCCGCACCAGCGGATTCCTCCCCCGCCCTCCGCGCCGGCCGACGAGCGGCGGCCCGCGGCCGGGCCGGCCGGCGGACTGACCTCAGGGGCCCGGCGGCACGCCCCCGCCGGCGCCCGCCACGACGCCCGCGTCCCCGTAGAGCGCGGCGATGGCGTCCAGGGCCTCCCGCAGCCCGTGGGGACGCGCCATGCCCGCGGTCAGGGCCCGTACGGACCAGCCGGGGCCCGCGAGCAGGACCAGGGGCGCGGTCCGCGCCCCCTTGAGGCCGAAGGCCGTGGCCGCCATGTACCGGGCCAGGGCGGTGTCCGCGGTCGAGCGGGACTGCGACCACAGCACGACCGCCGCCGGACCCGACCGGTTCACCGCCGCGCGCAGCGCCTCCGCGGGCACGGCCGCGCCGAACATCCGCGTCGGCAGCCCCCGCTCGGCGAGCCCGGCGGCCAGGGCCTCCAGCGGCAGCGTGTGCTGCTCACCGGGCACGCAGGCCAGCAGGACGGGGGCGGCGCAGTGGGCCGAGGGGCTGGGCGCCGTGACCGCGGCCCGCCTCAGCGTGGTCGACACGTGCCAGGACAGCAGGTGCTCCACCTCGACGTAGCGGTTGTCGGTGGATTCCCATTTGCGGCCCACGGCGTGGAGCGTCGGCACCATCACCTCGTTCCAGGCGGTCACCAGCCCGTGGGTGTCCACCGCCTGCTGCAGCAGGGCCTCCATGGCGGGCCCGTCGAGCCGCACCGCCGCGCGCGCCAGCCCCCGGCACTCCTGGCGGACCTCGCCGAGGGGCAGCCCGTTGCCCGAGCCGGGCTGACGGGCCCGCCGCGGGCCGCCCGGCGGCGCCTGCGCGGCCTGCGGCTCCCGCGGTGTGCGCGGCGGATCGGGGCGGACGTCCTCGTCGAGCCTGAGGCGCACGGCCAACGCGGCGCGGGCCGCCTCGGCGGGCGGTATGCCCGACGAGGTGAGCCGGCACATCTCCTCCAGCATGGCGACGTCCTCGGGCCTCCAGCGCCGGTGCCGGCCGTCCTCGCGCACCGCGGGCCCGATCCCGTACCGCTGCTCCCAGGAGCGCACGGTGGTCGGCGAGACTCCCAGGCGCCGTGCCACGGCACCCGTCGAGACACCGAGGGCCGCTCCGGACATGCGCCCATCCTACGATGCGCGATCGATGCGAGTCCGGAAACGGCCGACCCCGGGCAGCGGTCCTCCGGGGGCGCGCCCGGGTGCGTCCGGGCGCAGGGCCGGGCCCCCGCACCCCCGGCACCGCCGTCCCGGCGGCGGGGGTCAGCCCGCGGCGCCCGCCGGTGCTTCCAGACCCCGGGCGGTGATCAGCTGGGCGGTACCGTCGGCGAGGCGGTAGGAGAGGCCCACCACCGCCACCTCGCCGGCCTCGACCCGCTCGGCGAGCAGGCGGGAGCGGTCCAGCAGCAGGTCGACCGTGTGCCGTATGTGCTCGGCGATGAAGTCGCCGTCCTCGCTGTAGCCGGCGGCCCTGGCGGCCAGCACGCTCGGGGTCACGCGCTCGATCACGTCGCGCACGAAGCCGCCGGCGGTGGCGCCCTCCTCCACCGCCGCCCGCGTCGCCGCGACCGCGCCGCAGGCGTCGTGGCCGAGGACCACGACGAGCGGGCAGCCCAGCACGCTCACGCCGTACTCGATGCTGCCGAGGACCTCCGTGCCCACGACGTGGCCCGCGGTGCGCACCACGAAGAGGTCGCCCAGGCCCCGGTCGAAGATGATCTCGGCGGCGAGCCGGGAGTCGGCGCAGCCGAACAGGACGGCGAACGGCGTCTGCGCGGGCGCGATCTCCGCACGGCGGGCCGCGTCCTGGTTGGGGTGCACGGGCGCACCGGCGACGAAGCGCTCGTTGCCGGCCAGGAGTGTCGCCAGGGTCTCCTGGAGATTCATTCGATCAGCGGTCATGGCCGCAGACTACGCGGAATCGGGCCGCCCAGCCGTGTGAGGAAGATCCCCCCGGCGATGGGCGGCGCCCGACCCGCCGGGACCGTCGGCTGTCGGAGCGGAAGGCCCCGTGGACGCGGCGGTGTCCCGGCCCCGCGCCCACGCGGGTCAGGGTGCGTCCACGTCCGCCGCCGCGGGTCACCGGCCCCCGGTCAGGGCCTGCGGCAGGGTGTGCAGCAGTTCGAGCCGGCGTTGCACGGCTTCCGTCGCGCCCGGCCGCCGCCCCGGGACCCGGCGGCGCAGGCCGACCAGGCGCGGTCCGAGTTCCCGGGCTCGCGCCGCGTCGCGCACGGCCTGCCACTGGTGGTGGGCCCGGTCCACCGCGGCCTCCACGTCCGGGTCGTCCGGGGCCTGGCGGCGGGTGAGCCGCGCGTCGACCGCCGCCATCCACAGCTCGCAGCTGCCGGCCGCGTCGCCCGCGATGCGGGCCAGGTCGGCCCGCACCTCCAGCCACTGGACCGCCTGGGCGGAGCCGCGGCCGTAGCTCTGCACCGCCCAGCCCTCCCACCGCGCGGCGAGCGACGCCGCGTGGTCGTGGTGGCCCGCGCGTGCGGCGGCGAGGATCGCGGGGAGCGGGTCGGCGGCCGTCTCGGCGTCGGGCTGCTCCCTGCGCGCCGGGACCGGGGCGGACACGGCCTCCGCGGTGAGGAACAGCGCCCCGGGCCGGCCCACTTGGGCTGCGGCCTTCGCGTGGAGCTCGGCCAGCGGCGGTGTCAGACCGCTCCGCCAGATGCTCGCCACGGCCTGGAGGTAGACGGGGTCCGTGACCCGCTGGCGGCGCGGTGGCGGGGCGATGCGGCCGTAGAGCGCGATCCCGGGGCCGAGGGTCAGGCCCTCCGCGCCGATCCGCTGCCAGGTGTCGGCCGTCGCGACCAGGTCGACGAGGAGGGTCGTGCTCCCCGGCCGGCGCGGCTTGAGCTCGCTCGCCAGCCAGGCCCACGGAAGTCCCGTGTAGCGCACGGTGGACGGGGTCGTTCGGGCGAGGGCCATGTGGATCGCGCCCTGTCTGGTGTCGAGCTGGAGCTGGCCCGCGAGGAGCAGGGTGAGGGGGCCGGGGGTGGCCGCGGCGGCACGGATGCGGGTGAGGACGGTCTGCTGATCGGTGGGATCGGCCAGTTCCACGATGGTCCCGGCGGCCGTGCGCGTCAGGGAACCGGGCGGGCAGGCCGCCAGCGTGGACAGGACGCGGGCGGCGTCGATCAGTCGGCCCTTGCCCACCGGGGCGGCCGCCAGGAGCAGCGCGGTCCCGGGTGCGTTCGTCTCGCCTGTGCTCACACCAGCACGGTACGCCCTCAGGGGCAGCGCCGTGGCATATGAAGATGATCACATGGGATGCCGAAGTCGCCACCCCGTCGCACCTCTTCGGACGACCGGCCCGTCTGGCTAGGCTCCCGGGCATGGAGACGGGCGAGCGGTGGACGCGGTGGAACGGACTGCGGGGACGGGTCCCCGCGTGGCATCCCGTCGGCGTGGTGGTCGAGTCCGACGGGCCGGTCGTACGCCGGCACTACGGGACGCACGGCACGGTCGAACACGCCCCGCTCGTACCCGGTACCGATCCGGCCGCACTGGTCGGGCGACAGCAGGACGCCTTCACGGAGCGCGGCGAGCCGGTGGAGTGGAAGGTGTACGGACACGACTCGCCGGACCTGGCCCCGGCACTGACGGCGGCGGGGTTCCTCCCGGGACCGGAACGCTCCGTACTGGTCGCCGCTCCCCGGCGCGCCGGGGAGCCCGGGCGCGTGACCGGGCCTCACCTGCCGGACGTGCGCCACCTCCACGCCGTGCGGGAGCAGGCCGAGCGGGCCTGGAAGCTCGCGGTCGGCTCCCCCGGCCCGCACGCGCTGCCCTATGCCGAGATGAGCGCGGACGGCGCCTCGGACGACGGGGACGTGTACACCGAAGTCCTGCTGGAGGACGGGCTCGTCGTCGCCGTGGCGTGGATGCACGCCGACGCGGGCGCCCCCTTCGCCACCGTCGGCGGCCTGACCCGGGACGACGCGGATTTCGTGACGGCCTGCACCGACGAGTGGCGCGGCCGCCGGCCGCGTACGGCCCTCCTCGCCGAGGCCGGGGGCACCCTGCGCACGGGCCTCCTGGAGGCCGGCTTCACCGAGGCCACCACCGTGCGCTCCTACCACTGGAGTCCGCCGGGCACGCCCGAACCCGACCGGCCCGCGCAGTTCCTCGACTGGCTCCACGACGATCTGCCGCTGTGGGACCGCTTCTGCGCGGACTTCGACTTCACGCCGAGCATGACCCACCGGCCCGCGATCACGGAGCCGTCCCCGTCGGCCGTCTGGAACCTGCACTCCCACCACCGCATCGTCGCGGACCTCGCGGCGGAGCTCGACGCCGTCGTCCAGCGCGGACTGCTCGCCGCCACCGGGCCCGGGGAGTCGGTGTACTGGCTGGACTGGCAG
The DNA here is from genome assembly GCF_044763325.1 of Streptomyces sp. NPDC096136. Lineage (NCBI taxonomy): Bacteria > Bacillati > Actinomycetota > Actinomycetes > Kitasatosporales > Streptomycetaceae > Streptomyces > Streptomyces sp. NPDC096136. The sequence continues at coordinate 12,400 of NZ_JBIWFZ010000035.1, read as the reverse complement.
CACGACGGCTACCGCTACGACCCCCGCCGCACCGGTGTGCCGGGCCGGCCGCCCCGTCCGGGCCCGGGCACCTACCCCGACGGCGACTACTACCTCCACCTCACCCACGACCTGCGCCTGGGCACCTTCGGCCACCCCTGGGAGCAGACCCTCACCATCTGGGGGCCCGCGCTCCTCGCCGCCGTCGAGGACGAGCTGACCGCACTCCTCGGAGCACCCGTCAGACGCCGGGACGCGGTGCGGCGCGGGCCGGACCGCTCGGCGGGGCGGCCGTGACAGCCCTGTGACCGCAATTGTGGCTTCGGTCACTGGCCCGGCACACGCGCCGCTGGTGGAGTGGCCCGATGCGGAAAACCACTCCCCTCCTGCCGGCCCTCGCCTCGGTCCTGCTCCTCACGGCCTGCGGGACCCAACGGGCGGGCGCCCCCGGGGCGTCCGTCACGGCCCCGGCGACGGACGGTGTCCGGATCACCTCCGTGACCGCCCCCTCCGGCGCTCGCGACTCCGGGATCTCGGCCGCCTACGAAGTCACCAACGGCGGTACCCGGCCACTGACCTACACGATCCTCTTCGACTTCACCACGGACGCCGGGGAGGTCATGGGCAACACCCTCGAAACCGTACGCGCGGTCGGCCCCGGCGCGACGGTGCGCGGCTCGGTCCGGCCGGCCCCGGGCCCCGGATCGTCCCGGGCGACCCGGGTCAAGGTCTCCCGGGTGACCAAGGTTCCCGCCGCCGAGGCACCGCCCGCCTCCGGGGAGTGCCCGCCTTCCGGCATCCGCGTCACCACGGACGACGGCGACGCCGCCATGGGGCTGCGCGTGGTGGGCCTGCACCTGGAGAACTGCGGGAAGAGCGACTACCCGCTCGACGGCTACCCGTTGCTGGAACTGCTGAACGAGGACCGTGCCCCCGTCCCCGGCATCCGGATCGTGCAGGGCAGCGGCGGCATCACCACCGGCACCGGGTTCGACGACCCGGCCCGCCCCCTGGTCCTGAAGCCGGGCGAGAGCGCCGTGTCGGGCCTCATGTGGCGCAACACCACCGAATCCGGGGACCCCGTGAACGTCCCCTACGTCAGGGTGCGGGCCCGGGAGGGCGCCGATCCGGTGACGGTGACGCCCCACCTCGATCTCGGCACCACCGGCAGACTCGCCGTCCGCGCCTGGACGCGTCCGCCGAAGTAGGTTCGGAGCGGCCGGTGCCGGCCCGGAACGGTCCCGGAACCGCCGGGTGGCGGGGAGCCTGTCAGTGCCGGGTGGCACCCTGGGCGCGTGCTGATCGACGGATACGACGACGCCCCCCTCGTCGCGGCGGAGGACCTGCCGGCCCTGCCGGGGTTCTGGGCCGCCTACCTGCTGTGGATGTGCCAGACCGAGGAGAACGAGCCGGATCCGCTGTGGTTCGGCGCCGACGAGGCCGACACGGACGCGGCGTACGAGGCCCTGACCGCGGAGGAGCACTGGCCGGTCTTCCGCATCCCGTTCGCCGACGGCCACACCGCGGTCGTCGTGGGCCGCAACCTCGAGGACGATCCGGGGACGGAGTACTTCGTCTCCCACCCCGAGTGGGACCGGCACGGCCACCTGGCCACCATCGACGGGCACCAGGCCGGACCCGGGCTGTCCTGGCGCGAGCTCACGCACATCGCCGGCACGCCCGACCCCGGGGCTCCCGGCGTCCAGGCTCAGCCCGTCCGCCTGCTGCTCCTGCTTCCGGCCCTCGGCGACCGCGACCTGCCCGCCGACGCGGTCGAACGGGTCGGCGAAGCGCTCGTCGCGGTGGGCGTCCCCGAAGACGGAGCGCACGGGGTCGCGGAGGCCCTCCTGCACGACCACCCCCTGTGGGAGCCGGCCCAGTGGTCCCTGCCCTCGCCCTCCCCGCTCTCGGGCACCGCGCAGCGGTTCCCCGGCATCCTGTCCTGCGACGAGTCCGGCAGCCCGCGGTGCGGGGTCCGCCTCGCCCAGGGAATCAGCCGCGGACACAGCGACCGCCTGGCCCACGCCCTCGGCACCTGGCCCCCGCGCATGTGACCACATGATGATTCCTTCGTTGTCCGCAGCGTGGGACAACGTCAAGGTTCCGGAGCCGGGCTGCGCCAGGCCGAGGCGATCATCGTCGAGCGCTACCCCCAACTGCTGCGTCTGGCCTACCTGGTGCTGCCGCCGGACCTCGACCGGCACACGCGGCTGCTGCGCGCCCACCGTGCCGTCCAGCACTCCCTGAGGGGCGCGGGGCGCCGGGCGCGGCAGGGCGGGGACCCGCTGGTGGCCGTGCGGGCCGAGGTGGTGCGGCACGCGGCCGGGCGGCGGCGCGGGCCGTTCCCGCCGTGGGTGTGGGGGCTGCGGATGTGGCCCACCGCCGAGGGGCTCGACGAGGCGGCGCGCGGGCTGGCGGGGCTGTCCCCGTACGCCCGTGCGGCGCACGTGCTGTGCCGGTACGACGGGCTGGACGAGGACACCGCGGCGGAGGTGCTCGCGCAGGCCGGAGCCGGCGATCCGGGCGGAGGGGTACGGGCGGCCCTCGCACCCGGCGCCGGACCTGGAGCCGCGGCGGGGCCGCGGGAGGGGGCTCCCGGGGGAACGGGCGCCGGTGCCGGGCCGGGCAGGGAAACGATCTTGCACCCGGCGGACGTCCACACCCGTCCCACCGACCTGCTGCTGCGCCGCACCCGCGTCCGCGCCGCCTGGGGCATCGCCGCCGTCCTGCTGCTGGCCGCCGCGCTGACCCGGGCCACCGTCGCCGGGCCGGACTCCGGGCTCCCCGCCACCTACGCCGGAGCACCCGCCGCCCGCGCCGCCCTCGATCCGGCGCTCCTGGTCCGGGTGCCCGCCCAGGCCTGGGCCGACACCGGCCGGGTGGACTTCACCGCCTGGCCCGCCCGCGGTCCGCGCACCGGGGACCGGGCCCTGCTGGCGCGGGCCCTGGGCACCTGGGCCGCGCCGCCCTCCGGGACGGCCGTCACCTTCGCCCCCTCGGCCTCGGCCGAACCGCCGGGACACCCGCCGCAGCTGCTGTTCGCGGGCGAGCCCCGGCCGGGAACGGCCGTGGTCGTGTTCCTCGACGCCGACCGGGTCGTGCGCTACACGGAGCAGGGCGGCCGCCGCAGCCTGGACATCGCCCGGACCGACGACGCCGGCGTCACCACCGCGGCCGCCGTCACCCTGACCCGGGACGGGAGCACGGCCCGTCGGCTCCTCGCGCCGTGGATCGCCACCGCCGGGGTCCGGGACCTCGCCGCCCCCGCCACCGCCGCCCGGCCCCTGCCGATCGGCCCCGACGGGACGGTCACGACCGGGTTCGCGCACGAGGACGCCGGCCGGCAGGAGCCGGATGCCGACGCGGGCGGCGGCGCGGGGGGCGGGGGCTGCGGGCCGCGTCCGGTCCTGGAGGTCGCCTCCTCGCCGCGCATCGTGGAGAAGCACGCCTTCCTCCTCGCCGACCGCGGCGGGCTGCTCCCCGTCCACCTCACCTACACCCCGCCCGCGGAGGGCGCCGACGCGCCGCCGGCCCGCCAGCCCCGCGAGGCCACGGGGCCCGCCGCCTCGGCCCGCTGGGCCCAGGAGGCCTGCGCGCTGGACGCGGTGGACGGGCGGACGGTCCGGGCGGTCAACCTGTGGGACTTCGCCGTCACGGAACTCCCCGAGACCCCCGGCCGGGCCGTCTGGTCCTGTACCCGCGCAACCCGCTGGACCGGGCAGGGCGACGTCCAGATCCGGCTCCGGCCGCCCGCGGGTGCCTCGGTGGCCGTGGCCCGGGCCCAATCCACGGCCGCCTGCGGACGCTTCGGGCAGCACCTCCTCGCGACGACGCTCTGGCGGGCCCCGTCCGGCCGCGCCTACCAACTGGCCGCGGGCAGCCGGGAGGTGGCGGAGATCGACGCCACGGGATCCCTGCACTCCCGTACGCCCGGCCGCACCCTCGCCGTCCCGGCGCCGCCGGCCCCCGCTCCCCCGGCCGCCCTGACCGCGACTCTGCGCAGCGGCGCGGTGATCACCGCCCTGGACTCCCGGGGCGGCGGCCGGGACTGAAGAGGACACCACCCGCCCGCCGTCGGCGCCGCGGCGGCACACGCCCGCCCCCCCCTGACTGCGGTCTGACCCGTGCGGGGGCCCCGGGCGGGGCCGGACTGCGGGTGGCGGACCGTCACGGGCTGGCGCGCCACGGCACGGTGGCGGCCGGGCTCCGCTGACCGGGAGGGCCTGCGGATGCCCGATCCTTGAGGCATGCGCGCCGCCCGCCTGATCCGCATGGCCCTCCTCGTCCAGTCGAGCCCCGGCCTGACCGCCGCCGCCCTGGCCCGGGAGCTGGGCGTCTCCGAGCGCACCGTGATCCGCGACGCCCAGGCGCTCCAGGAGGCGGGGGTACCCGTCCGGTCCGAGCGCGGACGCACGGGCGGCTACCGTCTGGCGCCCGGCCACCGCACGCGGCTGACCTCCCTCCACCCCAGCGAGGCGGAGACGCTCTACCTGTCCGGTCTGCCCGAGGCGCTGCGCGACCTCGGGCTGTCGGGGCCGGCGGACACGGCCCGGCTGAAACTGTCGGCCACCCTGCTCCCTTCGCTGCGTGCGGCGGCCGAGTCGTCGGTGCGCCGGTTCCACCTCGACGCCCCGGCCTGGTTCCGCGAGCCGTCGGCGCCCGAGCTGCTGCCGGAGCTGGCCCGCGCCGTGTGGTCCGACCGCACGGTCGGGCTGGAGTACGCGCGGCCCGGCCGGGACGGCGCGGCGCCGCACGGGGTGAGCCGGCTGCTGGAGCCGTACGGGCTCGTCCTCAAGGCGGGGGTGTGGTACGTCGTGGGCCGCGTCCCGCAGGAGCGGCCGGGCCGGGCCGGCGCCTGGCGTACCTACCGCGTGGACCGGGTCACGGCGCTGTCCCCGGCTCCCGGCGCCGCCGAGCCCTTCGTCCGCGACCCGTCGTTCGACCTGGCCGCGTACTGGCAGGAGCACGCCGCCGGGTTCGCCCGCGCGCTGCTGCGCGCGACCGCCACGGTACGTCTGACGGAGGCGGGTCTGCGGCGCCTGCCCGCCGTGGCGGATCCGGCCGGCGTGGACGGGGCGCTGGCGTCCGCGACCGCCCCGGACGCGGCCGGACGCGTCACGCTCGACCTGCCGGTGGAGTCGGAGGAGGTCGCCTTCGCCCAGCTGGCCGGGCTGGGCGCGGACGTGGAGGTGCTGGGGCCGCCGGGCCTGCGCGCCCGCTTCCGTGAGAACGCGCGGGCCCTCGCCGCCCTGTACGTCACGGAGCCGGAGGATCAGCGGTAGTCGTCGGGCGTGCCCTCCTTGCCGCCGTACACGACGTCCTCGAAGTACGCCCAGGCGTCCGGCCGGCTGCCGTCCACGTCCCGTACGCCGTAGACCCTGGCGAGCTCGCCGCTGGAGGCGGACTTCCCGTTCCAGCGGGCGGCCCGGTCCGGGTCGGCGGCGAGGGCGGCGACCGCGCGGGCGAGGTAGTGCGGCGACTCGGCGATGCCGAAGGCCGGCTCCCGGGCGATGGCGTCGCGCCAGTTGTCCTCCGTCACGCCGAAGTGGGCGAGCATCTGCTCCGAGCGCAGGAAGCCCGGGGTGACGGCGATCGCCGTGCCCCCGTACTCCTCCAGTTCCCGGCCCAGACCGAAGGCGATGCGGATCGGGGCGTTCTTCGCGAGGTCGTAGTAGAGGTTCTCGCGGTAGCGGCGGTTGGAGCGTGCCGTGCCGTCAGTGACCTCCACGTGCAGGGGCGCCTCCGAGCGGACCAGGAGGGGGAGGGCGAGCGCGGCGGTGATCACGTGCGAGCGCACCCCGAGTTCCAGGACGCGCAGTCCGTCGGCGAGGGGGGTCTCCCAGCTCTTCTTGCCGAAGATGGAGCCGGCCATGAGGTGCTCGCCGCCCCAGAGGTCGTTGACGAGGATGTCGAGGCGTGCGTGGTCGCGGTCGATCCGGTCGACGAGGGCCCGTACCCGGTCCTCGTCCAGGTGGTCGGTGGGCACGGCGATGCCGGTGCCCCCGGCGGCCGTGACCAGCTCGGCGGTCTCCTCGATGGTCTCCGTGGTCCGGCCGACCTCGCTGACGTGCTCGCGGGTGGTGCGTCCGGTGACGTAGACCGTGGCACCGGCCCGGCCGAGTTCGACGGCGAGGGCGCGTCCCGCGCCGCGGGTGGCCCCGGCGACGAGGGCGATCCGGCCGGCGAGCGGGCGGTTCCGGTCGGGGTGCTGGGTGTCGGTGTCCTGGTTCATGTCACTACCGTGCACTCCAAAGGTGACAGTTCATGGCACCTTTTCCCGCGACTTCCCACGACTTTCCTTCCGGCCCTTCCATGCCGCCATTCCGTGCAGCCCTTCCGTGCAGCCCTTCCGTGCGGGCCGGGAGAATCGCCCCATGCGCATGGTGATCATCACGACCGGTTCACGGGGGGACGTAGCGCCCTACACCGGACTGGGGCGGCGTTTGCTGGAGGCAGGGCACGAGGTGGCTGTGGCCGCCCATCCGTCGTTCGCCGCGCTCGTCGCCGGCTGCGGGCTCGGCTTCCGGCCCGTACCGGGAGACCCGCGGGGGCTGATCCGGGAGTGGGCCCGGGCGGCCTCGCGGGACGAGGTCCGGGCGCTGACGCGGGCGTATGCGGACGGCATCGCCGACGGGGTGGCCGGGGTGGTGGCCGGCGGAGCCGACCTGCTGCTGACGGCCTCCGGTCCGGCCCCCCTGGCCCGGACGGCCGGCGAGGCGCTCGGCGTCCCGGTGATCGGCACCTACCTCGTCCCGGCCCACCCCACCGGCCGCTTCGCTCTTCCCCCCGCGCGCAGCTCCGGCCGGACGGGGCCGGAGGGCAACCTCGCCGCGGGGCGGGAGGTGGTGAGGCGCGCGGAAGACGTCTTCTCGGGTGCCGACACCCGGCTGCGGGCCCTCCTCGGGCTGCCCGCCCGGGCGCCCGCGAGCCGGCCGGAGGTCCGGCCGGTCTTCCACGGCTTCAGCCCGCTGGTGGTGCCGCGGCCCGCGGACTGGCCGTCCTGGGTGGGGGTGGCGGGCTACTGGTGGCCGGCCCGCCCCGCCGGCTGGCAGCCCCCGGCCGACCTGGCCGACTTCCTCCGGGCGGGCCCGCCCCCGGTGTTCATCGGGTTCGGCAGCATGGCGGTGGGGCAGGGGGAACGGCTCGGCGAGCTGGTGGCCGGGGCGGTCCGGCGGGCCGGGGTGCGGGCGGTGGTGCAGGCCGGGTGGGCCGGGCTGGACGGGCGCGGTGCCGACGTCCTGGCCATCGGCGACGTCCCGCACGACTGGCTGTTCCCGCGGACCGCCGCCGTCGTCCACCACGCCGGGGCGGGCACCACCGGGGCCGGGCTGCGGGCGGGCGTGCCCGCCGTGCCCGTCCCGGTCATGGCCGACCAGCCGTTCTGGGCGTCGCGGCTGGTCGGGCTGGGGGTCGCACCCCGGGTCCTGCCCTTCCGGGAGCTGACGGCCGCAGCCCTCGGGGCCGCGATCGCGGACTGCCTGTCCGATCCGGCCCACCGCCGCCGCGCGTCCGCACTCGCGCGCGGGATCGCCGCGGAGGACGGCGCCGCCCCGCTGCTGGCCCATATCGGCTCGGCCTTCCCCGGCTGACCTGCGCGGCCCGGACGGCCGGGACCCGCTTCCCGGGAGCCCGGGAGCTCAGCGGGAAGGGGTGGCCCCCGTCGGCGGGGCGGGCGTGCGGAAGACGCCCGCCCGCCCCGCCGCCGCGGCGCCCGCCGCGGCCCGGCCGGGGAGGGCCGGGTCCGGGGCGGCCCGCAGGAGCAGCAGCTCGTGGTAGAGCGGGGCCGTCGCCGCGACCAGGAGCGCGCGGGCGTCCACCGGGTCCGGGAGCTCACCCCGCGCGGTGGCGCGGGCGACGACCTCCGCGCAGCGGGCGTAGCGGTCCTCCCAGAAGCGGGACAGGGCGCCGGCCGCCTCGGCCGAGCGGAAGCCCGCGGCGATCAGCGCCGTGGTCAGGCCGGTGGCGCCACCGGCCAGGGCTTCGTAGACCTCCCGGTTGAGTGCGGTGAGGTCCCCCTCCAGCGATCCGGTGTCGGGCGGGCTCCACGCGTCGTCCGACGCGGCGTCGAGCAGGTCCGCCAGCAGACCGCCGACGTCGCGCCAGCGCCGGTAGACCGTGGTGCGGTGCACGCCCGCGCGTTCCGCGACCGCGTCGACGGTCAGCCCGTCGTACCCGCCCTCCACCAGCAGACCACCCGTCGCCGCCAGGACCTGTGCGCGGACCCGGGCGCTGCGGCCGCCGGTCCGGCGCCGCGGCGGGGCCGGATCCCGATCGGCCGGATCCCGCTCGTTCCCGTGGCCGAAATCTTCGCTTGCGTGTGCCGAGGCATCCATGGAACGATCTTAACGCAACTTCCGTCGCAATAAGGAGTCCTCTGATGGTTCTCACCCGCACCTCCCTCCCCTTCTCCCCCGCCGTCCTCCCGTCCTCGGCCGACCACCCGGAGCCGCAGCATGACCGCACAGCTCACCGCGCTTGACCTCTGCATGTCCTACGAGGGCCGCCCCGTCCTCGACTCCGTCGACTGCTCCGTCCCCGACGGCACCCGCCTCGGCATCGTCGGCGAGAACGGATCGGGCAAGTCGACCCTGCTCCGGCTGCTCGCCGGGGTCGAGCGCCCCGACCGCGGCTCGGTCACCGTCCGCGCGGACGGCGGAATCGGCCACCTCGCCCAGGAGGAGGCCCTTCCAGCCCGGCTCACCGTCCGGCAGGTCGTCGACCGCTCCCTCGCGGCGCTCCGCGCCATGGAGGACCGGATGCGCGGGCTCGAAGCCCGCATGGCGGACGGCGACACCGGCGCCGAGGTCCTCACCTCCTACGCCGAGCTGCTCACCGCCTTCGAACTGCGCGGCGGCTACGACGCCGACGCCCGGACCGAACGCGCCCTGCACGGCCTCGGACTGCCCGGACTGCCCCGCGACCGCACCGTGGGCGAGCTCTCCGGCGGGGAACGGGTCCGGCTGCGGCTGGCCGCGCTGCTGGCCTCCGCCCCCGAGGTCCTGCTCCTGGACGAACCGACCAACCACCTCGACGACGCCGCCCTGACCTGGCTGGAGGAGCACCTCCGCGCCCGCCGCGGCATCACCGTCGCCGTCTCCCACGACCGGCGGTTCCTCGAACGCGTCGCCACCTCCCTCCTGGAGGTCGACGGCGACCTGCACCGCACCGTCCGCTACGGCAACGGCTACGCCGGCTACCTCGCCGGGCACGCCGCCGACCGGCAGCGCCGCGCCCAGGCCCGCGCCGCGTGGTGCCGGGAGGTGGCCGGGCTGCGGGAGTCCGCCGCCGTCACCGCCCGCCGGGTCGCCCCGGGCCGGGCCATGAAGGACGGCAACAAGATGGCGTACGACCGCGCGGCCGGCCGGGTACAGCAGTCCCTGGCGAGCCGGGTCCGCAACGCCGAGGAGCGCCTGGCGCGGCTGCTGGCCCGCCCGGTCCCGGCACCGGCCGACCCGCTGCGCTTCACCGCCGTGCCCCTCGCCACCGCCACCGTCGACGACGGCGACGGCGACGGCCCGGGCGGTACGGCCCTCGCGGCGTACGGCGTGTCGGTGGCGGGCCGACTGGCACCCGTGGACGTGACCGTGCCGGCCCGCGGCCGGATCCTGGTCACGGGCCCGAACGGAGCCGGCAAGAGCACCCTGCTCGGTGTCCTGGCCGGCACCCTCGCCCCCGACCGCGGGCAGGTCGTCCGCCGCGCCCGCACCGGACTGCTGGCCCAGCACACCGCCGTGGCCCGTCCCCGGCGGACCCTCCTCGAGGCCTTCGCCGCAGGCCGCCCGGGCACACCCGAGGAGCACGCCGAACGGCTGCTGTCGCTCGGCCTGTTCGCCCCCGAACGGCTCACCGCCGAGGTCGGCGCCCTGTCGGCCGGCCAGCGGCAGCGTCTGGCCCTGGCCCGGCTGGTCACCGAACCGGCCGGCGTCCTGCTGCTGGACGAGCCCACCAACCACCTCTCCCCCGCACTGGCCGAGGAACTGGAGGAGGCGCTCGCCGCGTTCGCGGGCGCCGTGGTCGTCGTCAGCCACGACCGCGCGCTGTGCGGCCGCTGGCAGGGCGACAGGATCGTCCTCCGCGCCCCCGACCCGGCCGTCGCCGCCTCGGCGTGAACCCCTCCGCGCGACCCCGTCCGCCCGCCTCCTCCCTTCCCCCTCCCCGCAAAGGTCTCCGCATGCCCTCCGTCAGCCCCGCCCGCCTGATCCACACCTACGACCTCCCCACCGGCGGCGCCGGCCCGTACGCCCTGGCCGTCGGCCCCGACGGCAACCTCTGGTGCACCCTGGTGCACGCCGGACGCATCGCCCGCCTCACCCCGGACGGCCGGATCGACGAGTTCCCGCTGGACTCGCCCGACTGCGGCCCGACCCTCATCACCGCCGGGCCGGACGGCGCCCTGTGGTTCACCCGGCACCGGGACCACCGCATCGGCCGCATCACCACCGACGGCCGGGCCCGCTCCTACGCCCTGCCGGGCACCGCCCCCGGACCGTACGGGATCACCGCGGGGCCCGACGGAGCGCTCTGGTTCACGCTGCTCAGCGCCGGGTCCGTCGGCCGCATCACCCCGGACGGCGAGATCACCGAACACCCGCTCCCCGTCAGCGGCTCCTTCCCCTCCTTCCTCGCCGCCGCCCCCGACGGCGCGCTGTGGTGCACCCTCAACCAGGAGCACGCCCTGGCCCGTATCACCCCGACCGGCGCGTCCCGGCTGTTCCGGCTGCCCACCGCCGGCGCCGCTCCGGTCGGCCTGGCGGCGGGGCCGGACGGTGCCCTGTGGTTCGCGGAGATCGGGGCCGGCCGGATCGGCCGCCTGGATCCGGACCGGCCGGGGTTCACGGAGCACCCGCTGCCGGACGCCCGGTGCCGGCCCCACGCGGTGGCGGTGGCACCGGACGGCGCCTGCTGGTTCACGCAGTGGGCCACCGGCCGCATCGGCCGCATCGCCGCCGACGGCCGGCTCACCGAGATCCCCCTGCCGGACCCCGCCTGCGAACCCCACGGCCTCGCCTTCGGCCCCGACGGCACCCTGTACGTCGCCCAGGAGACGGGCGACGTCACCCGCTGGGACGTCAGCGCGGCCGCGCACGGCTGAGCCCCGCGCCCCGCACACGCCCTCCGCGCCCCCCAGTGCGGGTTCGGCCGAATTCCATTCATCATGCACGCACCGCGTGCCACGATGGCGGACGAGATCGACCACCTGCCCAGCGCAGCGACACGAAGGAGTCCGCCCGTGACCACCCACCTCAGGCGGGGTGCCGGCCCGCGGTTATGCGCGGCCCTGTTGGCCGCCCTCTGTACCGTCATCGGCACCACCGCGCTCGGCGCGAGCCCCGCGGCGGCCGCCGACCAGCGCCGCCCGGTCTACGCCATCGCGCACCGCGTCGACACCCTGGCCGGCGTGGACGCCGCGCTCAAGCACGGCGCCAACGGCATCGAGATCGACGTCTGCGCCTGGTGGAACCCGAACGAATGGCGCGCCTACCACGACTGCTCGTCGGCCGGTGACAACCGGCTGGGCCCGAGCTTCGACAGCATGGTCGACCGCATCGTCTCCCAGGCCGGCGCGGGACACCGGCTCGCGCTCGTCTGGCTGGACATCAAGGACCCGAACTACTGCGGGGAGCAGGAGAACCGCGGGTGCAGCGTCGCCGGACTGCGCGACAAGGCGCAGCGGCTGACGGCTGCCGGGATCCAGGTGCTCTACGGGTTCTACGAGTACCACGGCGGCAGCACCCCGGACGTCGGAGGCCGGGGGTGGAAGAGCCTGGAAGGCAGGCTCGGCCCCCTGGAGGGCATCACGACGACCGGCACCCGCGACCGGGTGCAGGGCGCGTTCGACGGTTCCGGCTCCGGGTTCCCGGCCGGGCACCGGGTGATGGACTACGGCGACAGCGACATCACCAAGGGCTTCGGCAACTGCACGGAACCCACCTACTACACCTGCGCGGAACTGAAGAAGGGCGCCGCGGACCGCGACGCCGGGCGGCTCGCGGCCACCCTGTCCTGGACCACCACGTACAACGACCCGTGGTACGTGGACAAGCTCCTGGGCGACGGGCGCGTGGACGGCATCATCGCGGGCTACGGGGCCTTCACCGGAGTGCGCGAGTACGACGACGCCTGGCAGTGCGCCAACGCCGTCGGCCTCGTCCGCGACTGGGTGAACCGCCACGCCGGCACCCACCGCATGGCCACCCCCGGTGACCGCCTGTTCCGGTAGCGCGGCACGCGCCAACGCGAGGACGCCCGGCCGGGAGGTTCCCGTCGGGCGTTCCGATGCGTCAGCCGTACTGCCGTGCTGCTGCTGTGCCGTTGTGCTGCCGGTGGCTTAGACCGTGTCCTATGTGGTGAGGCGGACGAGTCGTTTGTAGCAGCAGATGGCGGCGGCGAGGCCGAGGAAGGCGAGGTAGTTGCGGGGGTG
>NZ_JBIWFZ010000034.1:57641-57948 GCF_044763325.1 Streptomyces sp. NPDC096136 | reverse complement strand
GGCCGAGGGGGGCCGTGCCGTCGCGGTGCAGCTCGCCGAGACGGCACAGCACACCGCCGAGGAGGCACGGCACACCGCAGGCGAACTGCGCGGCCAGCTCGCCGAAGCCCGCCGCGAGCTCGCCGAGGCACACCAAGCCCAGCAGCGGACCGAGAACCAGTTGGCGGAAGCGGAGTTGGCGCGGGGGCAGGCCGAGGGGGGCCGTGCCGTCGCGGTGCAGCTCGCCGAGACGGCACAGCACACCGCCGAGGAGGCACGGCACACCGCAGGCGAACTGCGCGGCCGGCTCGCCGAGGTCGAGGAGACG
>NZ_JBIWFZ010000034.1:0-57547 GCF_044763325.1 Streptomyces sp. NPDC096136 | reverse complement strand
AGACGGCACAGGCGGCCGCCGCGTCGGCACGGGTCGAGGTCGAGTCGGCACGGGCGGAGGCAGAGACCCTGCGCGGCCGGCTCGCCGAGGTCGAGGAGACGGCACAGGCGGCCGCCGCGTCGGCACGGGTCGAGGTCGAGTCGGCACGGGCGGAGGCAGAGACCCTGCGCGGCCGGCTCGCCGAGGTCGAGGGGACGGCACAGAACGAGGGCGCCAAGCCCGCTGCCGGGCGCCGCCCCGTCAAGAAGAACAGGGGCGGCGGCCGACGCTGATTTCACGCCGCCACCACCCTGACCTGAGTACACGCGAGGCCCCGACCTGATCCCGGTCGGGGCCTCGCTGTTTGGCGCGCTTGCTACAGAGTGCCATTCTTCAGGGCGTCCGTCAGCGCGGCCAACGCGGCCCCAGGGACTACCACTACGGGCCCGTCAGCCTGCTTGGAGTCACGGACGCACGACCAGCCCTCGATCCGGGCGACGGCGACGCACTCGTTGCCGTTCGCACCGCTGTAGCTGGAGGTCCTGAAAAGGGTTGCCGCCAGCTCCTCAGCGTTTGGCCTGTGCCTCATGTGCTGTGTGCTCCTCGTGCGCGTCATTCAGAAGGTGCAGTGATTCCGTGGTATCAGCTGCCTGCATGCGAAGGTAGTCCATGGCCACGGTGTACTTATGCACGTCCTCCGCGCTGTCCTTGTACAGCCCACCGTCCAGCAGTTCGACGTAGACCGCACCGAGAGCGTCCCGAGTCCCGAGCGTCAAGAAGGCGTTCTTGCCCGCGGCATGGGCGCCCGCCTCCCACGGGAGCACCTGAATATCGACGTTCGGCCGCTGAGCTTGGTCGATCAGGTGGCTGATCTGCTCAGTCATCACCCCATGGCTTCCGACCACCCGGCGCAGCACGGCTTGATCGAGGATGACCCAGAGGTGAAGCGGCCTGCGCCTTATGAGGACTTCCTGACGGCGCATACGGGAGTCCACCAGGGCGCTCACCTCCTCCGGCGGCTTACGAGCCTGTCCGGTCAGGTGGATCGCCTCCGCGTAGGCGCGGGTCTGGAGGAGTCCGGGCACCGCCGACAGAGCGAACACCGACTCGTAGTCGGCTTCCTGTTCGAGGGCGACGAGCGGGTGCATCCACTCCGGTACGGCTGAGTCCTCCCCGAGCCACCACCCAGCCGGCATGTCCTCGGTCAGCCGCACCAGCGCGGCCACTTCCTCCGCCGTGCCGCCGGCCGCGGTCGCGATGGCCCGCACCGTGCGGGCTACCGGGGCCGAGGGACTACGCCAGTCCTCATACCGCCCCACCGTGCTCTTTCCGTAGCCGGACGCCCGCGCCAGCTCCTCCAGCGTCAGCCCGGAGCGCTCCCGCAGTTTTCCCAGCCCTGCCGCGATTTGAAGTCGGCGCGGTCCCGCGGATGTCATTGGCGCTCCTTCTTCCAGGTAGCCGCCAGTCTCGCCACCGGAGGCCCCCCCAGCAAGGCCGATCCCGGATACGTCCAAGCGCATATGCCACCTCCCATCACCCCCAAAAGCTAGACGGGAATCCTGCAATGGGATTCCCATTGAGGGAATCCCGGTGGCAGACTGGCGTTAGCCGCTACGGAAAGTCGCTACGTGACTGCCGTTAGTGACCCCTGCCGTTGCGCTGACCAGCGCAAATGAGGCCTATGACTGGGGGCTGTATGCAGAGAGTGCGGGACCCCGCGAATGTCGCGGCCCACTGGGCCGCGCGGAGCCACCCCAGACCGGATGCGGTCTGGGACGAATGGGACGGCCCGGCCGGCGTCGCCCTCCTGCCTGCGGGCCGAGAGTGGGACGCCGTCGCCCTCACCTACCGGCGCGTGCAGGAACTCGCCGAGGTGGATCCGCAGTTACTCCGCCACGCCGCGATCCTCGCCGACCTCACGGCCTGGCGGGCCTACCTGTTCATCCAGGCCGGCGCCGCCGCGACGTGGGACGTGCCCGGCACCACCCCGCTCGGAGCGCCCTGCCTGCTGGTGGCCTCCAAGCCGGGCGAGAGACAGCACCCGCTCGGGACATGGGTCCAGCACCCCGGACCTCGAAACCCGCTTGTCGACGCCGGCCGCCTACGGGCAGCCCTGCTGCGGACCGTGGAGGTACAGCCATGACCAACGGGGTTGCCCTCCGACCCGTGAGGACGGGTGCACGTATGCCCATAGAGCCCGCCCCCATCGGACCGCCGGCCTACAGCGAGTGCCTCCCGCGGACGCGCGAGTCCGCCCGGCCGGCGCGAGCCATGGTCACCTCAGCCCTCCGGGTCTGGGACCTGGAGGAGTACGCCGACTCGGCGCAGTCCATCGTGACCGAGCTCATCGCGAACGCCGCCGCGTACGGCTCGCAGTCCCTTGTACGCGTCACCGTGACCCTGACCGGCCCGGACAGCGTCCGGATCGGCGTCGTGGACCGGTCCGCGGTGCTGCCCGAGCGTCACACGGCCGGGGAGGACGACGAGAGCGGCCGGGGCCTGGCGATCATCGACAGCCTGACCGGCGGCTGTTGGGGCGTCGACCAACTTCCCTGGGGCAAGCGCGTGTGGGCTGAAATCGGGGTGAAGTCATGAGCGACCGAGCCGCGCAGATCCGCTACCTCATCGTGCTCACCGCCATCATGGGCGCCCTCCTCTACAGCATCGTCACCGAAGGCGGTCCCCGTGGCTGACCCGTTCGAGCCCCGCCGGGCGATCGGCGAGGCCTTACCCTCACCCGTCAGCACGGCGCACCAGCTCTTCCGGGTGCCCGCCACCGGCCTGCCCCGCATCCCCCGCAGGGCCCGAAACCTCTATCAGACCCAGGCTTATGCGGGATTCGACAAGGCCAGCCCGGGCCGGGCCGGCTCCGACACCCGCCGCACCTACGGCACATGGGGGGTTGAGACCGACGAGGCCGCCGCCTTGGGCCAGCTCACCCGCCATCTCATCCAGTACGCGATGACGGTCCTGCCCACCTACCGCTACACCGTCATCATGCAGCTGGACGAGCGCGGACGTGCCACCGTCACCGTGCTCGCGGTCCAGGCACGCCAGCCGGCCACGCCCCTCGACCCCGGAGCCCATCCCGGCATCCGCAGACTGGCCGACTCCTGGGGCACCCGCCCCCTCGGAGCCGGACCCGGCCTGTACGTCACCGCCCAGACCACCACGTGACGGCACGATCCCCCGCAGACACCCGGCCGCCTGTTCCCTCCCCCGCAGGACGCGCCGGGCACACCGCCCCGGGCCCAGCCCATCCCCCTGCTGGACGCGGGGCGGTCCCTCCTCACCCGCGACTCCGCGCCCTCCGGCGACTGGCCGGCCCTACCGGCCGTCACCCGATGGCACGGCCGCACCGTCGCGAGCCGATCTCCCCCGGCCGCCGGGCCGAGGCACCAGCCGGCCCAAGAAAGGCGGACGCTGCCGAGCCCGGGCCTCCCCCGCCCGAACCCCACCATGTATGCGAGTGACCGATGACCTTTATCCCGCCCGAGCCCGAATTTCTCCCCGGAATCAAGGTGGACACGACGGTGACGATCCACGGAGTGCCGATCGTCACGCTGTACCACCCGCACGCCCACCCGCAAAACACCGGTGTGGAACAGGCGATGACCGCCATCGGCGCACTTCTCGGACTCCGCTACGGCCGCCACTTCCGCCCCAGCCACGAATACGTCTACGACTTCGGCGGCGACTGGTACCTGGACTACGGGCACCCCCGGGACCTCCTCCGCTTCCCGGTGGCGAACTGGCTGTGGCCCTACGCCGTCCACGGCCGCAGGGGCGCTCTGGTGGCGGTCTGCCTTGAGCACGAGCCCAGTGCCCCGGAAGGCCGGATCATGACCGGCGCCCTTGCCCTGCGCCAAGTGGCCCCCCGCGACTGGCCCAGCTACAAGCGCGGCCACTGACCCCCCCCGCCCTCCGACCCACCGGCGCCGCAAGGCCGGCGATCCCCGGCGCGGAAAGCAAGAGACCGTGACGCCCCTGCCCCGAGGCTCCATACCCTCTCCCGAACCGACGCCGACCGGCTCACCACACCGAGGTAGCCCGTGCACCCCCGCCGCCCCGTGCTCACCCTCCACCACAAGTTCGCCGCGCTGCCCGAGCGCGAGGGGGCCGACCCCGACGGACGAACCTGGCACGTCGCCTCCCAATGGCTCGACCCCCCGTGGCTACGCCGGGAATGGCGCTACAAGCCCCTGCCGCACGGCGCCCTCACCGAGATCACCGCCCGCAGTCTCGCCGACCTGACCAGCGTCCGCGTGATGCAGCTTCACCCCGACTCCGCAGCCCGCGGCCGCACACTGGTGGTCCGCGTGTGGGAAGAAAAGACTCACACCGGGCACGGGGCACGCCGCGCACGTACCTGGCGCTTCCAGTACGGCGGGAACCCAACCCCACCCGCACCGCCGGGTGATACACCGGGTAGCGCCTGACCGCCGCACCGCCAGACCCCGGCAGCCTGCCCCCCGGCAGGACCGCCGGGCGAGCGCGCGAAACGCCCCTCCAGGGGGCTCCGCCGCTCCGTCGGCCGCCCCGGACCCCACCCCTCCGCGGGTCCGGGGCGGCCCATACCCGCTGCGGACCGTCCCTGACGAAAGAGGCTCCCGGCCCCGGCCGTTACCCCGTACGGTGGAGAGGCCGCATGAGGAGGGCACACACCATGAGCGCACTGCCGCACGAGACACCGCCGCGGGCGTACGCCAGCCCCTACCGGGTCGAGGCGCACGAGGGGCCGCAGACGCTCGCCGCGCTCCGCGCCGAGCTCGCCGTAGTCGACCCCGCCGAACTGGTGGCGTTCAACGCGCGGCTGGACACGGCGCGGTTCGGCGCCGAACAGGAGTCCGTCATTTCCGACGCGCGCCGGCTGATCGCCCTGCGGACCCGCCCCGAGGTCCTGGCCGCCATCGCCGCCTCGCTCGCCGGCACATCTGAGACGGCGCCGGTCGAGGAACTCTTTGCCCACCTGGAGAGCCGGGGCGCCGCCGAGTGACCCTCTGGACCGTCGAGGTACCCCCACGGCTCTACGAGGAAATCGCACACCTCAGCCCCGGCAGCCGCCGCGCCCTCCACGACACGCTCGACAGTCTCGCCGCTGACCCGCGCGACCCCGCCAGCACCACCGAGCCGATCACCGGCGCCGAGCTACGCCGCATCGACACGCCCCCCGTGCAGGACACCGGCGACCGCATCACCCTCCTGTACCGGGTGCACACCCCCACAGCCGACCGTCTCGGCGGACGCGTAGAAGTGATCTTCATCCTTTCCGGTCCGTGACCGCAGCCCGACTCCCGCGTCTGCCTGACCGGTACCCGGTCAGGCACGCCCCTCAGTGCTCTTTGGTGCAGGTCAGCCAGCGGCCATCCCTAGCCGCCGTACACGCCCGGATACGCACCCCCGACCCGTCGTACTCCCACGCGGTATCCATCAGCTGGGCGCCGTTCCAGCCATCGACCACCGGCGCCGTCACCACCCGCGCCCGCCGGGCCGCCCCGCCGTTCTTCCGGACCTCCAGTCACAGGTGACCGGCCTGCGGCACCCAGCCAACCGCACGGGCATGGTCCACCCCCTTGATCTTCTTGATCCACAGCTCCACGATCGGGCCGCTACCGCCCTCCGCCTCCGCCCGGAGGCAGAGCCGCGCCCCGTCACGCAGCTCACACGCCGAGTGGACCGGGGCCGCACCGGCAGGAGTCCCCGCCAGCAGCACCAGCACCGCTGCCAAGGCCCCCCGGCAGGCTCATACGTCGCATCATGGACGGTCCAACGCCAACCCCGCCGCGAAGTCACACGCGCCCCCTGCCGCGCAGCCGTGCGGACACGACGGCGCGCCGCTAGGCGAAGAAATCGAACACATGATGGAATGAAGGGATCCGCCCGCCTCAGGAGTCCCCATGACCACCCCCACGCCGTCCAGACCGCAGCCCGCCACCTGGGCGCCCAGCCAGGCCGGCCCTTGCGCACGCTGCCATCGAACGTGTGCGCGGTACGGGGCGCCTGCCAACCCCCTGTGCCAGACCTGCCGCCAGGCCCGCCAGGAGCAGCTGAACCGCCCCTGACCGTGGAGTCTGCACCGTCGCTCCCGCCGAGTGTCCGGCTCACCCTGCCCGACGGCCAGGAGCTGCGCGGGCGTCTCCTGGCCCGCCGGTGGACTCCCGCCGGGTGGCGCTATCAGGTCTCCGTGGTCCTGTGGTCGGCAACCGCCGCCATGGGCGTCGAGCCGGCCGACTACATCATCTGGGTCCCTGCCGAGGGCGGCGCCTACCTCCGCCCGGAGGACGGAGCCGACTACACCACCGTACCCACCGAGGGGCCACCCACCCATCCCTACCTCGCCCCGCCCCCGCCCGGCGCAGACATGCGCTGGGCGTGGACCATCGAGCAGACCCGGGCCGCCGGCCCCGGCAGCCGCCCCACCGGAACACTCATCCACGAATACAGCTGCGCGGATGCCCCGCGCAATGGGCCGGAGCTCACCCTCGAAGAGGCTCTGACCGCCTACGCCCGGCCAGGTGCCCGCGCCTGCCAGCACTGCGGGGCCGCCGAGGTGCTCACCCGGCTTTAGCCCTTGCCCTACCCGTCGGTGGCGACCGTCGAGCGAGCCGGCATATGGCCCCACCCGCCCGTTTCGGCCGTCCTCGCGTGATGCTGGAGCTATGGGCCGGATCCGGTTCTGCGCGCTGTGTGGGGCCCGGCTGCCGAAGAATGCGGTGGCCGGACGCCGGTACTGCGACGCTGCCTGTCGGGCCCAGGCGTACCGGGAGCGCAGGGCGGCGGAGCGAATGTTCGGCCTGGCAGTGCTCCTGGGCGAAGCTGTGGAGACTGGGGACCGTGCCACGATTCGGGCGCTGACCTGCCCTGTCTGCGGATTGATCACCTTCGCCGGCGCGGGTCACCGTCGGGACACCCGGTTCTGTTCGAACCGGTGCCGAAGCCGCGCCTGGCGGGCCCGGGCAGCCCATTCCGCCTCCACGTAGAGCCGTCACCCAACCGCGTTCCCGGCCGCCCGGTGACGGCTCTACGTGCTGCACCGAGGGGGTGGGGCCACTCGAAGCCGTTGCTTTCTCCGAGTGCTCCGGCTTGTCACCCATGCGGCCTACAAGTGGGGTCAGCGGAACCCGTTGGGGTGGGCCGGACCAACCCGTCGGAGACACCCAGCCCAGCCCGCGGAAGGGCTCCCGCCCCCGGTCTCCTCCAGCTATGGGGGACGGCCCGATCAGGCCAGAGAGCCCCCACGCGGCAACACCCGCCTGCCCCGCCCACCGGCCGACCCGTTCCGGCTCCGCCCCGCAGGCCCGTCCGCCCGCTCCACCCGCACAGCCGGCGCCCCCGCGGGCTGCACGTCCAGGACCACCCGCAGCCCCCCACCCCGATGAGACAACCGTGTCGGCTCACCCGTCTGGAGAGCCGTGCACGCCCGCAGCAGCGGCAACAGCACCGCCAGTACCTCCTCACCCAGCTCCCTGTTGTCGGTCATCACGCGCAGCTGGACCATCACGCCTCCCCGACGCCGGCACCGGCGGCCGCCGGCGCGTACTCATCCGCGTACTCGCGCCCCATCTCCCCAAGGCGCTCAAGGACTGCGAGGCAGTCCCCGGCCGCCCGGTGTCCCCCGCCCAGCGCCTGCCAGCGGTTCGCCCCGTGATACTCGGACCAGTCCCCCACCCAATCCGAATAGGGGATCATCACATCCTCGAACCGGTGGCCGGCGAGCCACTCCTCAGCCCGCTCCCGGGCCCAGTCCAACGCCCGCCCCTCCGCCACCTCCGCAGGCCCCCACACCCCGTTCTCCAGGTGATGGCACGTCAGCTCATACCGCAGCCGGGCCACGTCAAACGGCGCGTTGTAGATCAGGCAGCGCCGGCCGTCGAGGACCGCCGACAGCTGCGGCAGCACGGCCGAGAACGTGGGCCGGCCGACCACATCCGCGTCCACGATCCCGTGAACCGCCGAGGCGTCCTCCGGGATCGGCACCCCCGGGTTCACGAGCGTGTCCAGGAGGACTTCCCCGCTGGAGGACACCACCGCGATCTCGATGATGCGCGCCTCAGGGTGAAGCCCGGACGTTTCCGTGTCCAGGACGCACACCGTCGGGTCCGCGAGCGCGGCTGCGGCCCACCGTTTCCGCTCCTCCGCCCGCCGTCGCTGCTCCGCCCGCTGCTCTGCCTCCTGCCGCTCCCACTCAGCCCGCCGCTCCGCGTGACGCCGCTCCGCCGCCGCCGCGCACGGCGCACACCGCTCCGGCCAGTGAGCCGGCCGCCACCACGAGCCCCACTCCACCCGCCCCTGCGACGCCTGGACGGCCCTCGCCTCCTTCTTCGTCACCATCCGCACCGTGCAGCCCTCACCCGCGCACACCGTCACCTTCTCGACCCACGCCGCCGCCCGCTCCCGCCACTTCGCCAGCTGAGCCCGCCGACACTCCCCACACCGGCCGTGCGCCGCCGGCAACGGACGCGCCCGCACCACCTGGCAACCCCGGCACGTCCGCGCCTGCCGCCGCTCCTCCGCCCGCCGCTCCGCCACCCAGCACACCGCGCACTGCCGCCCCCGCACGATCGACGCACGGACCTCCCCACACACCGGACACGTCCGCCGCGCCTCCATCCGCCCCTTCACCACCGACGCCAGCGGCCGCATCCGCACCGCGGCCGCCGGATCGTACAGCGGGACGTCGCCGTACTTCCTGGTCCGGATGTACGCCAGGGCCGGCTGACCCTCCGCCAGCTTCAGCCGCACCTCACCCAACTGAGTCTGCGTCCGCAGAGCCGACGGAGCCTGACCCCAGCCGTAGACCGGCACACCCTCGATGTGATCTCGCGGCGTACCCCTGGCCACCAGACCCGGATCAGCCTCCACCCGGCCAGACGGGACCCGACCCGCCGCCACCGCAATAACGTCACTCACTCAATGCCTCCCGAAGACGTCGAAGCAATTGAAACCGTAGCAGCAGTAAACCCCATTCCGCCCCCGTCCAAACATTTGAAACCAAACGGGTGACCGGCGAGGTTCGGCGATTAAATCCGGGCACACGAACATGTGAACTTAAATGGATCTCCATTAATTTCCCGGGATCGAAGTCACCCGTTCGGCGCAGCGGGACCGTACCGGTCCAGAGCCTCCCTCACGATCCGCGGCACCGGATACAGCCGCGCCGCAAGCTCATCCCTCACTCTGCGTTCCTCCCGGCTCAGGCTGAGGCCAGAACCGACCAGGCCGCGTTCGCGAAGTTCACGCATCGGTCCCTCCGACATGCGCCAAGACGCAGTCCTGAGCCGCTTGACCAGGTCGGATGGGAGACGGTAGTTCCGCTGAGACATAACGGTTCGGTCACTGGGACCCGGCCAGCGGCCCGACAGCGAGAGCTCTTCCTCCTCCTCTTCAGCCAACGGCCGCCACGGGCCGGCGAGATCCTCCTCCGCCAGGCGCCGACCGACCGCACCAGCCACCATCTCCGACCGGCTAGGCCACTCGACCAGACGCATACGCGCCACAATAAGACGGGCATTCCTCCGACTGTTCCCCTGCTTGACGAGAGCCTCCAAAGTGGCTTTCTCCTCCGCCGCATGCTGCTTCTTAAGTAGGTCCAAGCGCCCTGCTTGATAGGTGTAGATCATCACCGTTACCGGGGTTCTCTCCATAACCGCATTCTAATGGATATCCATTCAAGGAGCCGGCTCGGCAGCCAAGGCCCCCGAGGGATCCTCCGCCGCGGCCGCCGCGTATGCCTGCGCCACATCGGCAGGCCGGCCCCGGGCGGCCGACGCCAGCACAGGACGTCCCGGGTCGGTCCCCGCAGATCCGCCGGCAGGCCGCCCGCAGCTTGAGCCCCGGGAGTCGGCGCCGCCCCGCGAACGAGTCCGCGGCCACGCCGGGTGCGGCCCTGCCGTGGGCGGCATCCCTCCGTAATCCTCCGTGGCCACCGCCGTTGCCGACTGCGAGCCGGACGGACTGGAGAAGGACGCCGGCAGCAGGGGGAAGGGAGGCGGGCGGCGCCACCGTCGGCGGCCGCCCCCGCCGCCACGGGGCGCAGACCGTACCCCCGCCGTCAACCCGGACCGCGCGCGAGGCGACCGCACCCCCCGGCTGTGGCTGGCGGGGGGCAGCAGCTGCCGCGCTCAAATGACGGCCGGTCAGCGCTCCGCTCGGCGCGGGCACACAGGGGCTGATGAGCGCGTCGTCCGGGTCGGTCACCGCCCGTGCCCAGCACCCCGGGCGCCGTACGGGGTACTCGGGAGGGCGCAGGCCACAGACCAAAACCCCATCTGACCTGGGGATTTAACCCAAACAAGCACCAAGATCGATTTGCAAAAGGACCAAAAATGTGGTTCAATAGATGTGTTGGGAAGGGGGGCGGGCAAACCCCCCGACCCGGCCGAGAGAACCCCTTCGCCGAGAGGAACACATCATGACCAGCAAGACCACCGCCACCGTGTGGCCTACCCTCGCCGTGGCCGACCTCGCCGCCGCCCACGTCCTCCCCGAGGCTGACGCCGTACTGACCGAGGACATCGCCGCCCACGGCATCCTCGAACCCCTCTACGTGGCCACCACCCCGGCCGGTGCCCTGCGTGTCGTGGATGGCATGCGCCGCCTTGCCGCCGCCGTCGCGCTCAGCCTGGCCGACGTCCCGGTTACCCACCGGCCCGTCATCCAGGTGACCGCCCTCACCGCCCACCCCGGCAACGTCCGCCGCGATCTGGCGATCACTGCCGAGTTCGTCAAGTCGATCCAGGTCCACGGCATCCGCACGCCCATCCAGGTCACCCGCACCCCGGATGGACAGCTTCGCGTGGTCGACGGCCACCGCCGCCTCGCCGCCGCCATCAAGGCCCACCTGACCCACGTCCCCTACCTCTACGAGGAGCGGGCAGAGGCCGGGCAGATCCTCGACATGGTCACCACAGCCCGCCACCGCACGGGCCTCACCAAGTCCGAGGAGACCGCCGCACTTTTCGCGGCCGCCGACCTGGGCGCGGATGCCCGCCAGATGGCGGCGGCCGCAGCCGTCACCGTCTCCCAGGCCAAGAAGTTCAAGATCCTGGCCAAGTCCACGGCCGTCCGCACCGCCGTTACGGCCGCAGACATGAGCCTTGAGGACTACGCGATCCTGGCCGAGCTGGAGGCGACTGACCCCCAGGCCGTCACCGAGGCCATGACCAGGATCGGGCACAACCCGAAGTCGGATCACGGCTGGATCGTCCGCCAGGCCCGCACCAACTCCCAGGTACGCATGCAACTCGCCAAGCACCGGGCCAAGCTGGAGGCCAGCGGCGCCCGCATCCGTACCTGGGACGAACTCCGGCAGGGCGCGGTCACCGTCAGCAGTCTGGGACTCACCTCCACCAAGCACGCCACATGCCGGGGCCAGGTATGGGTCGCTCAGGACCACGAATACGTCCCCTACTGCACCAACCCGAAGCTGTACGGGCACAAGACGCCCGACGGCGCCACGGACCAGCCCAAGATCACCGCCAGTGAGCGGCGCGCGATCATCAGCGGCGGACAGGACTGGGACACCGCAGAGGGAATCCGGCGCGAGTGGCTGGCCGAGTTCTTCGCCAAGGGCCGCCGCTCCCGCGCGGAATCCGACCTGATGACCACCCTCACCGCCCGCGTCCTCATGTCCGGCTCCCACATCATCAGCCGCCACGCCCTCCACCCCAAGGCCACCAACCGCCTTGAGCAGTGGTTCGGCATCCAGGAGTACAGCGGACGGGAGCAGTGCGCCGAGGCGGTCACCCCCGCCAAGGCCGCCGCCATGAGCTTTGCGTCCGTCGCCACCGCCTACGAGCAGCACGCCGCCCGCACCGTCTGGCGCACTGACGGCGCCCACGCCGAAGCCGACGTGCGTACGACCACCGGCCAGTACCTCACATGGCTGACCCAGCTGGGATACACGCCCACCCCCATCGAACAGGCAGTCATCGACGACCAGCCCTACAACCCGGCCGCCGTCAACCTCGCGGCCGACGAAGCCAGCGGCAAGACCCTGAACTAGCCGCCGCCGGGCGGGAGACCCCCGCCCGGCACGGGCCCCAGGGAGGAGGAGGGCAAACCTCCTCCCCGGGCGCCCGGCACCACCCCCTTCGCACACACCAGAACAGGAACACCACCATGCAGCGCAACAGCCGCGCCATCGCCCCCGAAGCCGTCGCCGCCCTCGACCTGACCGACCTCATGTGGTCCGGCGCGATCACCTCGATGACCGCCACCGCCGACGGGTCCTGGATCGTCGTCCCCACCATCGGCAAGCCCGTCATCCTCACGACGGCCGCCGACGTCGCCGCCTACATCGACCACGCCACCACCGGCACCGGCCCCCAGGCACTCGCCCCGGCCCGCACCACCCCCGCCGACGAGGACGGGTGCGGATGCGCCCCCCAGGCCGACACCACAACCCCCACCGACTACGGCCCCGACCTCATGCAGGCCCGCGCCATCCTCGCCGAGCTCGCCCGGCAGTTCGACATCCCCACCCAGGCCATGTCGGCCGCCTACGACGAGGCCGCGCAGGCCGCCGTGGTCCGCGTCCAGACCCGCCACGGCCTCTACGCCCTCCACATCCCCGCCATCAGCCGCCAGTTCGTAGTCTCCCGCAACCGGCAGCGGGACGGCGTGATCAGCGCCCGCCGAGTCCCCGCCACCAGCGACACCACCGTCACGCTCCTGTTCGGCGCCTACCTCCGCGACCGGGGCGCCCTGTAATGGCCGCCCAGTACAACACCGTCGGGGACTGCGAAGACTGCGGAGCCGACGACGGGCAGGAGTGCTCCCCGACCTGTCTCAACCACCCCGACAGCCACTGGTGGGACGACTCCCCCGAAGCCCCCTCCCCGCACGAGGAGGACGTACCCCCCGGCTGGTAGCCGAGACCCCACCCCGGCCGGGGGCGGAGGGCAAACCGCCCCCGGCCACCACTCCCTTCGCACAGGAGACCACCCATGGACCTCACCCCCCTCGACAGCAGCCAGCGCGGCCGCATCTACCTCGCCACCGCCGTATCCCCCACCGGGCAGTACGAGGGATCCACCGCCTACCGGCTGTGGCAGCCCTGCCAGGTGTGCGGGCCCCGCCCCACCTCCTACAACCCTGACCCCGAACAGGTCGCCCCCTGCCGCACCCCCCACTCCCACGCCACCAACCTCGTACGCGTGTGGCGCCGGATCTACGAGGGCAGCGGGCGCAGCTTCATCCTCCTCGCCCCGCACGCCGACACACTCGCCGAGGCCGAGGCCTACGCCGCACGGATGTCCCGCATCCTCACCCGGCCCGTCCAGCGCACCACCCAGCACGCCTGACCCATCGGGCCGAGGGCAACCCGCCCGCAGGCCCGCCGACCGCACCACCAGCCGGGGCGGAGGGCAAACAGCCCCGGCCGGTGGTGCACCACCCACCAACCCCTTCGCACAAAGGACTCACACGTGACCAGCACCGCCGCCCAGCTCATGATTGAACTCGCAGATCACGCCGCACACCTCCGACAGACCATGCTCAGCGAGCCCCTGCCCCCGACCCTCGCCGCCAACCTCCGCGACAGCGCACGCAACCGCACCAGCGCCGCCCTCTACTTCGCGCACCTCCACGCCCAGGACTGGCAGCCGCGCGGAGGCTACCCCGGCTCTGACGTGCACTGGCCGGTGCTGTGCATCCGGTGCGGATGGGAAGGCGAGATGTTCAACTCGCACATGCGCCGCAACCGCAGGCACCGGGGATGCCCCATCCCCGCTGTAGACCTTGCCCCCATCCACGGCATCGTCAGGGCCGCAGCCCACCGCCAGCCCGACCGGCAGCACCCCCTTGGCCACGCGGCTTTCCACCTCTACCAGGCCCTGGAATCCGTCGGCACGCCCGAGGAACCCGAGCACCTGATCCGACTGGACCTCGCCGCCGAGTACCTCCGCGAAGCCCGCACCGCCCAGACGGCCCGCTGACCGCACCACCAGGCCGGGGCGGGAAACCCGCCCCGGCCCCGCGAACGCCCCGCACAGCGGCCCCCAGGGCCGCTGAACAGGGCACCCAGCAGCCACCCGGCAGGCCCCCTTTCCGCCGGCCGCGAAGCCCGAGGCCTTGCCGGCGCTGGGGCGGCGACCGGCCGTGATCGCTCCCCCGACCGCGCCCGCCGCCCCGGCCCCGGCCCGGCAGCCGGCACCCGGCCGTGCACCCGCACCCCGGCGCGCAGCCCAGCCCCCGGCTGAGCTCTCACGCTCCCCCCGTCCCGGCCCCAGCCGCACCCCGCCCGGGCCCCGCCCGCAGCCCCGCAGACCGTGCGGCACCCACCACCCGCCAGCCCAACCGGCCCCGCCCCCACCACAGGAGGACCACATGCCGCACGCCACCCTCACCCGGCCGACCGCGCCCACCCACATCACCGACCCGCTCCCGCAGGCCTGCACGACGGATGCGCCGGCGCCCTGCACGCGCTGCACGGGCGGGTGCCACCACTGCTACTGGACCGGCACCCACGGCGCCACCGAGGCCGACTACGACCCCACCCGATGGCGCGCCACCTACGCCGCCGAGACCATCGGCCCCAAGCTCAGCTGGACCGCCCGCCACCTGGAGGCCGTCGACCACGCCGCCACCACCGGCATCGTCACCGACCCCCAGGGCGGATACCGGCGCCGCCCCGGCGGCCGCCGCATCGCCGCCGCACTCGTCGCCGAGCTCACCGCAAGCGGATTCCTCACCGCCCCCGACGAGCACGGCCGCATCGAGGCCTCCCCCGACGGCCGCAAGGCCTCCCTGCTGCTGCACACTGCCGACCCCGTCGCCCTGCTCTCCACCGCAGACCAGGCCGCCCGCGCCCGCCGCATCTACCGCAAGCACCAGGGCGACACCGCCGACTACAAACAGCAACTCACCTTCCCGTGCCTCCCCGACGGGGACCACGCCCAGGCCCGGGCCGCCCGAGCCCGCGAGCGGGGGCGGGAGTTCGCACGGCAGGCCGCCATCAGCCGGGCCGAGGCGGAGGAACGCCGGCAGCGCGCTGAGGCCGAGTACGCCGCCGAACAGGCCGCAGACCGGGACCGCCGCCACGCCGAGCGTGAACGTGCTGTGGCCCATGCCATGTTCGGCTGTGGCGAATGCCCCGATACCTGGACCGTTGACGCCCGGTGCGGCATCTGCCGCACCGCCGCCCACCCCGCCCCCTACCGGCCCGAACCCGAGCACCACGACCAGCCCGGACAGCAGGACCAGCCGCAGCAGCCCGAGCGCCAGGAGCAGGCCCAGGAGGAGCCGCCCGCAGGGCTGAACGGGCCTGAGCTCCCGGCCGCGCCGACGCCGGCGAAACCCGCCCCCGCACCCGCGCCGGACACCTTTGCCCAGCGGCCCATGGGCGCCATCGAGGGGCTCCCCCCGTCCGTGTCGATCACCCCTCTCACCCTGCGGGACGACGCCTACGCCGTCCAGTGCATGCCCTGCGGCGGTGGAGGCGCGTACACCACCGTCCAGACCATCCGTGACGGCAACTGGTCCCGCAACAGCGCCTACGCCGCCGCCCAGGCGCACGCACAGGAACACGCCCGCCAGATCGAGACCGCGCTCAACACCCCCACCTGGGAACGGCAGGCCCGGGCGCTCGGCTGGAGCACCGCCCAGGCCGACGCCGTGTGTGCGGCCGCCCGGGGCCACCTGCACTACGACGGCACCGTCTTTTACCAGATGGACCCCACCGACCCGCGGGCCCGTGGCCGGACCGTCTCCCGCCGCAGGATCGCCGGCCTCACAGACGCCGGTTTCCTCGTCTGCGACGGCCGATACGTCACCCCCACCGAGGACGGCACCGCTGCACTCCGTGCGTGGAGCCGCATCCGCCCCCAGCCCGCCACCACCGAGCGGACGTGCTTGCGGCCGCTCCCCGGCGGACAGGAGGAAGCTCGCCGCGCCGCGCACGATCGCCGGTTCGCCGAGCGCCTCAGGGAAATCCGCCTCTCCCATCACGAACAGCTGGAGCTGTGGCCCCGCGAGCCCGTCACCACGCCCCCGCGCCGTCCCCGCCGCGCCCGCCGCCCACCCATCGCCACCCGCTTTCCCGGACAGACCCACGTGACTCTCCCCGCCACCCTCCTTCCCCTTGACCCCCCACAGCTCCGGGCCGCCGTACACCCCCGCGCCGCGGCACATGCCCCCGCCGCCTAGATCAAGGACCGCAAATGTGGTTCAATAGATAAGTCGGCAGGGGAGGGCAAACCCCGTCCGACCAGGGCACTTTTGTGCCCTGCACCCTTCGCACAGGAGAGAACAATGGCCTACACCGTCCCCGACGGCGCCCATCTGGCCGCCGCTGCCAAGCGCGTCTACGACCTTCAGGAGACCGGCACGGCAGGCCCCGAGATGGGCCGCACCGTGGCCGTACTGCTGGCCTCGGTTGTCCGCGACGTTCTCACGGACTGCGACCACGCCGCCCCCTTCGACGCCGCGGCACTGGAGCTCACCGCCTACAGCGGCACCGCCGCCACCGTCGCCGCCACCGGTACGTACTGGACCGCCGCAGGCGAGCCGCGCGAGCTCACGGCCGACGACCGGGCGGAGCTCAACCACTGGGCGTACCGGCTCGACCACCCCGGGGCCCGCTCCGGCTGGGAGCCCCTGTGCACCGTGCTGAGCCCCGGCGCCGTGACCCGCTACCGGCTCGACCTCGCCCGCGCGGCCGCCGCCCTTTCCTGACCGCCCCCACTTCCCGGCCGCCGCCCGGCGGCCGGGAAGGACCCTGCCGGACCGCAGCTTGCGCCCGCGTGACCCTGCGGGAGGCCGCCACGCTGACCGCCGCACCACCACAACCGCCGTGCCGGGGAGGGCAACCCCGGCCGGACCGGGCGCGCCCCGCGCGCCCGCCCCTTCGCACCCCAGGAGCCCCCATGCAGCACGACCACGCCCACGACGACTGGAACGAGCGGGCCATCCCGACCATCCCGCACCAGCGAGCCCCCCAGCCCACCGACGACTGGAACACCGCCCGGGCCGCCCGCATCCCCCGCCAGCCCCACCCCGACGAGACCGACAACACCTGACCGGCGGACGCGCCCGCGCGCGGCCCCGCAGCAGACACAGCGAAGCCCCGGAGGGACGGGCAAACCCCCGGGGCCACGCTGGAAAAATGAAGATGCCCGGCGGCGCAATGGGCAAAAGGCCGCCGGGCGAAATATCCCCTTCGCACTGCAAGGCCTCACGGCCCACAGAAAGGACACCACCCATGGTAGACCCCGTAGACCCCCAGCCCTGCGATCAGGTACGACTCCACCCCCACGCCGCCCGCGCCAACGGCACCACCCCCGGCACTGTCCTGGTCATCGTGGACATCGTGGAGGGCCAGCCCGGCATGTACGAGGTGTGGCACCTGGACGACCACCCCGACCGCCAGGACTGGGCCGCCGCCATCACCCGCGACGACATCGCCAACCTCACCCGCATCACCGCCCGGGGAGACGCCCATACCTGGACCCTCTCCCCCTGACCCCCGCGGGCCCCGCCCGCCAGGAGCCTCCACCATGCCCCAGGGACCCGGCGACCGCCGCCGCCTCACCCGCGACGAGATCAGCGCGGCCTACGGCTACAGCCCCATGAAACTTAAGCGGCTCTGGGCAGACCGCGACAGCAACGGTCACCCGCCTGCCAAGAAGGCCGGCCGTACCCTCACGTGGGACGCCGAGGAATGGGAGCAGTGGGACCGCAACCGCCAGGCACTGATTGGAGTGGTGGAAGTCTCCGCGATCCTGGGCCACGCCGACCACACCTGGGCCAGCAAAGCGGCGGTCGCACCCCCCGAGGGATTCCCCGCCCCCATCGAGTGGAGTGACCCGGTTGCCCGCCGGGGCCCGCGATGGCGCCAGCAGGACATCGAGCACTACGCCGAGACCCGCACCCTGCCCAAACCGCCCGCCGGAGCAGGACGCCCCAGCGGGGCGCGCCACGGCACCGCCTACGTCGGCGACCCCCGCCTAGACCTCGCCCGCCAGGTCCTCGCCGAACACCCCGACGAACGACCCGCGCGCCACATCGAGCGTCTGCACGCCCTCATGCCCGGATCATCCGCCAGCACCTGGACCAAGATCCTCAAAGCAGCCCGAGACGAATCGGAGCCCCAGTGAACACCTGCCCGCGATGCGCCGGCCCTCTTGGCAACCGCCCCGCCTGCTCCCGCATCACCACACACCGCACCCTGGCCATCTGCACGCCCTGCGGCACTGACGAGGCCGCACGGGACCACGCTCAGCAGGCCCCCATCCCGCCCACCGAGTGGCCCATCACCCGCTGACCGCCCGGGCCCGCACCGATCGCCGGAGCGGGCCCAACAGGCCGTATGACAAGCGCACTAGGCGTCAACATCGCGCCAACTGGCCAGTCTTAAGTGTGGAATCGGGTCGACTTCTCAAAGAAAAACCCGCGGACACGCCAAAGGTAACGGACATTAACGTCCCGACCGCGTATGCTCTCGATCATGGCAGCACCCAGAGGCGTTCCGCACCGAGGCAAGTCCGACGCATTCCCGGCGGACAAGTCCATTCGCGCTGGCCTCATGCTGCACCCCGGCGAGCCCGTACGCAGGGCGTACGAGGACCTGGTGACCGAGAAGGGCATCAGCGGTGCCGAGGTGATCCGACAGGCCCTGATGGAGATGCACGAGAGGCACCGTCAGGCACACCCCGCTCGCAAGAAGTTGAAGGAGGCCGGGTGATCGCACCGGCCGCGTAACGGGTCTCGGCACTCCTACCCGATGACCTCTACGTGAGCCGCCCGGGTCTCAGCCCTTAAAGGATCCCCATCCCAACACTGAGACTCCGGGCCCTAGAAAAAGCACTCCAGCCGCCGTGTGCGCCGGTTTCCTAGGCCAACGCGCGGGGGCTTTCGTGCGTCCTCATAGCACCGAGGAGCTCTGCCATCGTAGCAGTGAGCCGCGGTGGTGGCACCGGCATGCCTCTAATGGGTGTGTCGCGCGCTCGACTTGTCGACAATGTTGACGGCGCCACCGCAGAAAATTCGGGCGTTTTGCCCGCAGAAGATCGGAATGCCCCCCAGGATCTGCGGGGGCTGGCCCACGACACCCTGAGGGCGTTCCTGGGCATTTACCACGAGCGCCGGATCCGTACGGCCGCCCCGGGGGCGGAGCCGGGCGAGTGGCTCAACGTCTATCCGCCCAGGACGGAGGACGCGGAGGCATGTGGCGGGTACACGCCCCTCTCGGGCGTGGACCTGGACCGGCCGATGGCCGCGCACCTGGGCATCCTCCGCTACGGCCGTCGTGGCCGGACCTACCGCCGCTTCCGGTTCATGGCGTTCGACCTGGACGCCAAGACCGTCAGCGCGGCTCAGGTGGCTGCGGACGCCGAGCTGTTGACCGCGGCTTTGCGCGCCGAGGGAATCGAGCCGGTGCCGGCAGACTCCGGCCCGACCGGCGGTGTCCACCTGTGGACCGGGTGCGCCGAGACCGTCGACCCCAACACCGTCTACCGCATCAACGCGGCCGCGAAGCGGCTGTGTCCCTCCCTGGACCCCTCGCCTCTCGGCAACGTCAAGGACGGGCTCGTACGTCCTCCCGGAGCGGCCCACCGCAGCGGCGGGTACAGCACCCTGACCCGCCACACCCCCGCCGAAGCCGCGCACCTTCTTGGGGCCGGATCCGCGCCGGCCGAGGCGTTCGAGCGCCTCGCCGTCCGGCTGGAGACCCTGGCCGCAGCCCTCCCGACTCCGGAGCCCGGCCCGGACCAGACGCCCCCCCAGTTGCCCCCCGGGGCACCCCCGCAGACCGGCGCGGACCCCTACGGCCACGACGGCCGCCGGGTGCCCCCCTCGATCGCGGCCCGGGGCCCGCGCGTGCGCCCGGTCGTCCGGGACGCCGCCGGGTGCCCCCGACTCGACATGCCCTGGCGGCCGCTCAGCGCGCGCACCCTTCGGTCACTGCACCGCAGCCCGCGCCGCCGAGAAGACCACTCAGCGCTGAAGCACGCCGCCGCGCGCGGCATGGCCATGTCCGGATGGACGCAGGCCGAGGGCCTGATGGCCGTGCGCGATCAGCAGGCGACACCGGCCCTGGAGTGGCTGCGCAGCGAGCGGCAGAG
Organism: Streptomyces sp. NPDC096136; assembly: GCF_044763325.1. Taxonomy (NCBI): domain Bacteria; kingdom Bacillati; phylum Actinomycetota; class Actinomycetes; order Kitasatosporales; family Streptomycetaceae; genus Streptomyces; species Streptomyces sp. NPDC096136. Next base: position 37,505 of record NZ_JBIWFZ010000034.1, on the reverse strand, counting down.
CGACGGCAGCCGCCGCCCGCGCAGCGCGCAGGAAACCGAAACGCTGTGGGAGCGGGTCTGGTGGCTGGCCGTTGAGGACGCCTCCCGGATGCCCCGCCGACCTGAGGACGACGGCCGCCAGGTGACGGAGTCCGACGAGGTACGCACCGCCGTCGCCGACCTGTTCGCCCGCATGCAGGCAGCGGGGGCCGCCCGTTGGCTGCGCCAGTCCGGTCCTGCGGACTGCGCCGTCCTCCTGGCTCTGGCGTGGCTCATGCTCACCTCTGGCAGCGTGGACATCTCGGCCAACATCCGCCGCGTGGGCGTGCTCGCCGGCTACTCCGGCCAGACCGCCGCCCAGGCCCTGTGGAGGCTCCACCGTGACGGCTGGATCCTCTTCACCGAGGAAGCCCAGCGCCGCGCCGGTAAGGCCCGCAGGGTCACTTTGGCGACCAGCCACGAGTGCCCTGAACACGACCTCCACCGCTGCGCCGTCTACGCCGTTTCTCCTGTTCATACGGGGTCTGACAGAACAGGAACGCCCCCGCCCCCCGCGCGCCCCGGCTTCTCTGCGCCCCCGTCTCCTGCGGCCGTCTGGGACGCTCTGACCCACTACCAGGCAGGTCTCTGGCACGACCTGGGCCACCATGCGGCCCGCACTCTGTGGACTTTGAAGGCTCTGCGCACTGCCACCCTGCCCCGGCTTGTCGAGGCCACCGGCTACCGCCCCCTCACGGTCCTGAAGCACATGTCCCGGCTCCAGAGCCTTCAGCTGGTGACAGCCCGTTCCCGGCGCCGCGGAGAGACCGTGTACGCCGCCACCAGCCGCAGCCTGTACGAGGCAGGCCAGGAGACCGGCAGCGCGGACCGCACGGCCCACCTGGCCACCACCGCCCGCATCGACCAGGCCCAACACGAGTGGTGGGCCGCTGAAGAGGAGTTCTGCTCACTGCCACACGACGAGCGGCCCGCCCGCGTCGCTCCGGACCAGACCGTCATCCCCGGCATGGACCCGCGAGGCCGCGCCTACCCCCGTGACGAAGACGGCCGCGCCGACCACGCCCGTGCCCGCCAGATCGAAGCCCAGCGGATCAACGCCACCGGACTCCTTGCCCGGGCCCGGGAACTGGCCCGCACCGGGGCGCTGATCGACCCCGCCCACCTCACACCCACCGCCGAAGCGACCCGCTCGACGGCGGGCCCCCTGGGGCGACGCGCGGCCATCGCCTCCCGCTACAGCTGTCCTCACTGCCACGCCCGCCCCGGTGACCGGTGCGTCATCCCCAGCGCCGCCGGCGACCGCCCGGCCGCCCGGTGGCACGCCGCCCGCCGCCGCAGGGCCCAGGCCCAGGCCGACGACGTGCAGGCCGGCAGGTGAGGCGCCGGTCAGAGCAGCCCAGCATCCCGCAGGATGGATGCCGCGCGCTCCAGCAGCTTGAAATCTTCCTCGCGACCCGGGTGCGCGTCGGGATGGCACGACTTGGCCGCCCGCCGGTGGGCGGTCTTCAGCGTTACCGTGCCGTCATCGGCCAGGCCAGCGAGCCGGAACAGGATCCGGCGGGCCTCAGCCGTGCCCATGTTGGACGTCCGCCGGTAGGCCCCCGAGTCCGAACCCGACCCGGAGGAAGACGACGTCCGTTGCCGCCTGGCCCGCTCGCGCGCCCGCTCCCGCTCGCGCGCCTGATGCTCCTCCCACCGGCGCCGCTCCTCCTCCTGCCGCCGCTGCTCCTCCCGCCATCGCTCCTCGGCCTGGCGGGCCCGGCGGGCCGCCTGCGAGCACCGGTTGGAGCACCAATACCGCGTCTGCCCCGCCCGGGACCGGGTCCAATGGAAGCCCTGCATGCAGTGCACGCAGTAGTCGAACTCCGGCGTCCCCGCATCGATGCTTTCCAGGCCCTTGCGCGTCCTGTAGGCGCGCTGCTTGCAGGCCGGCGAGCAGTACACCGACCTGCCCGTGACCCGCCGCGTGCACTGCCCGCACTCCCGCCGCTCTGCCACCATCCGGACCCCTCACCTCTCGCGCCGACCTAGAAGTAACGCGTTGGGGCAACGCGTTACCTACAAACGTAACGCGTTGCCCCAACGCGTTACGTTTCCCGCGCCGGAAGTTCCGGTGACGGGTCCTCTTCTTGGGCCCGGAGTTTTCGACTTATCGTTTCCGGTATGTCGGAAACCCTGTTGTGTGGGAGTGTGGGTGACGCCTAATCAGTACTCTGCGACCAACCACCGCAAGGCGAGGAGTCAGCGTGTCTGTCCAACCGGAACTAGTCCCCGACGACGACGCGGGCCCCGAGGTGCCGGAAGCCGGCGGCCAGTACGGCTATTGGCCCAATCCATGTGTTGTGTGCGGCGAGCGGATCGAGCGGGAAACACCGGAGTCCAACGGCGGCCGCACCCCCTCGTACTGCGGCCCCGCCTGCACCAATTCCGCGAAGGCGGAGCGGGCGCGTCAGCGCCGCTCGCCGGGCCTGCCCGGCCAGATTCTCCGTGCTGAGGAGCTCACGGACCGGATCGAGCAGGTGGCGGCCGGCCTGCGGGCCGAGCTGGGGCGGGTCTCCTCGCCGGAGGGCATCGAGGCCCAGGTGGCCGCCGCTCGAGCGGCGAGCGCCGGGGATGTGGCCGAGGCGAATTCGACGGCGGCTCGCGCCCAGGCGGAGGCCTCCGCCGCTCGGGCGGAGACCCGGAAGGCGCTGGACGAACGGGACGCCGCCACGGCGGCCGCCGCGCGGGACCGGCTGGCCCGTGAGGCCGCCGAGGACGCCGCCGAAACCGCAGTGCGCGCGGCGGAGGCCGCCGCCCGGCTCCAGGGGGACGCTGAGACGGCCCGCGATGATGCCGTACGCGCGGCAGATGCCGCCCGCCAGGCCCAGCGGACCGCCGAGCAGGCCGCGACGGAGGCCGGTGCGGCCCGCGATGCCGCGACGGCAGCCCAGGAGCGTGCCGAGGAGGAGAGGCGCGAGCTGGCGGCCGGCTACGCCCAGGCCATGGAGGAGACAAAGCGTGCACGAGGTGAGGCCGAGCTCGCCGGGGAAAGGGTGAGCACTGAGGCCTACCACAGGGCAGAGGCGGACAAGCGCGCCGACCGCGCGGAGGCGCGGGCGGAAGCCGCCGAGAACCGGACCACGCGCGCCGAGGCGCGCGCCGACCGGCTCATTGCCGATGCCCGGGCCGACGCCGAGCGCGCCGAGACCCGCCGCGACGAGGCCGACGCCGCCCGCACCCAGGCCGAGGAGAAAGCCAGCGCGGCCGAAGAGCGCGCCGAAACCCTCGCCGAAGAACTCACGGACAGGGCCCGTGTGATCGAGGAGCTTTCGGTGGCTCTGGCCGAGGCACGGCGCGCCGCTGCCGATGCGCAGCAGATTCCCGGGCAGATGGCCGTGGACGACAAGGCCGTGGGTACCTGAGGACCCACCGCCGGGTTCCCTTCCGGCGGCCCGGTGCCGACGGGAGGGAACCCGGCGGTGGCCGACCAGACAGGCGAAAGCCCGAAACGGGGGATTCGTGCCGGTCAGGGGCGGCGGCGGAGCCGCTCGGGCAGGGTGGGGACGTCGTCCCAGGCCACGAGATCGTCCAGGTACCGAGCCAGGGCCCGGCTTCCGGCGGTGTAGCGGTTCTGCCGCTCGATGATGTGCCGCGGGATCCGCCGGCGTTGGTCGTCGCGCACTTTGCCCCGCCGCATCGAGTGCCCGGAGTAGCGGGGCAGGCTCCGGCGCAGAGCCCGGCTGGCGAGCCGGCGCCGGGCCCTGAGCGCGTCGCGCCCCTCGGGGGTGAGGACCAGGGCGCCGAGCTCTTCGCGCGCGGCCGCCGTCGACAACAGGACGCGCTCTTCCGGTTCCAGAGGGCGGACGAGGTTCGCGGCGGCCGCGGCCCGGGCGATCGTGTTGCGGATGGTGCGGTCCCCGATCCCGCCCCTTCGGGTGTCGTCGGCCGGCGGGCGGCCCGCTTCCGTCAGCCGGCCGTTCTTGACCCGCCGCAGCAGGGGCCCGGACGTCTTGCCCTGGTCGGCGAGGACGGCTGACCAGGCCCGCCAGGCCGCGAGCGGGCACGTCTCGTCGTCCTGGGCCACGATCCGGATGACGTCCGTTGTCTTCCCGTGCGGGTTCGTCTTCGACAGCCGCAACAGGACGACCAGGCCGCAGAGTTCCACCGCCTCCCCGGCCACGGGGTCGGTCAGTCGTACCGCGGTTTCGGAGACGTCGCGGATATTGAGTGAGGCCGGCTCGGATGCGCGGCCTGCCATGTACCAGGCCAGGGTCAGGATCAGCGCGTCCCGCTTACCCTCCACCGTGGTCCGCTCGAGGGTGGCGAGCATGGCCCGCAGGTCCTCGCGGGTGCACTCCGTCGCCTGGAGGGCGTCCCCCTGCCCGTTGGGTTCCCGTGCCTCCTCCCGGCCACGGGCCTTGACGATTCCGTCGATCAAGGCACGCTCGGAGGGCAGCACGATGGCTCCGCGGTCCGCGAGCCGTTCGGCGATCGTGCTGGTGTAGACGTGGATCGTCTCGGCCGGGTGCTGCTGGCCGGCAAGCCAGGCCGCCCAGTCGGCGAGGGTGCCCGGATCGTCGTGGAGCCGCCCCCGCTCGCGGCACCAGGCCACGTAGCGGCCCATCCGCGACTCCCGGCCGCGGGTGGTGTTGCCCGGGGTGGCCGACGCGGCAAGGGCGAGCGTGGCCGCGTCGACTGCGTAGCCGTCCGGATGCAGGACCCGCCCCGGCGGCAGCTCACCCGGGCGCGGAGCCGGAAGGCCGCCGGAGCTGACGAGTTCGGCGGTCATCTCCCGTCCTCCCGCTCCTGCCTGGCAGGCACGGGCCGGGTGACTGGATCCGTCGAGCTGGCGGCGCATGTGGTCATCAGGCGGCCACCGCCCGGATGCGGTCCGCCTCGATCACGCCGAGCATGCTGGCCACGAGGGCGACCAACGCCAACCTTGTCCCCGGGTCCAAGTTCGACGGATTCCCGCCGATCCATACTGAATCCACCGAAGATTTCTCCCTAACTGCGTGGTGCTCCGTGGTTCCTTGGATGCCCGGTGCCCAACTTGATCTCACAAACCAGCTGGCGGGGTTTCCTCCGGGTAGGCAGATTTGAGTACATCTGCAAGTCGTCGGATCTGCGCAGGATCTTCAGTTCCCGACACCGTGATACGGGTGACACCAAGTTTGATTTCGACCCCACTTTCACCGGTTCCGTGGGACTTTACCCAGTTGGAGACACCTTGAATAAAACTCGGAAGCGCCATCGCGCTTGTGACGACAAGGGTTAGTATATCGAGACCGTCGCCGAGAACTCCGGTTGCCGGGGCGGAATTCTCCCACCGGATCCGCCCCAGTCGGCGGGTTTCCGGGTCGCGGACGAGGAATGTTTTCAGCTCCTGAAGGCTCTCGATTCCGTTCGAGTGGGTGATCTTGATTGATTCAGTCACGGTCTTCCTCTCCATCTGTTTGGCATGATTTCAACCCGGTCTCCGTCGCCACCGATTTGCCGTCCAGGAAGGGGAAATCCGCGCTCCCTGGCAGCCCGCTCAATATAGCGGTACAACGAATCCGTGTTAATCACCGAAGGTCCCTGCGGGATTCCTTCCGTGAGGGCTGCGATGAGGTGTCCGGTGAAAGTGGTAAATCGCTCACCGGACGGTGCAAGGGCCGCGGTCGTGGCGTTGGAAGCCGTCAGGACGCACGTGCCGTCGATGGCTGCGGCATCTGCCAAGTCCTCGGGTCCAAGAATGTCCAGCGCGGCCCCGCTGTAGCAGCTGTCCAGGATGACTACACGGCTGCTGATCTGGCTGTCCGCGATCTGGATGCGCAAATTGTTGAAGTCGAGCGCGGACCACTGGCGGGACCGGGAGGAGTCCGTCAGCCCTAGCATCAACCGTCCCCGGTCGGTCCAGCCATGCCCGGAGAAGTAGACGAGCAGGGCACCGCTTGCAGGGTCGGCGGTCTCCGCCGCCTCCTCGATTGCTTGGTGAATTTCTGTGCCTGATGTCGGATTGCTCACCAAGAAGACGCTTCTTTCGGGGATCCCGAGCCCACTTGTCATGAGATCCTTGAGTGAAGCGATATTGTTGGAAATGGAGGGGACTGCTTCCATCTTTGTGTAGGCTGATACGCCGATGATAACCGCCGCGCCATTCTGCCAGCAGCGAAGGGGGGAAGGTGTTTGGCGGTGATGATCGTCGAGGAATGCTGCAACTTCCCCGGCAGCCAGGAGATATTCCTTGATTTCTTCCTGCTTCCCGTCGGCCGGTACTGCTCTGCCGGAAAGCCAGGTGGAGACAACGGCGCGATTTATTCCCCCGAGGGCCTGCGCAAGCTCGCTTGTGGTGACTCCTGCATCCCTCATCATTCGTGCGAGCCACTGGCTGACGGGTTCATCGTCAGGAATATCTACTGCGGGCTTTGGGTTGGAGGACCAGTCATCGGGCCATCCGTCCCGTTTGATCGTAAATATTGGACGCGGGAGGCTTGCATTTTGCAACCAGCCGGGACGCGCGTTTTCTGCTTTGGCCAACTGGCGGACGTAGGCGACGTTTCTGGTCATCAAGGTCCGGCGGAATTGGCCACGGGCGTCCTCCAGGAGCAGCAAGCCGTAGCCGTCCTTGACGATCGGTACGCCGGCACGCAGGCAGAAGGTCTTGTACCGGTTGGCGCTGCCGAGTTCCTCGGGGGTCGCGAGCTCAACCCGACGTCGGATTAGCCAAACCTCGACGTCCGGATCGTGCGTCAGTGATGCCGGTTGCGCGTGCAGCGTGCCGACTCCCGATCGGTGCTCGGAGTAGGCGAGTTCCAGGTATGAAAGCCAGTTGCCGAGGTCCACGGGTTCGCCAGCCCAGGACAGCATGACGTGGATTGCGGCCAATACCTGCTCGTGTCGCTCTGGCGCGGGCGGCACGAAAGTGTCGTAGGGGCCGAACCACCGCTGCACGGTGGATTCCGCGAGTTGGTGACCGTGAGGAATCCGCATCGTCCGCGCCGCGAGGATAAGCGCGGACACCGACGCGCTCTTGCCCTGTTGACGGCGCGCCTCCCAGGCACGCCCACGCAGGAGACGCAGTTGGTTATGGAGGAGACCTCTGGCAGTCGCGCGAGACGCAGACTCGTCAGGCTCGGCCGACTCCCTCAGCCCGTACCGGTCCAGCGGTAGGCCGTATCCGCTTCCTGCCGGAAGGCCGGGTGCCCCCGAGTCCGTCATCTGCTTAGCCCCCTAGTGCTACCTGTGTGTTAAAAGTCTGCATCCCGGTCGATGTCCGCTGCCCGGTTCCAGCCCGCCTCAGCCAGCGCGTACAACTCGGGGTCGTCACACAACCCCTGTTGCAGCGCGCGGCCGACCGCCTCGACCACCGCGCCCATGGATGTCTCGCCCACCTCGGGCTGCATGACGGCCAGCTGGAGGGCCATCATGACGACCCAGGTATCTTGGCGCTCCGCCGTCGCCGACACGGTGGGGGCGTCCCCCTACCGGGTGTAGGCGTCCGTCATGAGCCGCACCGTGGCCGGGTCCGGCGCGGAGTCGGCCGCCGGAGGGCGGCCGGAATCGTGGCGGGCCCAGCCCCGTTCGGCCACCGCGTACAGTTCCGCGTCATCACGGACCCCTTCTTGCAGCTGACGCCCCCAGCCCTCCACCGCGGAGCCCATCGCCGTGCCGGCGAACGCGGGGTTGGTCATGACCGCCTGGAGCGCGAGGAGGACCGTCCAGGCGTTTCGCCGGTCCAGGGTCACGGTGGCCGGCGGCTGGTTCGCCCACCGCCGGTAGGCGGCGTCCATCAGCGCGATACCGGCCGCCTCCCGTTCCGCCATCGTCCTATCGGTCATCGCAGCCGGGCCCTTCCGTGGGGGTAAGTGTAGGAGTCCGTCCAGCACGGCGGGCGGGACGGGGCGGCGCGAGCGCCTCCCGTTGCCCCCGGCGGCCGGGCCTGTAGGCGTCGCTCACGGACGCTCCAGCGGTTCGACGGCGGCCCCGTCGATCATCTGCCCCGCTTCCGCCGCGTGCACGGCGCAGGCGGTGATGGAGGCGCCGGCCCGGTCCGTGATGCGGCGGGTGGCCAGCTCTGCGCACGGGGCGTCGAGCCGGTCATAGGGCCAGCGCCGCCCGCAGCCGGGGAAGGTGCACCGCGACCGGCCCGCGCTGGCCGCGAGGGTGGGCCCGTGCTCGGGGCAGATCCCCCAGGGGATGCCGCACAGCGGCGCGGTGTCCGGGACGCTCATCGGGTCGTCCGTCACCGTCGGCGCTCTTCTTGTACGTGGCGCGGGGACAGGAGTTGGTCCAGCACCGTGGGGACCCGCGGGGCGGTCGGGGGCAGCGCGAGCGCCTGACGCCGCTCCACCTCCGGGGGCGCGGCCGGCGGCCGGTCGTCGGGATGCCGGTCCACCCCCGCGGGCAGGGCGGCGGGACGCGCACGGCCCGCGCTCACGGCCGCCCGCGCGGCGGGCCCCGCGGGCAGGGCGAGGGCGGTCGGCGGCGGGGTGACGGCGGCCGCGCGGCCGGACGGCGCGGCCGGACGGCGCCGGGGCGCGGGCTGTTCGGCCCCGGCCCGGCGCGCGGCCGGCTCGGGTGCCGGGCGGGCAGCGGCCGCCGCCCGCTTCGGTGCCGCGGCCTTGTCGCGGACCTGGGCGCCGGCGCCGCCCCGGCGCGGGGCCGGGGGCGAGGCGACCGAGACCGCCCCCACCGGCATGGTGCCGACGAGGTCCACGCAGCGCGAGGGCGCCACCTCGGTCCAGGTCCAGGTCTGGCCCGGCCGGGCCGGCTCGAAGCCGAGCCGGGCGAGCGCGGCCGCCCTCGCCGCGACCGACGGGCCCGGGCCCGCCGGGAGGACGGTCGAGGGCTGGCGTGCGGCGGTCACGCCGGGCACGTCCACCCACAGCCGCCAACTCCCGTCGCTCTGCTGGAGCAGATGCGCGAGCAGCGGCCGCCGGCTCATCCCTTCACCTGCGCGGGAAGCTCGTTGTCCATGTCCAGCGATGCGATGCTGACGGCGTACGCGAACTGCCGGGCGGCGGCCAGGGCTTGCTCGGCCGCGCCGCTCGGGTCCTCGTTGCGCTGGGCGCTCTGGAGGATCAGGCATCCTGCGACGGAGGCCGTGTGCGTGGCGTCATCCAGGATTTCACCCGCGGTGTACTCCCCGGACGCGGTGAGCTCGCGCAACAGGGTCAGGCCCTCGTGCGGGTCGGCGTCCAGGGCTTCGAGGAGGTCGGCGCCGGCCCCCGCCAGTCCCATGGCCGCCAGCTGCGGTGCGCTGGGCAGCGGCACGGTGCCCGGTGCACCGTCGGGTGTCGCCGGATCGAGGCCGGAGACGACCAGATCAGCCTCTGCCGCCGCACACCGGGCCTGGAAAGAAGCCTGACTGCCCGCCAGTTCCCGCTCGACCGCACGGGGCCAGCGGGCGGCATCCTCGGCGTCGGCCGCGTCGAGCCGTTGGGCCGCCGTCATCGCCAGGGAGATGATTGGCCAACGGTTCACCGCCACCCCCTCCGCCGTCGAGGGCGCTTCGGCGATCGGCCGGTACACGGCGGCCGCCGCCTCTGCGCAGGCCCCCACCAGTTCCGTCAGGGCCAGGACGAGCCGGGCGTGACGCCGCCGCCGTGCCGGAGCCTCGGTCCTCATTCCCCCACCTCCGCGGGCTCCACGATGATTTCGCCGTAGATCTGAGGCTCGGCTGTGGTCTCCCACCAGGTCCAGCCCCCGGCGCGGGCGCTGGGGGAGATCGGCCGGTACCCGAGTGCGGCGAGAGCCTCCGTCCGGGCCGCCAGCGGAGGCAGCCCCCCGGATGCAGTCGGAGCCAGCTTCGCGGAGACGTCGACGTCACCCTGTCTGATCCACAAGCTCCACTCGCCCCCCGGGGCGAACTGGCACAGAGTCGCTGTTAGTACTTCAGACATACCGAAACACCATCTCCCGGACCGTCACATCCTGTGGCTGGCCCTCACGTTGTGTGTTTACCGATTTGTGCAGCGTATCGGTAAACAGGGGGTCGGCGTGCGCGAGATCCGCGAACCCGACCGGTACGCGTCCACTCGCCGGATACGGCCAATCCGATGGCCTCACAGGTGAGTTCTAAGACTGGATACCTTGATATCCACCCTTCGGGGATTTAGGGTCCCACGATATGGATCACTTCAAGCTCAAGGCTGCTGTGCAGCAGCACCGGGCGGAGATGCACGCCCGCCATCGGCGCATCGCCCTGATCGCCCGACAACTGCGCGAGGCCGAGGCCGACCGGGACCGCGCCGTGGCGCGGTTCGTGGCCCTCGGAGAGGAGCACGCCGGCGCCCGGCACGAGACTGGCGTACGGGCCATCGGCCGCGAACTGGGCGTCACCCACCGGGCCGTGACCGGCATGGTGGAGCGGGCCCGCACCCGCACCCCCCACCCCTCCGCCGACGCGCCCCTGATCCCGGTCCTCGGCGCCGAGGAGGCCCGCGCCTACGTCGAGTCCGGCGCCCTCGGCGACCTCACCCGCGTCCAGGTCGCCTTCAACCCGGCCGACATCGTCCTGGAATCCGGCCTCGACCCCTCCGTCTTCCCGGACCTGGGCGACCACGACGCGCCCAACATGCTCATCCACGGCGCCGACGGCGCCGTGATCGGCGTGGAGGAATGCCTGTCCGGCTACGGCGGCACCGGCCCGTCCAACACCGTCCGGCTGCTGAAGGAACTCGACTTCCCGGAGGACATCCGACGCGAGGTCTATCCCCACCGCTACATCGAGCTCACCCGATCCGGCGTCATCCGCGCCAGCGAGGAGAGCCTCCACCGCGTCGGCGGAGGCCTTGCCCTCTCCCCCGACGGCGGCCACTTCGTCGTCCGCGTCCGCGAAGACATGCCCCGCGCCGTCGCCGACTGGACCGCCGAGGTCATGGCCGAGCCCGCCAAATACCCCTGGGCCGCCGGCCCCCGGCGCGCCCGCGTCTACCTCGACCGGGCCGCCGCTGCCCCCCTCCAGGAGCCCTACCGGGTCTGGCGGGGAAACCACACCTTCACGGTGGTCATCGAACAGGGACGCCTCCAACTGTGGGTCGCCGCCTACCCCCCGTTCCGCTTTAACGACATCCTGTCGCGCGAGCAGCTCCTGGTCCTGGACGCGGCCGACCTGCGACCCGCCGACGTCGAACCCCGCACGTGGCTCGACCGCTTCATCCCCGCCCGCCGCGAGCGGCCCCCCTTCCTCGTCATCAGCGAGGACGGCCAGGACCTCACGTACCCCCCAGAGGGAAGCCCCCAGTAACGTCCCTGAAGGCACCCGCCTACCGCGATGACGCCCAGCCCCACCTTCCCCGACGCCTGCCCCAGGAGGCCCCCCCGATGTCCGAGAACTACACCGATCTCCACGACGCCCTCGACACTGCCACGACCCTGGATGACATCGGCGCCGTCATCCAAGATGGCGCGGTCCGACGCGGCCTGACCCCTGCCCAGCTACTCGATCAGGTCGCCCGCTCCGGCCGGGTAAACATCGGCACCCCGCCCGTTCCAGCGGTGCGAATCCTCACCAAGGCCGAGTACCAGCAGGCGTATGAACGAATGACCGGCTCGGCCAGCCGAAGCGGGAATCGTCTGGGGCGCGCGGCTTACGAGGTCCTCGATGAAACCCTCGCCGCCATTGGCGTTTTTGCTCCCGCTCCCCACCCCAACCCCGACACCTGCACGGCCCTCTACCTCCCCACCGATCACGAGGAGTTTGACCGCCACGTGTTCGCCCAGTGGCAGCAGTGCACCGACGAGCCGGGCCACGACGGCGACGAGCACGACAATGGGGAAGTGAACTGGGCGGACGGTATGCCCGGCGCGATTCCCGCCACTGCTCCGTAGACCCTGTCTCCGGGTTCTGGGCGTCGGGGGAGGCCTTGCCCTCTCCCGACGGCGGCGGCCACCGACGCAGACCAACCGCGTGAAACCGCGCGCTAGGCGCCGCCTCCACTACGCCCGATGAGGGCCGCCGCAGGCCCAAACCACGCCGACCCGCCACGGACCTGCGGCAACCCGGACGCACACCCTCAGGCATCGGTACTTGGCCGCGCAGACCAACCATGCGAAACCGCGCGGCCCTGAGGTACCGCCCCGCAAGGGGCCCTGAACAGCCCCACCGGCGGGGCTGGCACCTCCAGCCCCGCGCCAAGCGGCGCGCTCCCGCGACCTTGCAGGCGCCCTGGCATATGCCAGTTTCAGGAATCTGTATGCAGTTGTAGCTGTCTGTATACAGGCGCCGTAGAGTGGATTCCACCGCGCAAGACGGCGCACCGGAGTACGGGAGTGGACAGATGGCGATGACCCTGAGCCCCTACATCAAGCCGCGTGATCTCAGCGCCCGGGAGCTGGCCCGCTACCTGCGGGAGAACGGCCTTCCCGGCTACCGGACCGAGCGGGCCATCCGTGAACTGCGCGCCGGCCGCGCCGCCAACCGCCCCGTCGCCCCGGTGTTCCGCGGGTCCGCGCAGCGGCTGAGGGCGAGGATCGAGCGGCAGATGCGGGCGGAGATTGGGCGCCGAGGCGGTGAGACGGCCATTGAGGGCACCTACGAGACGGCGGTGGTCGAACTCGTGGACCGCAGCTCCGCCGAGCGCCTGTATCTGCTGCACGCCGAGGGATGGCGGCAGTACAGCAAGGCGTTCGGGGCGCGCCGGGCGTCGCTGTCCTACCTGTGCGGGCGCGACGACTCGGGAACGTTCGCCGTGCGGGTGCCGGGCACCGTCACCACCGTGGCCAACGCCCTGGCGTGGCTGGAGCCGTCCGAGGTCACCCGCGCCAAGGCCGCCGGGAAGCGCGTGCGCCGCCAGGGCGACGTGTACGCGGTCGAGACGGCGCGGGCCCACGACGGCAAGGGGGCACAGGACCTCCCCCCGGCACACGAGTGGCGGCCCCAGACCCGGACGCTCGTACACCGCCCCCAGGACGGCCGCAAGCACCGGCCGGTGCGGGTGGCCTTCCCCGCGCGGTTCGTCGTGCAGCGGGCCTACCAGATGGGGCGCTCGGGAGCGTTCACGAACGCCGACTAGGCCGGCGAGCGGCTTGTGTCGGGGGCACGGCGCGCTAAAGCGCCGCGCCCCCGGTGCTGGGCGCTCAGCCACCCCCAGACCCGTTCATGAGGAGATGATCACGATGGCTTCACCGCGTATCCAGTTCCGGGCCATGAGCCCGCTTGACGAGCACCTGGCCTCCCGCACCCGTGGCTTCGAGGAGTTCCCCGACGACGCCGTCAGAGAACGGGCCATGTCCGAGACGGCCCGCATGTGGCTGTCGATGATCTTCAACCTGTTTCCGTCGGAACTGAGGGGCGCGGCTCTGAGCGAGGACGAGGCGGTGCTTCTTCTCCAGGCGACGCAGGGGATGATCCTGGATTCGTTCTGGGGTGGGGCGCCCAACGCCCTGTTGTCTGCGGAGGTCGAGGAGGCCGACGTGGACGACGAGACCGGCGAGCCCGGTGAAGCGGCTACGTCGCTCGCACAGAAGATCCGTACCCAGTGGTCCCGGGGCAAGGCGCTGGCTGTGGTCGACGCGTGCGTGCGCTTCCACAACCGCACCGCCGGCCCCGGTGAAACGGTGCTGGACGGCGCCCGTGCCGTAGGCCTCCTTCAGGACAGGGGCACGATCTGATGCCCGGATCGTCAGCGGCCGCCGCGATCACGGCGCGCGAGGTTCCCGAGCTGCGTGCCGACCTCGTTGCCTGGCTCGGTGATCCCTCCCCCAGGGGGGCCCGTGGCCGCCCCCTCATGAAGTTGGGGCAAGCACAGTGGGGTCACGGCTTTGTTGACACGCTGCACACCTCGCTCAGGGCGGCCGAGCTGTACTACGTCAACGCGGACATGGCCAGGTTCGCCGTCGCCGCCTCCACGCAACTCCCGTCCTTCCGGCTCACCCGCGAGGAGCTGCCGTCCCCACACGGTCTGGTGGTGTGGGAGCAGCCGATCACCGATCCGCCCTTCCCCATCGACGTCCCGTGCTGGGGGGCTATGTGGACCACGGGACGTGGAGGCGTCGGGGTGTCCATCCTCGCGGAGCGGGACGCGCACATGCGCTTCCTGGCCGCCGCCGATCCGGTGCAGGGTCACCGGGAGCTGACGACCGCGGAGAAGGCCGTCCTCCGGCGGCTCGATCCGCCGACAGACCTTGTCCTGGCCGGCTTCACGAACATGCCCTTCACCGAGGCGCCTCAGTGGCTGCCCGACGCGCCACTCCCGACTGGCCTCACGCCGGGGGAACTGTCACGCGAGATCGAGTCCCGGACCTTTCTCGATCAGGTAGAACGCACCCTCGTCGCAACCTGGCTCTTGATGGGACAGACGCTCACCCGCGACGAGCCTGTCACGACGCCGAAGTCAGCGGCGAAGCGGATTGCCCGGATGGATCCGTCCCTTCTCACGTCCACCCGGTACTGCACGCTGCGGCACCAGTCCACCGCTCCCTCCGAGCGCTCCGACGGCGACGTACTCAGCCTTTCCTACCGCCACCGGTGGATCGTGCGCGGGCACTGGCGTAACCACGCGTACGGAACCGGTCAGGCACTGCGCCGACGGATCTGGATCAGCCCGCACCTGAAGGGGCCCGACGGAGCCCCCCTCACCGATCCGTCGAAGCTGGTCAACATCTTGCGCCGCTAGTCAGCAATGCGGGCCAGCCCCCGCCGCTGAACCAGAACTCTCCGCTTGTGCACCACGCCTCAACCCGCCGCATGGCGGCACCACAGGCACCAGGTGCCGCCGCGCCGGCCCAACTCATTGACAGCGACAAGGAAGGCGAATCGCCATGAGCACCGAGGACCCCTACGAGCACCGGCCCACCGCCGTGATCTACGACATTTTCGCCGAGGCCTCCAACCGGCTGATCGGCGCGTACACCCACCGGTCCGACCAGGCGGTGACCGACGAAGACAGTGACCACTGGTGGCAGCTCGCGATGGAGGTCCGCAACACCAAGCTGGCCGTGCCCGCCCGCGACCGGGCTCAGCTGATCGAGTACATCGGCAGGTGGACAGCCGAGGCGGAGAGGCTGGAGGCCGGCGAATGACGGAGCCCAGTGACTACTACCTCGGCGAAGACGCACTGCGGGCCCGGTTCGAGCAGCGGGTACGACAGCGGGTGTTCGCGGGCTTTGAGCCGCAGAAGCGGCCCGTGCTGGTTCTCCTGGGCGGCCAGCCGGCCGCCGGCAAGTCCATGGCCATGGCAGCCACCCAGCAGCGTCACTCAAGCGCCTCCCTTGTTCCGCTCACCGGCGACGAATTGCGGTCACTGCACCCCCGTTATGCCGAGCTTCGTCACGTCGACGCCCAGACCCGTGAGACCGCGACCGCTCAGGCGTCCGGCGCATGGGTCCGCATGAGCATCGAATACGCCATGCGCGAGCGATACAGCCTCATCCTCGAAGGTGTCTTCCGTGACCCGACCATGACCCTGCGGACGGGCCAGACGTTCGCTGAGGCGGGCTACCGAGTCGAAATAGTCGCCCTCGCCGTCCGCGAGGAACGCAGCCGGCTCGATGCCGTCGACCGCTTCCTAGACGGAGGCCGCTGGACACCCCCGGCACTCCAAGACCTGGCCTACGGCAAGGTCCCGGAGACCGTGGCCGCCGCCGAGGCCGATCCCGCATTCCGCCGCATCACCATCACCAACCGGAGCGGCACCGACCTCTACACCAACGAGCGCCACGAGCAGACCCGCGAGTGGATGTATCCCCCGGCTGCGGTGCGAGCACTCACCGACGAACGCGCCCGGCCGTTTCCGCCCGAAGAAGCAGCCGAGTGGCTACCCATGTACCGCACGGTGACCGTGCAGATGGCCGCGCGCCTGGAGGTGAACGACGCAAGCCGCCCGGTGCTGGAACGTCTCGCAGAGAACGCCGACGCTGTGGCCCTTATGACGGGAGGCGACCCCACTAGCCCCGACCGGACTGCACACGAAGCAACCAAACCCCTGCTTCAGACGATGCGTTCCCACAGCCTCACAGAGGCAGTGCTCCCCGCCCTCCTTCGCCCAGACAGCCAGCTCGACCCCACCACTGATCGGACCGAGATACAGCGCAGAGCCGCCCTACCCCCGACAGCCCGCGCACACGAGAGCCGGACACGGGAACAGTTCGCGAGCGCACGACACAGGCACCACGAGCGCAACCCCGCGCATGTCCCGGACGCACCATCTGTGACAGCGAGTCGATCCACACCGACATCGATGGCCGACACGGTGTTGGAGTCGGCTCAAGGCAACGATGCAGATCCTGAAATGGACGACCTCAACGAGATCATGAGGCTGGGCGGACTAGGGTTCCGTCCCCGGTCTGCCGAAACTCAACAAGGCTGGGCACAGCAGCCATCCACACCCATTGCGGAACACGTACTGGAGCACGATCAGAGTACCGGCCTGGATCGGTAGACCCCATCGCCACACAGGTGAGCGCGAGCATGCGGCCACATCGCGACGGAGGCTAGCGAACGGTGTCCACTTCATCGGCTGCACTTGCGAGCAGGCCTGTGCGGTCCCACCTACGGGCCTTGGGCGGTGGGTGTCCACGGGCGTCCGGGAGACACCAATCGACGCGCTCCCGAGCCACCACGAGACCGGCACCGACGCGGAGCGACAACACCGCTCCCGGCCACATCGCGGCAGCTGATAGCTCCCCCCCAGCCACAGCCCGGCGGTGCGGTCGCCTCACGCACCCGCAGCACTGACGGCGGGGGTACGGCGCCCGACCCCGCACACGCCTGACAGACGGTGAACCGAGCGCCCCTCCGGGCACCCCCTCTCCGCCGCCAGCCATCTTTTTGGACGCCCCGAGCCGCCGCAGACGGCGACGGCGCCGGCCGCGCATTCCATGTGACGGATGCCGCCCCACCCACGAAATCCGCACCCGAAAAATGCCACAGCCCGAGCAGACCACAAGGGGCCAGACCGAAAGATTTCGGTCTGGCCCCTCACCCTTCTGCGGCGCTACTGCGGAGTGGGAACCGACCCGGAGGTGCCGACGGGCTGAGCCGGCACATGTGCCTCAGGAGCGGGCGCCGGATCCTCACCCTTGCGCGCACGGTTGATCCTCTTGGGCGCCTTAGCCGTGGGCTCACGGAAACCCATCGACCGGAGTTCCTCGACGGACCAGCCGGCCCTCAAGAGGTCAGACCAGGTACGAGCGGTGTTCTGCTCGCGCTCGGTCAGTTCGGCCCGCGCCGCAGACTCGGCGTCAACGTTGCGCTTGTGCGCTTCCACCGACGCGATACGCCGCTCCATCAGCTCACGAGCCTGCCGAAGTGTCGCTTCCAGATCCAATGAGTTCGCCATCCCGCCACTGTAGCGACCCAAGACCGCGGCGCAAGGAAGGAGCACACAGAGGCAGATGCAAAGTAGACCTGCACGATGCAATGTTCAGCGAGACAAGGCACGTCACGAATTGTCCGTTCGCGCGGGAGGCTGCATCGCTCGGTGGCCATGACCAGGGAGGTGAAGGAATGGGTTGGGCGACCGGTACCGCGGAAGGTCAGGCCGACCCTGCATCTTCGGCCGCCGTGCTCCGTCCGTTCCGTCTGTCGACCTGCGAAGCCGCAGCTCGATGCAAGGTCGAACTGACCGATGCAGACCCAGATGCAGAGTCAGGCTGACATATGCAGAGTCAGCCGGTACAGGACACGTGTCCATCGCCATTGAATGGTTCGTTGCCTCGCGTGGCTGACCGGCGGGACGAACGATGTGCCTACACGACGTGCGGCCAGAGTGTGCAGACTCATCCTTCGTTTCCGGGCCCGCCGTGCACACTCCTCCCGGCGTTCGGGCCAACTGTCCTGCACAGATGCACGGTGCTGCTGCACGGCGAAGGCCCAGACGAAAGGTGGAGCTGCAAAACGAAGAGTGCAGCGACGCAGGACAACACGAATCGAGCGACTGAGGTAGCAGTGCCCACCTTAGTCAGCGGGAGCAAGCTAGGAGTTTGGGTTACCCAAACTCGGATTCCCCTCGCCTGACGTCGGCGAGGGGTGGCACACTGGCGTGTGATCCCCGGCGGACCGGGGTCGCTTCGCTGGGAGAAAGTGGGGCCGATGGCCGAGCGAGTGACACCCCGTCGGGCGACGCCGCAGGGCGGCAAGCTGAAGCGAGGCGAGGGGAAGCGCGATCACGTCACCAAGGTGCTCATGAACGACGAGGAGTTCGCCAAGGTGCAGGGAAGGGCGATCGCCCTTCAGGTCAGCGTCCCGCGCACCCTGGTGGAGGCCGCGACGGGAGTCCCGCCACTCACGAAGACCGAGCGCCATCGTCTTTACGAGGAGGTCATGGCGGTCCGCCGTCTCCTCGGGAACGCCACCAACAATCTCAACCAGGTAGCCAAGGCCTTGAACTCAGACGGGGAGGCCACGGATGCGCAGATCTCTGCCATCCTGCGGCGCCTCGCGGTTGCCGTTGAGCGGACCGAGGACATGGCGAGGAAGTACGCGCCGTGATGCCCAACATCACGCGCGGCAGGGACACTGCCGGTCTGGTCCGCTACCTCTTCGGGCCAGGCCGGGCGAACGAGCACACGGACGCGCGGATCGTGGCGGCTTACGACGGATTCACCGCTGAGGGCGAGCCCCGGTTCGCCGGCGGTGTGAAGCAGCTTGCGGCCGTCGCCGCCGACCTCGACAGCCCCCAGGACCTCTTCGGTACGTCCGTCAAGGACGGGCACGTCTGGCACTGCTCCATCAGTCTTCCGCCCGGGGACGGCAAGCTGACCGACGAGCAGTGGGCCAAGGTCGCCAGGCGCATGGTCAATGACATGGGGCTGGACGCCCCGGGCGGCAAACCCCCGTGCCGGTGGATCGCCGTGCACCACGGTCAGAGCACCGGCGGGAACGACCACATCCACCTCGTGGTGAACCTCGTACGCGAGGACGGGAACGAGGCGAACGTCTATCGGGACTTTCCCCGTAGCCAACAGGTGTGTGCGGTCCTGGAGAGCGAAATGGGCCTCCGCCGCGTCGAAGGCCGGCAGGGCCGGAGCACACCCGGGCTCAAGCCGGGTGAGCTCCAGTCCGCACGGCGCCGGGGCCAGGACGAGCCGGACCGTCTGACCCTGGCTCGGCGTGTCCGAGCCGCCGCAGCCACAGCAGAGAACGAAACCGATTTCGTACGCCTCCTGAGGTCATCCGGCGTCATCGCACGCCCCCGCTACGCCGCAGGAGGACGCACCGCAGTGGTCGGCTACTCGGTGGCCCTCCACACTGACCGGAGCGCGCCGGTGTGGTTCGCTGGCGGGAAACTGGCACGCGATCTGACCCTCTCGCAGCTGCGTCAGCAGTGGCCAGGCGCGAGCCCGGAGACGGCAGTCGCGGTGTGGGGTGAGACAGGCCGGGTTTCCGAACCGCGCGTCACCAACGTGCTCATGCAGGACGAGAGTGCGTGGGAGATGGCCGCGCAGCAGATCGCCGAGGTACGCAGTCGGCTGGCCGATGTGCCGGTCGAGGACACCGCACGGTGGGCACAGGCGGCCGCGGATGCCGCAGGGGTCATGGCCGTGCTCAGCGCACGGCTGGAGCAGCGTCCCGGCCCCCTAGCGCACGCGGCCGACGTATTGGCGCGGTCCGCGCAACGTACACACGAGGAGCGGCGCAAGGGATTGGCCGCTCCTGCCGGACAACTGAGAGGAGCCGCGCGGGTGGCTCGGTATTCACGCTCAACCGCAGCAAGCGCGCTGGGGCAGGCCCTGATGGTGCAGGCACTGCGCAACACGATGCGCGCCGTCCACGATCTCCACCAGGCCCGCCAGGAACTGAATCAGGCGGCCGAAGTCGCGCGCAGCGCACAAGGGGATCTCGCGCGGCTGCAACAGATCAGGGAACAGCTTGGTTCCGGCTCTGGATCCATCCGCCGGCCGAGGCCGGGGCTGGAGCCCGGGGGACCGGAGGCAGGACCGGAGAGGCAGGGACCCGGGCGCGGCCGATAGCCACCGGGTGAGACCGTCAGCGAAGGAGATAGATGTCCCAGTACGACGATTCCACGCGTGATGTCTATGACGCGACTACCGAGGCGATGGCCGAGACCATCCGGCTGCTGATTCTCGTAGCCGCGCTGGCCGCGGAGATGGCCGTGGAGGCTCGGGAGGAACGCCTGAGGCTGGCACGGGAAGCCGAGGACGAGCGCGCCCGCGCGGCATGGGAGCGGATGCAGGCGGAGCGCGCGTCAGCAGAGCCGTTGCTGAGGGTTGCGCATCAGGAACGGTTCTGGGAAGAGCCGGATCCGCAGCGCATCGCCCGGAGCTGGCAGGCCGCCGCCGAATGGGCGGCGCACGGCGACCCGTACGCGGTACTGACCCTGGAGCACATGCGGGGGGAGCTCAAGAACCGGTTCGGGATCGAGGTCCCCCAGTGGGATGTGAACGGCGAAGACCTCGCCCGGCTGCTGGCCCTCTCCGACCCCGCGTACCGGCAGGTTCTGGAGCAGGGCCGGGCGGCCGCCGAGGCCCTGGAAGGAGTGTCGTACGCGGTCGTCATCCGCGACGCGGACAACCCCTACGCCGTCGCGTTCCAGGGCAGTGTGTCAGCGCCACGGGGGCGGGCTCCCGGGGCCGTCGCCGCCGCCGAGTTCCAGTCCTGGGCGTCAGGCGCTGGGGCGGAGCCGACGAAGGGCCGCGAAGGCCGGTTCGTCACCGAGATCGTGGAGAACACCGGTGACGTGAACGCTGGCCATGTGCCGGCCGCCGTGGTGCTGGGAGACCAAACAGCCGAGATTCTCGCCGAGGAGACCGAGCGGCTTCACGCGATCGTGGCCGGTACCCACACCAACGCCACGCCCTCGGAGTTGCTGTACGCGCTGTCGGTTGAGCTGGAGGCGCTGGAGGCGGAGGAATGGCGGCGCATCGGGCGGCGTGAGGACTACCTGAAGCGGATGGAGATGGAGAGTGCCACATCAGCGGATGAGCGGCGGTTGCAGCGCTTGGAGCGCAACGTGGCCGACACCAGCGAGGGCATCTCCAAGCTGCGCCAGGAGCGGGCGGATACGGCCTTGAGGATGGCGGCGACGGCCGCGGAGATCCGGGGGGAGAACCCGGCGCGCGTCTACGAGGCTGCCCGCCTCACGGACACGCTGGACGACGGATGGTGGGCCACCGCGAGTGCCCAGGAGATCGCTGGCGTCTGGGAGCACGTACAGCAGTGGGAGGCGGGCCAGGCGCGCGAGAGCATGCAGGCCGTTTTGGTCGCCGGCGTGGAGCGGCAACATGGTGTGGTCCTGCCGCCCAGGGCATCACCGGACATGGTGGCCGGCCTCTTTGGCGGACAGGACCGGCCGGGGCCCGCAGCGACGCTCTCGGCGCGCGGTGAGGCCCTGCGAGCCGAGGCGCAAAGGGCTTTCGAGCAGAGCTTTGACGCTTTTACCCGTGCGACCCGCCTGGAGAAGGAGGCAGCAGCCCAAAGCGGTCCGTACGCCGATGAACTTCGTGTTGAGGCCGCCCGTCTTGTGGAGGAGGCCACGCGGACCGGCGAGAGGGGTCTCCAGTTGCAGGATCAGGGGAAGTGGCTCGACCGCGAGGCCGACCCGGCCGTAGTGAGGATGTACGCCGATAACAGCGGACAGGCGGCCGAGACGCTCGCGGCCGAGTTCGAAGCCCGCTGGGGGCGTCCACTGGCCCCTGATGCACGGGGGCAGCTGACCGAAGCCGTAGAGCAGATCTACGGCAATCCGTTTGCCGTGCCGACGCAGGTGTCCGCACCCCGTGAGGCCGGGGCGAGCCCGGCCGTGTCGTCGGTCGAGGTTCAGCACGGAGCCAGCACGAACCCGGCCGGACTCGTGGCCATTCCGGTGCAGGCCGCCGCAGCCGTGGCGGAGGACCTGGAGGAGGCCGCAGACGGGCAGGAGGACGAGCGCCGGGCGGCGGCCGCGGAGGCGCTGAGCGGGATGGGAGACGCCGAGGCGGCCGAGGCCGCCCGACTCGGGGCGCTCGGCTACCCGCGGGGGGCCGAGGCCGCTACCGAGCGCACGCCGGCGAAGGACACCGGACGGGTCGCCGAAGGCCGCGAGCACGGCCGCCAGATCGAGCGCCAGGGCCTGTAGCCGGGGGCGTGGGCATGAGGGTGGGGTGCAACCGGCGTCACCGGCTGCACCCCACCCGTACATCCGAATGCGCCCCTAGGACGCCGAAGCTTCGTCGCCCTGGTCAGGAGCGCTGGAGTATGCCGGGTTCAGCCAGAGACTCGGGTGGGCCGGGACCAGGGGCAGGGGTTTGAGGTCAGTGGAATGCCGCTCCGGTCGGCACATGCTGAAGGGGCCGGTGTCCGGCGCCATGAGTGCCCGCATGTGTGGGTCGCAGTGCTGGAGCCACCAGGTGGACATGCCGAGTGCCGGTTCGTGCTGGAGGTGCTCCCAGGCCCGCCAGACGGCTGTCAGCCGGGACAAGGCTTCAGGGTGCCGCCACCATTCGGCACACCACACCTGCGTGTTGCCCGAGAGCCTGCGCCGGATGATCTGCGCGAAGTAGTCGGTCACGAATTCGTGCAGGTTCGGGTAGACCAGCGGCGGAGGCTTCTTCCGTTTCTTTCGCTTCTTCTTCTCGGAGCCCGTGGCGGATGGTTCTGCGGCCGTCTCAGCCGTGGAGGCTGGCGGGAGGTCGGCCCACTCGTCTTCCATGATCATTTCTTGCCTCCCGGGTCGTGCATGTCGAGTGAGGCTTGAACTTCGGCGGCCCACTCGCGTTCCCACCACGGCACGGTCTCGACCAGCACGGCCGGTGTCTGGGAGGCCAGCACGATGGCGCGCCCGGATCCCACGGCTAGGAGGTCCGCGACGTCGAGGGTCTCCTCCTGCTGCGTGGAGATGGTGGTGGAGCGGCCTGAGGAGAACAGCCCTCCGCCGTTCGGCCCGGGCTGGCGGGTGACGCTCCGTCTTGTCGCCTCATGCTTCTTGATGAAGCTGGAGAGGTCGCCGAGGAACTTCGGGTCCTTTACGCCGCCGCCGTAGGTGGCGACGTTGGCCGAGCTCCACAACTTGCCCATGCCGCGTTCCCCCCAGACTTCTACGCCTTGGTCCCAGGACTGGAGGATGGTCATCAGCTCGATGCCGCGCGATCCGTAGTGGCTGTAGAGAGCTGGCAGGTTCGCCCACTTGCACACGTTGGCCGCCTCATCCAGGACACCGAGCATGGGCCGGCTGAGACGGCCGCCCGGCGAGTGCATCGCGGTGCGCTCGGCTGCGTCGCACAGGGCGACCGACAGGGCCGTGACGAGGGCCCCCGCGGATCCGGCGCCCTCCCGTGAGATGAGGTACATGGTGTCGCTGCTGGAGGCGAACTTCACGGGGTCGAATTCGTCGCGGTCGTCCCCGTTGGGGGTGACCCAGCGGGTCACCTCCGGATTGCGGAGGATCGCCGCCATGCGCCGGGCGGTGGAGAAGACGCCGCTTCGTTCTTTGTCGGCCGCGTCGAGGGTTCCCCGCACACTGTCTGCGGAGAGCGCGTAGTCCGCGCCGGCCTGGCGCAGGATGCCTTCCGGTTCGTAGTCACGCTGGTCGGACAGCCAGCTGTATACCTGGGTGATGGGCCGGTGGTCGAGGGCGGCAGCCAGGAGCAGGTTGGCCAGCAGCTCCATGCCCGCAGGTTCGAAGTGTGCATCGGTGCTGGCGTTCTCGCCGCGCGAGTCCATGGCGAAGTGGCCGGCGAGCTCTTCGGCCTTCGCGACGCTCGTCACGTAGCTGAGGGGGTTCCACCACCAGCTGTCGGGAGCCTCGCCGATGATCTGTTGGGGGTCGAAGACCCAGACCCTACCGAGGCCCGCTCGCGGCCTGCGGGTCGCGTCGACCACATCACGCTTGTTGGACGTCACGAAGGCCGGCGCGGCCCCGTGGTCCATGATCGCCGGAATGGCCTTCCGGGTGGTCTTGCCGGTCCGGGGACCCCAGATGTCCACGTGGGTGTCCTCGACCGTCCCATAGAGCGGCTGGCGGCCCAGGACCGTCCGCCCGATGAAGACACCGATGCCCGCTTGCGAGCCGAGCCGGTCGGCGGTGGCCTGCGCACCCGTCTTCGAGATGCGGGCCAGGTCCTTGCCCTTGCCCATGTGGCGGGCGGCCGCGTCGATGGGCTGAAGGCGTGCCCGGTAGCCGCGTACGGCCCTCACCGCGAACACGCCGATGGTGGCCACCGCGAGGAGCTCCAGCACCAGGACCACGGTCGCCCACGTGCCGGGCCAGGTGTAGTCGCCGGTGGCTACTTCGATCAGCAGAGCGAACGGGTTCTTGGGCGGGCGGGGCCGGTCGGAGAGGGCCGCGCCCGCGGCCGCTGAAGTCCACGCGACCGCAGCAGCCGCCAGGACCACGGCGCAGGCGCCGATGAGCAGGTACGGGGAGGAGTCGCCGCCGGGCCCGCGCGGCTTGTTGGTCGCGCTCATGCGGACGCCCCCTTCTGCCACCGGCGGTTGGTGTTGTTCACGTCCAGCTCGGCGGGTGTGAGGTCGACGTGCAGGGGGATGCCCGGCCGGCCGCCCACCTTGATGAGGAAGTTGCCGAGGCCTGGCGGGTCGATGTCGCGGGTGTCCGAGGAGGCCCAGGCCGGAGGCGTCGACCATTCGGTGAGCATGCGCTGTTCCACGCTGGAGAGGTCCACCACCTGCGTAAGGCGGGGCATCTCCTCCATCGGCAGGCCGCCGCAGATCACCATCCCGGACCGCTCCACAAAGCCGGAGGCCTTGAGGCGGTCCTCTTCCGGCAGGGACAGGAGGTCTTTCATGGTGTGCGTGATCATGGCCATGCCGACGCCCCGTTGCCGGTTGAGGCGGGTCAGCGCGTCCACCCGGTTGACGAGACCTCTTCCGGCGCGCAGGACCCTCCACAGCTCATCCAGGACCAGGAAGTAATGCCGTTGTGGCTCCAGGCCCGCATCCGCGAGTGCTTGGGCCGCGGCCACCGCGCCGAACCCGTATCCCCAGCAGGTGATCAGCGCGGCTGCCTGAAGGAGCTCTTCACTGTCGTCGATCGAGCTGATGTCGAAGACCACCGGCCGGTCCATTCGCATGGGTTCGGTCGTCTGCTGGGCGAAGGTGTCGCCCAGGCGGCCCTCTCCCAGGAGGGCGGTCAGGGACGATTCGAGTTCCTCCGTGATGTCGCGGTAGCGGTTGAGGTCGCCGCGGTCCAGGGCGACCGCGCGGACCGCTTCGGGACCCTCCTTGACGACTTGGACGAGGTCACCGAGGACCGGGACACCTCCTGTGTGACGGTCATCGAGCACCTTCAGTGCCGCATTGAGGATGGTCTCTTCGCGGTCGGTCGGCGGCGCCGAACGCAGGATCGTGATCAGTGCCGAGACGGAGTTCAGGCGCCGGCCGTGTGCTTCGGCGAGCAGGGCACGCCGGGCATCGCCGGTCAGCCGGGCCGCCGCCGCGGAGGACTCGCCCGGGTCGAGGACGTTGAGGAATCCGCGTCCGCGCCCGAGGGTGATTACCTGCCCGCCCAGGGCCCGGATGAGGTCCACGTAGTCCGGCTTGAGGTCCCCGAAGACCAGCGGTTGGACGCCGTAGCCGGACAGTCCCAGGACCATCCTGCGGACCACCGTCGATTTGCCGAGCCCGGGTTGTCCGAGGACGAACATGGAGGGGTTGAGGATCAACCCGGCGCGCATGAACCACGAGATGGGGTCGCAGCACACGGTGGCCCCCGAGTGGAGGTCACGACCGAGCGGCACCCCCTGCATCGGGGTGCCGGAGCCGGCGCCGAACGGCCACAGCCCGCAGACCTGTACGGAGGTGCCGCGCCACTCCGTGGGCGGGTCAAGGTAGAGCTGGGCGCCGCCCCCGGGCCCTGCCCAGCCCCGCAGGCCGGGCCCCGGGCGCGGGTTGGCGATCTTCTTGGTGCGTGCCATGAACTATCCCCCCCGGTTACAAGTTGTCGCGTACGGCGGACGGCACGAGGACGTGTTCGGGCAGTACCAGGCCGATGGGCAGGGCGGCCGCGAACGAGGCGGCCTGCGTCCTGTCCATGCGGCGAAGCCGGATACGGGCCGGGGCCGCCAAGTTGTCCATGGCCGCCTCAGCTCGCGGGAGGTCGGCTCGGCTGGCAACGGTGGCCGTGGCCAGCAGAGCGAACCGCGTGACCCCGGCGCCGGTCGCCTCCTCCTGCTCAGACTGGCGGGCGGCCCGCACCGCGACGTCGTCACGGGCCCGTGCCGCCTTTGCAGAGCCCGCCCTGAACTCCGCGTCCCGCTTGTCCCGCTGCACGATGCGCGTAGCCGAGGCAGGGTCGTGAGGCCGGTAGAGGAGCGACACCCGCTTGCGGGCGATGTCCTCGCTCGGCTGGAGAAGCCCAGTGAGGACAGAGGACAGGACCGCCCCGCGGGGAGCCTCGGACATGGACCAGGTGACAGAGCACGCACCGTCGTGGTGGTAGGCCCCGACTTCCTCATCCGCACTGATCGGGCCTGCATCGTCCCAGGTCAGGTCGGTGCCGCCGGTGGCCTGCGCTTCCTCGATCAGGGCCGCTACCGAGGGGTCGTAGGCGACGCGGACCGCCTCGGCCAGCTGACGGGCGGTCATCGGCCGGGACGGGCCGGCGCCGGTCATGCCGAGCGTGGACGTCAGCCCCGGCAGCCGGTTCCCGATCAGGACGGCCATGTCCTCGGCGTCGCGCCGCTCGTGACCGGGCCGTGCGGCACCCGAGTACGTCAGGGTGATGCGCGTACTGATCTGCGCCGAGCCTGCCGGATAGGTGGCCAGTACATCGGCCAGCATGGCCTTGGCCAGGGCGGGCGCATTGGGCGAGAGGTTGCCGTGCACTTCCTCAGCCAGACGGATGCCGGTGTCCGGAGCCGTCTCCACGGTCACGCTCGCGCCGATCAGGCCCGGCTCGGTGGCGAGACTGGTCAGCCACTGCCCCCAGTGGGCCACCCAGATGTCCACCTGGTCCTGGTCGACCAGCCCCGCGCCGTCGGCGTCGCAGCTGAGGACGACCGCATGGTGATTGGTCGGGTAGCTGATCATGGCGAAAGGCCGGCCGTAGGCGTCCTGAGCCTCTGTCACCGTGGAGGCGGCCGCCAGGCCCGGCAGGGTGCAGGTGCCGTATCCCGTGCGGCCCAGCGGGCCGGCCCGGTAGAGGTGGGCTCCCGCGTTGACCGTCATCCGCCAGCCCAGCGCGCCGCCGATGCGGACCAGGAGCGACCGGCCGTCACGGTCCCGGATCGCCATGGGCGCCAGCACCACCCCCAGCAGGGCAGCCAGCGCCAGACCCACCCACAGTGACGACAGCATGGCCAGCACCACTAGGACCAGCCCGGCCATCATTGCCACGGTGCCGACCAGGCCGAGGGCGCCGATGCCCGCAGTCTGGGGCCGCCGCCAGTTGCCGTAGGTACGCTGCTGACGGGGGGCGCTACTTGCTACCACTGGGGTCCTCCTCTTCCGGGCGGCGCGGACGCGGCGGCGTGCCGGGTGCCGAGTTGGGGGCTCCCGAACCGGTGCTCGGCGTGGTAGTGCGTGACTTCTGCGGATCGCTGCCTAGGGGCTTTGCGTCGCCCGACGGAGCCGGCGGGCGGTTTTGTCCGCCGACAGGACCCGGGACGCCCCGGCCGAATCCCTGGCCGGCGCCGGTGGCCTGAGCGCCCTTGCCCGCAGCTCCCGCCGCCTTGCTCGCGCCGCCTGTCTTGAGGGCGATTGCTCCGGAGGCCACGGCTGAGCCCGCGCCCCCGATGACGGATCCGGCGCCGCGGGAGTTGCCCCCTGCTGTCACCTGCACCAGCGAAGTCGTGAATTTCATCATTGCGGGGAGTGTGAAAGCTGCGAGGAACAGCAGGACGGCGCCGCTGATCTGCGTGAAAATATCGGATGTCTTGGACTGGCCGATCGCGGAGAAAGCGGCCGCATAGACGATCGCCGCGGCAGGCTTGTACAGCCAAAGGCCCAGACTCCAGGCGAATGCCTTACGGAATCCTTCTTTTCCTGCCTCTGTGGTGCTGGCGGCGGCCGTCAAAGGCAGTGTTCCGACGAGGATGATCAGCATTGCGTTTCTGGCCAGAATGAATGCGATCTGAATGATTGATGCGATGAGGATGAGGAGCGCGAGAATTATGATGACGCCGCTGCCGGCCGTGTTGGTGGCGTTGAATGCGGTGAATGCGAGGACTCTTTGCCCGAACATGTCGACGCAGTGCTGTGCCGCCTGATCGGCCTCAGAACATCCGGTGGAGCGGTTGACGATCCAGACGGAGAATGAATCGCCCCCGGCCATCAGCAGATTGAAGCCCGCGATACTGGCGCCCGAGACCAGCACCAGGCGCAGGATGCCTGCGGCAGCAGTCTTGGCCGGTTCGGATCTCC
This sequence comes from Streptomyces sp. NPDC096136, assembly GCF_044763325.1. Taxonomy (NCBI): domain Bacteria; kingdom Bacillati; phylum Actinomycetota; class Actinomycetes; order Kitasatosporales; family Streptomycetaceae; genus Streptomyces; species Streptomyces sp. NPDC096136. The sequence continues at coordinate 9,301 of NZ_JBIWFZ010000034.1, read as the reverse complement.
GCTCCCAGATCATGCGTCCGGAAGCGATGAGCAAGGCCAGAACGGCCACCCACGCGGTTACCCATTCGGTGCTTTCACGGAGGAACCAGATGGGTCCGCTCTGCCCGGTCTGGTCCATTTGAGGGCTCGGCAATTGGAGCCACCCCGCAGTCATTTCCTTCAGCATCCAGCCGGCCCCATCTGCAAAACTCTTTGCAATGGAGTCGAATGCGGACTCGCCTGCCTTTTTCGCAGTCCAGTCGGCCGCGACGCACATGGCGCCAGCGGCAGGGCTGATGATCCCTGCGATAGTGCAAGCCATTAGATCCCGCTCCATTCGATGTAGCCGGCGAGATTGTCGAGTGCTTTGCCAGGGGGTGCGGAAATGGTGACCTCATTTTTCCAGTCGCCGCCGCTCCATCGCAGCGTGGCCGGTCCGGCAGCGAGAGTTCCGGACGGCGACCGCCACACCAGATCGACCACGGCTGTATCGGTGCCGTAGGTGATGTATTTGAACCCGGCGAGCTGGCCGTGTTCTCCTGCGCGGAGAGCTGCCGAAGTCCCCTGGCTTTTCTCGTAGTTCTCCCTCGTGGTGATGTAGTTCATTTTTCCGTCACCCACCATCTGCTGATCGGCGATGGCCCGCCAATCCTTCGCCGACATCGCACGCGCCGTGATGTTCACGGCTGCGAGCAAGGCGCCGACCGGGTTGTGCGCGTAGCAGCGAGCGACATCCCCATTAATCTGCACAGGGCCGGCCGTGCGTGACGCAGGAAGGGCGAACCCGTCCGTAATCGACCAGGTAACGGCGGGTGGAGGATCGAGGGGGATGCGGTCGTTGGTTTCGCCCGTGGCCGGGCAGGGGCTCCCTGCGGGCAGCCCCTGCCCCGGGGCGGGGGCAGCGGGAGGGGGTGCGCTGGCAGACGGCGCCGCCGTGGCCCGCTTGCTCTCGTCGGGTCCTCCCGTCACCGCGATGACCGCGCCCAGCAGGGCGATACCCGCCACAAACGCGGCCGATGCGATGAATGCCTTACTTGAGAAAGGACCCGGGTTCTCGGTCCCGGACCGCGAATCCCGCTGGGAATCCGCCATTTCATGCCCCCTTGGAGAAGTGTGGTCAGGTGCGCCGACGTGCCCTAAAGAATGGCGTTGACGATCGGTGCCGCACTGGCAGCGAGAATGCAGCCCGCCAGGACTTTTCCGAGCATATTCATGTGCTCGGAGCCCTCACCCGTGCGGAAAGACGTGAACATCTTTCCCGCGACTACGAAAATTCCGATGACGGCCAGGCCGCTGACGACCCACATCACCCAGCCGAGAATCAGGGTGAACTTGCTCTGGACGACTCCGGGTGGGGCCACGGAGGAGGGCGCGGGGACGTCCGCGAGCACCGCGAAGGGGTGCGCGGCGCTTGCCCAGGTAAGAAGCTCAGACATGTTGACTCCCCGTTGAGGACGTGAGGCGGGACAGCTCGCCGCCGAGTGCGACGAGTTCGCGGGACGGACGGGCGGCGGGCGGCTCACCCAGGCGCCAGCCCTCCACCCAGGGCAGGACCCAGGTGCGGGGCACCCCGCCGGACACCAGCCGGCGCAGATCGCGCAGGGGGCGGGGCAAGCGGCGCTCGGCAGAGTAGGGCGTGAGGACCACGCCGAGCAGGTCGACACCGGGCACCGCGCCCGATGCCCACTGGGAAGCCGCCGTCTGGACGGCCGTCAGGCCGCCGTAGTCGCAACGGGCCACCAGCACGACCGGGTGACTGTGACCGGCGCGGGGCACAGGCCACACACGTCCGGCATCGTGGCCGCCCGGCACGGCCTGGCCGAGGGAGGTCACCCCGGCGCCGCCGTGGCAGCCCAGCCACCACCAGCCGCCCCGGCCGTCGATCGGACCGGGCGAGTAGGGCAGGCCTCCCGACGGCCGCGGCACAGACTTGGGCTGCGGATGCACCCGCGCGAACTCATGCCGCACAACAGGCGCATCCGGCACCTCGGATTCACCGCCCGCAGGCTCTTCCCGGGCAACCCACGGATTCACCACTGCCACCACCGACCCCCCTCACACCGCTTGAGTAGCCCCAGCAGTCTAGACCTCACACTATGTGTCGCTGCAAGACGTTATCTTGTAGTAACTCAGCACACCTGTAGCTAATCTGACGGATGCTGAGAGATGTTGCGGACTGTTGAGGCACAGGGGGGATCTGTGGCTAGGATGCGCCACCATGACCGATCACGAGCCCGAGCCGCTTGCCCAGTACCCCGACGTTCTGACCACTGGCGAAGCGGCCCGGATCCTGCGCATGGCGCCCGAGGCCATGGCCGCCATGGCCAACCGGGGGGAGATCCCCGGAGCCTTCAAGGTGGGGTCAGGCGAGCGGGCGCAGTGGCGCTTCCTGAAGGCGCGGATAGTTGCGTTGATGTCAGGGGACGCCGAGCCCCCGAGTGCCTCCACGGTGCTGGCGCGGTATCCGGAGGTACTGACAACGGCAGAAGTGGCTGCACTGTTGCGGATCAGTTCCGGCCGAACCGCGACCATGGCCAAGGACGGCGACCTGCCCGCCTTCAAGGTCGGATCGGGAACCGTTGCCCCCTGGCGCTTTCCGCGGCAGAAGCTCGCCCAGCTGATGGAGGCGCGCGGGGTGCCCGCGGCGGAGGACGGGCCGCCCGCCTCGTGAGGCCCGAATGAGCGGTGTGCGCGGCGGAGGCCTGGCCGTGGTCGCCGGCATCGGCGTGATCTGCGGCTCGCTCGTGCTCGGCCTGGCCGTGATAGGCGGCACCGAGGACGACGAGAAGTCGGGGAGGGGTCTGGGCCGCTACTCCCTCAACAATAGGGCGGTACCAGAGGCGTATCGCCGGTGGGTGATCGCTGCCGGTCAGCAGTGCCCCGAGGTGTCCGCACCCCTGATCGCCGCTCAGATCGAGAGTGAGTCGAATTGGCGGCCGGACGCGGAGTCACACGATCCGCGGACTGGGGCCGTCATCGCCCAGGGAATCAGCCAGTTCATCCCGGAGACCTGGGCAACCTGGGGTGTCGACGCCGACGGAGACGGCAGGGCGAACGTGTTCACCCCGGCGGACGCGATCATGACGCAGGCCCGGTATGACTGTTGGCTGGTCGGCGAGATCAAGGGCTATGGGATAGAGGGCGACATGACGCGGCTCATGCTGGCCGCGTACAACGCGGGCCCCGATACCGTCCGCCGTGCGCGCGCCGTCCCCGCCATCTCCGAGACCCAAAGCTACGTGGCCGCCATCATGAGCCTGATCCCGAAATACAGCGCGGCCATGGAGGACGGTGGTCCTGCAACCGAGTTCGGGCAGCGAGTGGTGGCCAACGCGAAAAAGTGGCTCGGCACCCCCTACAGCTGGGGCGGGGGCGGCCCCGACGGCCCCGGATACGGCTTTGCCCAGGGAGCGGATACCCGCGGTTTCGACTGCTCATCCTTGGTCCAATACGCGGTTTACCATGCCTCAGACGGCAAGCTACTCATACCGCGTACCAGCCAGATCCAGGTGACCGCGGGTGAGGGCGTCGACCGCGCGAGCATCCGACCCGGAGACGTCATCGGATTCGCCCTGCATGGGGGTGACGATTTCGACCACATCGGCATCTACGTGGGCGACGGGCAGTTTGTCCACGCCCCCAAAACCGGCGACGTGGTCAAGATCTCCTCGCTCGGCGACAGCTACTACAGCAGCAGGCCGATGAAGATCCGGAGGTTCGGGTGATGATTCGCAGGCGTCAGCTTGAGTCCCTGGCCGTGGCCGCCGCCCTGGCGGCATTGCTGTCCGGCTGCGGCCTCCTCGATGACGGCAAGGGCTCGGACGATGCGGCACCGCCCGCACCGACCAGGCCGGTTCCCTCCGGCACCGGCGCCTATCCCCCACCGTCCTGGCCCATGCCAGCGCCGGTACTGTCCCCCGGCGCCCAGGGCCAGCCTCAAGGGGGCATCCCGTCCCCCGCCAACGTGGACCAGAGCGACGCGAGCGCGGTGAGCCGCGGTGCCCTGACCGCACTGCACACCTATGACACCACCCTCGATACGAGCCGCAACGACGCCGGCCGCCGCACAGCCGCCGCCGGATGGTGCACGGAGGCCTACGCCTCCCAGCTCAACGAGGCCGCCAGCCACGCAGTGCCCGGCGCCGTCTGGGCCGAATGGGCACAGCACAAGGCCTACACCAAAGTCACGTTGCAGCAGACCGAGGACGCCGGCCGCCCCCTGGACAGCCTGACCACCGCCTACCGCCAGTGGACCGTCACCGTCACCCCCACCGGCCGCGACGGATGGAGCGGCCCGCCCGAGGTCCGCACCGTCTACGCCGAGCTCACCCGGGCCACCCCCGCCCAGCCCTGGCGGCTCAACTCCATCCGCATCGTCTGAAAGAGAGCAGGACATGGCCAGCCCCGACCAGGTACCTGCCTGGCCCCTGTACGAGCTCCGGGCCGCCGACGATGGCACCGTCACCCTCACCGGCCCCGTGATCCGTGACGGCACCCACCCCGGGCGGAGGGAAGCCATCGAGGCCGTCGCCCGGATCGCCAGCACTCACCTGAAGCCCCCGCGCGCCGTCCGGGCCGAGGCCATCGACCCCGACGGCACCGTATGGCCGCTCATCATCGACCCCGACGGCGAGGCCATCGAGGCCGGACCCGCGCGTCAGCCCAACGCCGGCCGCCGCCGCAAGAAGAAGACCGCCGCAGTCTCCGCACACCAGCCCCCGCCACAGGGCCCGGCGCACGACGACCCACCGGCGGCCATGAACGTCCCCGCCCTGGAGCCCCGCACGCCACAGCGTCTCGTGCCCGACCCCCGCCAGCACGCCGAGACGCCGCAGCCCCACCCGTCCGCCAACGATGCCCACTCCCCCGGCCCGGAGGCATCGCAGACGCCCCCGCCGGCACCACCGGCCGCCCCCGCCGCCGCGAGCCAGCAACCGGACGACTCCGCAGCCGCCACCTACACCCGGATCAGACACCTGGCCGAGGCCGGACGCCTCGATGACGCCCGCTCACTCGCCGCCGCCCTCGATGACGCTATGAGCCGCGCACACGGCCCCAGCCACCACGAAGCGCTCAAGGCCCGCGAGGTCCTGGCCCACATCGCCGCGGAAGGCGGGGACACCGCAGGCGCCATCCACCTCTACCGCGACGTGGCCGAACGCTGGTGGCACAAGGGCCTCCACCACGAGGCCGAGCAGGCGGCGTGCCGCGCCCATTCCCTCTGGCTCAGGATCGCCGACCCCGACCAGGCGATCACCGCCGGACAGGCCGTCATCCGCATGCGCACCCAGATCCCCGGCGAGGACGCCCGCGCCTACCGCCAGGCCGCGCGGTACATGGAGAGGCTCGTAGCCGCCCAGGCAGCCCGCTCCTGACAGCCCAACAGCAGAGCGGCGGCCCCCACCCAGTGGGGACCGCCGCTCCGCTGCTTCACGCTCCGAGGTCCTCCCCCAGCATCCGAGCCGCCGCGTACCGGTCCACGTACCGGTCCCCCAGCATCGCGGCCGCCAGCTGCACCAGCGGATCACCCACCACCAAGGGGGCCGCGAGATCTGAGATCGTCTCCGGAGACAGCTCCATCAGCCGGCGTCGCGAGGCCGCTTTCGCAGCTGCCAGAAGCGTGGTGCGGCCCACCAACCGTTCACCCAAGTCAGGTACTACAGTCACGGGAGATCCTCCTTGCAGGATCAGGGCATGGCCAGCAACTCCGAACTGCGGCCACGCCGAACTGAGGGGCCGGGCCGTCGGAAGCCCGGCCCCTCTCTTGGTCCCGACTGTACTTGCTTTCTTGCTTGCTAGCTAGCACGCTAGGGAGCGTGTTAGAAAGCGAGAGCGCGAGCTTTGGAGCTAGCATGCCGGACATGACTGGACCTCAAGTAGTCGGCAGCTACTCGGAGACCGGGGGCATCACCAAAACAGCCACTGCTGTGTCCCTGGCCGTCGCATACGCACGGGAGTTTCCCGACCAGGACGTGATCCTTGGCGACCTTGACCCCCGGGCCGGGGCGACCAAGTGGACCGGCGCGGTCGCCGCGGCGGACGACAATGGGCGCCCACTCGAAATGAGCGCCATCCTGGCCGCTGATGACGTCGAGGGGTGGGCGGACGCAATCGCCGTCCCGCTCGACACGGCAAAGGGCTGGCCGCCGAATCTCCGAGTCATCCCGAGCTCGCGCCGGTTGGCTGCGCAAGAGAAGACTCCGGACGATCACGCCGAGCGCCGGCTCAGGCGGAGCCTGACCGGGACCAAGGCCGGGTTCGTGGTGATCGACTTTCCGAATCGGCAGGGCGGTGTCCTCACTCAGAACGGACTGACCGCATGCACGAAGATCGTCTATGCGGCCAAGCCCGATGAAGACGGGTTGGACGGTGTGGACGGAGCCAAGCTGACGGTCCGCAAATTCCACACGTACCGCGAGGAAGCAGGGCTACCCAAGGCCCCTCAAGAGGTGGGGATCATTCTCGGCGCCGCGTGGAACGGCGCTGTCTGGACTCGGGACGCGAGGAGGGCTGAGGAGGAGTTCAAGAGGACTTCCCCCGGGATGCTGCTGACGCCGTATGTAGAGCAGCGAGTGATCGTGAAGGAGTGCCGCGCTGCGGGGGAGTTCTACGCCGAGTACGGCGGCAAGGCAGGCGGAGACAAGGTGTTCGCGGCGTATCGCGAACTGTTGCTGAACAGGATTCTTTGATGAGCGAACGTGAGCGCCCCCCCGCCCGGCCGAGGGCGGCCGCCGACGAGCCGGACCCCGCAGTGCCCCGGGGCGAGGACACGGGGGCGCCCCCGCCGGCCGTAGCGATTCGGAGGCGGAGGGGCCCTGCCGCGACGGTGCAGCTCAACACCCGCGTTGATCCGGACGTGGACGAGCTGGTGGCCTTCGTCGGAGACAAGCAGGGGTGGAGCAAGCGCGAGACCGTCGAGCACGCGCTGAAGAAGGCCTACGCGGCCGAGTTCAAGGAACTGAAAGCGCGCAAGGAAGCGAGCGAGCGAGGTAGCTAGCACGCTCCAAAGCGCGCAAGGAAGCGAGCGCGCGAGGGAGCTAGAACGCTCGGGAGCGAGCTAGCTAGCTAGCAACCAGGGGAAGAAGAGCCCTGGAGACGCCCGACTACCACGAAGCGCGTCCCCAGGGTCAATAGGGAATGAGGAGCAAGGTCCCCATGCACCACCACCACGTTAAGGCCAGTCGACGCCAGCTGACGACCACACCAACCAGCATGGCCGGAAGCGGGCGGGGGGTAACCCGATGACCGCCTTTACGCAGCTCACGGCATGGGCAGAGTCTCAGCTCGCAGTCGTTGTCTCCGCGTCGACCCTGGCGGCAGTCGTGATCGCCGTAGGGCTGAAGCGGCGGGCGATGAAGGCCCGCGGCCTGGCCCCCGAGGACAAGGCGAGCCGACGGAAGTTCAGCGCCGGCACGCTTGCGGCCGTCGGCGCCTTCATCATCTGCACCAGCGTCAGCCTGAACACCTCGTACCGGTTCACGGGCGACCCCAAGGGGCTGGCGATGTCCAGCGACCCGGAGCGGCTGCTAGCCTGCGCCGCGTTCGAGTCGCTCATGGCCATGTGCGTACTCGGCGCCCGCGAGCGCATGGCCGACACCGACAGCCGGAGCGGTGGTTGGTACGGCTCCGCCGTGTGGATCTTTGCGGCTCTGTCGGCCGTGCCCGCCTACGTCGAGGGCTCGGGCTTCACGCCGGCCACGATGGTCCGAATCATCATCGGCTCATTCGGTTCTGCCCTGGCCGCACACTCGGCCCTCGGCCTTGAGCTGAGGCACCGGACTGGCGAAGAGTCGCAGACTGCCATGGCCCAGATCATGCGAGACCTGCGCGAGCGGCTGATGGCCCGTCTCGGCCTGGCCCACCGGAGCCGCTCCGCTGCGGAGATCACCCGAGATCGCGCGCTCGACAAGGCCGTCGACCTTGACGACCGGTACAGGCGCCTGGCGGACGACAAGAAGACCGGGCGCACGGGAAGGCGGATCGCCAGGCGCCTGGCCGTCTGGCAGGACCGTGCCGGGCTCGCCACGGACGAGGCACAGTGCGACCTGTACCGGTCCCGCGTGGCACAGCGTCAGTGCGCCACGCAGCTGAACATCAGCGACGCCGAGTCGCCGTGGCACCGACCGAGCGCGGCACAGGTTCAGGCGCGTGCCCTGGACACGCTGGAGGGCGAGGCTCGGCACATGGAAGACGTGGCCACCGATGCCGAGGCGGCCCTACGGGCACAGATCGGCATGCTCGGCACACCCCCGGCGGCACAGGGCGGCACACCCGTGCCGGGACCGCGTGCCGAGGTCGCACCGGAAACCGAGCCAGAGGCAGACGAGGAGCCGGCGGATTGCGTCGACGACAGCGACGCGAAGCCCGTTCAGCAGCCCAAGGCAGCAGCGGCACACGGTGGCACACCCGGGGTCATCACGGCCCGGGTGCCGCAGGAGGGCAAGGCACAGGAGGAGGAGCCGGCGTCACCGCTGAGGGACCTGCTGAGCTACCCGACGAAGCGCGCCGCCCTTGAGGCTCTGTATCACCACCGGATCAAGCCCAACGACCCTCGGACGACGAACGCAATCGCCGAGGTGCTGCGGGCCGAGCTCGCCGAGCACGGCATCAGCTTGGACCGAGCACCGGCCAACCGGTACATCGGCCCGCTGCGGCCCACCCAGCAGGACGACGACCAGGCCGAGGCCGACAGCCGCGAACTGGTCGACGCGTGACGCACAAGACCACCCGGCGTGCGGCACACCAGAGCCGCACGCCGGCCCCAGCGGCACACCCCGCTGTGCCGTCCCAGACCCAGGGGGAGCGATGAGCACCAGGACCACCACACCAGGAGCTGAAGGTGGCCGCGGATCCGTCCCGCCGACACTCGCGAGCGTGCCGGCCCCGCGCGAAGAGGAGTTGACCGAACGCCTCGCCTCGGCTGGCGACCGCGTACGGCTCGCGCTGGACACCAGCGCCGCCATCCAGATGGCACAGCAGGACGCGGCAGCGGCACGCCGAGACGCGATGGAGGCCCGTTCCGAAGCACAGCGGGCCGAGGCCGCTGCGGAGGCGGCGCAGGTTGAGGCCGACCACGCGCGCGAGCGAGTCACGGTCGCCATCGAGGAGGTGACGGCCCTTCGCCAGCAGCTCACCAACGAGCAGGCGGCACACCAGGCCGAGGCCCTGGCGCGGGGGCAGGCCGAGGGGGGCCGTGCCGTCGCGGTGCAGCTCGCCGAGGAGGCACGGCACACCGCCGAGGAGGCACGGCACACCGCAGGCGAACTGCGCGGCCAGCTCGCCGAAGCCCGCCGCGAGCTCGCCGAGGCACACCAAGCCCAGC
>NZ_JBIWFZ010000033.1:0-58411 GCF_044763325.1 Streptomyces sp. NPDC096136 | reverse complement strand
TCGATGTCCGCGGCGTGCTGCGTGGAGACGACGACCGTGTCCAGGCGCACGGCCTTGTCGCCGTCGTACTCGATGGTCACCTGGGTCTTGCCGTCGGGACGCAGGTAGGGGACGGTCGCGTTCTTGCGGACCTCGGTCAGGCGGCGCGAGAGCCGGTGCGCGAGGTGGATCGGCAGCGGCATCAGCTCGGGGGTCTCGTCACAGGCGTAGCCGAACATCAGCCCCTGGTCGCCCGCGCCCTGGCGGTCGAGCTCGTCGCCCTCGCCCTCCACGCGCCGCTCGTAGGCGGTGTCGACACCCTGGGCGATGTCCGGGGACTGGGCGCCGATGGACACCGAGACGCCGCAGGACGTGCCGTCGAAGCCCTTCTTCGAGGAGTCGTAGCCGATCTCGAGGATCTTGTCGCGGACGAGCTGTGCGATCGGGGCGTACGCCGTCGTCGTCACCTCGCCCGCGATGTGCACCTGGCCGGTGGTGATGAGGGTCTCCACGGCCACGCGCGAGGTCGGGTCCCGGCGCAGCAGCGCGTCGAGGATCGTGTCGCTGATCTGGTCGGCGATCTTGTCGGGGTGGCCCTCGGTCACGGACTCCGAGGTGAACAGACGACGGGACATGCGGCTTCCTCCTGTGTACGGCCCGGTGCACGGCCTTGTGCAGGCCGCGATGGCGACCGTCGCCGACCTCCCTGGAGCCGCGCTCGAACGCGGCGCGCGCCCCGGGTCCCCGGCCCGCCGCACCGGCCCCGCCGGACGGACCGGCGGGGCCGGCCGGCGGCCCCCGACCGCCCGGCCCCGTACTCCGCGCGGACGGCGGCTCGCAGGGATGCCGCCGCGGCCGCGGCGGCCCCGTCTCAGACGGCCGCGCTCACCGCGACCCGCTCCGCGCGCGCCGGGCTCAGCAGCCGCCCGTGCAGCCGCTTGAGCTCCGCGGAGGGCTCCAGGCCCAGTTCCTCGGCGAGGAGCCGGCGGACCTTCTGGTAGGCCTGGAGGGCCTCCGCGCGCCGTCCGGCGGCGCCGAGCGCGCCGATGAGCCGGCTGTGGAACCACTCGTTGAGCGGGTAGTCGTTGATCAGCTTGCGCAGCTCGGGTATGGACTCGCGGTGGCGGCCCAGCGCCTCCTGCGCCTCGATGCGGGTCTCGAAGGCCCTGATGCGCAGTTCCTCCAGGTGCACGATGTGCCCGGCGAGCACGTCGCCGGCGGGGAAGTTCGACAGGGCCGGCCCGCGCCACAGGTCGAGCGCCTGGCCGACCGTGCGCAGCGCCCGCTGGGGCTCCTCCTCGGCCAGTTCGTACCGGGCCCGGGTGACGAGCCGTTCGAAGATCCGCACGTCGACCTCGGAGTCCTCGACGCTCATCACGTAGCCCGAGGGGCTGGTGACGATCAGGCAGCGGCCGGCGGGCGCCAGCCGCTCCTGCGTGAACATCCGGCGCGCGTGGTAGACGTACGTCTGGAGGGTCGTGACCGCGCTGCGCGGGGGGTTCTCGCCCCACAGCTCCCGGATGAGGGCCTCGGCCGTGACGATCTCGCCGGGCCGGGTGAGCAGGAGCGCGAGCGTCTGGCAGACCTTGGGGGTTCCGGGCTGGTGGGTCCTGCCGTCGTCGGTGACGATCTCGAAGGGGCCGATGAGATTGAAGCGCATGGAAGATGACTCCTCATCAGCGGAAACGATGAAAAAACGGGACGGCTGGAATCAATAGAAGTCTCTTGTGCGGTGAATGCACCCGTCAACAGGGCCCATGTCAGAACGCGGTCAATCTGCGTCAGAATTGAGCCACCTACTGGCCGGTTTTTCCTCCGGCCCGCAGACGGCGGGAAAGCGGTCGTGAAACGCGGAAAAGACGGCCGCCCCGCCGGATTCCTCCGGCGGGGCGGCCGTCCTCATTCGGTCCGCTGTCGGCTATTGGCTCACTCGCCGAGCAGGTAGCGGATGTGCTTCACCAGCTCGCCGATGTCCTCGCGCAGCAGGCTGTAGTGGTCGGCGTCGAGGTCGATGACGGTCGGCGGCTCGGCCGAGTAGCCGCTGCTGTTCTCCAGGAACGAGTAGTCGTCGCCCACGGCCTTGAAGATGCTGATCGGCGCCTGGAGGGTGCGCTCGGCCAGCTCGTGGAAGGAGTACTCGAATTCGTAGGTCTGGCCCACGACCGAGATGATCCGGCGGGCGAGGTCGACGTCGATCCCCTTGAGCTCGCTGATGAACTCGGCGAAGGACGCCTCGTCCGTCACGGTCTCCAGGCACCGGTCCAGGTCCGGACCGGAAATGGTGCCGGTGAAGACGGAGAACAGGATCGTGGTGTAGCCGCGGTTGGCGAAGGACGCCTCACGGCCCCACACCTTGCCGTTCTCGGCGCGCACCTTCGGCGAGCCCGGCGCGATCAGGAAGAGGTTGTCCACCTTCTCGCCGGCCTGCTCCAGCTGGTAGGCGGTCTCGAAGGCCACGCGGGCGCCGAAGGAGTAGCCCCACAGGGTGTATGGGCCCGTCGGCTGGATCTCCTTGAGGGCCTCGATGTCCTTCTTGGCCATCTCGGTGATGGTCTCGTACGGCGTCTCGCCCTCGTTGATGCCGTACGACTGGACGCCGTAGAACGAGCGGCCGAGGCCGATCTCGCCGGCCAGGGAGCGCAGGTTCATCGGGTAGCCGCCCAGACCCGGCCAGCAGATCACGGGCCGGGCCTTGCCGGTCTCCGCGTGCAGGCGGACGAAGCGCGAGGACTCCTGGGCGACCTCGCGCTCCAGGCGGCGGGCCAGCTTCTCGATGGTCGGGGACTCCAGGACGCTCTGCAGCGGCAGGGAGACGCCCAGGCGCGCGTTGAGCTCGCGGACCAGGCCGACGGCGATCAGCGAGTTGCCGCCGGACTCGAAGAAGTCGTCCTGGACGGAGGCGTTCTCGCGGCGCAGGGCCTTCTCCCAGACGCCCGCGATCTCCTTCTCGGTCTCCGTGCGCGGGGCGACGAAGGGGCGCTCCACGAGCTCGGCGTTGACCTGGTCGGAGGCGTCGAGCGCCTTGACGTCGATCTTGCCGTTGGCGGACAGCGGCAGCCGCTCGAAGACCACGACCCGGTTGGGGATCATGTAGTCCGGCAGGAAGCTGACGAGGTCGTCGCGGATGAGCTCGGCCGGACCGCGCATGTGGACGCTGTCCTCGCGCATGCCCTCGTGCTCGACCTGCTCGTCGCTGATGCGGCCGCCGACGAAGAAGTACATCGGACCGCCGTCGACGCCGTTGGCGCCGAGGACGGCGTCCATGCGGCGGGACGCGGGCAGCGGGTTGCCGGTCTTGGAGCTGTAGCCGGAGGACATGAAGCCCAGGTTCAGCCCGTTCATCATCAGGTGCTGGAGCTTCTTGCCGAGGGTGATGTACTTCAGCCACTCCTCCTCGGCCCGGCTGTAGACGCTGATGCCGAAGCTGGCGGCCTGGTACACCGACTGGTTGATCGCGATGACGTGCTTCTTGAGGACGATGTCGTCCGAGAAGCGGGTCAGCCCGCCGTTCTCGTAGCGGTACTGGCCCTCGGGCAGACCGGCGATCTTGTTGCCGTGCGTCTGGACGTAGACCTCGGCGTGGTCCTCGCGCCGGCCCGCGTGCGGGACCAGCTCGAAGGTGCCCAGGTAGTAGTCCTCGTCGGCGACGTCGAGCAGGTCCTTGACCGCCGGCTCGTAGGCGCGGTCGTGGATGTCGAGGCCGTAGGCCGGCAGGATCTGCTCGAAGAGGCCGACCATGTGGCCGGTCTCGATCTCCAGGACCTCGACGATGTTGTTCTTGTAGACCGGCTCGATGCCGCTCTTCTTGCCGATGAAGTGGATCTGCGCCGTGGCCTTGCCGGTGGCCTCGCGCTCACTGATCAGCACGAGCTGGTGGCGGACCGGCTGGTAGTAGTAGTAGCCCGGCTTCAGACCGCCGACGCCCTCCAGCTCGAAGTACATCTGCGTCGCGTACAGCGCGCCCGGGGAGGCGTAGCCGTACTTCGGCAGGAGGCGCTCCTCGCTGATGTACTGGCCGAACCAGCGCAGGATCTGGCCGAGTTCGGCGGGGGCCAGGTCGGCCGCCTTGCGCGAGTAGCCCGCGGTGACCTCGGCGCCGAGCAGGCCCAGCAGGTCGGCCTGGGTGACGGGGCCGCCCTCGTAGAAGCGGTACGTCTTGCGGGCGAAGACCCGGGCGCGCTGCTCGGGGGTCGGCTCGGAGCCCTCGAGGTCGAAGGCCGGGCGGGCGGCCAGCTCGGCGTCGTCGCGCAGGCCCGGGTTGGACAGCTGCGCCTTGACCTGGAGCTTGCTCTTCTTCGACGCGTGGTGGGAGCCGTGGTTGCCCTGGTCCATCAGGGCGGCTTCCTTCTCGCTCAGCTCGATGCAGGCGATCAGGTTCTGGAAGCCGGTGCGGCCGTCGTTCTTGACGATGACGGCGGCGTTGCGGACCCAGTCGTGGTTCTCGATGGCCAGGGATATCTCGTCCAGCTCGACGCGGTAGCCGCGCAGCTTGACCTGGTTGTCGGCGCGTCCGGCGAACTGCACGGTGCCGTCGGTGTTCCACTGGCCGAGGTCGCCCGTCTTGTACAGGCGGACGGGCTCGGCGCCCTCCTCCAGCTCGATCTCCAGGAAGCGCTCGGCCGTCAGGTCGTCGCGGTGCAGGTAGCCGCGCGCCAGCTGGACGCCCCCGATGTACAGCTCGCCGATCTCCCCGACGCCGACCGGCTTCAGGGTCTCCTTGTCCAGGATGTGGTACGTGGTGCCGTGCACCGGGGAGCCGATGGAGATGGACTGCGGGCCCTCGTCCAGTTCGGCGGGGTCGACGGGGAACGACGACGAGTTGATGGTGGTCTCGGTCGGCCCGTAGACGTTGATCAGCGCCCGGCCGGGCATCTCCTGCGTGGTCTGGATGGCCAGCAGGCGGGAGAGGGCCTCGCCGCCGCTGAAGATCTGCTGGAGGGAGACGCACTCCGGGAACTTCTCGGTGTCGAGCAGGCCCTGGAGCAGGGTCGGGACGCACTGGAGGGTGGTCACGCCGTGCTTGACGATGGTCTCGATGAGGCCCTCGGGGTCGGCGTAGACGCCGGGGGCGCCCATGACGACGGTCGTGCCGTTGGCCGGGGAGAGGATCTCCCACTGCGCGGCGTCGAAGCTCATCGGGGTCTTCTGCAGGATGACCTTGCTGCGGTCGATCGCGTAGGTCTCGCGCAGCCAGCCGAGCTGGTTGACGATGCTGCGGTGCTCGATCATCACACCCTTCGGCTTGCCCGTGCTGCCGGAGGTGTAGATGACGTACGCGAGGGTGTCCGGGCGGGCGCCGCCGGCGGCGGGGGCCTCCTGGCCCTCGGGGCGGACGAAGGCCTCGGACTCGCGCAGGGTCACGATGGCGACGTCCTGCGGGGCGAGTTCGCGCAGGCGGGACACCAGGCGCTGCTGCGCCAGGATGATCTTCGCCTCGCTGTTCTCGATCATGTAGCGGAGCCGGTCCTCGGGGTACTCCGGGGAGAGCGGCAGGTAGGCGGCGCCGGCCTTGAGGATGCCCCAGGCGCCGACCATCAGGTCGATGGACGGCTCGACGAACAGGCCGACGCAGTCGTCCGCGGAGACGCCGAGGTGCCCCAGGTAGTCGGCCAGCGCCGAGCTTCTGGACCCCAGCTCGCGGAAGGTGAGCTTCTCATCCCGGTAGGCGACGGCGATCGCCTCGGGGTGTTCGGCCACCCGCTCCGCGAGCAGGCCGGGCAACGTGGTGGTCCCCTGCAGGGTGGGCTCGAGCACGCTGGTCTCCTGAAGAGTCATTTCCCGCTTCCTTACGTTCCGTTGTGGAGCACGGGCGCGGTCGGGCGCCCCCGCAACCGGGCTCCGGCGTGGTGGCGAGCCCGAGGTACGACGCTCGCCGCGAGCGTGGGGGGTGGTGTCCGCGCGGGGCGGGCACCGCTGGAAGCGGCGGGCGTCGGTGGCCGAGCTGCAGCTCGGCCGGGAAGTGCGTAGAACTGAGGGGCGCAAGGGCAATGCCTCACCACCCGGAAGGTCCGGAACGGCGCGGTGCGTGCGGCCGCCTCCCCCTACGGACGGACGGGCCCCCGTCAGGCCCGCCCGTCCGGGCGATCACCGGTTCTGCAGGAGCCGGGTTACTGATCCGTTCTCGAACACCGCGCGCGAGGCGCCCGCGATGAGCGGGGCGATGGACAGGACGGTGACCTTGTCCAGTCCGAGCGCCCCGGGCACCGGGAGGGTGTCCGTGAACACGAACTCGCTCACCTGCGAGTTCTTCAGGCGGTCCGCCGCGGGGCCGGAGAGGACCCCGTGCGTGGCCGCCACGATGACGTCCCGCGCCCCCTGGGCGAAGAGGGCGTCGGCGGCGGCACAGATCGTGCCGCCGGTGTCGATCATGTCGTCGACCAGGACGCAGACGCGGTCGCGGACCTCGCCTACCACCTCGTGGGCGGTGACCTGGTGGGCCACGTCCTTGTCGCGCCGCTTGTGGACGATGGCCAGCGGAGCGCCGAGGCGGTCGCACCAGCCGTCGGCCACGCGCACGCGGCCGGCGTCGGGCGAGACCACGGTCAGCGCTTCGCGGTCCACCTTGGAGCCGATGTAGTCCGCGAGGACCGGCATGGCGAACAGGTGGTCCACCGGCCCGTCGAAGAATCCCTGGATCTGGTCGGCGTGCAGGTCGATCGTCAGGATCCGGTCCGCACCGGCGGTCTTGAGCAGGTCCGCCACCAGGCGGGCCGAGATGGGTTCCCGGCCGCTGTGCTTGCGGTCCTGTCGCGCGTATCCGTAGAAGGGCAGGATCACCGTGACGCTGCGCGCCGAGGCCCGCTTCAGCGCGTCGATCATGATGAGCTGTTCCATGATCGACTTGTTGATGGGGGCGGTGTGGCTCTGGACGACGAAGCAGTCCGCGCCGCGCACGGAGGCGTGGTAGCGGATGTAGATCTCGCCGTTGGCGAAGTCGATCGCCTTCGTCTCGACCAGCTCCGTGCCCAGCTCCGCCGCGATGGCCTCGGCCAGCTCGGGGTGCGCGCGCCCCGAGAAGAGCAGCATCTTCCCGGAGTCGCTCACGCGGCGCTCTCGGCGAGCGTCGGGTAGTCCGTGTAGCCGGTGTGGTCGCCGCCGTAGAACTTGCTCTGGTCGGCGTCGGCCAGCGCGGCGCCGGTGCGGATGCGCTCCGGCAGGTCCGGGTTGGCGATGAAGGACGAGCCGAAGGCGACGGCGCAGGCGACGCCGGCTTCCAGCGCCTCGCCGGCGATCTCGCCGCTGACCGCGACGCCGTTCTCCGGGTGCGGGCACAGGACGATGGTGCCGGTCCACTGGGCGCGCAGCGCCTCGATGTGGTCGCGGTTGCCGCCCTCGAGGATGTGCAGGAAGGCGACGGGCGGCAGGGCCGCCACGAGCGCCTCGTAGAGGGCGCGCGTGTCGCCCTCGACGATGTCGTTGTACGGGTTGGACGGCGAGATGCGCACGCCGACGCGGTCGGCGCCGATGCGCTCGGAGACCGCCTCGATCACCTCGATCGCGAAGCGGATGCGGTTCTCGACCGAGCCGCCGTACTGGTCGGTGCGCTGGTTGGTGTTCTCCGCCAGGAACTGGTGGAGCAGGAAGCCGTTGCCCGCGTGGATCTCCACGCCGTCGAAGCCGGCCTCGATGGCGAGCTCGGCGGAGTCCGCGTGCTCCTTGACGACCTCGGCGATCTCCTCGACCGTCAGGGCGCGCGGCTGCGGGTAGTCGAGCGGGCCCTGGGGGCCGTAGGCCTGGCCGGCCGCGGCGATGGCGGACGGGGCGACCGACTGGTGGCCGCTCGGGTAGAGCGAGGGGTGGCCGATGCGGCCGCAGTGCATGAGCTGCGCGACGATCAGACCGCCCCGGGCGTGCACGGCCTCGGTGACCGGCTTCCAGGAAGCGGCCTGCTCCGCGGTGTGCAGACCCGGGCTGTTGCCGAAGCCCTGACCCGTCACGGAGGGCTGGGCGCCCTCGGTGATGATCAGGCCGGCGCCCGCGCGCTGACCGTAGTAGGTGGCCATCAGGTCGGTGGCGAGGCCGTCGGCGGTGGCCCGGTTGCGGGACATGGGCGCCATGACCACTCGGTTGCCCAGGGCCAGCTTCCCCAGAGTGACCGGCTCGAACAGCTTCTCGGACATGTGTGTCTCTCTCCAGACTGAGGTCAACGCGTGGTGCGGTGGTGGTTCGAAGGGGCGGGTCAGCGCCCGGCGCGCTCGGCGAGGTGCGCGGAGTGCGCGACGGCCAGCCGGCCGGCCGCCTCGGCGCAGGAGGCGAGGACGGCCATGTTGGCCTTGGCGCTGCGGCCGTCGGTGGCGGCGTCGACGGCGCGCATCAGGTACTTGGTGATGGCCTGGCCGGAGACCCCGTCGCGGGTGGCCTCGGCGACCGCGGCCCGGATGGCCGTGTCCACCTCGACGGAGTCGATGGCGTCCTCCTCCCGCACCGGGGTGGTGATCAGGAAGGAGCTGTTGTTGCCGAGCGCCCAGTGGGCCTCGATGGCGCGGGCGATGACCTGCTCGTCGTCCAGGCGGTGGGGCGCCTTGTGGCCGCTCGTACGGCAGTAGAACGCGGGGAAGTCGTCCGAGCGGTAGGCGACGACGGGGACGCACTGCGTCTCCAGGTACTCCAGGGTCAGCCCGAGGTCGAGGATCATCTTGGCGCCCGCACAGACCACCGCGACCTTGGAACGGGTGAACTGGATCAGGTCCGAGGAGACGTCCCAGGTCTCCTGGGCGCCGCGGTGCACGCCGCCGATGCCGGCGGAGGAGAAGAAGGGGATCCCCGCGAGCTCGGCGGCGACCACGGAGGAGGCCACCGTGGTGGCGCCCAGGCCGCCCTGCGCCAGGATGACGGGCAGGTCCCGGCTGGACACCTTGGGGATGTTCGGCAGGGAGGCGAAGCGCTCGATGTCGGCGTCCGACATGCCGACGCGGATCTCCCCGGCCTCGATGCAGATCGTCGCCGGGACGGCGCCGCCGGCCCGCACCGCGTCCTCCACCTTGCGGGCGGTGGCCGCGTTGTCCGGGTACGGCAGGCCGTGGGTGATGACGTTGCTCTCCAGGGCGACGACGGCCTTGCCCTCGTGGAGGGCCTCCCGGACTTCCTCGGTGTAGACGACGGGGATGCCGCTGCTTGCGCTCATCGGGTCTCTCTCAACTCTCGTTCCAGTAGCCGGGTCGCTTGACCAGCAGATCCGGGCGGGCCGCTATCTCTGAGAGGACCTGGTCGTCCCAGTCCTCCGGACTGACCGGCTCGACGGAGATCGAGACGGTGTCCTCGCCGGTGGCGAAGGTCTTCGTCACGGCGGCGGTGACCGCCTCGTCGATCGCCTGGAGCTGCTCGGCCGTGAAGTCCCTGGGGTAGTGCCTGATGTGGATGTGGGGCACGGCTTCGGTCCTCTCGCGAGTCGTTCGTGCAGGGGGGTTGGTGGCACACCGCGGACGGGGGAGGCCGCGGTGTGCCACCACCACTCCCCACCCGCCTCGGGGGTGGTGACGGGCGGGGAGTCTGTGGCGGGTGTCCTCGGCCTAGGCCTTGACGGACTCCCGCGAGGTCTCGAGGGCCGGCTCGGGTTCGGGCTTGGGCTTGCCCCTGCGCGGCTGGGCCAGGATCACGGACGCGACCACGGTCAGGGCTCCGACGATCTGGATCGGCGAGAGCGACTGGTCGAGGACGAAGTAGCCGAGCAGGGTGGCCGCCAGGGGCGAGGCGAAGCTCAGGAACGACACGGCCAGCGCGGGCAGCCGGGCCACGCCGCGGAACCAGATCGCGTAGGCGAACAGGGCCCCGATGATGCCGAGGTAGGCGAAGCCCCAGAGGTTCTCGGCCGTGATCTCGCTCGGCAGCCCCTCGCCGATCAGCGTGACCGGGAGCAGCACCAGCCCGCCGACGGTGAGCTGCCAGCCGGTGAAGGGCAGCAGGCCCACGCCTTCGGGGCGTCCCCAGCGCTTGGTCAGCACGATGCCGGAGGCCATGCTGAGCGCGCCCAGCAGACCGGCGATGACACCGGTGGCGTTGAGCCCGGCGTTCGGCTGGAGGACCAGCAGGGCCACACCGCCCGCGCCGAGGGCGCAGGAGATCAGGTGGATCGGCTTGATCTTGTCCTTCAGCAGGGCCGCGCCCAGCAGGAGCACGATCATCGGCTGGATCGACATCACCAGCGCCGCGACGCCGCCCGGCAGGTGGTAGGCGGCCACGAAGAGCAGGTAGAAGAAGGCGCCGATGTTCAGCACGCCGAGCACCAGCGCGCGCCACCACCAGATGCCCTTGGGCAGCGTCCGGCCGATGAGCACCAGGATCAGCCCGGCGGGCAGGGCACGGAGCAGGGAGGCCAGCAGCGGCCGGCCCTCCGGGAGCAGCTCCGTGGTGACCAGGTACGTGGACCCCCAGATCGCCGGCGCGAGTGCCGTCAGCGCGGAGTCGGCAACGGTACGGCTGCTCTTCATCAGGCGACTGCCGAGTCGGTCGTGCCGAAGTAGCGGTCGCCGAAGTCGCCGATGCCCGGGATCATGAACGCGTTCTCGTTGAGGCGCTGCTCGATCGAGGAGGTGACGATCTTGACGAGCGGGTACGCGGCGTGGACGGCCTCGATGCCCTCGGGCGAGGCGAGGAAGTTGACGAAGACGATGTTCTCCTCCTTCACGCCGGAGTCGAGGAGGACCTCGATGGCCGCCTTGGCGCTGCCGCCGGTGGCGAGCATCGGCTCCAGGAGGAGGACGTGCCGGTGGGCGATGTCCTCGGGGAAGTTCTTGTAGTACAGGTGCGGGAGCTTGGTGGTCTTGTCCCGCTGGATGAGCAGCTTGCCGACGGTGATGTCGGGGATGACCTGGCGCAGTTCGTCGAGCATCGAGTCACCGGCCCGGACCACGGGCACGGCGCACAGCTGGGGACCGAGTCTCAGTCCCTCGTACGTCTCTCCGACCGGCGTGATGGCCTCGTGCTGGTCGAACGGCAGCTGGTTGAGCGCCGATTCGAGCAGGAGGCGGATGATGCGCCGGGAGTAGAACACGAAGTCCGCGCGGGAGGCCCTGCGGTCACGGATGATCGTGTGCATGGCGCGGAGCTGGTTGGTCTGCGGCAGCGGGTGGACATTGTGGTGGCCGGTCGCCATGAGAAACCTGCTTCTCGTCGGTCGTGGAGACGTGCTGCGGCCGGGCCCGGGGCCCTGCGGGGCCCGGGAACCGCAACCGTGTGGTCGGGTGCCGGGATCAGCCGTTCGCGATCTCGGCGAAGGCCTTCCGCGACTCGGCCACGAACTTCGCGACCTTGGCGCGGTCCTTGCGGCCGTCGGGGCCCTCGAGGAGGCTGTGGGCGTCGACTGCGGCGGGCTTGACGAAGCGGATGGCGTCGGCGACGTTCTCCGGGCTCAGGCCGCCGGCCATCATCAGGGGCTTGGGGGAACGGCGCACGAGCTCGGCGCTGACGTTCCAGTCGTGGGTGAGGCCGGTGGCGCCCTTGGCACCGGTGGCCGGGTTGAAGGTGTCGGTGATGAACATGTCCACCACGTCGGCGACCTCGTCGACGAGCTGGAGGAGCTCCTCGGCGTTGTCCTCCTTGACGACCAGGCTCTTGAGCACGTAGAGGTCGGGGCGGTTGGCCTTGAGCTTGCGCAGCTGCTCCGGCTCGACGTCGCCGTGGAGCTGGACGGCCTTGACACCGAGCTGCGTGGTGAACGCGCTGATCTCGTCGGCGTCCGTCATGTAGCTGATGAGGACGCCCTCCTGGGGAGCCGTCAGCCCGGCGATGATCTCCGTGGCGGCCGCCTCGGAGATGTCGTCCTTGCCCGACGGGAGGCGGAGCGGGAAGCCGAACCAGTCGCAGCCTTCCTCGGCCAGCATCTTGGCCTCTTCGGCGTCGATGATCCCGGCGACCTGCACCAGGTCCTTCACGTCACTCATGTGTGTTCCTTTGCGGAATGATCTGATGAATCAAACAGGCTGATGAATCAAACAGACTTACGAGATGCCGAGTGGACGTGTCCCGGTATGACGGACTTCGTTACACGTCACGGGATGCTCACGAAAAGCGTCGTTGGTACCGATCTGTAGGTCAACGGGATCTATGTCAGATCCCGGTCAACCTTCTTCATTTCTCGGTCAGTTGTGGCCGAGACCCGCTCGACGCCCGGCTCCCGGGCGAGTAGGCACTCCTCCAGGAAGGCCATGACCCGCAGGTGGTAGCCCCGGGAGGCCCAGCCCAGACTGACGTTGTGTCCAGCATGCGGCTGGATGACCACCTCTGTGGAGGCCCCGCTCAGCGGACTCAGCAGTTCCTCCACGGCCGCGCGGTCACGCCTCCACCAGAGCTCCTGTTCGGCGAACGTGAAGCGAACGGGAGCCCTCACACCGGCCGCCACGGCGGGGTACGCCACCGGCCACGAGGGGGTCTCCCGGGCCTCCTCGGCGGGTACGGGCCGCACCAGGCCGGTGCAGGCCCGGAAGGCCTCCGGCGGGTAGAAGCGCAGCGCGCCCCAGTGCCGGCGCCACTGCCCGGGGAAGTCCGCCCCGGGCAGCTGCCCGGGCTCCACCGCGAAGTGGCGGCCGACTCCGCACAGGTCCACGCCGAGCGGCGCGAGCCGGCCGCGGGCGCCGGCGGCCGCGGACAGTGCGAGGCGGCCGCCGTTGGAGTGCGCCACGAGGAAGACGCCCGCGCCGAGCCCGTGGCCGTCGGCGTACCCGTCGAGGGCGCGGAGCAGGGCGGCCGTCTGCCCGGCGAGGTCCAGCCCCCGCGGCAGCGCGGCAGCCGAGGCCCCGTACCCGGGCCGGTCCAGGGCGAGCACGGCGAAGCCCAGGGAGGCGCCGAGCTCCAGCAGGGAGAACCCGGGCCGCACCCGGCTGTCGAAGTAGCCCGCGCTCATCCCCGCCCCGTGCAGGGCCACCACCAGGGCCCGGGGCACGGGGTCCGCGGGCAGGGCGAGCAGCCCCGACAGCGGGATCCCGTCCGCGTCGAGGACGACGGACCGCACCGGGGGCGCGGCGGGGGACGGGGTGGGGGCCATGGGGGTCCTCCGGGAACGGGTCGGCACCCCGCCGGGGTCCCCCGGCGGGGTCAGGCGGGCCGGGCCGGCCGGCCCGGCGGGTTCGGGGCGGGGCGCGCGGCCCGCCCCCGGGTGACGGCCAGCCCCCAGGCGGCCCTGCGGCGCAGGAGCGTCACCAGGGGCGGCGCCGGGTGCGGCCCGGCCCCGTGCGGGGGCTCCCGTACGGGGTCGCGTACGGGCTCCCGCAGGGTCTCGCGGGCGGGGACCCAGTAGCCGGCGATCTGCACGGCGTTCATCCGGCGCTCACAGCCGGACCCCGGCGAGCTCGGGCAGGCGGACGCCGGAGTCCCACACGACGCGGAACGAGACGTGGCTCAGCCGCCAGCCGTCCGGGGTGCGCACGGCGTGGGCCTCGGTGTGGCCGCCGACGTCGAAGTGGGCCGCGGGGCCCGCTCCGGCGTGGTGGACGTGGGTGGTCAGCTGCTGGGCCCGGACGACGGCCCGGTCCCCGTCGAGGGCGATGGAGTGGTTGGCGCTGACGTGGTGCGTGCGCGCCCACCGCTCCCGTGCCTCCCGCTGGAAGGCGGCGAAGGCCTCGACGCCCGTGCACACGCCGATCGGGAAGGCGAAGGTGGCGTCCTCGGTGAACAGCGTGGCGAACCGGGCCTCGCCCGGGCCGGTTCCGTCGAAGGTGTCCAGGGCGACGACGTAGCGGTCGAAGAGCTCGCGCAGATCGGCGCGGTCGTGCAGCACCCGTATCTGGTCGCGCAGGTCCGCGATGTCGTCGTAGGTCGATGGCATGGCCTCTCCTGTGGGCGGACTCACGGGGTTCGGCGGTCAGGAGTGTCCGCCCACGAACTCCTTGACCGAGGCGATGACGTAGTCGAGCATCTCGTCGGTCAGCGCCGGGTAGACGCCGACCCAGAAGGTCTGGTCGGTGACGATGTCGCTGTTGGCGAGGTCGCCGACGATCCGCTGGGGCTGCCCGATGTAGGCCGGGTGGCGGGTGAGGTTGCCCGCGAACAGCCGGCGCGTGCCGATCTTGCGGCCCTCCAGGAAGTCCACCAGGGCGGCCCGGCTGTACGGGGCGCCGGGGTCCACGGTGATCGCGAACCCGAACCAGCTCGGGTCGCTGCGCGGGGTGGCCTCGGGCAGGATCAGGTGCGGCACGCCGTCGAGCCCCTCGCGCAGCCGCCGCCAGTTGCGGCGGCGGGCTTCGCAGAACTCGTCGAGCTTGTCCAGCTGGGTCAGGCCGAGGGCCGCCTGGATGTCGGTGGCCTTCAGGTTGTACCCCACGTGGGAGAAGATGTACTTGTGGTCGTAGCCCTCGGGGAGGGTGCCCATCTGGTAGTCGAAGCGCTTGAGGCACTTGTTGGTCTCGCCCGGCTCGCACCAGCAGTCCCGGCCCCAGTCGCGCAGCGACTCCACGATCCGGGCGAGCGCCAGGTTCGAGGTGAGGACGCAGCCGCCCTCGCCCATGGTCAGGTGGTGGGCGGGGTAGAAGCTGACCGTCGTGATGTCGCCGAAGGTCCCCGTGAGCTGCCCGTCGTAGGTGGAGCCGACCGCGTCGCAGTTGTCCTCGATCAGGAACAGGCCGTGGTCCTCAGCCAGTCGGGCGATCTCGGCGACCTCGAAGGGGTTGCCCAGAGCATGCGCGATCATGATCGCCCGGGTCTTGGGCCCGATGGCCTGTGCCACCCGGTCGGCGGTGGTGTTGTAGGTGCCCAGCTCGACGTCGACGAAGACGGGCACCAGCCCGTTCTGGATGATCGGGTTGACGGTGGTCGGGAAGCCGGCGGCCACCGTGACGACCTCGTCGCCGGGCCGCAGCCGCCGGTCCTCCAGCAGGTGCGAGGTGAAGGCCGTCAGGGCCAGCAGGTTCGCCGAGGAGCCCGAGTTGACCAGGTGGGCCTTGCGCCTCTTGAGCGTGCGGGCGAAGCGGGACTCGAAGCGGCGCGAGCTGGGCCCGGCGGCGATCCGCATCTCCAGCGCGGCCTCGACCAGCGCGGTGCGGTCGCGCTCGTCGAGGACCGCGCCGGCGGGCCAGATCTCGGTGGTGCCGGGGACGAAAGGCCGATCGTCCTGCACGTCCTGATGGAACTTGGCGGTCTCGTCGAGGATGAGTCCTTTGTGGACGTTCATGACGGAGTGGGGTCCCTTCCCGGCCCTGACGGCCGATGGTGCGGTGGTACGAGGGGCGGCGCGGGGCGGTACTGCCCCGCGCCGGTCAGGCGGAGCGCGGCCCGGCGGGGTTGTCGCGCCAGGTGCGTGCGCCGTGGAAGGCCCGGGGCTGCCGCGGACAGCGCCAGCCCGCCAGGGTGGGCCCGCCGCCGGCCGTGCCGCCGTGCTGGCCCTCGTAGGCCGCGGCCCGGGCCAGTACGACGGCGGTGAGCGCCGCGAGTTCCTCGGCGTCGGGACGCCCCCGGACCACGTGGATGAGGCCGGCCTCCGGTTGCCTGTCCATGGACTGCTCCTCGTCTCGTGACGTCCCGCCGGCGGTCGCGGCGGCGGGTGTGACTGCCTGCCGGTCAGACCGCGGTGGCGCTCAGCTCGTCCACGGCCTCGGCCAGCCGCTCGGGCGTGTGCGTGCTGTGGACGCGGGCCCCCGGCAGGATGCGGCGGACCAGCCCGCCGAGCACCCGTCCGGGGCCCACCTCCACGAAGCGGTCGGTGCCCGAGGCGGCGAGCGTCTGCACCGCGCCGGTCCAGCGCACCGGGGTGGTGAGCTGGCCGCGCAGGGCGACGACGGCCTCGGCGGCCGTCGTCACCCAACCGCCGGTGACCCCGGAGACGATCGGCACGGCCGGGTCGCGGAACTCGGTCGCGATCAGCGTCTCGGTGAACTCCGCCTCGGCCTCGCCGAGCAGGCTGGAGTGGAACGGCCCCCCGGTGCGCAGCCACGCCACCCGCGCCCCGGCCGCCCGGGCCTCCTCGGTGACCCGGGCCACCGCCTCGGCCTGCCCGGACACCACGGTCTGCCGGGGCTCGTTGTCCCCGGCCACCTCCACGACCTGGCCCGTGGCCGCCCGGGTCTCGGCGCACAGGCGCGTCAGGTCCGGGCGGCTCAGGCCGATGACCGCGGCCGTGGCGCTGCCGACCCGGTCGCCGACGGTGGCCACCAGTTCGCTGCGCAGCCGGACGAGCCAGAGCGCCTCGGTCCACTCCAGGGCTCCCGCGGCCACCAGCGCCGCGTACTCGCCCAGGCTGTGCCCGGCCACCGCGTCCGGCTCCAGGCCCCGTCCGCGCAGCACCTCCAGCACGGCCATGCTGGTGAGGAAGGCGGCCGGCTGCGCCACCGTCGGGTCCTCCAGGTCCCGGGGGGACCCGTCGACGCACAGCCGCGACAGCGGGAACCCGAGGAGGTCGTCGGCGGTGCGGTAGTGGGTGTCGGCGAGGTCGGGCCGCAGGGCGAGCAGCTCCTTGCCCATGCCGGCGCATTCGGAGCCCTGGCCCGGGAAGAGGAAGGCGGTGCGGGTCATCCGGTCACGTCCTTACTTGCGGTTCAACTGGCGAGGACCGTGTCGTGCGGTCCGGGGGCGGCAGCGCCGCACACGGTGTTGCCTGCGGCCAGCCAGGTGTCGGGCACCCACCTGACGTTGACGACCTTGGGGGCCTGGCCCTTGACCGCGACGGCGGCGGCGTGGGTCGTGTCGGCCGGGACGCCGACCATGGTCCAGCCGTCGGGGTGGCGGTCCAGTTCGGTGCCCAGGTAGTCCTCGGCGGGCGAGCGGCTCAACCCTGTCCCAAGCCCCTTGAGAAACGCTTCCTTGCGCGTCCAGATCTGGCCGAAGAGGTGCCTGCGGGCGTCGCCGGAGCCGGCCCGGGCGATTTCGAGCTGCTCGTCGGGGTGCAGCGCCTTCGAGCAGATGTCGACCGTCTCGGCACCGGGAAGTTTCTCCACGTCAACGCCGAGCGGGACCGTTCCGACGCCGACCATGGCCACTCCCCCGCTGTGCGAGAGGGAGTAGTGCAGGGGCGGCGGCGGGGGCGACAGCGCCGGGCGGCCGTGCGCCTCGCCGCAGCCGGGGCAGGGCTCGCGCATGAAGCGGACGTCCTGGGGCAGGGTCGCGGTGTAACGTCCGAGCAGCCGGCGCACGGCGACGTGCGCGGCGGCGTAGAGCATGCCGTCCGAACGGCGGATGAAGGCGTCGGCGCGCTTGCGCTCGTCCGCGTCGAGTTCGCCGATCGCGAGGGCGTCGGCGTCGGCCCCGGTGGGGCGGCGGATCAGCCAGAGGTCGACCCGGTCGGCGGAGAGGGTGAAGTCGGGCCGGTCGAGACCCTGGTGGTTCACCACCGGACGGGCGGCCGGCAGCAGAGTGGTAGTCGTCATGCCGGCACCGCTGTCCCGTGCAGGTGGGCCTCGGGACCGAGCTGGCCGGCGAGGCAGTCGATGAGCTCCTGGGCGCTGTTGGCGAGCAGCAGGCGCTGGAGGTTCACGTCGACGCCGAGCGTGGCCTCCATCCGGTACTGGAGTTCGATGCCGGAGATGGAGCCGATGCCGAGGCAGCCCATGGGGCGGCCCGTGGTGTCGACGAGGTGCGGCTCGATGCCGAGGATCCGGCCGAGCTCCTCGCGCACGTACTGCTCCAGGATCCGGGTGCGCTCGCGCAGCCCGGCGGTGGCCAGTACGGCCATGTCGGGCCTGGTCATGTGGACCAGGCCTGTGTCTGTTTCGTATGTCTGTGACATGTGAAGTGTGGTCATGATGCTTTCCGGTTCGTAGGGGGCACCGCCGGAGGGGAGAGGGGTCGGCGGTTCTCAGGAAGGGTCGGTCGAAGGGTGTGCGAGGCCGGCGAGGGCGACGCCCGCGCCGGCCAGTCCGACGGCGGTGACCAGCCCGAGCGCCGCGCTCGGGCCGGAGGTCGTGTACAGCGCGGACGTCAGCGCGGGGGTGAGCGCCGCGCCGAGCTGCACGCAGGTCTGGTAGAGGCCCCCGGCCTCCGTCCGCGGGCCGGGGGGAAGGGATCCGGTCGCCTGGAGGTGCAGTGCGGTGAAGGCGAGCACGAAGGCGAGGCCGACGAGGGACATCGAGGGCAACAGTTCGACATACCGCACCCCGCCCGTACCGGAGTACGGGTAGAGCGCGTATCCGGCCGGTGCGGCGAGCGCCCCGGCGGCGACGGCCCGCGCGGGCCCCAACCGGGCGGCGATCCGCCCGGAGTGCAGGGCGGTCAGGGCGAGCGGCGCGGCGGCGGGCAGGAATCCGAGGGCGGTCTCCCAGGCGCTCCACCCGTCCCGCCGCAGGTCCATCGCCGCGACCAGCAGGAAGCTCACGTAGGAGCCGTTGAGCGCGGCCGCCCCGAGCGCGGAGCGCACCAGCGGCGCGTGCCGCAGCAGCGCGGTGTCCACGAGCGGCCGCGGGGAGGCCCGCTCGGCCCGCACGCAGACGAGGACCAGCACCGCCGCCGCGGCGGCGCCGCCCCACCGGCCGCTGGACGACGCGTCCACGAGCAACAGGGCCGCCCCGGTCGACGCGCCCCCCACCAGCACCGCGTACCGGCGCGGCCCCCAGTCGGGGACGGCGGGCTCCCGCGGGACCACCCGCAGCGCGACGGCGAACAGCCCCAGCGCGACGGGTGCCGGGAACGCCAGGGTCCACCGCCACCCGAGCCCGGTGAGCAGCCCGGACAGCAGCAGCCCCGAGCAGAACCCGGCGGCCCCGAACAGGGAGTACACGGACACGGCCCGCCGCCGCGCGTCCCCCTCGGGGACGGCGGCCACGATGATGGCGAGCCCGGTGGGGGCGGTCAGCGCGACACAGAAACCTTTCACCACACGGGTGGCGACCAGCAGTTCCACATCGTCGGCCAGTGCACCGCCCAGCGACGCGGCGGCGAAGACGAGCAGCGCGGCGAGGAAGACCCGCCGCCGCCCGAACCACTCCACCAGCCGGCCGCCGAGCAGCAGCGCCCCGCCGAACCCGGCGGCGAACCCGGTGACGAGCCACTGGACCCGGGTGACGGGAGCCCCCAGCCCGCCGCCGACGGCCGGCAGCGCCACCAGGGTCGCGGACACCTCCAGGGCGTCCACCAACATGTTCGCGGCCAGCACGGACACCAGAGCCCAACGGGCCCCGACCCGGGCGCCGGAGGCAATGCTCATTGAGGAGTACACGCTCGCATTCGGAAGAAGGGGCGGGCCGCCCGGGGAGGGATCCCCGGGCGGCCCGCCCGCCGTCGGCGTGGCGCGTGGGATACACACGCCGACGGAGTCAGGAGGGGCCCGGGGGCGTCAGCCGAGCAGGGTGCCGCCCGTGGCGTCCACGAACGACCCGGTGATCCACCGGGCCTCGTCGGTGGCGAGGAACGCCACCACGTCGGCGACGTCCTCCGGCTCCCCGACCCGGTTGAAGGCCGACAGCCCCGCCATCTGCTCCACCGCCTCGGGGATGTCGAACACCGGGTTCCCGTTGCGCGTGATCCCCGGCGCGACCGAGTTGATGGTGATCCGGCGCGGCCCGAGCGCCTTCGCGAAGTGCAGCGCGAGCTGTTCCAGCGCGCCCTTGCTCATGGCGTACGCGATCTCGTCCGGGTTGGCGAACCGGGTCAGCCCGGACGAGATGTTGATGATCCGCCCGCCGTCCGGCATGTTCCGCAGCGCCCGCTGGATCAGGAAGAACGGCGCCTTCGCGTTCACCGCGAAGATCCGGTCGAACTGCTCCGGCGTGACCTCGTCCGCGGCGACCCCGCCCATCACCCCGGCGTTGTTCACCAGGATGTGCAGGTCGGTGGAGCCGGTCCGCTCGCGCAGGTCCTCCTCCAGTGCGGTGAACAGGGTGTCCACGTCTCCGTCGACCCCCAGCTCGCTCCGCACCGCGAACGCCCGCCCGCCGTCCTTCTCTACGGCGGTGACGACGTCCCGCGCGGCCGCCTCGTCCCGGTGGTAGTGGACGGCGACGAGCGCGCCCTCCTGCGCGAGCCGGATCGCGGCCGCCCGCCCCATGCCGCGGCTCGAACCGGTGACCAGCGCGGTCCGGCCGGTGAGCCGCTCCGCGCCGACGCCCCGCCGGACGCCGGCGAGCGCCGCCGGCTCGGCGGTGACGCGGGCCGGCTCCGCCCCGGCCGGGAGGCTCCCGGTGCCGGCGGAGTCCCGCACGGCCGGGGCGGGCGCCGGCCGTTCGGCCCCGAACCACCGCGTGAGCGCCTCGTCGAGCGCCTCCGCCCGCGGTCCGTCGGCCCAGACCACGTACCCGTCGGGCCGTACGAGGACGGCGCCCTCGGGAACACCGGCCCCCGCGGCCCCGCCGGCCACCGACACCGCGGTCACGATCCGGACCCGGTCGCCCCAGGCCCCCGCCGCCTCGGCGAGCTCCGCCCGCCGCGCCTCCTCGCCCGGCGGCAGGAGCAGCAGCCCCCGCCCCGGCCGCAGCAGGCCCAGCGTCGTGGTGGTCCCCTCCGCGGTGGTGACCTCCCAGGCCGGCACGCGCGAGCCGGGCAGCCCGGGTGCGTCCCCGGGGGCGCCGACGTCGTGGCGTACGGACAGCCCGGAGATCAGGCCGGCCAGGTGCGTCCGTACGTTCTCACTGGCGCCGAGCTCCGCGAACACCTCCCGTACCGCGTCCACCTCGGGCCCTCCGAGCAGCAGCAGGGCCTGGGTGCGGACGTTGCTCTGTACGCCCTGCCCGACCGCGTGCCGTTCCTCGTGGTACGTGTCCAGGAGCGCGTCGGTACCGTGGCCGGCGATCCGGGCGCCCAGTTTCCAGCCGAGGTTGAAGGCGTCCTGGAGCCCGAGGTTGAGGGCCTGGCCGCCGATCGGCATCTGCTGGTGCGCCGCGTCCCCAGCGAGCAGCAGCGGGCCCCGCCGGTACCGGTCGGCCTGCCGCGAGGCGTCGCCGAACGAGTTCACCCACAGCGGGGTGCCGCCGCCGATGTCCTCGCCGGTGATGCGCTTCCAGGAGTCGGCGACCTCCTCGTAGGAGAGCCGTCCGGACCGGGGCCGCGCCCCGAACTCGTGCACCATCACCCGGGTGACGCCGTCGGGCCGCCGGGCGGCGATGACGAGTCCGCCGTCCTTGCGCTCGAAGCGGCGGTCGGGGATGTCGATGCCGGCGACGTCCGCGCGCAGCAGTTCGCGTTCGGCGTCGGTGCCGGGGAAGTCGAAGCCGCCGAGCCGGCGGACGGCGCTGTCCTCGCCGTCGCAGCCGACCACGTAGCGGGCCCGCAGGGACAGCCGGCCGCCCTCGGTGCGTACGTCGGCCACCACCCCGTCCGCGGTCACGGTCAGCCCGGTCAGCTCGTGGCCGCGCCGGATGTCCGCGCCCAGGTCGGCGGCCCGTTCCCCGAGGACTTCCTCCAGCCGGGTCTGGGCGACCTTCCACTGCCCCGGGTAGGGGCCGGGCAGGCCGAGGTCGAGGGGGATGCCCCCGAAGTGTCCGGCGTTGTCGTGCGGCACCTCGCCGATCGCGTCGAGGAGGCCGCGGCTGTCGAGGATCTCCATGGTGCGGGCGTGCAGGGTGGACGCCCGCGATTCGGAGGTCGGGGCGGTGAGGGTGTCGAGCACCACCACGTCCGTGCCCGCCAGCCGGAGTTCTCCGGCGAGCAGCAGTCCGACGGGGCCCGCGCCGACCACGATCACCTGGGTCTCGGTGAGGTCCTGATCGATGGCCATGGGCGTACTCCCTTTCGGTGGGCGGGGGTGGGGGCGGCGGGGTGGTGGCGGGGTCGGAGCCGCGGCCCCGACGTGGGGGCCGGGCTCCGACGGCTCGGCCGACCCGCGCGGCTCAGGCGTTGACGGTGACCTTGAGGCTCGCGTTGATGGCCTCGACGAGGGAGCGCGGGGTGCTGTGGTCGGCGAAGATGTCGTCGTCGAGCGTGATGTCGAACTCGCGCTCGATCCGGCTGGCGGTCTCCAGCAGCGCCAGCGACTCGTAGCCGAGCGACTCGAAGTCGGTGTCGAGGATGTCGCCGTCGAGGTCGACCTCCTCGTCGGCGCCGGCGCCCTCCAGGAGGATGCGCTTGAGGTCGTCGAAGGTGAATTCCTGCTTGGACACGTGGGGTCCCTTCATCGGTGTTCCGCACCGGTGTTTCCGGCTGCGGGAGTTCGGCGCGGGGCGGGCTGCGCCCGCCTCCGCCGGGGGAAGAGGGCGGGGGCGGGCGCGGACCGGGTCAGCGGGGCCGCTCAGTCGAGCGCGCGCAGCACCACCGCGGAGTTGAAGCCGCCGCGGCCGCGCGCGAGGACGAGCGCGGTGCGCACCGACGCCGTCCGCGGCCGCACGGCGACCAGGTCGATGTCGTACGCGGGGGAGGGCTCCACGTTGGTGGTCGGCGGGATCAGTCCCTCGCGCATGGCGAGGACCGCCGAGACCACGTCGACGGGCGCCGCTCCCGCGCCGATCCGCCCGGTCGTGGTCTTGGGCGCGGTGACCGGTACGCCGAGCGGGCCGAAGACCGCGGTGATGGCCTCGGCCTCCTCCCGGTCGAGCCGCGGCACGCCCGCCCCGTCGGCGAAGACCACGTCGACCTCGGCCGGGTGGCATCCGGCGTCGGCGAGGGCCGTCTCGACGGCCCGGCGCAGGCCGGGTTCGCGGCCGCTGCCGGGTCGCGGGTCGAGCGTGGCGCCGTAGCCGGCGAACTCGGCGTAGACGTTGCGCGCCCCGCGGGCGGCGGCGCTCTCCTCGTCCTCCAGGATGATCAGCGCGCCGCCCTCGCCCGGTACGTAGCCGGAGGCGGCCTCGTCGAAGGGCAGGTAGGCGCGTTCGGGCTCGTGGCTGGTGGACATGTGGCCGCCGGCGAGGTGCGCTGCCCAGCCGAGCGAGCAGACCGAGGCGTCGAAGCCCCCGGTGGCGATGAGCCGGCTGCCCTTGCGGAGCCGGCGCCGTGCCTGGGCGAGGGCGTCGAGTCCGCCGGCCTGGTCGCCGACGAGGACCCCGGTGGGCCCGCGCAGGTCGTTGCGGACCGCGATCTGGCCCGTGTTGACGGCGTAGAACCAGGCGAAGGACTGGTACGCGCTGACGTGCTTGGGACCCTGCCGCCAGAGCTTGCGCAGCTCGTTCTCGCCGAACTCGAAGCCCCCGGAGCCGGCCGCGGTGACCACGCCCATGTCGCAGGGGTGCAGGTCTCCGGGCGCCAGTCCCGCGTCCTCGAAGGCGCAGTCGGTGGCGACGAGGGCGAGCTGGGTGACCCGGTCGGTCTGCGGCACGAGCCGGCCCGGCAGGTGCTCCCCGGGCTCGAAGCCGTGGATCTCCCCGGCCAGGCGCGAGGGGTAGGAGGAGGCGTCGAAGCGGGTGACGGGCCCGATGGCGTTCTTGCCGATGCGGGTCGCCGCCCAGAAGTCCTCCACCCCGAGCCCGCTGGGGGCGGCCACCCCGATGCCGGTGACCAGGGTCCTGGCGCTCATGCGGTGCTCCTGTCGGGACGGGCCAGCACCATCGCGCTCTGGAACCCGCCGAATCCGCTGCCGACGGTGAGGACGGCGTCGGTGCGGTGCTCCCGCGCGACGAGCGGGACGTAGTCGAGGTCGCACTGGGGGTCGCGGGTGCGCAGGTTCGCGGTGGGCGGCACGACGTGGTGGCGCATCGCGAGGACCGACGCGGCGATCTCGATGGACCCGACGGAGCCCAGCGAGTGCCCGATCATCGACTTGACCGAGCTCACCGGGGTGCGGTGGGCGTAGGGTCCGAGCGCCAGCTTGTAGGCGGCCGTCTCGTGGGCGTCGTTCTGCCGGGTGCCGGATCCGTGCGCGTTGACGTAGTCGAGGTCGGACGGGTTCAGGTGCGCCTCGTCGAGCGCCACCGTGATGGCCTCGGCCAGTTCGCGGCCGTCGGGGCGCAGTCCCGTCATGTGGAAGGCGCTGGAGCGGGAGGCGTAGCCGGCGACCTCGGCGTAGACGGTCGCGCCGCGGCGGCGGGCGCTCTCCAGCTCCTCCAGGACGAAGACCGCCGCGCCCTCGCCGAGGACGAAGCCGCGGCGGGTGGCGTCGAAGGGCCGGGAGGCCCGCTGCGGGTCGTCGTTGAGGCTGGTCGTCGCCTTGATCGCGTCGAAGCACGCCAGGGTGAGGGGCGTGATCGGGGCGTCGGTGGCGCCGGTGACCATCACGTCGGCGCTGCCCTCGCGGATGAGGTCGACCGCGTGCGCGACCGAGTCGATCCCGGAGGTGCAGCCGGTGGAGACCACCGTGGCGGGACCCTCCGCGCCGACGGCCCAGGCCACTTCGGTCGCGAAGGAGCCGGGCACGAAGTGGTCGTACAGGTCGCCGGGGGCGCGCGTGTGGTCGACCGCCGCGAGCCGGCCGTGGTCGCTGGCCGCGCGGTAGGCCTTGTCGAGGCTGGATACGGCTCCCACGCCCGTGCCGATGCTGACCCCGGTGCGGTACGGGTCGAGCCCGGCCAGGTCGAGGCCGCTGTCGGCGACCGCCTCGCGCGCCGCGACCACGCCGAACTGGGCGGCCCGGTCCATGCGCCGGATCTCCTGCCCGGTCAGCCCGTGCAGCTCCGGCAGGAAGTCGGCCTCGGCCGCCACCCGGGAGCGGAAGGGGGAGGCGTCGAAGTGGGTGATCTCCCGCGTCGCCGTGCGCCCCGAGCTCAGCAGCTCCCAGAACTCCCGGACGCCGATGCCCCCCGGCGCCAGCACCCCGATCCCCGTGATGACTACCCGGCGGGCCACGATCGGTGCCCTCCCGTCGTCCGTGATTCCTCGGACATCACTCGGTCGCCGTCCAGTCGTAGAAGCGGGTGGCCATCGCGTCGGCCGGGGAGCGCCAGGTCTCCGGGTCGTACGGCTGGATGAAGGGCTGGAGGTCGTAGCTGATGCGCATGAACCGCGGGTCGTTGCGGGACTGCTCGATGCGCTCGCCGCCGTCGTCCTCGGCGAAGTCCTGGAGGTGGAAGTAGAGCCCGTTGTACGAGAACAGCCGCCGCCGGAGCGTGCCCATGCGCTCCGGCATGTCCGTGCGGTCGAACTCGGCGAAGATCTTGGCCACCTCGGCGCTCGAACGGACGTCCATCCGCGCCACGATCAGGTTGCTGTGCATTGTTTCTACTCTCTCCGGGGATCGGCGGGGTCAGCGGGTCAGCGGGAGGCCGGACCGTACAGGCGGATGAAGTCATCGACTCCGTCGGCGATGAGCGCGTCCTCCTCCAGGCGTCCGAGCGGCAGCGCGCCGTGGAAGGAGCGCTGGACGACGGACGAGGGGACCAGCAGGATGAAGCGCTCGGCCGCCTGGTCGGCGTCGGCGATGTCGAGCAGGCCCTGGGCGGCGACCTGGCGCAGGCGCCGGGCCAGTTCGCGGCGGGCCTGGCGGGGGCCGGTGGCCTGCCACTTGTCGACGGCCTCGGCGGGCAGGTGGGTGACCTCGGCGCTGATGTGCCGGACGATCGCGAAGTGCTCGCGGAAGGCCTCCAGCGGCGCCAGCCAGGCCCGGCCCAGTGCGATCAGGTCCTCGCGGAGGTCGCTGATCTCCGCGAGGTAGCTCTCGGCGACGGCCGCGAGGGAGGCGGCCACGGAGGCGGAGCTGTCCAGCAGCACGCCCAGCAGCAGCTGCTCGTGGTCGGGGAAGTGGCGGCCCACGGCAGCCGGCTCGACCCCGGCCTCGGCAGCGGTGGCGTCGGCGGTGCAGTGCCTCCAGCCCTCGCGGGCCAGGACGGTCCGGGCCGCCCGGACGATGTCGCGGCGCTCCCCGTCCGGGGCGGCGCCGAGGCCTCCGGGGACGCGCTCGATCGTTGCTTGCGGCGTTGCCATGTCGTGGTTCCTCCGGTTGACGTGCTCGTCGGGCCGTGGGATGCGTCGGCCTCAGGGGGTGCCGGTCGCGCGGGCCCCGGTCGTCACGGGGTCCCGAACCAGCGGTCGAGCGCCATCGGCAGGTCGTGGTGGCTGCCGGGCGCGGCCCATGCCACGTATCCGTCGGGCCGGATCAGCAGGGCGGTCGTGTCGTGCGCTCCGTCGGCCGCGCCGGCCCCGCGCGGCCGGGCGGTGACGGTGTCCACCCGTTCCGCCCAGGCGGCGGCGCGCCGGCGCAGCCGCGGGTTGTCCGCCAGGTCGAGGAGCACCCCGCGGGCGGGGCGCAGCAGTTCGGTGCTGGAGGTGGGGCCGTCGGGGCCGGTCAGCTCCAGGTGGGGCATGCGCCGGCCGAGCAGCGGGTGGGAGCCCTTGCCGACCTCGTAGGAGATCTCCAGGCCGGTGACCATGGCGGCGAGGTGGCGGGCCACGTCCTCGTACGCCATGAGCTCCCTGAGCGAGTCGCGCAGCGGCTGCACCTCGGCGCCGCTCAGGAACAGCAGCCCCTGGGCGCGGGTGTTCATCAGCAGCCGCCGGCCGACCGCGTGCCGCTCGGTGTGGTACGTGTCGAGCAGGCTCAGGGGGGCCCGCTCCTGCACCACGGCGGCGAGTTTCCAGCCGAGGTTGAAGGCGTCCTGGATGCCGGTGTTCATGCCCTGTCCGCCGGCGGGCAGGTGGATGTGGGCGGCGTCGCCGGCCAGCAGGACGCGGCCGCGCCGGTACTCGGTGACCTGCCGGGCGGCGTCGCCGAAGGCGCTGACCCAGACCGGTTCGGCGGCCGAGATGTCGTCCCCGGTGAGCCGCTGCCAGGCGGCGGCGACCTCGTCGAAGGAGGGGGCGCTCTCGCGCCGGCGCGGGGGCGTGCCGCGCTCGCAGACCACGATGCGGGTGGTTCCGCCGGGCAGCGGGCCGACCATGACCATGCCGCCGGGGAGGGTTTCGCCGATCATGCGGGGCTTCAGGTCGATGCCCCGGATGTCGGCGAGGAACATCTCCATGGTGGCCGGGGTGCCGGGGAAGTCGAAGCCGGCGGCCTTGCGCACGGTGCTGCGCCCGCCGTCGCAGCCCACCAGCCAAGAGGTGCGCAGGGTGCGGGTGCCGTCCGGGCCGCGGACCTCGACGTCGACGCCCTCGCCGTCGTCGTGGACGGAGAGGACCTCCCGGCCGCGCCGGATGTCGGCGCCCAGGCCGGCGGCCCACTCCTCCAGATGGGTCTCGGTGACCGACTGGGGCACGGTCTTCGCCGCCTGGCAGGCGTCGTCGAGCACGCCGAAGTCGAGGGGCAGCCCGCCGAAGTGGCCGAGCGTGCTGCGCTCGATGTCGCCGAAGCGGGCGAGGATGCCGCGCTGGTCGAAGGTCTCCAGCGTGCGCGTGGTGAAGCCGAGGCCGCGCGATTCGCCCGTACGCCGCTCCAGACGTTCCAGGACGACGACGGGGACTCCCGCCAGCCTCAGTTCGCCGGCGAGCATCAAGCCCGCGGGACCCGCACCGACGACGATCACAGGGGCGTCCATCACGTCTCCTTGAATTCGCCTCCGGAGACAGTGCACCGGATCTTGACTACAAGGTTCTTCGGACGCGAGCGGCCGTTCAATGGCGTTGGATTCAGGACTCGGTCAGGTTCCACAAGGGCCGGTCCGCTGCCTCGCGAACCGGCCAAGGGAATGTCAAAGCGCGGTCAGACGCCCGGATCCGGCTCTACCGGGTCGAGTGCGGACCGCTGCGGAAGATCGTGCGGGAGGAGACCGTTTCAGGTGCGTGCGGCCGCCCGGCGGTCGAAGCAGGTCCGTACGTCGGTCTCGTTGTAGTAGGTGCGGCCCGCGCGGTTGCGCCGGCGCCACTTCTGCTCGCTGGCCAGCCGGTAGACGGTGCCGGTCGGCGTGTTCCACAGGCGGGCGATGTCCGCGGCGGTGAGCCAGCGCTCGGTGGCCGCGGCCCGGGGTGCCGCGGACCGTCCGCCGGCCTCCAGGGAGAGGCTGAGCCGGCTCCACTGGTCGCTGGTCCAGCGGTGCGCCGGGTCGGCGTCGCACACGACCGCCCGGTCCGTGTCCCGGTCGCCGTCCCGGTCCGCGTCGCGGACGGAGTCCCGGTCGGTGTCGCGGACAGCGACGGTGAGGGAGCCGGCGCAGCCGGACTCGGGACAGGCGCCGAGGCGGATGCTGCGGGTCGGTTCGGGGAAGGCGGCGCGGCGTCCGGCCCGCACCAGGCGGGCGATCTCCTCGGTGGCCTCGGCGGCCGCGGGGTGGGCGGCGAGCCAGTCGCCGTTGCGCCGCAGGAAGGCGGTCAGCGCGGCGACGGTGCGCGGCGGGGAGGCGAAGCCCCGCTCCTGCGCGACGAGTCCGCTCCAGGATCCCAGCACGGAGACCATCCGGGCCCGCACGTCGGCCGCGGCCCCGTTGAACGGCAGGCCGGGCAGGTCGCCTCCGGTCGTCCGCTCGCGCAGGCTGCCGGGGGCCGCACCGGCGAGCATCCTGCCGCACTCCTCGTAGAGGTGCGTGAGTTCCGCCAGTCCGGCGTCGAGGCGCTCCCGGCAGGGCCTGCACAGCCGTCCGCCGTCGGCCGTGCGCCGGCGGGAGCGTCCGTCGGCGTCCGGGCGGCGGCAGCCCTCCCCCTGGCACAGCGCCGTCAATGCCATGGTCTGCCCCCTCGGCTCGGATCGGTGTGGACGGGTCCGGCCCTGGCCGGACCGGTGGTCGGCCGGCTCAGCCCTGGCCGAACCGGAAGCCGACGCCGCGGATCGTGATGATCCAGTTGGCGCCGATCTTGTTGCGCAGCGTGCTCACGTGCGTGTCGACGGTCCGGCGGGACCAGGAGTCGCCCCAGACCTGCTGCATCAGCATCTTGCGCGGGATGACCGTGTCGGGGTGCGAGGCAAGGAGGTAGAGCATGTCGAACTCCTTGCGGGTGGTCTCGACGGGCTCCCCGTGCAGGGTCACCTCCCGCGTGCCCGCGTCGATGCGCAGCGGTCCGCAGGTGATGGTGGCGGCGGCGGGCCGCGACGGTCTCGCCCGGCGCATGACGGCCTCCATCCGCGCCATCAGCTCGCGGAACCCGTAGGGCTTGACCAGGTAGTCGTCCGCGCCGGCCTGGAGGCCCAGGACCCGGTCCAGCTCGCTGCCCCGGGCGGTGACCGCGATGACGGGGATCTCGTGGGCCGCGCGGATGCCCCGGCAGACCTCCAGCCCGTCCAGGTCGGGGAGTTCCAGGTCGAGGAGGACGAGGTCGGCGTCGGCGTAGCCGCGCAGCGCCTCGCTCCCGGTGCCGACGATGTCGACCTCGTGCCCGTGCCGGCGCAGGCCGCGTGCCAGGGTCTCGGCCTCGGCCGTGCTGCTCTCCACGATGAGGATCCGCCACAGGGCCGACTGGGCCGGCGCGTGCGGTGGCACCCTCAGTCCCTCGGCCGGCAGGAACGCACCGTTCGCCCCCGCGGCGGTGGTGTGAGGTTCCAGTACAGCGAAGGTCCGCTGGTTCATCTGCCCCCCTCCCTCAAGCTCAGTTGAGCCAACGTCAACGAAGATACAAACCGCTTCGTCGGTTTGTCAAAGCCTGCAAATCGCGGCAAGGTTCGCGATAAGTGGATCAAATCAGGCCACAGCTGGGCGCGAATCGCCGTTGATCAGGCCATCAGGCGGGGTCGGCGCACGCTTCCAATACCAACGGGGCGGTTTAATAATAGAAGGAAACTGATACAGGAGCTATGCGTGATGAAACAAGAACGCGCCGTCCGAACCCGTCAAGCACTGCTCGAGTCAGCAGCCACGGTGTTCGGGCGGCGCGGATACGCAGAGGCGACGCTGAGCATGATCAGCGTGGGTGCCGGAGTGAGCCCGGGCGCGCTCCACTTCCACTTCGAGAACAAGGCGGCCGTCGCGGAGGCCGTGGAGACCGCCGGGGCCCGCGCCCTGCGCGCCGCCACCCGCGAGGTGTACACGCGGCGGACATCGGCCCTCCAGGCCCTGGCCGACAGCTCCCAGGCGCTCGCCGGGCTGCTCCTGTCCGACGTCGTGGCCCGGGCCGCCTTCCAGCTCAACCGGGAGCCGGCCTACCCGTCGTCCTTCGCCCTGCCCGGCGAATGGCACGAGTACGTGCACCGGCTGCTCCTCGAAGCGGCGGAGGAGGGCGCCCTGCTGCCCGGGCTCAACCACCGCAACGTGGCGACCACGGTGGTGGCGGCCACCCTCGGCTTCGAGGCCCTCGGCCGTGACGACCCCCAGTGGCTCGCCCCGCGCACGCTGGCCGGGTTCTGGCGGGTCGTCATGCCCTGTCTGGCCGCGCCCGCCACCCTGCGACGGCTGAACACGGCAGGACGGCGGAGCTGAGACGCCCGTGGCCCGTCGCCGCCCCTCCGGGGGCGACGGGCCACGGACCCGTACGGCGGCGCCCGGGCCGGAGCCGGGGCCACGCACGATCACACCGACCGCAGGGCCCTGACCGGCTCCCCCGCGTACTCCTGCGCCGCGTCCAGCACGGCCCGGCACTCCCTCCCCAGCAGCTCGCGCATGTACCGGCGCGCCCGCGCGGGATCGGCGTCCGCCCCCGGCACCCGCTCCGCCTTCCTCCCGTCCAGCAGCGCGTCGTGCCGGCACACCAGGGTCACCCCGGCCGGGTCCGGTTCGACGGACCACTCCCCGGAGTGCGCCGCGAGCAGCGGGTGCGGCCGGAGCCGCTTGAACACGATCCGCCCGGCCGCCGGGAAGCACACCCGCACCTCGTCCGTCGGGTACGGGGAGCCGTCCCCGTCCCGGTTCGCCAGCCGGGCGCGCCGCACCCCGGGCCGCAGCTCCACCGCCTCGGCCCCCGTGACGTGGGCCACCCGGCCGGGCCAGGACCCCGCCTCGTACAGGAACGTCTGGACGGGCTCGGCCGGCCCCTGGATCCGGACGGACTCCTCGAAGGACACCAGGCGCCCGTCGAGCCCCCGCCATCCCTCGGCGACGGCCCGCAGCCCGTCGGCCGCCGCCCGCCCCCGCGCCACCGCGGCGTCGAGGAACCGCTGCGCCCCGGGGACCTCCGCGACGGTGAGGTCCTGTTCGAGGACCAGCCGCGACCAGCCCGGGGCCAGCTGCTCCACGCGCCAGCTGCCGCTCGAAGCCGTCACGGGCCCTTCGGGCCGCTCCTCGCGGAAGTCGACGCGCCGCCGCCCGGCGTCCAGGGTCCGCCGCCACAGCGACGCCCGCGGCTCCCTGTCCGCCCCCGTCCAGTGCAGGTACCGCTCGGTGAGTCCGTCGAAGTCCAGCCGCTCCGTGTGGACGGTGTCCGCCAGGAACAGCGGCCACGGCGTGGTGTCGGCCACCAGGGTGTACAGGGTTCCCGCCGGCGCGGCCGCGTCGACCGCGTACGACAGCCGGTGCACTCGCTCCACTGACATCGGACACCTCTCTCAGCGCTTGGCACAGATCCTGTCGCGATCCGCCGGAGTCCGAGTGGACCGCCGCTGGTGCCTCAGACCGCGGCCCTGCTGCCCAGGACCCGGTTGACCAGTTCGAGGAAGCGCCGGGGAGTGTCGCCCCGTTCGAGGAGCTCCCCGTCGAGGAGGACGTCGAACTTGCGCTCGATGGAGCCGGTGGTCTGCAGGACGGAGAGCGAGTCGTACCCGAGCTCGTCCCAGTAGAGGTCCTGGACGTCCTCGGTCAGCTCGACGCACTCCTCCTCGCCTCCCCAGATCCGCAGGATGCGGGTCAGGTCGGTGAGTTCGAGCCGGTGCATGGTGTGCCTCTCTCCTGGTCGGCCGGCGTGGCGACGCATACCGCGTCGCCACGAGCCTGGCCGAGCGCTCTGGAGGGCCGCTCACGCCGGGCCCCAGCCGCGCTGGAGCCCCGCCACCACACCGTCGGGCCGTCCGGCCGCCCCCTGATATACCTAGGCGGCGTACAGATCGAAGGTCGAGCTGCGGCGCGGTCCCGCGACCACGTCCAGCGCGGGGTCCACCCGCAGCATCGCCTGGTGCAGGCGCTGGAGCTGCTGCGAGGGCTCCACCCCCAGTTCGCCGATCAGCCGGGCGCGCAGCCGGCGGTAGACGTCCAGGGCGGTCGCCTGCCGGCCCGAGCGGTAGAGGGCCACCATGGCCTGCGAGTGCAGGCCCTCGTGCTGCGGGTTGCGGGCCATCAGCTCGGTGAGCTCCGCGAGGAGTTCGGTGTGCCGGCCCAGCCGGAGGTCGACGTCGATGCGCCGCTCGGTGGTCACGAGCCGGCTCTCGGCGAGCCGCAGCACCTCGATCTCCAGGATCGGCCCGACCCGTACGTCGACCAGGGCGGGGCCCTGCCACAGGTCGAGCGCCTTGCGCAGCAGGTCCGCGGCGCGCTCGTCGTCGCCCTCGTCGAAGGCGTTCTGGCCTGCGGCCGCGAGGGCCTCGTAAGTGTGGACGTCCACGGACTCCTGCGGGATCTGGAGCAGGTAGCCCCCGTGCCGCGTCGCGAGCACGTCCTTGGCCGTACCCGGCGCGCCCGGCCCCATGGCCGTGCCGAGCCTGCGGCGCAGCTGGAGGATGTACGTCTGCAGGGTGGTGAGCGCGCTCTCGGGCAGCTTGGTGCCCCAGATCTCCTCCATGAGGGTCGGTACGGGCATCACCCGGCCCGGGTAGAGCGCGAGAAGCGCCAGGATCTGACGCGGCTTGCCCGCCGTAGGAACGATCGATGCCCCGTTGACCTCGGCACTCAACGGACCCAGAACCTGAATCTCCACGGTCTCCCCGTCTCCCCTCCACATTTCGTCGAGATACCCTCGGTTATCAGTATTCGACCCGATGACGGTAAGCCAGCCCAGGGCAACATCACCGGGCGCTCAAGCCGACGTCGAGCGGACCTCCGAAACGGGGGAACAGACGGCGGATTCCCAGCACAAGATTCCGACAGAAGGTCAAACCTCGTGCTCAGCCCGTGGATCTGGCTCTTCGTATCTGTTCCGATTCCCGGCTGTGCAAATTACTTCTCAGGTTTTCCGGCAGCTTCTGCAAAAGACCTGACAAAGATTTCTCATATCGGCCGCCGTTCTCCGCGCGCCCCCGCGGGTCAGCCGACCCGCGCCAGCCGCTTCCGCGCGCCCTCCGGGGATTCCGCCGGGCTCTCGGGGCTGCTCATCAGGATCGAACGCTGGAGGCTGCGCAGGGCGGCCGACGGCTCGATGCCGAGTTCGCGCACGAGGGTGGAGCGCAGCCGCTGGTAGACGCTGAGAGCCTCGCCGCGCCGGCCGGAGCGGTGCAGGGCGAGCATGAACTGCCCGTGCAGGTTCTCGTGGATGCGGTAGCGGCTGGCCAGCACGGTCAGCTCCGCGAGCAGCTCGCGGTGCCGGCCGAGGCGCAGGTCGGCCTCGATGCGCTGGTCGAGCGCGCACAGCCGGGTCTCCTCCAGCCGCCGCGTCTCCATGTCCAGCTGCACCCCGCCGTCGACGTCGGCGAAGGCCGGCCCCGACCAGAGGGCCAGCGCCTCGCGCAGCAGCCGCGCGGCCGTGGGGAAGTCCCCGGCGTCCATGGCCCGGTAGCCCATCCCGGCCAGCCGGTCGAATTCGCGGACGTCACTGGTGCCGCCGCCGCTGTTGAGCATGTAGCCGCCGGGCAGCGTGACGAGCACGTCCTTGGCGGTGCGCGACCCGTCGGTGCCCTCGAGCGCGTTGCCGATGAGCCCGCGCAGCTGGAGCACGTACGTCTGGAGCGTGGTCCGGGCACTGCGCGGCGGCTCGGTCCCCCACAGCTCCTCGATCAGCGCGGCCACGGGGACCACCTGGTCCGCGTGGAGCGCGAGCAGCGCCAGGACCTGGCGGGGCTTGGCGGCGGTGGGAGTGATCGAGACCCCGTTCTCCCGCACGGTCAGAGCGCCCAGTACATCGATGTCCACGCCGTACTCCCCTGCTTCGTCCTTGGATGAACCCTCGAAGTTCGCTGGAACGAGGAAAAAACAGCTACGCCGGTTTGTCAATACCAAACCGGCTGTACCGTTTTTTGCTTGTCGCAGTCCGTCCGGCCTCTCAGAAACGGCCTCTGACCTGCGGATCTAATGGTCTGGCGAGAGCAGACGGCCTGCCGGACCCGCCCCCAGGGGCAGAAGAACCCCGCCAGATCGCCCCTCAAATCGACGAGAATCGGCCGAGAATCGACCGAACAGTTGGCTGATTCTGGCTCCTCTGGCGGTTCACATCCCGCCAGAAGGCGCGCTTCGAGACCTCCCGGTCCCGGCAGTACGGAATTACGACCGCTCCACAAACCGCTTTCCCGGTTTGCTGAACTGCACCTTCGGTCGGCGGACGGCGGAACGGGAGCGGAGCACCGCTGGAGCACCGCTCGAAACGGAGGGGAGGAGACCGCCGCCGGGAGGGGGGCTCCCCCCGGCGTTCGGGGCTCGGACCAGCGGCCTCCGGACCCCCTTCCCGGCGCCGCCGGCCCTTCCCCCCGAGGTGGTCCGCCGGGCGCCCGTTGGCCGATTCCCCGGTGTCCACATGTCGGACCGCCCCGCGCGGGGAAACCGCCGCGCCGCGGCCACTTCACGTTGGCGAACCATCCGGAGGCCGTCCGCAGACCACCGGAGCCGAACCCGTCCACCCGACCCCGCTCCGGCTCCCGCCACCACCCCAGGCACTACCGAACGAGCTGAACTGCGCGAATCAGCACATGTCGCCGGTGTCCGGCGGCCCGGGGCCTCCCCTGCGACCCGTCCGCCGCACTGCGCGGGCCCTGGGGCCCCGGCCGGATCTCCCGGGTACGCAAAGGAAACCCGTCACCGCGCAACCACCCCCCACCCCCCTCACCCTGACCCCCCGCACCCGCCCCCCGGCTAAAGGATCGCTCTTGACGCGCTTGAGATCATTCTCGACGTGTGGC
The DNA here is from genome assembly GCF_044763325.1 of Streptomyces sp. NPDC096136. Classification (NCBI taxonomy): domain Bacteria; kingdom Bacillati; phylum Actinomycetota; class Actinomycetes; order Kitasatosporales; family Streptomycetaceae; genus Streptomyces; species Streptomyces sp. NPDC096136. The sequence continues at coordinate 23,955 of NZ_JBIWFZ010000033.1, read as the reverse complement.
GAAGATTCACTGCCGGTCGACCGGCGGAGACCTGGGCAAATATGCGCCGACCAGTTGGCCGGAATCCGCTCTTCCATATATTTCCCGGACCTGCTCCCGGCTACCTCTGGAGAAAAAACCGGTTGGTATATATTTTTCTGAGCAGTCACACCTGTTACTGGTCAGCGCTGTCTAGGGGGAACAATGAGCGCGAGCACGTTTCACGTTGGGCGCACAGCGGTCTACGACCCGGCGGAGTCGGTCACGGCTCCGGAACAACGGAACGATTCCCACTTCCCGTCCTTCACCGGGGTTCCGAAGGAACTGGTGCACCGCACCTCCGCCGCACAGGTCCTGCTCACCGACTGGCAGCGGCTGGATGACGCCCGCTTCTCCGTGACCGCCCGGTGGCCCCTCTCGCACGCGTTCTTCACCCCCGTCGCCGACGGCTACTACGACCCGCTCATTTGCGCCGAAACGATCCGCCAGATCGCCTACCTCCTGGGGCACGCGGAGTTCGCCGTCCCGCTCGGCCACCAGTTCGTCCTGTGGGACCTCGGCGTCGACATCGTGAGACCCGAGCACCTGCGGGTCGGCCCGGCGCCGGCCGTCGTCGACCTCGAGATCACGTGCGTCGAGATCAAGCGCCGCGCGGGCCGGCTCTCCGGGCTCGGCTACGAGGCGGTCGTACGCCGCGACGGACACGTCGTCGCGACGGGCCGGGCCTCCGTCACCTGCACCAGCCCGGCCGTGTACCAGCGGATCCGGCCCGACCACGTCCTGAAGCCCGACCACCGCCCGCTGCCGCTGACGGCCCCGGCCGCTCCGCAGAGCGTGGCCCGGCTCTCCCCGACCGACGTGGTCCTCTCCCCCCTCGGCCAGGAGAACCTCTGGCAGCTCCGGGTCGACACCAACCACCCCGTCCTCTTCGACCACTGGGTCGACCACGTACCGGGCATGGTCCTCATGGAGGCCGCCCGGCAGGCCGCCGCGTCCGCCCTGGGGCGCCCCTCCTTCCTGCCGCTCGGCGTCTCCGGCGAGTTCAAGCGGTACGTCGAACTGGACGCACCCTGCGTCATCGAGTCCGAGCGCCTGTACCAGGACGTGCCCGGCGCGGAGGAGGTCGTCCGCGTGACCGGCCACCAGAACGGGGAGCTCACCTTCGTGGGGATCGTCACAGCGCCCTCCTACGGCTGCTGACCCGTACACCCCTCCCTTTCCCCTCACCGGCCGCACCACGGTCCCGCCCGCCCTCGGTCATTTTTCGCGCCGCGGTGCCCTCGCTCATTGGCGTCGGCGTCACCCGCTGTAAGATACGAACGGGACGGACGGTTTGCAGCAGGGCTTCCGACGCTCCGGGTATCTGCGAGGGAAGGAGCCAACCGTGGCTGAACAGGTCCGAGCCATCCGCACGCGCCAGGCGATCCTGAGCGCGGCGGCCAAGGTGTTCGACGAGCGGGGCTACCAGGCGGCCACCATCTCGGAGATCCTCACCGTCGCCGGGGTGACCAAGGGCGCCCTGTACTTCCACTTCCAGTCCAAGGAAGACCTGGCCCAGGGCGTCCTCACCGCGCAGAACGAGGATCTCCAGCTCCCGGAGCGCCCCGCCAAACTCCAGGAGGTGGTGGACGCGGTCATGCTGCACACCCACCGCCTGCGGACCAACCCCATGGTCCGCGCGGGTGTCCGGCTGAGCCTCGACGTGAACGCCGGTCCACTCGACCGAAGCCGTCCGTTCCGGAACTGGGTCGACAAGTTCACGGACCTCCTGGAGCAGGCCCAGGCCCAGGGAGAGCTGCTCCCGCACGTGGTACCGGCCGAAACCGCCGACGTCATCACCGGCGCCTACGGCGGTGTCCAGTCCATGTCCCAGGCACTCACCGACCACCAGGACCTCGGGCAGCGGGTCAACGCGCTGCTGCGCCACCTCATGCCGAGCGTCGCGCAGCCCTCGGTCCTCGCCTCGCTGCACCTCGGCGAAGGCCGCGCGGAAGAGGTCTACAACGAAGCGCGGCAGCTGGCCCGGGAGCTGGCGAACGAGGAAGGCTGAACGGCCCCCGCGCCCGGCCGCTCCGCACACCCTGCGGGGCGGCTCCGTTTTCCCTCCCGCACCGCCGGCCGGCGGACGCCCGCGCGGTGCGCCCCGCGCCGCCCCCGCATCCCTTGAGGGCGGCCGGGTTCCGGCTCGCCGGGAAGGACCGGAACGGCGCTCCGCGCGGCCGCGGGGGTTCCACCCCGCCCACCCTCGCTCTTTGTGCCTGCAACACATGCCCCCCTGCCATCTGCTGCAGAAAATATACCGCACGTCCCGTTCTTTTCAAGAGCTCTCTGCGGACTAGGGTTGCGTCCATGAGTGACTCTTCCCTGCGCCTGGTCCCCGTCACCCCGGACAACTTCGCCGCGGTGTGCGCCGTACGGGTCCACCCCGCTCAGGAGCACCTCGTCTCCCCCGTCATGAAGTCCCTCGCCGAGGCCTACGTCCACGGGGACGTCGCCTGGCCCCGCGCCATCGTGGACGGGGACGAGGTGGTCGGGTTCGTCATGGCCTTCATGGACTTCGTCTGGGACCCGGCGAAGGACCCCGAGCACCGCCGCTCGGGCCTGTGGCGCCTGAACATCGCCGCCGACCGGCAGGGCAGGGGCTACGGCCGCTTCGCCGTCGAGGCGGTCACGGAGGAGGTACGCCGCCGCGGCGGGGAGCGGGTGTACGTCACCTGGAAGCCGGTCGAGGACAGCCCCGAGCCCTTCTACCTGGGCCTCGGCTTCCGCCGCACCGGCGAACTCAGCGGCGACGAGCCCGTGGGCGTCCGCGACCTCGTCTAGACGGTCCGGCCCAGCACCACGGTGCCCGGCACCCCCGGCACCTCCGCCCCGGCCGCCCCCGCCCGGTACTGCTGCGGGCTCACCCCGCGGACCCGCTTGAAGGCCGCCGACAGCGCGAACGCGCTCCCGTACCCCACCCGGCGGGCCACCGACGCCACCGTGGCGTCCGGCTCGCGCAGCAGGTCGGCGGCCAGGGTCAGCCGCCAGCCCGTCAGATAGGCGACGGGCGGCTCCCCGACGAGCTCCGTGAAGCGCCGGGCCAGCGCGGCCCGCGACACCCCGGCCTTCCGCGCCAGCTCGGCCACGGTCCACCCGTGCGCGGGGTCCTCGTGCAGCAGCCGCAGCGCCACCCCGACGACCGGATCGCCCTGCGCCCGGTACCAGCCCGGCGCCCCCGCCCCGGGTGCGGAGAGCCAGGCCCGCAGCACCCCGATCAGCAGCAGGTCGAGCAGCCGGTCCAGCACGATCTCCTGCCCCGGCTCGTCCCGCGCCACCTCCGAGGCCAGCAGCGCGATCAGGGCGGTGTCGGCGGCCCCCGCCGGGCGGACCAGCACCGCGGGCAGCGCGCCCAGCAGCCGCTGCCCGATCTCGCCCGGTGCCTGGTACGTCCCGCTCAGCATCACCGCAGCGCCCGCACCCGGACCCGGCCGCCCCCACGTGCGCACCCCGAGCGCCAGCCGCTCACCGAGGTCCTCGCCCTCCTGCGTACTGCACCGCTGGTCGGGGCCGACGGTGATCTCCACCGGGGTGTCCGGGCCGTCCGCGAGGGTGTACGCCCCGGGCCCCCGTACGACCGCCACGTCGCCAGGCCCGATCAGCGCGGGCTCCCCGTCGTCGGGCAGCAGCCACGCCGTGCCCCGCACCATCGTGATCACCGACAGCGCGGCCCGGTCCTCGATCCGCAACGCCCACGGCGGGTCGAAGACGGACTTCAGCAGGACGGCGCCCCGGGCCTTGGGCCCGTCGAGCAGGCCGGTCAACGTGTCCATGCCCCCATCCTCGCCCTTCTCAGACGTCCCAGACCCCGCCGGCCGCCACCTCGCGCGCGTAGTCGGCGAAGTCCCGCGGCGGGCGCCCCAGTACCTCCTCCACCCCGTGGACCAGGTGCGCGTTGCGCCCGTCCAGGATCAGGGTGAACAGCTCGGCGAACTCCTCCGGCAGCCCCTCCTCGCGCAGCGCCGCCCGGAACTCCCCGTCGGAGACCGGCACGTACGCGATCTCGCGCCCGGTCGCCTTCGACAGTTCGGCGGCCACCTCCCCGAAGCCCAGCAGCCGCGGCCCGGACAGCTCGTACGTCCGGCCGACGTGGCGGTCGTCGGTGAGCGCCGCCACCACCACGTCGGCGATGTCACCGGCGTCGACGAAGGGTTCGACCGCGTCCGCCACCGGCAGGGCGATCACCCCGGACCGTACGGGGTCCAGGAAGAAGCCCTCGTCGAAGTTCTGGTTGAACCAGCTGGCGCGCACGACGGTCCAGTCGGCGCCGGAGGCCTTCAGCCGCTCCTCCGCGAGCCGCGCCGCCTCCTCACCCCGCCCGGACAGCAGCACCAGCCGCCGCACCCCGGCGGCGACGGCCGCCTCCGCGAAGGCGCCGACCTGGTCGGCGGCTCCGGGGAAGGCGAGGTCGGGGTGGTAGGTGACGTACACCCGGTCCACGTCCCGCAGGGCCGGCCCCCAGGTGGCGGGCTCGTGCCAGTCGAAAGCCGGCGCGCCGGTCCGCGAGCCGATCCGCACCGGCCGCCCCGCGGCAGCCAGCCGCTCCGCCACGCGCCGCCCGGTCTTGCCGTTGCCGCCGATGACCAGGGTCTTCTTCGTCTCGTTCGTGTTCGTCGTCATGAGAACCAGTCAATCCCCGCACGGCGGGACGCGACATGGCCCAGACGCTCGCCCGCATACGCGTGCGTCCACGCCCCGCTACTTCTCCGCGAGGGTGTGCGCGACGAGTGCGTTGGCGTGCCCGTGCCCGAGCCCGTGCTCGCTCTTGAGCCAGGCGACCAGCTCCATGTGCCTGGCCAGCGGAGACGACCGGATCATCTCCTTCCACTCCTCGACCGGGCGACCGTACTTCTTCTCGATCGAAGGGAAGTAGCTGGCGGGGCCCTTGACCGGCTCGCTCATCTCGTCACGCTCCTCGTGGCTGTTTCCATGGGGACGGCTCCCGTCCCACAGGGGTGGACCGGCGTCCGTGCGGAAACTCATCGCGGACCCCGGAGGTTTTTCCGCCCGGAGCCGCCCGGGTCTTCCGGATCTGTCGGACCCTCAGGACGCTCCGGCCCCCGGCATGTGATCCCATGATCCACATGACGAGGACTCTCTACCTGTTCTGCTCCGCCGCCCCGCCCGTCTTCGACGTGGCCCACGTGATCGAGGACGCCCAGTCGCGCGGCTGGAACGTCTGCGTGGGCCTGACCCCGACGGCGGCACGATGGGTGTCCGAGAGCCTCGACGGGCTCGCGGCCCTGACCGGCAACCCGGTGCGCTGGCAGTACAAGCTCCCCGGGGAGCCAGACGTGTGGCCGGCCGCGGACGCCGTGCTGTTCGCCCCCGCCACCTTCAACACGGTCAACGCCTGGGCGCTGGGCCTCACCGACCGGTTCACCGTCGGGGTCGCCGCGGAGGCCCTCGGCAAGGGCGTCCCGGTGGTCGCCATGCCCTGCACCAACACGGCGCTCGCCGCGCACCCCCAGTTCGAGCAGTCCCTCGCCGTCCTGCGCGGCGCGGGCGCCGAGCTGCTCTACGGCGAGGGCGGCTTCGTCCCCGGCCCGGCCGGCACCGACGCCCCGCCGCACTTCCCGTGGCAGACCGCCCTGGACGCGGTGGACCGCGCCACCGCCGAGCGGGCCGCCTGAGCGGGCCTACTCCCCCGTGACCCCGTCGATCGCCTCGCGCAGCAGGTCCGCGTGCCCGTTGTGCCGGGCGTACTCCTCGACCATGTGGGCCAGGATGTAGTGCAGCGAGTACGGCTGGTCGCCGAAGTGCCCCCGCACGTCGAGGGATTCGGCGGCCGCCACGATCTTCCGCGACCGCTCGCAGGTCTCCTCCCAGATCCGGAACGCCTCGGCGGGGTCCGCGTCCTCGACGTGGAACTCCGTCCACTCCCCGGCCTCGTTCTTCGGGAAGTACCCGCGGACGTCCTCCCCGGCCAGCACGTTGCGGAACCAGCCGCGCTCCACCTCCGCGAGGTGGCGCACGAGCCCCAGCAGGCTCAGCCCGGACGGGGGGACGGCCTTGCGCCGCAACTGCTCGTCCGTCAGGCCCGCGCACTTCATCCGCAGGGTGTCCCGCTGCCACTGCAGGACGCTGGTCAGGGTGGCCCGTTCGTCGCCCACCAGCTCGGGCGGGGTGCGCCGTTCATCGCTCATCGGCCGATGATCACACCGGCGGCCGCACCCCACCGGGCCTTTCCGCATGCTGGACGGCCACCCGGCCCGGCGTCCGGTCTCAGGCCGCCACCCGCCCCCGCGGGCCCGCCAGCGCCCGCACTCCGTCCAGGCTGCTCCCGTACCCGGGCCGCCACCCCAGTTCCCGCCGGGCCTTGGCGTTCGACATCCGCAGGTCGGTGCCCATGATGGCGTGCGCGAGCGGCGCCGGCCGCAGCACCCACAGCGGTACGGTCATCGGCGCCGGCGCCCCGAAGGCCTCCGCCACCGCCCCCATGTGCCCGCCCCAGCCGACCGGGGTGTCGTCGGCGACGTTGTACGCCTCGCCCGCGCGCCCGGCGTCCACCGCCAGGGCCACCGCCCGCGCCGCGTCCGCCACGTCGACCCAGCTCAGTGCCCGCCCCTTGTCCGCGACCACGGGCAGCTTGCGCGCCCGCAGCAGCGGCACGAGGTGGCCGTCGGTGACGCCCTCGCCGTAGAACAGCCCGAACCGCAGGCTCACGCCCTCGATCCCGTCGGCGGTGAACGCCAGCTCCTCCTTGGTCCGCATCGCGCCGACGTGCCGCTCCAGCCAGACGTTCGCGCCGCGCGGCCCGAAGCCGTCGTCCTCGCCGATCAGCGCCCCGCCGTGGTCCCCGTACCCGTAGCCGAACATCATCGACTCGACGACGAACCGGCGCGCCCCCGTCTCACGGGCGGCGGCCAGCAGGTTCACGGTGCCCTCGGTGCGCAGCCGGTTGGTGCCCGCCATGTCCTGGTGGCGGGCCATGGCCTTGCCCGAGAGCGCGGTGGCCGCGTGCACGACCGCGTCGAAGCCCCGCCCGTCGACGGCCCGCAGCAGCCCTTCCCGGTCGAGCAGGTCGGCCCGTACGTCCATCCCCCGCGCCCCGGCCCAGCCCCGCGACCTCGTGGCCCGCCGCGCGCAGGGCCGCCGCCGCCCGCCGTCCCAGTACCCCGCTCGCACCCGCCAGCAGCACCTTCATGGCCGTCCTCCTCCGTCGTGGTCTCACAGAGGGGACAGGCGGGCACCACCGGATGTGACACCTTCCCGGAAGGATTCCGAAAAGGATCTCCGCGCCCTACGCGGCGTAGAGGTCGAAGGTCGAACCCCGCTTGGGGCCCGCCGCCACGTCCAGCGCCGGGTCCGTCCTCAGCATGGCCTGGTGCAGCCGCTGGAGCTGCGGCGACGGTTCGACGCCCAGCTCCCCGATCAGCCGTCCGCGCAGCCGCCGGTAGACGTCCAGCGCGCCGGCCTGCCGACCGGACCGGTACAGCGCCACCATCAGCTGCGAGTGCAGCCCCTCGTGGCGGGCGTGGCGGGCGGCCAGCTCGGTGAGCTCGGCGAGGAGTTCGGTGTGTCGTCCGAGCCGCAGGTCGGCGTCGATCCGGCGTTCGACGGTGACGAGCCGGCTCTCCTCCAGCCGCATCACCTCGATCTCCAGGACCGGCCCCACCCGTACGTCGACCAGCGCGGGCCCCTGCCACAGCCCGAGCGCCTCGCGCAGCAGGGCGGCGGCGCCCTCGTCGTCGCCGCCGTCGAAGGCGGCCTGTCCCCGGGCGACGAGCCCCTCGTACACGTGGGCGTCGACGGCCCCGGGCGGCACCTGGAGCAGGTATCCGCCGTGCCGCGTCGTCAGGACCTCCTTCGCCGCCCCCGGCCGTCCGGCGCCCATGGCCGTGCCGAGCCGCCGGCGCAGCTGGAGGACGTACGTCTGCAGCGTGGTCAGCGCGCTGAGGGGCGGCTCGTCCGCCCAGATCTCCTCCATGAGGGTGGGCACCGGCATCACCTGCCCGGGGTGCAGCGCGAGGAGGGCCAGGATCTGCCGCGGCTTGGACGCCGTCGGCACGATCGAGTCCCCGTCCACCTCGGCACTCAGCGGACCCAGAACCTGAATTCTCACGGTCTCCCCCTCCGTACGTCGCTTCGCCCCGCTCTTCCGCGCCCGACCGGGCCCGTACCTCTCCGGCACACCCCCTAGACCCGGCTGCCGAGGTGTCGGCGGCTGCGTTCCCCGTCCGCCGGCAGCCGCGTGTCACGGGCCCGCGTCCGGTATTCCCGCGCCCGTTCGGCGCCCACGAGGCTCGGCAGCAGCAGCCCCCACAGGGCGGCCACCTTCCGCTGGAGCTCCGCGTAGGACAGCCCCGTCCCGGCCAGGACCTCGATGCCGCAGACGGCGGCGGCCACCAGCGCCTCGGCGCTCTCCCAGCGGTCGGCGGCGCTGCCCCCTTCGCCGGCGGCGTCCCCGCCGTCGAGCCCGTCGAGCGACGGGTCCAGAGGCAGTTCACCCGCGTCCCGCGCCATCCGCAGCAGTTCGCAGACCGCCTCGAGCCACGCCCCGTGGAAGTCCACGGCGGGCGGCTGCTGTCCGGCGCACTCCTTGGTGATGCGGAAGCTCGCCGGGATCGCGGGATCCTCGTGCAGCGTCCGCGCCAGCCAGTGCGTGGTGTCGATCAGCGCCTGCAGGGGCGATGCCCCGCTCTCCCGCAGTCCCCGGACCGCCTCGTGCAGCAGACCGCACCCGCGCTGCTGGACGGCATCCGCGAGCTCGTCCTTCGAGGCGAAGTGGAAGTACAGCGCCCCCTTCGTCACCCCGGCCGCACCCGCGATCTCACCGAGCGTCGCGTTGGCGTATCCGTTGCGGTGGAACAACTCGGCCCCGGCGAAGACCAACCTCCTGCGGGTCCGCTCCGACCTTTCCTGCACCGCTCCGTCTCCTTCCGCCCCCGCTGCCGTTCCCCCCGGCCGTTCTCCGGCCGGCCCGCCCGCTTCCGGCCGGCACCAGCCGCGCGGGTCAGGCCCGTACGAGCCGGTCCGCCCTCACTCCCACTGCGGCGGCCGTCGCGGCCGCGGGCGCCTGCTTGCCTCCGACGCCGCCTTCCGGACCGGCCATCAGGATCGACCGCTGCAGGCGGCGCAGGGTGGTCGACGGCTCCAGCCCCAGGTCCCGGACGAGCGTGGCGCGCAGCCGCTGGTACACGTCCAGCGCCTCGCCGCGGCGGCCCGAGCGGTGCAGGGCGAGCATGAACTGCCCGTGCAGGTTCTCGTGGGTGCGGTACCGGCTCACCAGGACCGTCAGTTCCGCCAGCAGCTCCCGGTGGCGGCCGAGCTTCAGGTCGGCTTCGATGCGCTGGTCGAGCGCGCAGAGCCGGATCTCCTCCAGGCGGCGCGTCTCCATGTCCAGCTGTACGCCGCCCTGGACGTCGGCGAAGGCGGGCCCGGACCACAGGGCGAGCGCCTCGCGCAGCCGCTGGGCGGCGACCGGGTGGTCACCCGCGTCGATGGCCCGGTAGCCCATGCCGGCCAGCCGGTCGAACTCGCGGACGTCGCTGGTGCCGCCGCCGCTGTTCAGCATGTATCCGCCGGGCAGCGTGACGAGCACGTCCTTCGCGGTGCGCTCCCCGTCGTTCCCCTCCAGGGCGGTGGCGATCAGCGCGCGCAGCTGGAGGACGTAGGTCTGCAGCGTGGTGCGGGCACTGCGCGGGGGCATCGTCCCCCACAGCTCCTCGATCAGTGCCGAGACCGGGACGACCTGGTCGGCGTGGAGGGCCAGGAGTGCCAGGACCTGCCGGGGCTTGGGGGCGGTGGGCGTGATGGAGATCCCGTTCTCCCGCACGGCGAGTGCGCCCAGTACATCGATGTCCACGTCGTACTCCCCTGTCCTTTGGATGAGTCGCAAGAGTCAGTAGAAAACAGGCCGGACGGTTTGTCAATACGAAACCGGGCGGCCAGTTTTGGCCCTGGCGAGATCTCGATGTCGCTCAACAAACCCGCTTGACCTGGGCTTTTATGAGTTATGCACCCACCCATGGCAACGCGGTGCTCTTCAGCCGCCTCGCAACAGTAGCCATATAACACCCTTAGAGGCTCAAAAATCAAACCAGTCAGTCTGTTTCATTGTCCTCGGATACCTCCGAGAGGACCGCAGCCGCCGCCTCGTGGCGAGCGATCCCCGGCAGGATCACCGTCCAGATCCGGGTCAGCAGCTGACGGGCACTGCGTCCGGGCTCGACCCCTGCGAGACCGTCCAGCCCGACCGTCAGCGCGACCACCAGCCGCGCCGCCTCCTGCGGGGACACCCCCTCGGCCAGCAGCCCCGCCCGCTCGGCGGCGACCAGCAACTCCGCGGCCCACAGCCGCCACTGCCGGCGCAGGTCCGTCCGGCTGCCGTGCCCGGTGTCCGCGGACAGCGCGAACGCGGCCCTCACGACGACGTCCTCGGCCAGCAACGCCAGCAGCGTGTCCGTGGACCCGACCAGCACCCGCAACGGCCCGTCGGCGTCCACCCGTTCCCCCTGGGCGGCGGCGGCCTCCCGCAGCGTCCGCGCGGCCCGCTCCTCCACGGCCAGGGCGAGGGAGGTCTTCCCGTCGAAGTGGAAGTGCAGGGCACCGGAGGTCACTCCGGCCCGCCGACTGATCGCGGCGATCGACGCGGCGGTGAAGCCCTCCCGGGCGAACACCTCCGCGGCGGCGCGGATCAGCGATTCCCTCGTGCGTGCCGCACGTTCCTGCTTGACCATGGGGGCTCTCCACACCGCATCCGCCGCATCAGCGGTCCGCCCCGCAAGGGGTAAGTGGCGTGGCGTCCTGCGCCACAGTCGGGTCCCCCGCCGGAGCCGGACCGGACTCCCACCGGAGCACCACCCCCCGTTAACGCCGTTAACACCGGCGCTTGCCCCCAACTCCCCCAGACCCCTGCATTCAGCCCACCCAGGCCGCCACCCCACCGCGACCCGCACCGCCACCACCCTTCGCGCTCCCCCACCCCGGACACCCATCACCCCGACCCGTTAACGCCGTTAACGCCGTTAACGCCCCCGCGCCCCCACCACCCCCCGCTCACACCGTCACGGGTGCCCACGAAGTCCCGCCTCAGCGGCGCCCGGCCCACACTCTCGCCACACCGGGCGCCGCAGGCCCCGGCCCGCGACGAACGACCACGGGCACACAAAAGGCGGTGGCGCCCTCCGCCACCGCCACCGCCACGATTCCCGGGACAGGCGTCCCGCCTCAGCCCCCCGCCCGCCGCCGCTCCACCAGCAGCCCGACCCCGTCGAAGATCCGCTCCAGCCCGAAGTCCAGCCCCTGGTCCTGCCCCCCGTGTTCCGCGACGGACCCCAACGCCACCGCCAGCGCCGGATACTCCTCCCCCCGCTCGGCCACCACCGCCGCGAGCACGGCCCCCAGCTCGGCGTCCACCCCCGCCGTCCCGTCCGATGCCCGCTCCTGTCCGGCGATCCCCCGCACGTGCCCGGTCACCAGCACCACCACGTCCATGGCCTCGGCACCGCTCAGCCCGCACCCCTGCATCGCGGCCAGCGCCCGCTCCAGCCACCCGACCTCCCGCGGCCCCAACGCCCGCGCCCCCACGGTCGCGTCCAGCAGCCACGGATGCGCCCGGTACCCCGCCAGCAGCTCCCGCGCCCACACCCCGAGCCGCTCGCGCCAGCCGTCCCCGGCCGCCGCCAACGCCGGGTCCAGCCCCGCGCCCGGGTCGGGCAGGGCCGCTTCCACCATCAGGGCGACGAGCTCGGCCTTGCCCGGCACGTACCGGTAGAGGGCCATCTTGGTGACCCCCAGCTCCCCGGCCACTCCCTGCATCGACACCCCGCCGAGCCCCGCCGCATCGGCGATCCCCACGCCCGCCACCGCGATCTGCTCCAGGGTCAGCCCCCTACGGGGCCCCCTCGCCGGCGTCACGGGCGGCCCCCACAACAGCCGCACCACCGCATTCCACGCCCCGTCCGCCACCCCGTGCTCCCCTCACCCACACGCCAAAACAGCGTCCACCGTACACAACACGTCCCGGCGTCCAACGCCTCAGCCCCACACCCGGGCCGGGCGCACCACGCGGCGCGGGCTCACACGCGGGCCAGGAACTCCCGGTACCAGGGGGCGGCCTCGTCCAGGCACGTCAGCGGGCCGGGCCCGGGCGGGCAGTCGGCGGCGTCCCACACCGGTGCGCTGTCGTACCAGTGGTCCTGGGCGACGAGCCTGAACTGGTTCGGGCCCACCCGACAGCCCGAGGCCGCCATGCGCTCCAGGCATTCGGCTTCGGAGAGGTGGGCGTCCACGGGCGGGAGCACACCCCGTGCGACGAGGGCCCCCACCAGGTCGGCGGCCCTGACCGGCACCGGATGGCTGGCGTGCCAGACGGTTCCTCCGGCCGGGCCGGCCCCGAGCGCGAGACGGGCGATGAGCCGGGCGAGATCGCGTACCGCCACCACCGACAGCAGGGCCCGTCCCCCCTCCCACAACGCCCCGGTGGCCCCCAGGAGCTGGTCCAGGGCCGGCACGAGCCAGCGGTCCCCGGCCCCGATCACCAGACCGGGCCGGAGCACCACCGCCCCGGCGGCCAGCGCGGGCCCCTCCCCGGCGAGCCGGGTCCGGCTCGCCGGGGACTGGGGGGCGGGGACGACGGCGTTCACGGTCATCCCCCGGTGGGGTCCGCGGCCGTAGACGGCGGAGGTGGACAGGTGGACGATCCGCCGTACCCCGGCCGCCCGCGCCTCGGCCATCAGCGCCGCGGTTCCGCCGATGTTGACGGCGGCGCACTCCCCTTCGTCGGATCCGACCTGCGAGGCCAGGTGGAGGAGGACGTCCGCCCCCTCGCAACTCCCGCGCAACGATTCCGGGTCGGAGAGGTCCCCCCGACGCCATTCATCGGCCGGCCGGCCGGCCTCCGGGGCCGCACGGCCCACGGTGCGCAGGACCAGGTGCGGCCCCTCGGGTCCCGCTCCGTCCCGGATGCACGCGAGTTCGGCGAGGACCGCCGAGCCTATGAATCCCGTCGCGCCGGTGATCACCAGCCGCTGCGGCTCGGCCATCAGGTAACTGCCCCTCCCCCGGAAAAAACCGAACAGCCGAAATGTTATGTCTGGTCGTCCGGACCCGTCCCACAGAACGGCGCTCATCTTGACCTCGTCACCCGTACCGCAGCCCGCCTCGCCGCAGCAGCCGCAGCCGCAGCCGGCGGACGGAGTACCCTCGGGCCAGCCCCGCGACAGGACCGCCGGAGGACCCCTGTCCGGGAAGACGGCCCTGGTGACCGGAGCCTCCCGCGGCATCGGCCGCGGGATAGCCGCGCGGCTCGCGGCCGACGGCGCCCTCGTGGCGGTCCACTACGCGCGCAACGCCGAAGCCGCCGCCGCGGTCGTGTCCTCGATCCACGCCGCGGGCGGCGAGGCCTTCCCCCTGCGCGCCGAACTCGGCGTCACCGGCGACGTCGAATCCCTCTACACCGTGTTCGACGCCGCACTCGTCCGGCGGGGCATCGAACCCCGGCTCGACGTCCTCGTCAACAATGCCGCGGTCAGCGGCTCGGCGCGGATCCACGAGGTCACGGCGGAGCTGATCGACAGGATCTTCTCGGTCAACGTGAAGGCGCTCCTCCTCCTCACCCGGGAGGGCCTGACCCGCATGCCGGAGGGCGGCCGCGTCATCAACATCTCCTCGGCCATCACCCGCATGTCCTACCCCGAGTCCGTCGTGTACTCCATGAGCAAGGGCGCGCTCAACACCCTCACCCTCGCCCTCGCCAAGGAGCTCGGCCCCCGGGGCATCACCGTGAACGCGGTGGCCCCCGGCTTCACCGCGACCGATATGAACGCGAAGCTCCGCACCACGCCCGAGGGGCTGGCGCGGCTGGCCGGACTGTCCGTCTTCGACCGCATCGGCCGACCGTCCGACATCGCCGGCGCCGTCGCCTTCCTCGCCTCACCCGATGCCCTGTGGGTCACCGGCCAACTCCTCGACGCCTCGGGCGGCATGCACCTGTGACCGGGCACCGTTAACGGCGTTAATGCCCCACCTCGCCCACCTGACGAAAAACAACACCCCAAACCCCCCAACCATCCCCAAAAGGAGACCTACTAAGCGTATTAAAAGTACTGGTCGACTGGTTTTTTTCCGTTCCCTCCCACAAGATTGATCTTCAACACCAACGGACGAAACCGACATCGGGAGACACACGTGGCGAGGGTCAGGCAGGAACGGGCCGAGGTCACCCGGCAGGCGATCCTCGACGGTGCGGCCATCGCCTTCGACCACGCGGGCTTCGGCGGCACCAGCCTCAGCGACGTGGTCAGGCACGCCGGAGTCACCAAGGGCGCCCTCTACTTCCACTTCCCGTCCAAGCAGGCCCTCGCCCGCACCCTGGTGGACGAACAGTTCCAGGTCTCCGAGCACGTGCCCGCCATCGAGGACCCCGGTCTCCAGACCGTCATCGACCTCACCCACCGCATGGCGTCCGGGTTGCGCACCAACGTCCGCATCCGCGCAGGCATCCGTCTGGTCATCGAGTTCGGCTCGTTCACCGACCCGGACCCGTCCCCGTACAACGCCTGGATCGAGACCTGCCGCAGCTGTCTGACGCCGGCCCAGGAACGCGGCGACGTGCTCCCCTCCGTCGACGTGCCCGGCCTCGCGACCTTCCTGGTCGGTTCCTTCACCGGCATCCAGGTCACTTCCCACGTCCGCACCGGCCGCGAGGACCTGCACGCCCGGGTCGTCGACCTCTGGAAGTTCCTCCTCCCGGGGATCGTGCCCGCCGGCCGCCTCGACCGCTTCGACCCGACGGGCTCCCCCGAGTGCCGCGCGGCACTGGACCTGCCCACCGTCCCAGCCCTCCCCCGCCCCTGACGACCCCTCCAGGGCGGTCCCGCACACCCGCGGGGCCGCCCTTTCGCATGCCTGGAGCCCTTCCCCACCCATTTCGTTAGCAAAACCCAAGCGTGGCGCCCACACGGACCCAAGAACGTTAGTAAAGTCCCTCTCATGACTTCGCCCTCGTCCCCGAACGACCGAGAGAAGGTCGTCTCCAAGCTCCCCCCGTGGCTCCGCCAGGAGTTGAAGATCCGCACCGCCCAGCTGCGGGTCGACATCCAGGACGCCGTCCACCAGGGCATCGCCCACTGGAGCGCCCTCGCCTCCGCCCCCTCCCCCGTCGACACCTCCGGCGCCGAGTCGTTCTCGACGTGGCTGCCCGCCGGCCAGTGGGAGTCCTTCCGCACCGACTCCAAGGACCGCGGCGTCTCCCTCATCCAGGGTCTCGCCCAAGCGGTGCACCTCTGGCTGGAGATGAACCCGGCCCCCACCGTCCAGCGCCCCTCGGTCGTCCGGCGCATCGTCGTGTGCAACCAGAAGGGCGGCGTCGGCAAGACCGCCATCACCGCCGGCACCGCCGAGGCCCTCGCCGAGGACCCCTCGACCCTGCACCCGGTCCGCGTCGCCCGCCAACTGGCGAGGCTCGCCGCCCCCGGGGAAACCGAAGGCGCCCACCCCACCACCCCGCTGGACCTCGAAGACCTCCCGGGCCTGGGCATGCGCGTCCTGCTCGTCGACTTCGACCCCCAGGGCCACCTCACCAAACAGCTCGGCCAGCAGCCGCTCCCCATCGGCGGCGACAGCCTCACCTGCCACATGGCCGGCGAGGCCAAGGGCCCCCTCCAGGACCTGATCGCCCCGATCGAGCACGACCGCTTCGGCGACCGCCTGCACCTCCTGCCCGCCTGCACGGACGCCTTCCTCCTCGACGTCCGCCTCTCCACGGTCCGCGCCCGCGAGGCGGCCCTCGAACGCGCCCTCGCCCCCGTCGAGTCCGACTACGACGTCATCCTCATCGACTGCCCGCCCAGCCTCGGCCTGAGCATGGACGCGGCGATCTACTACGGCCGGCGCCGCGACACCGAACAGCCGGGCGCCTCCGGCGCGCTGATCGTCGTCCAGGCGGAGGACTCCTCGGCGGACGCGTACGACCTCCTCACCTCCCAGATCAACGACCTGCGCGACGACCTCAGCCTGGACATCGACTACCTCGGCCTCGTCGTGAACCTCTACGACGGCCGCCGCGGCTACATCGCGACCAGCTCGCTCCAGGCGTGGATGGACATAAAGGATCCCCGGGTCGTGGCGATCGTCCCCGACCTCAAGGAACAGCGCGAGTCCGTCCGGCTGAAGCAGCCCCTCTTCGTCTACGCCCCCAACGGCGACCAGGCCGTCGCCCTGCGTGCCCTCGCCCGGGAGATCTCATGAGCAGCAAGGCCGACAAGCTCGGCGTCTCGGCGTCCTTCGCACGGGCCCAGCCCGTCGGCGTCAGCTCCCGCCGCGCCGCCATCGCCGAAGCCACGGGCGCCCCCACCTCCGGGGTCGTCCCGCCCTCCGAGGTCCCCATCGAGGCCCTGGCCCACAACCCCTTCAACCTCCGCGAGGACCTCACCGACCTCGACGAGCTGGCGCAGTCCCTCAGCGTGCGGGGCCAGCTCCAGCCCCTGGCCGTCGCGACCCGCATGGCCTTCATGGAGGCCCACCCGGGCGCCACCGACGGCCTCGGCCGCGCCCCGTACGTGGTCATCGACGGCAACCGCCGCCTCGCCGCCGCCCAGCTGGCCGGGCTCAAGACGATGCACATCCACGTCAACGACGCCCTGTCCGCCTCGGCCGCCGACATCCTGGAATCGGCGCTCATCGCCAACGTCCACCGGGTCGACGTGGCCCCCATGGACCAGGCCCGCGCCCTCCAGGAGCTCGTCGACGTCCACGGCTCCCAGGCCCAGGTGGCCAAGCGGATCGGCAAGACCCCCGCCTGGGTCTCCCAGCGCCTGACCCTCCTCAACCTGACGCCCGAGCTCCAGGACAAGGTGGAGACGGGCGAGCTGAAGGTGGAGCCGGCCCGCCGCATCGGCCGCCTCCCCCAGGAGGAACAGGCGGCGGCCGCCACGGAGAGCCTCAACACCGTCAACCCCCCGCGCCAACGCACCCGCCCGACCCCCCCGACCGTTAACGCCGTTAACGCCGTTAACGCCCCGGCCCCCGCGACCGCACCCACCCCGCCCGCCCCCACCCCCCGCATCACGATCTCCGCCCAGTCCCCGGAGACCATCGCGGACGCCCTGACCGCCCACCTCACCCCGGACGACCTCAAGGCCGTCACGGAACTCCTGATGCAGCGCATCTGAGCCGGACCCACGCACGCCGGGGGCGCTGACGGCATTAACGCCGTTAACGCCCCCGAGTGCGTTTCAGGTGCGTTCAACCGTGCGCTTCACATAGGCTGGCCTTGGAGGTAGCAATGAGCGAGACGAACGAACAGACCACCCTCTTCGCAGCGGTCGACGCCCTGCTGGAGGAAGCCGCGGCCAAGGACGGCCTCCCCGCCCCCGACGAGCGCAAGCGCCTGCGCGAGGCGGCCGGCCTGAGCCAGGACCAGATCGCCAAGGCCCTCTCCGTCCGCCGCGAGACCGTCACCTCCTGGGAGACCGGCCGCACGGCCCCCCGTCCCCCCAAGCGCGCGGCCTACGCCCGCCTCCTCGAAGGCCTCGCCGCCCTCCACCCGACCCCGGGCACCCCCACCCCACCCACCACCACCATTAACGCCGTTAACGCCGAGCCCCCCACCGCAGCCCCGACCCCACCGCCCACCGTTAACGCCGAACCCCCCACCCCACCCACCACCCTTAACGCCGTTAACACCCCCACCCCCCACGAAACAGCCCCCCACCCCACGGCAACGCCGGCCCACCCCGGCCTCTCCCCCCGGCCGCGCCCCACCCACTCCACCGGCCTCCCCCTCCCCCTCCAGGGCAACGGCCCCCTCGCCGTCCTGGACGGCACCGGCCACGCCCACGCCGCCGGCGGGGTCCTCCTCAGCCACCCCACCTCCGACCTCCCCGCCCTCATCTCCTGGGCCCTCGGCCCCGACGCCGACCTCCGCGCCCCCCGCCTCCACCGCAACGGCAAGGACGGCGACCCCCTCCTCGTCCTCACCGCCCCCGCCGCCGAGCGCCTGGGCCTCCCCCTCGCCCTCGAAGACCGCCGCGCCCTCCGCCTCCCGGACAACCACCCCGTCGTCAAGCAGCTCACCAAGGCCAAGTGGCAGCTCACCCGACGCGGCTTCGGCCCCTGGGCCCGCATCTACCGCCCGGCCTCCCCGTCCACGGGCCGCCAGTGCGTCCAGCTCGCGGTGCTCCCTTGGGGCGCCCTCGACCCCCGCGCCTGGGGCGAGGACACCGCCGACCTCCCGGCCCCCGAACTCGCCGAGCTGCTCTCCACCTACGCCGCCCGCGTCCTCACCCCCCGCGGCTCCACCGCCGTCACCGGCCTGGAACTGATGACGGCCCTGCGCCCGCCCACCCGCGCGGTCCGCAACCCCGCGACCAACGCCTGGGAGTCCGCCCCCGTGCCCGGCTCCCTCACCCGCCCCGTCGACCCGGCCCCGCCGGAGGCCCCCGACGAGCACCCCGTGGTCGCCTCCCTCCACCCCCGCTCCCACCAGCGCACCCCGGACCAGGTCCTCGACGAGGAGGCGTACGACTGGATCCGCGACCCGGAGCTCCTCACCGACGCCGAGTGCGCCCGCACCCACGCCGTCGGCATCGACGTGAACATGGCCTTCGCCGCCGCCGCGAACCGCCTCACCGTCGGCACCGGCCCCGCGACCCACACCTCCAGCCCCCGCTTCGACCCGAAGCTCCCCGGCTGCTGGCTGGCGGACCTCTCCTCCCTCTCCCTGGACCCCCGCCTCCCCAGCCCCTTCACCCCGCACGGCAGGCCCCCCACCGGCCCGGCCTGGTACGCGACCCCGACCCTGGCCTACGCCCGCGAGCTCGGCCACGACGTCCGCCCCACCGAAGCGTGGGTCCGCCCGGAGCACGGCCCCTACCTCGACGCCTGGTACACCCGCCTCCGCGACGCCTACCTGGCCACGATGGCGGACATGGGCGTCACGACCACCCTCACGGAACCCGAGTTCCTCACCGCCATGGAGACCCACAAGCAGCACGACCCCCTCCCCTCCTCCGTCCTCTCGGCGATCAAATCCACGGTCAAGGGCGGCATCGGCAAACTCCGCGAACGCCCCCAGGGCGCCGGCTACCGCCCGGGCGAGCCCTGGCCCGCCCTCGAACGCCCCACCTGGCGCCCCGACATCCGCGCCGCCGTCATCTCCACGGCCCGCGTCAACATGCACCGCAAGATGCAGAAGCTCGCCACGGCCGCCGGCCTCTACCCCATCGCGGTCCTCTCCGACTGCGCGGTCTACCTCTCCGACGGCCCCAGCCCCCTGGACTTCCTCCCCCGCACCCCCGACGGCAAGCCGCTCCCCGGCGGCTTCCGCCTGGGCGTCAGCCCCGGCATGGTCAAGCACGAGGGCACCCAGCCCCTCCTGTGGGCCGTGCAGCTCCTCGACGAACACCTCAACCCCGCCCGCCACATCAAGGGCCACGACGCAGCAGCAGACGGCGAGTAACCGATGCCCGACATCTCCGACAGCCTCACCAAGGCCGACGAACCGCACTTCACCCGCCCCGTCCCCAAGTCCGCGGGCGCCCAGATGCGCTACCTCGTCAAGCAGCTCAAATCAACGAAGAACGCAGCCACCCTCCTCGGCATCTCCCAGCGCACCGTCGAGCGCTACGTGAAGAACGAGATCAAGCAGCCCAAGCCGGCCCTCGCGGCCCGCCTGGAATCGGAGGTACGCCGCCGCTGGCAGCCCCTGGTCCGCAAGCGCGCCCGCGAGCAGGCGGCCCGCACCACCGGCCTGGTCATCGAGACCCGCGCCCGCTTCGGCTTCACCGCGGCCCCCGGCACCACCGACGACGGCCGCATGCGCCGCATCACCCAGCACCTCCCCCCGGAGTACGCCCGCCGCCTCTTCGCGGCCCAGGACACCGGCGCCACCGAGGCCCAGCTGCGCCACATCACGGCGGAGGCCCTCCAGGAGATCTACTTCAAGGACAACGGAGCCCGCGCCTCCAGCCTCCTGGTCGAGTTCACCGACATCGACTACGTGGACTTCGCCTTCTAGCCCCACCCACCACAACCCACCCACGGCCAGCACCACCCACGCACCCACCCACCCCAAACACTAGCCATGTACATACTAGCCATGTACGCTATCCTCCATGGACGGAGAAATCGCCACGCCCGGCTTCCTGGTCTGGCGCCTGTCGACGAAGTGGCGGGTGGCAGTCGACCGGGCGGTCGCCCCCCTGGGCATGACCCACGCCCAGTACGCCCTGCTGGCCTCGCTGTACGGCATGTCCCGCGCCGGGCTGCGCCCCAGCCAGCGCCGCCTGGCCGACCACACCGGCCTGGAACCGCTGTACGTCTCCAAGCTCGCCCGCGCCCTGGAGTCCTCCGGCCTCGTCGCCCGCACCCGCGACCCGGACGACCCGCGCGCCATGCAGCTGTCGCTCACCGAACAGGGCCACGAACTCACGGGCCGCGCGATCACCACGGTCCAGAACCTCCTGGACCAGCTCCTGCGGCCGCTCGGCGGCCAGGACGCCCCCCGCGCACGACAGTTCGCCCGCGACCTCGCAACCCTGCTCGACGCACCTCTTGATCCGCTTGATCCGCTCACCGAGAACGAGAAGGCGCAGCCGTGACCGTCACCGCCCCCACCCTCGACGCCCGCGTCATAGCCCTGGCACACCACGCCGCCCGCACCCTCGCCGAGGGCGCCCTGACCCGCCACGGCGTGACGTTCCACCAGAGCGTCACCCTCCGGACCGTCGCCGCCACGGGCGGCACCCTCGCCCACCAGGACCTGGTCGCCGAGGTCACCGACGCCCTCAAAGCCACCGCACCCCTGATCGAAGAGGTCATCGGCGAACTGACGGCCGCGAAACTGCTGCACCGCCAGGCTTCCGCCCTGAGCCTCACGGGCGCCGGCCGGGACCTGTACGAGACCACCGCCGCCGAGACGGCCGCCATCGCCACCCGCCTGTACGCCGGCATCCCGGCCGAGGACCTCGCGGTCGCGGGCCGCGTCCTCACCCTCATCACAGCCCGCGCGAACGCCGAACTGGCCGCCGTCTGAGCCCCCACACCCCCGAAGCCGCAAACGCCCCCACCAGCCCCTGAAACCCTTTGAGGGCCCCGGGATATCCCGGGGCCCTCAAAAGCCCTTGAGAAGCCGTCAGAAGCCCTTCAAGGCCCCTTCCTCAAGCCGCCTACCCCACAGCGTGCAAGGTCCGCCGACGCTTCGACTCCGCGGCCTTCTTCGCAGCCGCCTGCGCGGCACGCTTCTTCCGCTGCTCGGCGAGCTGGTCCTGGTACTCCGCCACCGCCTGGTGGTAGCTGGCGACGTACCCGCGCGCGTCCAGCCTCTCGTCCGGCGCCATCTCGTTCACGGCGGCGACGGCGTCCTCGAAGGAGTTGTACCCGGCCAGCATCGGGTTGATCTGGTACACCCCGTTCCTGACCTTGCGCACGAGCTTCGCCAGCTCCAGGCTGCGCAGAGCGGCGTTGACGCTCGGCCGGCTCAGCTCCAGCAGCCCCCCGATGGTGGCCTGGTCGATCAGGATCCGCCCACCGGGCTCGCTCAGCGAACGCAGCTTCAGCAGCACACGGTACGCGGCAGGCGGAAGGTCGAGGTCGGAGAGAAGCCCGTCGGCGTTGACCGCAGCGAATCGCAAGGTGCTCACTGAGCTGTCCCTTCTTCCTTGCGCTGTGCCCGGCTCAGCCGGCGCGCAGCGCGCTCTTTGGACCGTTCGGCCCGCAGTTCCTCGATTGCCTGCCGCATGTGGTCCAGCGACGGGAACCGCACCAGGTCGGGCAAGCTCGTGTCGCTGCGAATCTGCGAGATGGCGCTGTGCTGCTCCACCTTCACGAACTCACCCGCCGTCTCCGTCCCCGGGATGAACTCGGCCACCCGGTAACTGTAGGGCGGGTTGAACTGGTACACACCCCGCCGCACCTTGAAGACGATCCCATGAGACATGACGGTGTGCAGAGCCTCCGACGTCTTTGTCCGACTGACGTCCAGGATCGTAGCCATCTCCTCCTGAGTAAGTGGAATCCGCCCTCCCGCCCGCTGGCACGCGATCAGCAGCAGGATCAGCCTCAGGGGCAATGCTTCCCTGAAGTACTGGGCGATCACCAGGAAGAACTCCAGGCTGTCCATCGAGAACGCGTTTGGCTGACTCTGCGTCCCGTAGAACTCCAGCGGCTTGCGCTCACCGTCCAGCGTGAGCTTCCGGCTGGGGTACCGCTTCGCGAGGCTGTCCAGGTCCTTGACCGGAGCCAGCGGCTGACTCCACGCCGAGATCGCGTCATCAACGGGGAGATCAGGACGCGGCGCGCGCGACGGACTCTGCCGGCGGCGCTGTGCTTCTGATGACACGAGGATGCTCTCCACTTCGTTGATCTGCAGAGAGAGTATGTCAACAAGGGTGACACTAATGTCACGCTCGTTGACGTTCGGCGTGTCTTATGTCCCCCCAGGGGGGACACATCTCGGCCACAGCCCCCCGCCAGGCCCTCTCGAACCCCCCTCCCCCAACCCCACCCCGCTCTGGCGCAGTTCGCCGACACATCTCGCGAAAAACGTCAGCCTCCCCGACGTTTTGGCCCAAAAAGCGTCAGCCTCACTGACATTTTGCAGCCGATGTGTCCCCCTACCAGCGACACATCGCCCGAGTTATGTCCCTTCTGAGGGGACATAACTTTCCCCCTGCACCCCCACTGACCTGCGGCAACGCATATCCGTACCCTCTATAGGCCGTCTCCTGCCGCGCTGCGCGCACGAAACGCCGTCCTGAACCCTCGGCGCCAACACATCTCCTGACGCCGAACCACTCCAGCCACCCCACCGACACGGACCGGACAGCCTGTCCGTAACCGCGCAGAATCTGACTGATTCCTATCTCTATCCCCACATCACTTTGAATCACCCACCCAACCGACCATTAACGCCGTTAACACCCCACAGCCCATCTCCACCAACCCCCCACCACCCCTCAAGCCCTTCACCTCAACCTCTCCACCCAGCAACCCAAACCCATCCCCCCTGACCACCCCCGGCACACAACCCCCACCCCAACCCCTCCCCCGATCTTGTCTGACTCCTCGTCACAAAAACTGACCCCCTCCTTCCAGCACGCCCACCACCACTCGTAAACCACTCAAGGGGCCGACAACCACCACATCTCACTCAAGAACAACCACAAAACGACCAAAATCCCCCTCCAAAACAACCCCCCTTTCCAGCCGCAAGACCGCCCCTGCGACTCCTCACCTCAAACGAAGCACAAGACCCCACCACCACAAACTCAAGGTCAGCCCGCAAAACAGCAGCAACTACCTCCAAGAACCAGGCTTCGACCCTCAATGGCGGTCGCCAGAGCACAGCCAGGCAAGGTCTTTTCCTCAGTCCGGAGCGAAGCAAAGGACTAACCCACAGCCAAAGCAAAGACAGAAGGCAACCGACCGAGAACGCCCACTTTGTCCCCCGGAGCGGGCTACCGCCCAGCACAACGAGGCGGTCTCTGCCCTCCAGGCCGGAGCGAAGCGGAGGCCTGACCAGCGCGAAGGGTCGACTTTGGGCTCGCGAAGCGAGCTTCCGCCGAGCGCAGCAAGGCAACCTTTCTTCAGGCCAGAGCGAAGCGGAGGCACCACAAAGCCCGGAGCCCTGGCTCTGGTTCTCAATGCGAGCTGCCGCCGAGCACAGCGAGGCGGCCTTCCTTTCTTTTGGCGGGAGCGAAGCGGAGGCACCATAGGCCCGAAGGGCCGGCTCTAGGCCGCGAAGCGGCCTGCTGCCGAGCGCAGCGAGGCAGACCCGCTACAGGCCGGAGCGAAGCGCAGGCCCTAACGGGCCGAAGGCCCGGCCCTGGCTCGCGAAGCGAGCCTCCGCCGAGCGCAGCGAGGCAGACCCCCTCCAGGCCGGAGCGAAGCGCAGGCCTTACCGGGCCGAAGGCCCGGCCCTGGCTCGCGAAGCGAGCCTCCGCCGAGCGCAGCGAGGCGGGTCTCTTCCCCAGCGCGCAGCGCTGGGGGTCC
>NZ_JBIWFZ010000032.1:0-60956 GCF_044763325.1 Streptomyces sp. NPDC096136 | reverse complement strand
CGCCTCGCCGACCCCGACACCCTCCACCACACCCCCATCGGCGTCTTCCGCAACACCCGACGCCCCGTCTACGACACCCTCATGGCCGAACAGCTGGAGAAGGCGGTCGACCAGCGCGGCAAGGGGGACCTGGGGACGCTGCTCACCGGCAGCGACACCTGGACCGTGGTCGGCTGAGCCGGCACAGGCCGACGGCACCCACGAAGCCCGGACCCCGTTCCACGGGGTCCGGGCTTCGCCGTACCGCCCCCCACCACGCAGCCGCCCGGAGCCACTTTCTAAAAGTTAGCGCTTTCTGTACGATAGTGGAGTACCCGCACCCACCACAGGAGCGCATCATGAGCATCGTCGTCACCGGAGCCACCGGAGCCCTCGGCCGCCTCGTCGTCGAGGACCTGCTGACCCGGGTCCCCGCCGCCGGGCTGGCCGTCGTCGTACGCAGCGAGGAGAAGGCCGCCGACCTGGCCGCCCGCGGCATCGAGGTACGGGTCGCCGACTACGACGACCCCGCGAGCCTGGCCGGCGCCTTCCGGGCCGGCGACCGGGTCCTGCTGATCTCGGGCAACGAGGTCGGGCGCCGCGTCCCGCAGCACACCGCCGTGATCAAGGCCGCGGAGGCCGCCGGGGTCGCCCAGCTCGCCTACACCGGGATCCTCGGCGGACCCGAGGCCGACTTCGAGCTGGCCGCCGAGCACAAGACCACCGAGCAGGCGATCCTCGACTCCGGCCTGCCCTACACCTTCCTGCGCAACGGCTGGTACCACGAGAACTACACCGCACAGCTCCCCGTCGTCCTCGAACACGGCGCGGTCGTCGGCAGCGCGGGCGAGGGCCGGATCGCCTCCGCGGCGCGGGCCGACTACGCGGCGGCCGCCGCCGCGGTACTGACCGGCGAGGGCCACCTGAACCGGGTCTACGAGCTCTCCGGGGACGCCGCCTGGAGCCTGGCCGAATACGCCGCCGAGGTCGCGCGGCAGTCCGGGCGCGAGGTCGCGTACTCCGCGGTTCCGGGCGACGCCCACCTGGCCGTGCTGACCGGCGCCGGGGTGCCCGAGGGCTTCGCGGCGATCCTCGTCGACGTCGACGCGGCGATCTCGCGCGGCCGGCTGGCCGGGACCAGCGGCGACCTGGCCCGCCTGATCGGACGCCCCACGACCCCGGTGGCCGAGGCCATCACGGCCGCCCTGGCCTGAGGGCGACCGGCGGCGACTCCGCAGTGTCATGAGTATCTCGCCGAAACGGGCATGACAGCAGCCCCGTCCGGCGATACCTTCGTGAGGTTGTGAGATTGGCCGGAAGTCGCACTGGAGGTCCCGTGAAGGCGGAGAACGAGCAGCGCACGGGTTTGCTCTACGGATTCGGCGCGTACGGGATGTGGGGGCTGGTCCCCCTGTTCTGGCCGCTGCTCATGCCGTCCGGGGCGATCGAGATCCTGGCGCACCGCATGGTCTGGTCGCTGGCGGTGGTCGCGGTCGCGCTCCTCGCGCTGCGGCGCTGGAGCTGGATCGCCGAGCTGGTCCGCCAACCCCGCAAGCTGGGGCTGACCGCGCTGGCCGCGTCCGTGATCAGCGTGAACTGGGGCCTGTACATCTGGTCGGTCAACAACGGCCATGTCGTCGAGGCCAGCCTCGGCTACTTCATCAACCCGCTCGTCACCATCGCGCTCGGCGTGCTGGTCCTCGG
This sequence comes from Streptomyces sp. NPDC096136, assembly GCF_044763325.1. Classification (NCBI taxonomy): domain Bacteria; kingdom Bacillati; phylum Actinomycetota; class Actinomycetes; order Kitasatosporales; family Streptomycetaceae; genus Streptomyces; species Streptomyces sp. NPDC096136. The sequence goes on along the minus strand of NZ_JBIWFZ010000032.1, from coordinate 59,273 downwards.
CGAGCGGCTGCGCCGGGCCCAGTGGGCGGCGGTCGGGGTCGGCCTCGCCGCCGTCGTGGTGCTGGCCGTCGGCTACGGCCGGCCGCCGTGGATCTCGCTGGCGCTGGCCTGCTCCTTCGCCACGTACGGGCTGATCAAGAAGAAGCTCGACATGGGCGGCCTGGAGTCGCTGACCGCCGAGACGGCCCTGCTGTTCCTGCCCGCGCTCGGCTACCTGCTGTGGCTGGGGATGGAGGGGCGCTCCACCTTCACCTCACAGGGGCTCGGACACTCCGCGCTGCTGGCGTCGACGGGGCTGGTCACCGCGATCCCGCTGATCTGCTTCGGAGCCGCCGCGATCCGGGTGCCGCTGTCCACGCTGGGGCTGCTCCAGTACCTGGCGCCGGTGTTCCAGTTCGCCCTCGGCGTCGTCTACTTCCACGAGGCGATGCCGCCCGAGCGCTGGGCGGGCTTCGGCCTGGTCTGGGTGGCACTGGTCGTGCTGACCTGGGACGCGCTGCGCAACTCCCGCCGCTCCCGGGCCCGGCTGGCCCGGGCCGGCGCCGAGGCCGGGGAGGCGGCGGCCGCCGCGGCCCCCGGTTCCGCGACGGCGCCGAGCCGCGAACCCGCTTAGCGGCCCCCCCGGCCCGCCCCCCGGGCCCCATACACCCCGCGATCCCCGGTACGGACCCCCGTACCGGGGATCGTCCGTATTCCGAACGACCTTGACCGGATTGCGCCCTTGACGGTCAGTCACGCTCTCGCTGAACATCAGGCTCGCACAGACGCACCAATGCTCACCTGCACGATTCCCACGCGTTCCGTCGTATCCCCCGACGGTTCATCCCCCACGGAATCCCGGAGCCCCCACATGAGCCCGTCCGTCTCCCGGCGCCTGACCGCCGTGACCGCGATCGCGGTCGCCGGCCTGTTCGCCACCACCGCCCCCGCCGCGCTCGCCGCCGCGCCCGCCGCGCCGGCCACCACCACCACCGCCGCCGCAGCCGCGCCGACGCCGCCCGACATCCCGCTGGCGAACGTCAAGGCGCACCTGTCGCAGTTCCAGTCGATCGCCGCCGCCAACGGCGGCAACCGCGCCCACGGCCGGGCCGGCTACAAGGCGTCGATCGACTACGTGAAGGGCAAGCTGGACGCTGCCGGCTTCACCACCACGCTCCAGACCTTCACCTCCAGCGGCGCCACCGGCTACAACCTGATCGCCGACTGGCCTGGCGGGGACCCGGGCTCGGTCCTGATGACCGGCTCCCACCTGGACTCGGTGACCGCCGGCCCCGGCATCAACGACAACGGCTCCGGCTCGGCGGCCGTACTGGAGGCGGCGCTGGCCGTCTCGCGCGCGCAGCTCCAGCCCACCAAGCACCTGCGCTTCGGCTGGTGGGGCGCGGAGGAGCTGGGCCTGGTCGGCTCGCAGTACTACGTGAACAGCCTGCCGGCGGCGGAGAAGTCGAAGATCTCCGGCTACCTGAACTTCGACATGATCGGCTCGCCGAACCCGGGCTACTTCGTCTACGACGACGACCCGACCATCGAGCAGACCTTCAAGACGTACTTCGCGGGCCTGAACATACCCACGGAGATCGAGACCGAGGGCGACGGCCGCTCCGACCACGCCCCGTTCAAGAACGCGGGCATCCCGGTCGGCGGCCTGTTCTCCGGCGCCGACTACACGAAGACGGCGGCGCAGGCCCAGAAGTGGGGCGGCACCTCCGGCAAGGCCTTCGACGCCTGCTACCACTCCTCCTGCGACACCTCGGCGAACATCAACGACACCGCCCTGGACCGCAACTCCGACGCCATCGCCTACGCGATCTGGAACCTCGGGGCGGCCGTCCCGGTCCCGCCGGGCCCGTCGTTCGAGAACACCGCGGACGTGAACATCCCGGACTCCCCCGGCGCCGCGGTGACCTCGCCGGTCACGGTCTCCGGCGTGAGCGGCAACGCCCCGGCCACCACCAAGGTCGACGTGAACATCGTCCACACCTACCGCGGTGACCTGGTGATCGACCTGATCGCCCCGGACGGGACGGCGTACCGGCTGAAGAACTCCAGCTCGGACTCCGGCGCCAACGTGGTCGCGAGCTACACGGTGAACGCGTCCGGCGAGGTGGCCAACGGGGTCTGGAAGCTCCAGGTCAAGGACGTGGCGGCGCAGGACACCGGCTACATCAACAGCTGGAAGATCACCTTCTGACCGGTTCCTGGATGAGGGCGCGGAGCTGCTGCGCGACCGCGGAGACGTCCGCGCGGCCTAGCTTCGCGTCCTCCACCAGGTCGCCGAGCTCCTCGGGCGAGGGCAGCTGCCGCGCACCGGCCACCCGCAGGTACGAGCGGGTCGCGGCGGCCGCGTAGAACTCGTTCATCGGGGACTCCAGCGCCGGGCAGACGGCGAGGGTGTGCAGGAACGCGGCGGCCCGCCACGCGGTGTCGGGGGCGGGCTGCTCGGGCACCAGCACCAGGTCGTTCTGGTGCCTGGCGACGGCGGCGGCCACCCCGGAGGGGTCCCATACGGCGGGATCCGACGGCAGATGGTGGGCCAGTGCGGTCCAGGCCCACTCCATGGTGATCTTCAATGGCCGAACCGCTCCTGGAAGTAGCCCCAGTGGTCCGCGAACTCCTCTATCCCGGAAAGGAAGTTCTTCCGGTCCTCGTCGAGTTCGCGTTCGGTGACCTCGGTGATCAGCGCGGTGACCGTCGTCCCCAGCGCCGCCGCTCGCGCCTTGAGGCGGTCGTGGAACTCTTCGTCCAGGCGGATGGTGACGTGTCTCGACATGTCCCTCACGGTACAGCGGCCGCGCTGTACGCAGGAGGGGAACGGCACAGGGGTGGCGGCTACTGGGCGGAGTCGGCCGCCTTCACCAGCTGGTCCTTGGTGACCGCGCCGACGTAGACCTTGCCGTCGTCCGTGATCAGCGCGTTGACCAGGCGGGTCGACAGGATCCGGCCTTCGCCGAACTTCCCGTGGACCTTGTCCCCGAGGGAGTTGAGGAACTGCTTGGCCTCCTTGGGGGCGTTCTTGTCGTTCTCGATGTCCCCGAGGCCCTTGCCCGCGCCGGAGTCGATCCGCGCGACCGTCGACCAGCCCTCGCCGAGCATCTTCACGTCGCCCTTGCCCTGCGGCCCGCCGGCCAGTCCGCCGAAGCCGGGCAGGGACTCCAGCGCCTTGAAGCGCTCGTCGTCCTTGCCGTTCGCGCCGTTCTTGCCGCCCTTGGCGGCCTTGCCGTCCGCGCCCTCGGTGACCTTGGCGCCCTTGGGCGGGGTGAAGGCGAAGGAGTCGGCGGCCGGCTTGCCGAAGTCCACCTGGGTGAAGCCGGCTTCGACGATCGGCTTGCCGCCCTGGCTCGACAGCAGCTGGACCCGCAGCGGCACGCCGTTCTTGGCGTCGACCGCGATCTGGACGGACCCGACCGTCGAGCCGCTCTGCTTGGGCTTCAGCACCAGCTGGTAGGCGTCGCGCCCGGCGATCTGGGCGGTCTCGCCCACGCTGATGTCGGTGGTCGGGCCGGCGTTCTTCAGGATCTCCTGGGCGGCCTGCTGCGGTGAGGCCGCGAGCCGGTCGGCCGTCTTGTGGTCCTGGCCGGAGCGGTCGGCCTTGTCGTGGAAGGCCTCGTTGGACTTGCTGTCGTAGCCCCAGACGTCGGTGCCGTTGTGGACGAGGGTGTACTCGTCCTTGCCGTCCAGGAACGTGAGCTTCTGGCGGTCCGGGCCGTCGGCCGCGACGCGCAGGGTGTGCGTGCCGTTGGCCAGCTGCGCGATCTTGTCCTCCGGGTTGGCGGAGCCGCCCGTCACCCCGGCGCCGCCCAGCAGCCCGGAGGCCAGGGTGGGCAGGCCCAGGTCGGTGGTGATCCGCGCGCTGCCGGAGAGCTGCTGCACGTCGGAGGCCGCGACCTTCTCGATCAGCTGCTGCGCCGTCACCTTGGGAAGGTCCGGACCGCCGGCGTTGGCGAAGGCCGGGACCATGGCGGCGGTCGCCGCGGCGACCCCCGCCACCGCGACCGGTACGGCGTACCGCGCGGCCTTGCGCGAGGTCTTCGTGTTCGCTGCCATCTCTGAGCCCTGCCCTCTTGTCCAGGGCGGCGACCGTTGTCGCCGCACTCACCCGATCCGGTGGGGTTTCGATGGATCCATCTCACCAAAACGGCGGCCCGGGGGCGTCAGTCCCCGGGATCAACTCCGCGTACGACCGTGGGATGACACGGGAAGGGCCCCTCCGCCCCGACCCGTAGGGGTCGCGGGGGCAGAGGGGCCCGTTCCACACGGCGTGGCGCCGGAGGTCAGCCCGCGCGGTGGACCACCGCGTCGCACAGCTCCTCCAGGGCCGACTTCGCGAAGCAGTCGGGCAGCGGGGCCAGCATGGCGCGCGCGTCCTGGGCGTACTGGATCGTGTCGCGGCGGGCCTGCTCCAGCGCGGGGTGCACCCGCAGCCGGGCGAGCACCTCGGCGTGCCGGGCGTCGTCCGTGAGGTCCCCGTCCAGCAGGCGCACCAGCTCCAGGTCCTCCGCGCGGCCCTCGCGCTCGGCCGCCTCCCGCAGCCGCAGCACGGGCAGCGTCGGGATGCCCTCGCGCAGGTCGGTTCCCGGGGTCTTGCCCGACTCGTGCGAGTCGGAGGCGATGTCGAGGACGTCGTCGGCCAGCTGGAAGGCGGTGCCGAGGCGCTCGCCGTACTGGGTCAGGATGTCCACCACCGACTCGTCGGCCCCGGACATCAGCGCGCCGAAGCGGCCGGACACGGCGATCAGCGAGCCGGTCTTGCCGGCGATGACGTCCAGGTAGTGGGCGACGGGGTCGCGGCCGTCGCGCGGACCGGCCGTCTCCAGGATCTGGCCCGTCACCAGCCGCTCGAAGGCCTCCGCCTGGATGCGCACGGCCTCCGGCCCGAGGTCCGCGAGGATGTGCGACGCACGGGCGAACAGGAAGTCACCCGTCAGGACGGCCACGGAGTTGCCCCAGCGGGCGTTCGCGCTCTCGACCCCGCGGCGCACGTCCGCCTCGTCCATGACGTCGTCGTGGTAGAGCGTGGCCAGGTGCGTCAGCTCCACGACCACCGCGGAGGGCACGATGCCGGGCGCGTAGGGGTCACCGAACTGCGCCGCCAGCATCACCAGCAGCGGCCGGAACCGCTTGCCCCCGGCGCGCACCAGGTGCTGCGCGGCCTCGGTGATGAAGGGGACTTCGCTCTTGGTGGCCTCCAGCAGACCCGCTTCGACAGCGGCCAGTCCGGCCTGGACATCGGCCTCAAGAGCCTGGTCCCGCACGCTCAGTCCGAACGGCCCGACGACGGTCACGAGGGGTACTCCTGTCTGCTGACGATCCGATGACGATCACATGGATTGTCAATGTGTCGCTGCCATCACTCAAGCCAGCGTATCGGGTCTGTTTTCGATCACGCAGAGCACCTGCCCGGCAGCCGCCCGGAGGTCCTCCGGCGGACGCGCGCGCACCGCCCGATGCACACCGGTATGTTCGGTGAGAGCCGAAACAACCGGAGAATCTGTTTTGTCCAGAATGACGACCGCCATAGACCAGCCGAGGCAACCGGAGGCCGCCCCGTCCCCGCCGGCACCACCCGCGGGCGACCACGGCTTCCTCGGCCACCCCCGCGGCCTGGCCACGCTCTCCGGACTGGAGGTCTGGGAGCGGTTCTCCTTCCTGGGCATGCAGGCCATCCTGGTCCTCTATTTCGCGGACGCGGTGGCGCACGGCGGCCTGGGCATGGACCCGGGCACCGCCGCCTCCGTCGCGGCGGCCTACGGGACCATGGTCTACCTCGTCTCCGTGGCCGGCGGCTGGCTCGCCGACCGGATCCTCGGCTCCTACCGCGCCGTCCTGTGGGGCGGCGTCCTCATCGCCTGCGGCCACTACGCCATGGCCGTGCCGGCCACCGCCGCGACCTGGACGGGCCTCGGCCTGATCAGCGCCGGCACCGGCCTGCTCAAACCCAACGTGGCCAGCATGGTCGGCCGGCTGTACCGGGGCGACGACGAGCGGCGCGACGCCGGGTTCGCCCTCTACTACACGGCCATCAACATCGGCGCCTTCGCCGGCCCCCTGATCGCCGGCTGGCTCGGCGAGCACCAGGGCTGGCACCGGGGCTTCTCCGCCGCCGCCGTCGGCATGACCGCGGGCCTCGCCCAGTACGTCCTCGGACGCCGCCGGCTGCCCGGCCGCGGCCCCTCCGCCGCGTACGCCCTGGCGCCCGCCGCGCGCCGCACGGCCGTACGGCGGATCGCCGCCGCGGGTCTCGCCGCCGCCGCGCTCGCCACCCTTCTGGCGGCCATCGGCTGGTTGACGACGCCCCGTTTCGTGGACCTGCTCACCCTCGCCTCGGTGATCGCCCCCGTCGTCTACTTCACCGTCATGTTCCGCAGCCCGCGCGTGAGCGCCGCGGAGCGCGGGCGGCTGCGCCCGTACGCGGTGCTCTTCCTGGCCTCGGTCGCCTTCAACTTCATCCTCTTCCAGGCCTACTCGACGATGATGCTGCTGGCCTCGTCCCACGCCCGGACCGAGATCCTCGGCTTCCACTTCCCCGCGAGCTGGTACGCCTCGGCGCTCGGCGCCTTCGAAGTGGCGCTGGCGCCGCTCGTCGCCGGGCTGTGGGTGCGGATGGGCCGGCGCCAGCCGCACGCCTCCCACAAGATCGCCATCGGGGTGGTCCTCGGCGGCCTGTCCTTCCTCCTCATGGCCCTCCCGACGGCCGGGCACGGCGCCGACGACGGGTTCCGGACGGCCGCCTGGTGGATCATCGGCTCGTACCTGCTGCTCGGACTGGGCGACGTGCTGCTGGAGACCTCCGGCATGTCGGCCGCCACCCGGCTCGCCCCCTCGGCGTACGCCGGCCAGACCATGGCCCTCTGGTTCCTCTCCCTGGCCCTCGCCAACGGCATCCAGGCCCAGGTGGTCAAGGCCTACGGCCACGTCTCCACCCCCGTCTACTTCGGCGTGAACGGCGCCCTCGCGGTCGCGGCGGGCCTGGCCGTGTTCGCGGCGGCGCCCTGGCTGCGCCGCACGATGACCGCGCCCACCGAGGGCGTCCACTGAGGGAGCGTGACCGAACCCCCATGATCATCCGCACCGAGTTCCCCTACGCGACCGCCCACGAGGATGTCCGGATCCCGATGCCCGACGGGGTGGAGCTGTACGCCCGGATCTGGCGCCCGGTGACCGACGCGCCCGTCCCGGCCCTGCTGGAGTACCTCCCCTACCGCCTGACCGACTGGACCGCCCCGCGCGACCGGCAGCGCCACCCCTGGTACGCCGGGCACGGCTACGCCTCCGTACGGGTGGACGTGCGCGGCCACGGGTGCAGCGGGGGCCGCCCCGGCGACGAGTACGACGCGCGCGAGCTGGCCGACGGGGTCGCGGTGGTGGAATGGCTGGCGGCGCAGCCGTGGTGCACCGGCTCCGTCGGCATGTTCGGCATCTCCTGGGGCGGCTTCAACAGCCTCCAGATCGCCGCCCTCGCACCGGAGGCCCTCAAGGCCGTGGTCACCGTCTGCTCCACGGACGACCGCTTCGACAACGACGTGCACTACTCGGGCGGCTCGGTCCTGGCCGTGGACATGCACGCCTGGTCGGCGGCCATGCTCGCCTTCGCCGCCCGCCCGCCGGACCCCCTGTACGCCGGGGACGGCTGGCGGGCTCAGTGGCTGGACCGGCTGGAGGGCCTGGAACCGCTGGTCCACACCTGGCTCGCGCACCAGACCCGCGACGCCTACTGGCGCCACGGCAGCGTCTGCGAGGACTACGGGGCGGTCCGCGCGGCGGTCCTCGCCGTGGGCGGCTGGCACGACCCCTACCGGGACACCGTGCTGCGGCTGGCCTCCGCCCTGCCCGCGGGCCGGGTCCGGGGCCTGATCGGGCCCTGGTCGCACCAGTACCCGGACCGCGGCCTGCCGCCGGGCCCGGCGATCGGCTTCCTCCAGGAGACCCTGCGCTGGTGGGACCACTGGCTCAAGGGCGCGGACACCGGCGTCATGGACGAGCCCCTCCTGCGCGCCTGGATCAGCGACTCGCACCCCCCGGCCACCACGTACGAGGAGCTCCCGGGCCGCTGGGTCGGCGAGAGGACCTGGCCGTCGCCCTCGATCGTGCCCGTCTCGTACGGCCTCCAGGGCGCGCCGGTGACCGTCGCCTCCCCGCAGCACACCGGGCTGGACGCCGGGCGCTTCTTCCCCTTCGGCAACGACGCCGACCTGCCGCCGGACCAGCGGGAGGAGGACGCCAAGTCGGCCTGCTTCGAGTTCCCGGTGGCGTCCGAGCCGGTGGAGGTCCTGGGCCGCCCGTCGGTCACCCTGCGGCTGCGGATGGACGTCCCGTACGGCCAGGTCGCGGCCCGCCTGTGCGACGTGGCCCCGGACGGGGCCTCGACGCTGGTCACGCGGGGCACGCTGAACCTCTCCTCCCGCCGCGGACGGGCGCACGCGGTGCCGTGGCCCTCCGGCGCCTGGGAGGACGTCACCTTCGAGCTGAACGGCATCGGCCACCGCTTCCCGCCGGGACACCGGATCCGCCTCTCCCTCTCCTCGGCGTACTGGCCGTGGATCTGGCCGCGGGCCGGCTCGGAGGCCGGCTGGACCCTCGACCCGGCGGGCAGCACCCTGGAACTCCCGGTCCGCGCCTCCTCCCCCGCCCCGGAGGGGATCGTCTTCGAAGCCCCGGAACAGGCGGAGCCCCTGGGCGTCTCCTACCCCGCCACGCTGGACGACCCCCGCCCGGAGCGCCTCGTGGTCCGGGACGTCGCCCGCGGGACCTGGCGGCTGGAGGTGGACCCCCGCTACGGGGGCACGCGGGTGTACCCGGACGGGCTGGAGTACGAGGAGGACGCGCGGGAGGTCTACGAGATCCAGCAGTCGGACCCCCTCTCCGCCCGCACCCGCTCCGACTGGCGCATCCGGCTCCACCGCCCGGAACCGGGCTGGGACGTACGGATCGAGACCCGCTCCGAGATCTCGTGCGACGAGGGCGGCTTCGTCACGTCGAACGAGGTGGTGTGCCGGGAGGCCGACGACGTCCTCTACCACCGCACCTGGCAGCGCCGCCTCCCACGGGCGGCGGGCTGATCCCGGCGGGGCGGGGACGGGGCGAGGGGGCGGGGGACCGGTCCCCCCACCCCGCTCCCTCACCCGTACAGCCGCTCCAGCACCACCGCGATGCCGTCCGCCTCGTTCGACAGCGTCACCTCGTCCGCGACGGCGAACAGCTCGCGGTGCGCGTTCGCCATGGCCACCCCGTGCGCCGCCCACGCGAACATCGGCACGTCGTTCGGCATGTCGCCGAAGGCGATCGTCGACGCGGCCGCCACGCCCAGGGCCTCCGCGGCCCGGGCCAGGCCGCTCGCCTTGTCGATGCCCGGCGGCTGGAGCTCCACCGTGTGCTCGCCCGCCATCGTGACGTTGACCAGGTCCCCGACCACCGACCGCGCCACCCGCGTCAGCTCGTCGTCGTCCAGCCGCGGGTGCTGGAGCAGCACCTTCGTGATCGGGGCCGACCACAGGTCCTCCCGCTGGGGCACGCGGACCGTCGGCAGGTGCGGGTGCCACATCCGGTAGCCCGGCCCTATCAGCATCTCCGCGTCCAGGCCCTCCTGGTTGACCGCCGTGTACACCTCGCCGATCTCCGCCTCGATCTTGCCGAGGGCCATCTCGGCCAGGCCCCGGTCCATGGAGACGGAGTGCAAGAGGAGTCCGCGCGCCGCGTCGTACACCTGCGCGCCCTGCCCGCACACCGCGAGCCCCGTGTACCCAAGGTCGTCCAGGACGTGCCGGATCTGGGGGACCGGGCGTCCGGTGACGACGATGTGGCGGGCGCCGGCCGCGCGCGCCGTCGCGAGCGCCGCGCACGAGCGGGCGGAGACGGTGTCACCGGCGCGCAGCAGAGTCCCGTCCAGGTCGGTGGCGATCAAGGCATAGGGGAGGGCGGAAGTCACGGCGCCAAGGATACGGACCCCCTTGGACAAGTCCTACAAATAGCGCCCGAATCCGGCCTCCCACAGACCCCACGCGCCACGTAACGTGTCAGCCAGCCCCCGGGACACCCCCGGACCGCGTCGAAAGCGAGGCAGTACCCCATGCCCCAGCAGAGCCCCCTCGATGTCCCCGAGGGCGACCCGTTCGGGCCGCACAACCTCCCGTACGGCGTCTTCTCCACCCCGCAGGAGCCGCAGCGCCGCCGGGTCGGCGTGCGGATCGGCGGGTACGTGCTCGACGCGGGGGCCGTGGCCGTCGCGCTCGGGTCCCCGTACGCCGGGCTGCTCGCCCAGGGTTCCCTCAACCCGCTGCTCGCCGCCGGCCGCACCGCCTGGCGCGACGTGCGCCGCGCGCTGACCGCCTGGGTCACCGACCCCGGCCACCGCGGGACGGTCGAGCCGCACCTGCTGCCGCTGGACGGGGTCGAGCTGCACCTGCCGTACGAGGTCGCGGACTACGTCGACTTCTACGCCAGCGAGCACCACGCCACCAACGTCGGCCGCATCTTCCGGCCCGACGGCGACGCGCTCACCCCCAACTGGAAGCACCTGCCGATCGGTTACCACGGCCGCTCGGGCACGATCGTCGTCTCCGGCACCGACGTCGCGCGCCCCTCCGGCCAGCGGAAGGCGCCCACCGACCCGGCCCCCGTCTTCGGCCCGTCGGTGAAGCTGGACATCGAGGCCGAGGTCGGCTTCGTCGTCGGCGCCCCGTCGGAACTGGGCAGCCCGGTCGCCCTGGCCGACTTCGAGGAGCACGTCTTCGGCCTGTTCCTCCTCAACGACTGGTCGGCCCGCGACATCCAGGCCTGGGAGTACGTGCCGCTCGGCCCCTTCCTCGGCAAGTCCTTCGCCACCTCCGTCTCCGCCTGGGTGACCCCCCTGGAGGCCCTGGACGCGGCCCGCGTGGCCCCGCCCGCCCGGGACTTCCCGCTGCTGCCCTACCTCGACGACTCCGCCACCGACCGCCCCGGCGGCTTCGACCTGCACATCACCGTGTCCATCAACGGGCAGGAGGTGGCCCGGCCGCCGTTCGCCTCCATGTACTGGACCGCCGCCCAGCAGCTGGCCCACATGACCGTCAACGGCGCCTCCCTGCGCACCGGCGACGTGTTCGGCTCCGGCACCGTCAGCGGTCCGGAGGTCGACCAGCGCGGCTCGCTGCTGGAGCTCACCTGGAACGGCCGCGACGCCGTCGAGCTCGCCGACGGCAAGCGCACCTTCCTGGAGGACGGCGACACCGTCACCCTCACCGCCTGGGCCCCCGGCCCGGACGGCACCCGCGTCGGCCTCGGCGAGGTCACCGGCCGCATCGTCGCCGGACGCTAGCCGCCCCCGGCCGCCACGCGATCGGCGGGGTGGCGGGCCCTCCCGCCACCCCGCCGCACCACCCCGGCGGATCCGCAGGTCGCGGGCCTGCCGCCACCCCCGCGGACCACGCGGCGGCGCCCCCGCCCCGCGAGGGGCCGGCGTACGCCGCCCGCGCCGCCTGAGTGGCGGCCCCCCGGCGGTGAGGTGACGCTGCCTGCATGTCCCCTCGTACCGGCAGAATCGCCCCCCTCGCCCTCGCGGCGGCCGCGACCCTGGCGGCCGCGCCGTCGGCTCCCGCGGCCGCCGCGCCCGCCCCCCGACTGACACCCTCCGCCCAACTGGCCCTGGCCTACCGGGCGACCGCCAAGTACCACCGCCACAGCGCCGGCGTCGAGGCCGGCTACGTGCCCGACCAGTACTGCGTCGTGGACCCGAACGGCGGCCCCGGGGCGCTGGGTTACCCGCACTTCAACCACGCCTACGACGGCTCCGTGGACCCGAGGAAGCCCACCGCCCTGCTCTACGAGGGCGACGGCAAGGGCCACTGGAACCTGGTGGGACTCGAATGGATGGTCGTCGACAAGGACGGCCGGACGGACACCGACGACGACCGGCCCAGCCTCTTCGGCGAGCCGTTCCGCGGTCCCCTGCCCGCCCGCTACAAGGGGCAGAAGGTGCACTACTCGCTGCACCTGTGGCTGTGGAAGGACAACCCGGCCGGGCGCTTCGAGCCGTTCAACCCGCGCGTCGTCTGCCGCCCCGGCACCACCCGCCCCCGCCCGGTCGCCCCGGCCGCCACCCCCTCCCCCGCGGCCACCTCCCCGTAGCGGCCCCCGTTCGGCGGCCCCCGTTCGGCGGCCCGCCGCGTGCACGGCCCGCGCACCGCCGGGATGGTGGAACGACAGCCCCTCCGGGACCCCCGAGCACCAGGAGCTCCCATGCCCGTAGCCCGCGGCCTCAAGGCCCTGTCCGCATGTGCCGTCGCCGGGGCGTCCGTCGTCCTGGCCGCCCTCCCCCCGGCCCACGCCGTGGACGGTCCGGCGCCCGACCCGCACGACGTGAAGGCGATGCGCGACATGGCCACGGCCATGGCGGTGACGGCCAAGTACGTGGACGAGCGGGAGGCGATCAAGGACGGATACGTCCCGCACGGCCAGGAGTGCATGACCAACCCCTTCGGCGCGGGCTCCATGGGCTACCACTACGTCAAGGAGGCCAACTGGGGTTCGACGGACCCCGCCAGGCCGACCGCGCTCCTCTACAGCACCGAGAAGGACCGCAACGGCCGGCGCAGGCTCCAGACCGTGGAGTGGATGGTCCGCGACGGGGACCAGGACCTGACGACCAAGGACGACCGCCCGTCGATGTTCGGCCTGCCCTTCGACGGGCCGATGCCCGGTCACTGGGCGGGCATGCCCAAGCACTACGACCTGCACATGTGGGCGTACAAGGACAACCCGGCGGGCCGCTTCCACAACTGGAACACGGCCCTCAAATGTCCCGCGTCCACCGCCTCCACCCCCGTCGACCCGGCCCACGCCCACCACGGCTAGGCGGTCCGGACGCACACGGGCCCGGCTCCCCGAGGGGGAGCCGGGCCCGTGGTCCGCGCGGGGTCAGCGCACGAAGGTGCTCGCGTGTCCGGCCAGCTCCAGGAAGTACTGCGGCGCCAGGCCCAGCACCAGGGTGACGGCGACGCCGACCGCGATGGTGGTCATCGTCAGCGGCGAGGGCACCGCCACCGTCGGCCCGTCGGCCTTCGGCTCGCTGAAGAACATCAGGACGATCACCCGGATGTAGAAGAACGCGGCGATCGCCGACGAGATGACACCGACGACGACCAGCGCCCCGGCACCGCCCTCGGCGGCCGCCTTGAACACGGCGAACTTCCCGGCGAAGCCCGAGGTCAGCGGGATGCCGGCGAAGGCCAGCAGGAACACCGCGAAGACGGCCGCGGTGAGCGGCGAACGCCGTCCCAGCCCCGCCCACTTCGACAGGTGCGTGGCCTCGCCGCCCGCGTCGCGCACCAGCGTGACCACCGCGAACGCGCCGATCGTCACGAAGGAGTAGGCGCCCAGGTAGAAGAGGACGGACTGGACGCCCTGCGCCGACGTGGCGATCACACCGGCCAGGATGAACCCGGCGTGCGCGATCGAGGAGTACGCCAGGAGCCGCTTGACGTCGGTCTGGGTCACGGCGATCACCGCACCCGCGAGCATCGTGACGATCGCGACGCCCCACATCACCGGCCGCCAGTCCCAGCGCAGCCCGGGCAGGACCACGTAGAGCAGGCGCAGCAGGGCGCCGAAGGCGGCCACCTTGGTCGCGGCGGCCATGAAGCCGGTCACGGGGGTGGGGGCGCCCTGGTAGACGTCCGGGGTCCACATGTGGAAGGGAACCGCGCCGACCTTGAAGAGCAGGCCCATGAGGATCAGCGCGCCGCCGATCAGCAGCAGCGCGTCGTTGCCCATGGTGGAGGCCAGCGCCGGGTCGACGGTGGCGACGGTGCCGTCCACGACGTCGGCGATGACCGCGTACGAGACGGAGCCCGCGTAGCCGTAGAGCAGGGCGATCCCGAAGAGCAGGAACGCCGAGGAGAAGGCGCCGAGCAGGAAGTACTTGACGGCCGCCTCCTGCGACATCAGCCGCTGGCGGCGGGCGACGGCGCAGAGCAGGTACAGCGGGAGGGAGAAGACCTCCAGGGCGACGAACAGGGTCAGCAGGTCGTCGGCGGCCGGGAAGATGAGCATCCCGGCGATGGCGAACAGGGCGAGCGGGAACACCTCGGTGGTGGTGAACCCGGCCTTGACCGCGGCCTTCTCGCTGTCGCTGCCCGGTACGGACGCGGCCTGGGCGGCGAAGGAGTCCACCCGGTTGCCGTGCGCCTTCGGGTCGAGGCGGCGCTCGGCGAAGGTGAACACGGCCACGATCGAGGCCAGCAGGATGGTGCCCTGGAGGAACAGCGCCGGGCCGTCGACGGCGATGGCGCCCATGGCCGCGATGTGGGCCTTGGTGTTCCCGTACCCGCCGGCCGCGAGGCCGACGACCGCCGCGAAGGCCGCGGCCAGCGCGGCGACGGAGAGGAACACCTGGAGGTGGTAGCGGGACCTGCGCGGGACGAAGGCCTCGACGAGGACGCCGAGGACGGCCGCGCCCACCACGATCAGCGTGGGCGCGAGCTGCGCGTACTCGATGTGCGGGGCCGGGATCCTGTCGGCCGGGCCGTTGGCCGCCAGTGTCAGCAGGCCCTGGGCAGCAGTCGCGGTGCTCACTTCGCCGCCGCCTCCTTCTCGGTGTGCTGGGCTTCGACGGCGACCTCGGGCTTGGGGTCCGTCTTCTTCACGTCCGACAGCGAGTACCGCACCGCCGGGTTGACGATGTCCGTCAGCACCTTCGGGTAGACGCCCAGTCCGATCAGCAGCACGATCAGCGGGGCGACCACGAGGAGCTCCCGCGCACGCAGGTCGGGCAGGGTGCGGACCTCCGGCTTCACGGGGCCGGTCATGGTCCGCTGGTAGAGGACCAGGGTGTACAGCGCGGCCAGCACGATGCCGATGGTGGCGATGATGCCGACGGCCGGGTACCGGGCGAAGGTGCCGACCAGGACCAGGAACTCGCTGACGAAGGGGGCCAGCCCGGGCAGGGACAGGGTGGCGAGGCCGCCGACCAGGAAGGTCCCGGCGAGGACCGGGGCCACCTTCTGGACGCCGCCGTAGTCGGCGATGAGCCGCGAGCCGCGCCGGGAGATCAGGAAGCCGGCGACCAGCATCAGCGCCGCCGTCGAGAGGCCGTGGTTGACCATGTACAGCGTCGCGCCCGACTGGCCCTGGGAGGTCATCGCGAAGATGCCCAGGATGATGAAGCCGAAGTGCGAGATGGACGCGTACGCGACCAGCCGCTTGATGTCGCGCTGTCCGACCGCGAGCAGCGCGCCGTAGACGATGCTGATCAGGGCCAGGACCAGGATCACCGGGGTGGCCCACTCGCTGGCCTCCGGGAAGAGCCCGAGGCAGAAGCGGAGCATCGCGAAGGTGCCGACCTTGTCGACGACCGCGGTGATCAGCACGGCGACCGGGGCGGTGGCCTCGCCCATGGCGTTCGGCAGCCAGGTGTGCAGCGGCCACAGCGGGGCCTTCACCGCGAAGGCGAAGAAGAAGCCGAGGAAGAGCAGCCGCTCGGTGTTGGTCGCCATGTCCAGGGTGCCCGCGGCGCGGGCGGCGGTGATCTCCTGGAGCGAGAAGTTCCCGGCGACCACGTACAGCCCGATGACGGCGGCGAGCATGATCAGGCCGCCGACCAGGTTGTAGAGGAGGAACTTGACCGCGGCGTAGGAGCGCTGGGCGGCGGCGTTCTCGTCGGTGCCCGCGTGGGCCCGGTCCCCGAAGCCGCCGATGAGGAAGTACATCGGGATGAGCATGGCTTCGAAGAAGATGTAGAAGAGGAAGACGTCGGTGGCCTCGAAGGAGATCACCACCATCGCCTCGACCATGAGGATCAGGGCGAAGAAGCCCTGGGTGGGGCGCCAGCGGGACGAGTTCGTCTCCAGGGGGTCGGCGTCGTTCCAGCCGGCCCCGATCACGAACGGGATCAGCAGCGCGGTGAGCGCGATGAGCGCCACCCCGATGCCGTCCACGCCCAGTTCGTAGCGGACGCCGAAGTCGGGGATCCAGGCGTGGGACTCGGTGAGCTGGTAGCGCGCGCCGCCGGGTTCGAAGCGGACCGCGACGAGCACGGCCAGGGCCAGGGTCGCCAGTG
The DNA here is from genome assembly GCF_044763325.1 of Streptomyces sp. NPDC096136. Lineage (NCBI taxonomy): Bacteria > Bacillati > Actinomycetota > Actinomycetes > Kitasatosporales > Streptomycetaceae > Streptomyces > Streptomyces sp. NPDC096136. The sequence goes on along the minus strand of NZ_JBIWFZ010000032.1, from coordinate 43,246 downwards.
AGAAGAGCAGCGCGAGCCACTTGGCGGCGGTCCGCTGCTTGGCCGGGACGGCGGCGGTGAGGACCGCGCCGACCGCGGGGACCGCGGCCGTCACCGTCAGAAGCGGGAAGGTCATGTCACACCGCCCTCATCAGCAGGGTCGCGGCGATCAGGATCGCCGTTCCCCCGAACATCGAGACCGCGTAGCTGCGGGCGTAGCCGTTCTGCAGCTTGCGCAGCCGGCCCGAGAGCCCGCCGACCGAGGCGGCCGTCCCGTTGACCACTCCGTCGACCAGGCTGTGGTCGACGTACACGAGGGAGCGGGTCAGGTGCTCCCCGCCGCGCACGAGCACGACGTGGTTGAAGTCGTCCTGGTACAGGTCCCGGCGGGCCGCCCTGGTGGCGAAGGAGCCGCGCGGGGCGGTCACGGGGACGGGCCGGCGGCCGTACATCGCCCAGGCGATGGCGACGCCGACGACGAGGGCCACCATCGTGGCCGCCGTCACCGTGAGGGCGCTGACGGGCGAGTTGCCGTGCGCGTACCCGGTGACGGGCTCCAGCCAGTCCACGAAGCGGTCGCCGATCACGAAGAAGGCGCCGGCGAAGACCGAGCCGAAGGCCAGCACGATCATCGGGAAGGTCATGGACTTCGGGGACTCGTGCGGGTGGGGCAGCTCGCCGGCGTGGTGCCCGGCGGCGGGCTCGGCACCCGTCTCCGGGTCCGTGGCGGGGGCGGGCTGCCAGCGCTTCTCACCGAAGAAGGTCATGATCATGACGCGGGTCATGTAGAAGGCGGTGATGGCCGCGCCCAGCAGGGCGGTGGCGCCGAGGATCCAGCCCTCGGTGCCTCCCTTCGCGAAGGCCGCCTCGATGATCTTGTCCTTGGAGAAGAAGCCCGACAGGCCCGGGAAGCCGATGATGGCGAGGTAGCCCAGGCCGAACGTGACGAAGGTGATCGGCATGTAGGTGCGCAGGCCGCCGTACTTGCGCATGTCCACCTCGTCGTTCATCCCGTGCATGACGGAACCCGCGCCGAGGAAGAGGCCGGCCTTGAAGAAGCCGTGCGTCACCAGGTGCATGATGGCGAAGGCGTAGCCGATCGGGCCCAGGCCCGCGGCGAGGACCATGTAGCCGATCTGCGACATCGTCGACCCGGCGAGGGCCTTCTTGATGTCGTCCTTCGCGCAACCGACGATCGCACCGAAGAGCAGCGTGACCGCGCCGACGACGGCGACCACCAGCTGGGCGTCGGGCGCCCCGTTGAAGACGGCGCCGGAGCGGACGATCAGGTACACGCCCGCCGTCACCATGGTCGCCGCGTGGATCAGGGCCGAGACCGGGGTCGGGCCCTCCATCGCGTCACCGAGCCAGGACTGCAGCGGCACCTGCGCCGACTTGCCGCAGGCCGCCAGAAGCAGCATCAGGCCGATCGCCGTCAACATGCCCTCGGAGGCCTTGCCGGTGTTGGCGAAGACCGGCCCGAAGGCGAAGGTCCCGAAGGTGGTGAACATCAGCATGATGGCGATCGACAGGCCCATGTCGCCGACCCGGTTGACCAGGAAGGCCTTCTTCGCGGCGGTGGCCGCGCTGGGCTTGTGCTGCCAGAACCCGATCAGGAGGTACGAGGCGAGGCCGACGCCCTCCCAGCCGAAGTACAGCAGCAGGTAGTTGTCGGCGAGGACGAGCAGGAGCATCGCCGCGAGGAACAGGTTGAGGTAGCCGAAGAAGCGCCGGCGGCGCTCGTCGTGCTCCATGTACCCGATCGAGTACACGTGGATGAGCGTGCCCACCCCGGAGATCAGCAGGACGAAGGTCATCGACAGCTGGTCGAGCCGGAAGGCCATGTCCGCCTGGAAGCCCTCCACCGGCACCCAGGTGTAAAGGAACTGGTGCAGCGTGCGGTCGTCGGCGCCGCGGCCCAGCATGTCGACGAAGAGGACCACGGCGATGACGAAGGCGGCCGCCGCGAACAGGGTCCCCAGCCAGTGGCCGGCCTTGTCCAGGCGCCGGCCGCCGCACAGCAGCACCGCCGCTCCGAACAGGGGCGCCGCCACCAGCAGCGCAATCAGATTCTCCACGGTGAAGGCCCCTTACAGCTTCATCAGGCTGGCGTCGTCGACCGAGGCCGAGTGGCGGGTACGGAACAGCGACACGATGATCGCGAGGCCCACCACGACCTCCGCGGCGGCGACGACCATCGTGAAGAAGGCGATGATCTGGCCGTCGAGGTTGCCGTGCATCCGGGAGAAGGCCACGAACGCGAGGTTGCAGGCGTTGAGCATGAGCTCGATGCACATGAACAGCACGATCGCGTTCCGCCGGATGAGCACGCCGACCGCGCCGATGGTGAACAGCAGGGCGGCCAGGTACAGGTAGTTGACCGGATTCACTTCGAGGCCTCCTCACGGGAGTCGCGGCCCAGTCGCTCCGCGGAGCGCTGCTCCAGCGCCTTGAGGTCGTCCAGGGCCTGGCTGGACACGTCGCGGATCTGGCCGCGGGCGCGCAGCGTCTTGCTGACGGTCAGCTCGGACGAGGAGCCGTCCGGGAGCAGGCCGGCGATGTCCACGGCGTTGTGCCGGGCGTAGACGCCGGGGGCCGGCAGCGGCGGGACCTGGACGCCCTCGCGCACGCGCTGCTCGGAGAGCTCGCGCTGGGTGGCGGCCCGCTCGGTGCGCTCGCGGTGGGTGAGGACCATCGCGCCGACGGCCGCCGTGATCAGCAGGGCGCCGGTGATCTCGAAGGCGAAGATGTAGCGGGTGAAGATCAGCTGGGCCAGGCCCTCGACGTGCCCCGCGGAGTTGACCCGTCCGAGGCCGTTGAAGTGGGTCAGCCCGGCGTTGGCGAGGCCGGCGATCAGCAGGGTGCCGAAGCCGAGCCCGCACAGGGCGGCCATCCAGCGCTGCCCCTTGATGGTCTCCTTCAGCGAGTCCGCCGCCGTGACGCCGACGAGCATGACCACGAAGAGGAACAGCATCATGATGGCGCCGGTGTAGACGATCACCTGGACCACGCCCAGGAAGTACGCCCCGTTGGCGAGGTAGAAGACCGCCAGGACGATCATCGTCCCCGCCAGGCACAGGGCGCTGTGCACGGCCTTCCTCATCAGGATGGTGCACAGCGCGCCCACGACGGCGACGGTGCCCAGCACCCAGAACTGGACGGCCTCGCCCGTCGACGTCGTGGTGGCGGAGGCCGCGGTGGTCAGGAGGGCGCTCATCGGCCGGCCGCCTTCTCGGAAGCGGGTCCGGAGGCGGCGGACTCCGGCGGGACCTCGCCCTTGGAGACCGCCACCTGCCGCTCGGTCCCGGGCGCCGCGCCCGTCACCAGACCCCGGTAGTAGTCCTGCTCGTCCATGCCCGGGAAGATCGAGTGAGGGCTGTCGACCATGCCCTCGGTCAGCCCGGCGAGGAGCTGCTCCTTGGTGTAGATCAGCGACTCACGGCTGGCGTCGGCCAGTTCGAACTCGTTCGTCATGGTCAGCGCCCGGGTCGGGCACGCCTCGATGCAGAGCCCGCACAGGATGCAGCGGGCGTAGTTGATCTGGTAGACCCGCCCGTACCGCTCGCCCGGGGAGTAGCGCTCCTCGTCGGTGTTGTCCGCGCCCTCCACGTAGATCGCGTCGGCGGGACAGGCCCAGGCGCACAGCTCGCACCCGATGCACTTCTCCAGACCGTCGGGGTGCCGGTTGAGCTGGTGCCGTCCGTGGAACCGCGGGGCAGTGGTCTTCTCCTGCTCCGGGTACTGCTCGGTGAGGCGCTTCTTGAACATGGCCTTGAAGGTCACGCCGAAGCCGGCCACCGGGTTCTGCCACTTCTCGGACTTCTCGTCAGACACGTCTCAACCCTCCTCTCGGTCACTGTCGGTCTGCGTCCCGCCGCTGGCGATCAGCTCCCGCTCTCCGCGGGGCCGCCTGCGCGGTACGGGTGCCAGGTGCTGGCCCGGCTTGGGCGGTACGGGGAACCCGCCCGCCATCGGGTCGAAGGGCTCGGCGGCCGCGGCCTTCCCGGCCCGCTCGGCCGCCGTCCTCTCCCTCTTGTCGCGGAAGTGGTCGGCGACCGAGGTCAGCAGCAGGATCGCCACCACGGCCCCGCCGACGTAGAGCACGATCTCCGAGAAGTCGTAGCGCTCGTTGCGCAGCGCCCGGACGGTGGCGACCAGCATCAGCCAGACCACGGAGACCGGGATCAGCACCTTCCAGCCGAGCTTCATCAGCTGGTCGTAGCGCACGCGCGGCAGCGTGCCGCGCAGCCAGATGAAGAAGAACAGCAGCAGCTGCACCTTGATGACGAACCAGAGCATCGGCCACCAGCCGTGGTTCGCGCCCTCCCAGTACGTGGAGATCGGCGCCGGGGCCCGCCAGCCGCCCAGGAAGAGGGTGACCGAGACCGCCGAGACGGTGACCATGTTGACGTACTCGGCCAGCATGAACAGCGCGAACTTGATGGAGGAGTACTCGGTGTTGAAGCCGCCGACCAGGTCGCCCTCGGACTCCGGCATGTCGAAGGGGGCGCGGTTGGTCTCGCCGACCATCGTGATCACGTAGATGATGAAGGACACCGGCAGCAGCAGGATGTACCAGCGGTCGGCCTGCGCCTCCACGATCGCCGAGGTCGACATCGACCCGGAGTAGAGGAAGACGGAGGCGAAGGCCGCGCCCATCGCGATCTCGTACGAGATCATCTGCGCGCAGGAGCGCAGGCCGCCGAGCAGCGGGTAGGTGGAGCCGGAGGACCAGCCCGCCAGGACGATGCCGTAGATGCCGACGGAGGCCACGGCCAGGACGTACAGCATCGCGATGGGCAGGTCGGTCAGCTGCATCGTGGTGCGCTGGCCGAAGATGGAGACCTCGTCGCCGGCCGGTCCGAACGGGATCACCGCGATGGCCATGAACGCCGGGATCGCCGCGATGATCGGCGCCAGGACGTAGACCACCTTGTCGGCCCGCTTGACGACCACGTCCTCCTTCAGCATCAGCTTCACGCCGTCGGCGAGCGACTGGAGCATGCCCCAGGGGCCGTGCCGGTTGGGGCCGATGCGCAGCTGCATCCAGGCGACGACCTTGCGCTCCCACACGATGGAGAAGAGCACGGTCACCATCAGGAAGGCGAAGCAGAACACCGCCTTCAGCAGGACGAGCCACCAGACGTCCTTGCCGAACAGGCTCAGGTCCTCGGCGGCGAGGACGTGCGGCCGGTGGGCCGCGATGTGGGCGAGGCCGGTCATGCTCGCACCTCCTTGGCGGGGGCGGCCGGGGCCGGCGCCGGTCCGATGCGGACGAGGGTGCCGGGCAGTGCGCCGGTGTCGGCGGGAACGCCGGCGCCGGTGGAGTTCAGGGGGAGCCACACGACCCGGTCGGGCATCTCGGTGATCCGCAGCGGCAGTTCCACCGAGCCGGCCGGGCCGGTGACGGAGAGGAGGTCGCCGTCCTTGACGCCGGTCTCCGCGGCGGTGGGGGCCGAGAGGCGGGCCGCGGCCTCGTGCCGGGTCCCGGCCAGCGCCTCGTCGCCCTCCTGGAGCCGGCCCAGGTCCAGCAGCAGGCGGTGCCCGGCGAGGACGGCCTCGCCCGCGCCGGGCCGGGGCACCGGCACCGGGTCCGTGGACCGCTCGGGGGCGAGCTCGCCCTCCCAGGGGCCGAGCCGCTCCAGCTCCCGCCGGACGGCGTGCACGTCGGGCAGCGCGATCGGCCGGTCGGCGGCGTCGGCCAGCATGTGCAGCACGCGGGCGTCGGCCGGGGCGAGCCGGCGGGTCATCTGGTCGGGCTTGAGGGCGGCCTCGAACGGCCGGACCCGGCCCTCCCAGTTGATGAACGTGCCCGCCTTCTCCGCGACGGCGGCGACCGGCAGGACCACGTCCGCGTGGTCGGTGACCTCGCCGGGCCGCAGCTCCAGGGAGACCACGAAGGCCTCCTCCAGCGCGGCGCGGGCCCGCCGCGGGTCGGGCAGGTCGCCGACCTCGACGCCCGCGACCAGCAGCGCCGACAGCTCGCGGGTCGCGGCGGCCTCGACGATCTGCCCGGTGTCGCGGCCGTAGCGGTGCGGCAGCGCCTCCAGCCCCCAGGCGGCGGCGACCTCGTCGCGGGCCCGCGGGTCGGTGGCCGGGCGGCCGCCGGGGAGCAGCGACGGCAGGGCGCCCGCCTCGACGGCGGCCCGCTCCCCGGCCCGGCGCGGGATCCACGCCAGCCGGGCCCCGGTCGCGGTGGCCGCCCGTACGGCGGCGGTCAGCGCGCCGGGGACCCCGGCGAGCCGCTCGCCGACGACGAGGACCGCCCCGGGCCGGCGCAGGGCCTCGGCGGCCTCGGCGCCGCCGGCCTCCAGGCCGGTGCGGGAGGCCAGGGCGTCCAGCCACTCGGGCTCGGTGCCGGGGGCGGCGGCCAGCAGGGTGCCGCCGGCCTTGGTGAGTCCCCGGGTGGCGAAGGGCGCCAGCGCGTACGTCTTCTGGCCGCGCTTGCGATGGGCCTTGCGCAGCCGCAGGAAGACCCCGGGGGCCTCCTCCTCGGCCTCGATGCCGACGAGCAGGACGGCCGGGGCCGCCTCCAGGGAGGCGTACGTGACGCCCGTGCCGTCGAGGTCCTTGCCGGTGCCGGCGACGGAGGCGGCCAGGAACTCGGTCTCCTCCGCGCTGTGCACGCGGGCCCGGAAGTCGATGTCGTTGGTGTCGAGCACCACCCGGGCGAACTTGGCGTACGCATAGGCGTCCTCGACGGTCAACCGGCCGCCGGTCAGGACCCCGGCGCGCCCGCGCGCGGCGGTGAGCCCGGCAGCCGCGGCCTCCAGGGCCTCGGGCCAGCTCGCGGGGGCGAGGACCCCGTCCGCCCCGCGGACGAGCGGGGTGGTCAGCCGGTCCGGGCGCTGCGCGTAACGGAACGCGAAGCGGCCCTTGTCGCAGATCCACTCCTCGTTGACCTCGGGGTCCTCGGCGGCGAGGCGGCGCATGACCTTCCCGCGCCGGTGGTCCGTACGGGTCGCGCAGCCGCCCGCGCAGTGCTCGCACACGCTCGGGGAGGAGACGAGGTCGAAGGGGCGGGAGCGGAACCGGTAGGCGGCCGAGGTGAGGGCGCCGACGGGGCAGATCTGGATGGTGTTGCCGGAGAAGTACGACTCGAACGGGTCGCCCTCGCCGGTGCCGACCTGCTGGAGCGCGCCGCGCTCCAGCAGCTCGATCATCGGGTCGCCGGCGACCTGGTTGGAGAAGCGGGTGCAGCGCGCGCACAGCACGCACCGCTCGCGGTCCAGCAGCACCTGGGTGGAGATCGCGACGGGCTTCTCGTACGTCCGCTTGTGCCCCTCGAACCGGGACTCGGCGTTGCCGTGCGACATCGCCTGGTTCTGGAGCGGGCACTCGCCGCCCTTGTCGCAGACGGGGCAGTCCAGCGGGTGGTTGATGAGCAGCAGCTCCATCACCCCGCGCTGGGCCTTGTCGGCGGCCTCGGAGGTCAGCTGGGTGCGGACGACCATGCCGTCGGTGCAGGTGATGGTGCAGGAGGCCATCGGCTTGCGCTGGCCCTCGACCTCGACGATGCACTGTCGGCAGGCGCCGGCCGGGTCGAGGAGGGGGTGGTCGCAGAACCGGGGGATCTCGATGCCGAGCTGTTCGGCGGCCCGGATGACCAGGGTCCCCTTGGGCACGGACAGTTCGGCGCCGTCGATGGTCAGGGTGACCAGGTCGTCCTGCGCCGGCTTCGCCGCCTCGCCGCCGCCCGCCGGGGCGTTCGTGCTGACGGTCATGCGTTCACCTCGGAGTTCAGAGAAGGACCGTCAGCCCAGAGGGTCGACTTCCTGGGGTCGAACGGGCAGCCCTTTGCGGTGATGTGCTGCTCGTACTCCGCGCGGAAGTACTTCAGCGAGGAGAAGATCGGGCTGGCGGCGCCGTCGCCGAGCGCGCAGAAGGACTTGCCGTTGATGTTGTCGGCGATGTCGGCCAGCTTGTCGAGGTCGGACATGGCGCCCTTGCCGGCCTCGATGTCCCGCAGCAGCTGGACCAGCCAGTACGTGCCCTCGCGGCAGGGGGTGCACTTGCCGCAGGACTCGTGGGCGTAGAACTCGGTCCAGCGGGTGACGGCGCGGACCACGCAGGTGGTCTCGTCGAAGCACTGGAGCGCCTTGGTGCCGAGCATCGAGCCGGCGGCGCCGACGCCCTCGTAGTCGAGCGGGACGTCGAGGTGCTCGTCGGTGAACATGGGGGTGGAGGAGCCGCCGGGGGTCCAGAACTTCAGCCGGTGCCCGGGGCGCATGCCGCCGCTCATGTCGAGGAGCTGGCGCAGGGTGATGCCGAGGGGGGCCTCGTACTGGCCGGGGCCGGCGACGTGCCCGGAGAGGGAGTAGAGGGTGAAGCCGGGGGACTTCTCCGTCCCCATCGCCTTGAACCAGTCCTTGCCCTTGTTCAGGATCGCGGGAACCGAGGCGATGGACTCGACGTTGTTCACGACGGTGGGGCACGCGTAGAGCCCCTCGACCGCGGGGAAGGGGGGACGCAGCCGGGGCTGACCGCGCCGGCCTTCGAGGGAGTCGAGCAGTGCCGTCTCCTCGCCGCAGATGTACGCGCCCGCTCCCGCGTGCACGGTGATGTCGAGGTTGCGCCCGCTGCCGTCGATGTCCTTGCCGAGGTATCCGGCCGCGTACGCCTCGCGCACGGCCTCGTGCAGCCGCCGCAGCACGGGCACGGTCTCACCGCGCAGGTAGATGAAGGCGTGCTCCGAGCGGATCGCGTAGCAGGCGATGATCATTCCCTCGACGAGGGAGTGCGGGTTGGCGAACAGGAGGGGGATGTCCTTGCACGTTCCCGGCTCCGACTCGTCCGCGTTCACCACGAGGTAGTGCGGCTTGCCGTCGCCCTGCGGGATGAACTGCCACTTCATCCCGGTGGGGAAGCCCGCGCCGCCGCGACCGCGCAGACCGGAGTCCTTGACGTAGGCGATCACCTCGTCCGGGGTCATCGCGAGTGCCTTGCGCAGGCCCTCGTAGCCCTCGTGGCGCCGGTAGGTCTCCAGCGTCCACGACTCGGGCTCGTCCCAGAACGCCGACAGGACGGGGGAGAGCAGCTTCTCCGGACTCGTTCCTCCCCCGGCCTCCGGCTGGGAGGTACCCCCATGGCTTTCCTTCGACGACACCGACATCACTCCCCTCCCTCGCCACCGGTCTCGGCCCGCGGGCGCACGATCGGCGCGTGCGGGGGTTCGCCTCGGGCGATGCGCAGGCCGATCAGGGACGCGGGGCCCGCTCCGCCGCTCGCCGCGACCGCGCCCTCGCGCGTGTCGGGGAAGCCCGCCAGGATCCGGGCGGTGTCCTTGTACGTGCACAGCGGCGCGCCCCGGGTCGGCTCGACGAGGCGGCCGGCGCGCAGGTCGTCCACGAGGGCCTTGGCGGACTCGGGGGTCTGGTTGTCGAAGAACTCCCAGTTGACCATCACCACGGGGGCGTAGTCGCAGGCCGCGTTGCACTCGATGTGCTCCAGCGTGACCTTGCCGTCGGGGGTGGTCTCGTTGTTGCCGACCCCGAGGTGCTGCTTGAGCTCGTCGAAGATGGCGTCGCCGCCCATCACCGCGCACAGGGTGTTCGTGCAGACGCCGACCTGGTAGTCGCCGCTCGGCCCGCGCCGGTACATCGTGTAGAAGGTGGCGACCGCGGTGACCTCGGCGGTGGTCAGCCCGAGGACCTCGGCGCAGAAGCGGATGCCGGTGCGGGAGACGTGGCCCTCCTCGGACTGCGTCAGGTGCAGCAGCGGCAGCAGCGCGGAGCGGCTGTCGGGGTAGCGGGCGATGACCTCCTGGGCGTCGGCTTCCAGCCGGGCGCGCACCTCGGCGGGGAAGTCGGGGGCGGGCAGCTGCGGCATCCCGAGGCTGACGCCCGTATTCACTGCATCGGCCGTCATCGGTCGACGCCTCCCATCACGGGGTCGATGGAGGCGACGGCGACGATGACGTCGGCGACCTGGCCGCCCTCGCACATCGCCGCCATGGCCTGAAGGTTGGTGAAGGACGGGTCGCGGAAGTGGACCCGGTAGGGGCGGGTGCCGCCGTCGGAGACCACGTGGACGCCGAGTTCGCCCTTGGGGGACTCGACGGCCGCGTACGCCTGCCCGGCGGGGACCCGGAAGCCCTCGGTCACCAGCTTGAAGTGGTGGATGAGGGCCTCCATGGAGGTGCCCATGATGTTCTTGATGTGATCGAGGGAGTTGCCGAGGCCGTCGGGGCCCATCGCGAGCTGCGCCGGCCAGGCGATCTTCTTGTCGGCGACCATCACCGGGCCCGGCTCCAGCCGGTCCAGGCACTGCTCGACGATCCGCAGCGACTGGCGCATCTCCTCCAGGCGGATCAGGAACCGCCCGTAGGAGTCGCAGCTCTCGGTGGTGGGGACGTCGAACTCGTAGGTGTCGTAGCCGCAGTAGGGGTCGGTCTTGCGCAGGTCGTGCGGCAGGCCGGCCGAGCGCAGGATCGGTCCTGTGGCGCCGAGGGCCATGCAGCCGGCGAGGTCGAGGTAGCCGACGTCCTGCATGCGGGCCTTGAAGATGGGGTTGCCGGTGGCGAGCTTGTCGTACTCCGGCAGGTTCTTCTTCATCGTCCGGACGAACTCGCGCAGCTGGTCGACCGCGCCCGGGGGCAGGTCCTGGGCGAGGCCGCCGGGGCGGACGAACGCGTGGTTCATCCGCAGGCCGGTGATCAGCTCGAAGACGTCGAGGATCAGCTCGCGGTCCCGGAAGCCGTAGATCATGATCGTGGTCGCGCCGAGCTCCATGCCGCCGGTGGCGATGCACACCAGGTGGGAGGAGAGCCGGTTGAGCTCCATCAGCAGGACGCGGATGACGGTGGCGCGGTCCGGGATCTGGTCGGTGATGCCGAGCAGCTTCTCGACGCCGAGGCAGTACGCCGTCTCGTTGAAGAAGGGCGTCAGGTAGTCCATGCGCGTCACGAAGGTGGTGCCCTGCGTCCAGTTCCGGAATTCGAGGTTCTTCTCGATGCCGGTGTGCAGGTAGCCGATGCCGCAGCGGGCCTCGGTGACCGTCTCGCCGTCGATCTCCAGGATCAGGCGGAGCACCCCGTGGGTGGAGGGGTGCTGCGGGCCCATGTTGACGACGATGCGCTCGTCGTCCGCCTTGGCGGCCGACTGGACGATCTCGTCCCAGTCTCCGCCGGTGACGGTGTAGACGGTGCCCTCGGTGGTCTCGCGGGAGGCGGCGTGGCCGGCGCTGTTGGGGGTGTTCGACATCAGCTGTACGACCTCCGCTGGTCGGGAGCCGGGATCTGGGCGCCCTTGTACTCGACGGGGATGCCGCCGAGCGGGTAGTCCTTGCGCTGCGGGAAGCCCTGCCAGTCGTCCGGCATCATGATCCGCGTGAGGGCCGGGTGGCCGTCGAAGACCAGGCCGAAGAAGTCGTAGGCCTCGCGCTCGTGCCAGTCGTTGGTCGGGTAGACCGTGACGAGCGAGGGGACGTGCGGGTCTGCGTCGGGCACCGACACCTCCAGCCGGACGATCCGGCCGTGGGTGAGGGAGCGCAGGTGGTAGACGGCGTGCAGCTCGCGCCCCTTGTCGTCGGGGAAGTGCACGCCCGAGACGCCGGTGCACAGCTCGAAGCGCAGCGCCGGGTCGTCGCGCAGGGTGGAGGCGACCCGCAGGAGGTGTTCGCGGGCGATGTGGAGGGTCATCTCGCCGCGGTCGACGACGACCTTCTCGATCGCGTTCTCCGGGAGCAGGTCCTGCTCCTCCAGGGCGCCTTCGAGTTCGTCGGCGACCTCGTCGAAGTAGGAGCCGTAGGGGCGGGAGCTCGCACCGGGCAGGGCCACGGTGCGGACGAGGCCGCCGTAGCCGCTGGTGTCTCCGCCGTTCGCGGCGCCGAACATGCCCTTGCGGACGCCGATCACCTCGGGCCCGGGGGCGGCCCCCCGGGGGGCCGGGACGTTGTTGCCGTTCTCCACGGCGGGTTCGTCGCTCACCGCAGGAGCCCCTTCATCTCGATGGTGGGGAGGGCCTTGAGGGCCGCCTCCTCCGCCTCGCGCGCCGCCTCTTCCCGGTTCACGCCGAGCTTGGAGCCCTGGATCTTCTGGTGGAGCTTGAGGATCGCGTCCATGAGCATCTCGGGGCGGGGCGGGCAGCCGGGGAGGTAGATGTCCACCGGGACGATGTGGTCGACGCCCTGGACGATCGCGTAGTTGTTGAACATGCCGCCCGAGGAGGCGCAGACCCCCATGGAGATGACCCACTTGGGAGCGGGCATCTGGTCGTACACCTGCCGCAGCACCGGCGCCATCTTCTGGCTGACCCGGCCGGCGACGATCATCAGGTCGGCCTGGCGCGGAGAGCCGCGGAAGACCTCCATGCCGAAGCGGGCGAGGTCGTAGCGGCCGGCGCCGGTGGTCATCATCTCGATGGCGCAGCACGCGAGGCCGAAGGTGGCGGGGAAGACGGATGCCTTGCGCACCCAGCCCGCGGCCTGTTCGACGGTGGTCAGCAGGAAGCCGCTCGGCAGCTTCTCTTCCAGTCCCATGGAAAATTCAGCCCCTCAGTCCCATTCCAGGCCGCCGCGGCGCCAGACGTATGCGTAGGCGACGAAGACGGTGAGCACGAAGAGCAGCATCTCGACGAGCCCGAAGATCCCCAGGGAGTCGAAGGTGACGGCCCAGGGGTAGAGGAAGACGATCTCGATGTCGAAGACGATGAAGAGCATCGCCGTGAGGTAGTACTTGATGGGGAAGCGTCCGCCGCCGGCGGGCATCGGGGTCGGCTCGATGCCGCACTCGTACGCCTCAAGCTTCGCCCGGTTGTACCGTTTTGGGCCGATCAGCGTGGCCATGACCACGGAGAAGATCGCAAACCCTGCGCCGATGGCGCCGAGCACGAGGATGGGTGCGTAGGCATTCACGCTCCTCGCTCCTTCCAGTCGTCCTTGACCGTTGGACCGCTGCGCCGGCATGAGGGGCCCTCCCAGCGGTGGCCGGGGGGAGCCGCCCCGGGAGACCGCGGCCGCCGGAGCGGGGGCGATCGCATGTGAGGCAGTTCACAAGCCGGACTGGTGCGCATCTTATGCCTGCCGGTCTGTGATCTGCGACACGGGTAACAACACCGAGTTTGTGATCTCCACCACCTGACGAACGATCATGAAGCCCAACGAGTGGCGATCTTCATACGCAAGGCATCCACATGATCACCAAAGGTGACATCCGACCCCGTCACCGCAGGTGGAGGCGGCCTTGCACTATCAAACAATGGGCGCTACAGGCAAATTGGCGACGAGGCCGCCGGGGTGGTAAGGGAATCCGCCTCCCCCGCCCGGGGGAGGTCGGCCGTACGGAAGTGGACGGCCCCTGCGGCGCCGGGGGGATGTGCACCGGTTCACGAACCCGCGCCGCTCCCGCCGCACCGGGAAACGCACGGACACCTCACGGTCGGATCACGGACCGGCCACGGCGCCCTCACGACGGCGGGCGACTGTGACCTGCGACACACCCGGGAGGGCCCGCAAAAAGGAGGCTTGGCCATCTGTACGGGTGGATGGTAGGCGGTGGATCAATTCGGACTTATTACTGAAACGCCATGATCACAGCCCTGTGAAGGGGTGTCCGATTAGTCCGTTACGGCGTCAATAAGAGGCGCGGCGCGCCCGGTTGCCCGCCGATTTCCGCAACTGTGGCGCAGACCACGTTTCTTGAAGGTGACCCTGCACCCCTGATAGCGGTTGTCCCATGTCCCACACCGCTCACATACCCAGCCACCGGAAGCCCCGCCGCAGCACCTCGAAGCTCGCGGTCCGCGCCGGAGTTGCCGGTGGCGTCCTCAGCACCCTGGCCATGGCCGGCACCGCGAGCGCGTCCCCGTCTACCGAGCCCGTGGCCGAGACGACGCTGGAGATGCCGGTCCTCAGCCTGGACCTCGGCACCGAGGTCTCCAACGCCGTCAACACGGCCGCCGAGAACACCCGCGTCGCCGCCGTCGAGGCCGCCGTCACCGGCGAGCTGAACGCCCAGGAGGAGAGCGCCCGTACGGGTGCCGCCGCCGAGGCGAAGCAGGCGAAGGAAGACGCCCAGAAGGTCGCCGAGCAGAAGGCCAAGCAGGAGGCCGACCGCAAGGCCGACGCCGAGCGCGCCACCCGCAACGGCGGCCGCTCCTCCCTGACCAGCGCCTCCGCCTCCGACGACGGCAGCGGTGCCGTGGTCAAGGGCGGCTCCAGCAGCGGCCGCTCCTCCGCCACCGGCTCCGCCGCGGCCATCGTCAACTTCGTCTACGCCCAGGTCGGCAAGGCGTACGTCATGGGCGCCACCGGCCCCTCCGCGTACGACTGCTCGGGCCTCGTGCAGGCCGCCTACCGCCAGGCGGGCATCACCCTGGACCGTGTCTCGCAGGACCAGTCCATGGCCGGCACCTCGGTCTCGCTCAGCAACCTCCAGCCGGGCGACATCCTGTACTGGGGCCCCAAGGGCAGCGCCTACCACGTCGCCATCTACGTCGGCGGCGGCAAGTTCGTCGGCGCGCAGAACCCCAGCGCGGGCATCGTCGAGCGCACGATGAGCTACGACATGCCGACGGGCGCGGTCCGCGTCCTCTGACCCACCCGGTCTCCGCGAGGTCCGGTACTCCCCCTCACCCAGCTACCGCTGGGAGGTGCCCCCAGGGGGCGGAGTACCGGACCTTCGGCATGCCCGGAATCCCGCCCCGCGGACGGCCCGTGCGGAACCCGCCGGGGCCCTGCGAAGATAGGCGGCGTACCCGTGCGCCCGTTGCGATTCCCTGAGGTGGTGATCCCGTGAGCGGAACCTCGTGCGAGGAGCCCGGCGACGCCACCGCCCTCCCCGCCGCCCTCGGCCTGTGCCTCCTGTCGGTCGGCGGCTGGCTGCTGACCACCGCCCGCCCCTGGCGCAAGCCCGGCACCCCCCTGGCCCTGGGCCTCGGCTGGACCGTCTCCTGCGCCCTCCTGCTGACCGGCCTGGTCCTCATGGCCCGCTGCGTGCGCGCCGTCCACGGGGCCCCGGAGGGCGTCGAGGAGCCCGCGGACGGCTGAGCCGCCCGCCGGGGACCCGGGGGCGGCTCAGGAGGCGTCTGGGGCCGGCTCAGGCCTTCGGGGCCACCTTCGAGAGGCCGTTGATGATGCGGTCCATCGCGTCGCCGCCCGTCGGGTCCGTCAGGTTCGCCAGCATCTTCAGCGTGAAGCGCATCAGCACCGGGTGCGTCAGGCCCCGCTGCGCGGCGATCTTCATGACCTTCGGGTTGCCGATCAGCTTCACGAAGGCGCGGCCCAGCGAGTAGTAGCCGCCGTAGGTCTCCTTCAGCACCTTCGGGTAGTTGTGCAGCGCCAGCTCCCGCTGCGCCGGGGTGGCGCGGGCGTGGGCCTGCACGACGACGTCCGCCGCGATCCGGCCCGACTCCATCGCGTAGGCGATGCCCTCGCCGTTGAACGGGTTGACGAGCCCGCCCGCGTCACCGACCAGCAGCAGGCCCTTGGTGTAGTGCGGCTGCCGGTTGAAGGCCATCGGCAGGGCCGCCCCGCGGATCGGCTGCGTCATGTTCTCGGGGGTGTAGCCCCAGTCCTCCGGCATGGACGCGCACCAGGCCTTGAGGACCTCGCGCCAGTCCAGCTCCTTGAACGCGGAGGAGGAGTTGAGGATGCCGAGGCCGACGTTGGACGTGCCGTCGCCCATGCCGAAGATCCAGCCGTAGCCGGGCAGCAGCCGGTCCTGCGGGCCGCGCCGGTCCCACAGCTCCAGCCAGGACTCCAGGTAGTCGTCGTCGTGCCGGGGCGAGGTGAAGTACGTGCGCACCGCCACGCCCATCGGGCGGTCCTCGCGCCGGTGCAGGCCCATCGCGAGGGACAGGCGCGAGGAGTTGCCGTCGGCCGCGATGACGAGCGGGGCGTGGAAGGTGGCCGGGGTCTTCTCCTCGCCGAGCTTCGCCTGCACGCCGGTGATGTGCCCGGTGCGCGGGTCGCGGACGGGCTCGCCGACGTTGCAGCGCTCGTACAGGCGGGCGCCGGCCTTCTGCGCCTGACGGGCCAGGATCTCGTCGAAGTCGTCGCGCTTGCGCACGAGTCCGTAGTCCGGGAACGAGGCGAGTTCCGGCCAGTCCAGCTGGAGCCGCTGCCCGCCGCCGATGATGCGCAGGCCCTTGTTGCGCAGCCAGCCGGCCTCTTCGGAGATGTCGATGCCCATCGCCACCAGCTGCTTGGTGGCGCGCGGGGTCAGACCGTCGCCGCAGACCTTCTCGCGCGGGAACGCCGTCTTCTCCAGGAGCAGGACGTCGAGCCCCGCCTTGGCGAGGTAGTAGGCGGTCGTCGAGCCGGCGGGCCCGGCCCCGACGACGATCACGTCCGCGGAGTGTTCGGAGAGGGGCTCGGTGCGCTCGGTCACTGCGGGGTCTCCCGAAGGCTCGATAAGGGGTGCCCAACGGCACAGGACATGACGCAGTCTATGCAGCGAGAGAGATCGCGATCCGAAGGGCTGCCCCGATGACGACCTCCCCGACGACCCTGCCGCCGCTGCCGCCGCTGCCGGCGGTCCGGCTCCGCGTACCGATCGACGAGGACGCGCGGGCCTGGCACCGCGTCTTCGACGACGCGGACGTGATGGAGTTCCTCGGCGGACCCGCGGAGCTGTCCGCGTACGAGGAGATCACCGCCCGGCAGCGGATGCACGACGCGCAGTTGGGGCACTGCCTGTGGACCCTGCTGGACGGGGCCGGCGAGGTCATCGGCTTCACCGGCGCGCAGCCGTGGCCGGCGCACAAGGAGTGGGGGCCGGTGGGGCGGATCGAGATCGGGTGGCGGCTGGGGCGGGCCGCGTGGGGCAAGGGGTACGCGTACGCCGCCGCGCTGGCCACGCTGGAGCGGCTGCGGGAGGTCGGGGTCGAGCGGGTCTGCGCGGTGATCGACGCCCGCAACGTGCGTTCGGTGGCGGTGGCGGAGCGGCTCGGCATGACGCTGGCCGAGGAGTTCCCGGCCCCGCCCGACCGCCGCGCCCTGCGCTACGAGCTCGCGCTCGGCCGGCCGTAGCCCCGCCGCCCGGTGGGACCCGGCCCGCGGGGTCCCACCGGCCGGGTCAGAAGACGCTGAGGCCCGTCAGGGTCGTGAACCGGTCCAGGGCGGCCACGCCCGCGACCGAGTTGCCCTGGGCGTCCAGTCCCGGGCTCCACACCGCGAGGGTGCACCGGCCGGGGACGACCGCGATGATGCCGCCGCCGACCCCGCTCTTGCCCGGCAGCCCCACCCGGTACGCGAACTCCCCCGCCGCGTCGTAGGTCCCGCAGGTCAGCATCACCGCGTTGACCTGCTTCGCCTCGCTGCGCGTCAGTAGCCGCGAGCCGTCCGCGCGCAGCCCGTGGCGGGCCAGGAAGCGGCCGGCCAGGGCCAGGTCCGCGCAGGTCATCTCGATCGAGCACTGCCAGAAGTAGTGGTCCAGCAGCGCCGGTACGGGGTTGTCGATGTTGCCGTACGAGGCCATGAAGTGCGCGACGGCCGCGTTCCGGTCCCCGTGTTCCTGCTCGGACGCGGCGACCTCCGGGTCGAAGCCGACGTCCGGGTTCCCGCTCTCCTGCCGCAGGAAGTCCAGGAGTTCGCTGCTCGCGTCGCCCGTCAGGGTCTGGAGCCGGTCGGTGACGACGAGCGCGCCCGCGTTGATGAAGGGGTTGCGCGGGATGCCGTTCTCGTACTCCAGCTGCACCAGGGAGTTGAACGGGTTGCCGGACGGCTCCCGCCCCACCCGCTCCCACAGGCTGTCCCCGCCCTCGGCGAGGGCGAGGGCCAGCGCGAAGACCTTGGTGATCGACTGGGTGGAGAAGGGGACCTGCCAGTCGCCGGTGCCGAAGACGTTGCCGTCGAGGTCGGCGACCGCCATCCCGAACCGCCGCGGGTCCACCCCCGCCAGCGCCGGGATGTACTCGGCCGGGGTGCCGCTGCCGATCAGCGGGGCGACGTCCGCCGCGATGCGTTCCAGGAGGTGCTGGTAGTCCACGGGAGCCAACGGACGCTACTGGGCCTTGACGCCGCGGTGCAGGGCCACGATGCCGCCGCTGAGGTTGCGCCAGGCGACCTCGCCCCAGCCGGCCTTCTGGAGCAGCCCGGCCAGCGCCGGCTGGTCCGGCCACGCGCGGATGGACTCGGCGAGGTACACGTACGCGTCGGGGTTCGAGGACACCGCGCGGGCCACCGGCGGCAGCGCGCGCATCAGGTACTCGGTGTAGACCGTCCGGAACGGCGCCCACGTCGGCTGCGAGAACTCGCTGATGACGACCTGCCCGCCGGGCTTGGTCACCCGGTACAGCTCGCGCAGCGCGGCGTCCGTGTCCTGGACGTTGCGCAGCCCGAAGGAGATCGTCACGGTGTCGAAGACGTCGTCCTTGAAGGGGAGCCGGGTCGCGTCGCCCGCCGTCAGCGGGAGCCACGGGTTGCGCTTCTTGCCCTCGCGGAGCATGCCCAGGGAGAAGTCGCAGGGGACGACGTACGCGCCGGTCGCGGCGTACGGGAGGGACGAGGTCGCGGTGCCGGCGGCCAGGTCGAGCACCTTGTGGCCCGGGCGGGCGGCGACCGCCTTCGCGGCCTCCTTGCGCCACAGGCGGGCCTGGCCGAGCGAGAGGACGTCGTTGGTGAGGTCGTACTTCTCCGCCACGCCGTCGAACATGGAGGCGACTTCGTGCGGCTGCTTGTCCAGGGAAGCCCTAGTCACTGGCGGTGGCCCCTCGCTGCTCGGTGTCTGCCGGTCGGTCGGCTCGTACGGGGCCATCCTCTCAGGCCCGCACCCGGACCGGAGCGGTGCCCTCACCCGGCCGGGGCCAAGGCGTTCCCGGGGCCGCGGGCGCCCGCCGCCGAGCCCCCCGCCCGGAGTCCCTACCGCCGCCGGTGCAGCAGCCGGCCGCCGATGACCGTCGCCACGCAGGTGGTCGCCCCGCGCTCCAGCAGCTCCGCCTCGTCCGCCACCGCGAACACCGCGAACCGGGCCGCGGCCCCCGCCTCCAGCACCCCGTGGAAGGCCTCTGCGGCGCTCTCCCGCCCGGTGAGCGGGTCCAGCGCGGGCGCGCCCCCAGAGGGGGCGGGAGGGACGACGGCCAGGCCCGAGCGGACCACCGCCGTGCGCACCGCCGGGACCGTGAACCGCCCGGCGACCGCCACCACCCCGCGCGCCAGCAGCTTCTGCGTGCCGCGCCGGGCGCTGTTGCCCCAGCGGGACTCGGTCAGCTTCAGGGCGTCGAGCGCCGCCGCCCCGGTGATCGGGTCGGGTCCGAGCTCGGTGACCTCGTACGGGTCGTCCGGGTAGTACGTCCCCTCCAGCAGCACGTCCGCCCCGCGCGCCAGCAGCCCCGGGGTCAGCACCCCGGGCCAGCGCCGCACGCGGGCGTGCGGGGCTGCCGCGCCGAGCTCCCCGTACGGGCCCGTGCGGACGATCCGGTCGCCCTCCACCAGGACGGCGCCGGCCCCCAGCGGTGCGGCGCCCGGGCCGGTGACGAGGAGGTCGGCGGTGTGCAGCGTCAGCATCGGGGACCGGTCCGCGTCAGTTCGCGGAGATGAGCTTCAGCTCGGGGTGGGCGGTGCCCCCCTCGATGGCGGTCGAGGAGATGTGCGAGACGACGCGGTCGTCGACGGGGTCGTTCGCCGGGTCCTCGTGGACGACGAGGTGCTCGTACGTCGTCGCGCGCTGCGCCGGGACGCGGCCCGCCTTGCGGATCAGGTCGATGATCTCCTGGCGGTTCGAGCGGTGCTTGGCGCCGGCGGAGGAGACGACGTTCTCCTCCAGCATGATCGAACCGAGGTCGTCGGCGCCGTAGTGCAGGGCGAGCTGGCCCGCCTCCTTGCCGACGGTCAGCCAGGAGCCCTGGATGTGCGCGACGTTGTCGAGGAAGAGCCGCGCGATCGCGATCATGCGCAGGTACTCGAACACCGTCGCCTGCGTCCGGCCCTTGAGGTGGTTGTTCTCGGGCTGGTACGTGTACGGGATGAACGCGCGGAAGCCGCCGGTGCGGTCCTGCGTGTCACGGATCATCGCGATGTGTTCGATGCGCTCGGCGTTGGTCTCGCCGGTGCCCATCAGCATGGTGGAGGTGGACTCCACGCCCAGCTTGTGGGCGATCTCCATGATCTCCAGCCAGCGCTCGCCGGACTCCTTCAGCGGGGCGATCGCCTTGCGCGGCCGCTCCGGCAGGAGTTCGGCGCCGGCGCCCGCGAAGGAGTCGAGGCCGGCGGCGTGGATGCGCTGGATGGCCTCCTCCGCGGAGACCCCCGAGATGCGGGCCATGTGCTCGACCTCGGACGCGCCGAGGGAGTGGATGACCAGCTGCGGAAAGGCCTTCTTGATGGCGGAGAAGTGCTCCTCGTAGTACTCCACGCCGAAGTCCGGGTGGTGCCCGCCCTGGAACATCACCTGCGTGCCGCCGAGCTCGACGGTCTCCGCGCAGCGGCGCAGGATGTCGTCGAGGCCGCGGGTCCAGCCCTTCTTCGTGTCCTTCGGGGCCGCGTAGAAGGCGCAGAACTTGCAGGCCGTGACGCACACGTTGGTGTAGTTGATGTTGCGCTCGATGATGTACGTCGCGATGTGCTCCGTACCCGCGTAGCGGCGCCGGCGCACCGCGTCGGCGGCCTGGCCGAGGGCGTGCAGGGGAGCGTGCCGGTAGAGGTCGAGCGCCTCTTCCTTGGTGATCCGGCCCCCCTCGGCGGCGCGGTCGAGGACGGACTGGAGTGCGGCCAGGTCGGTCACCGGTGGGTCACCTTTCGGCGGTGTGTCAAGGGTCCGGACCGATCCAGCCTACGCCAGCGCCCCCGACCGGCTCCGCCAGGGGGCGGGGACCCGCGTCAGGGGCTGCGCACGAGGTCGCCCTCGGGGTTGCCGGCCCCCCTGTCGCCCGACCTGTAGTGCAGCGTGCCGCCGGGGTTGAGGGTGAAGCGCTCGTCGGCGGAGCCGCCGGAGCAGATGCCCGGGGCCGGATTGGTGCCGACCGAGCTGTCCAGGACCAGGGAGCCGTCGGTGGCGGAGGAGAGCCGCCAGTCGCCACTGCAGTCGGTGCCGAGCACGGGCAGCACCGACTTGTCCCGGGCGACGACCTCGCCGATCCCGCCGGCCTTGATGGTGATCTCGAACTCGGTGGTGGCCTTGATGCTGGTGGTGACGCTGCCCTTCCAGGTGCCGATGAACGGCTCGGGCACGTCCTTGCGGGACCCCTTCGGCGCGGAGGCGGAGGACGAGGGGGCGGAGGCCGCGGGCTGCGGCGCCGAGGCGGCCGGGGGCTTGCCCACCGCCGCGTCCCGGGCGTCCCCCTGACCGGGCAGCAGCCCCATCCCGTACAGCCCGCCGGACAGCGCCACCAGGGCGGCCGCCGCGCCGAGCACCAGGGTGCAGCTGAAGCGGCGGCCGGCCGCGCTGACGGTGACCCCGCGCCGCTCGTCCGCCGGAACGGTCCGCGGCCCCGGCACCCCGCCGCGCCCCGCCGTCTCGGTGGGCGCCCCGTACACCCCGCCGCCCGTGGCTCCGCTTCCCGTGGAGCCGGGGCCCGCCCCGTACGCCCCGCCGCCGAACCCGGCCCCCGCGCCGGAGCCGTAGGGGCCGGCGGTCGCCGCGTACCCGGGCGGGGTCCCGTACGAAGGGTCCGGCGTCCCGAAGCCGACCCCGACGGGCCCGCCGTAGGACCCCTCGGTGAACGGCACCGGCCCGGACGCGGACACCGCCCCCGGGCCGAACCCGGTCCCGGCCCCGCCCCCGGAGGCATCCGCGTCCAGGTCCAGCAGCGCCACCGCAGCCCGGCTCGCCTCCTCCACCAGCGGGGCCGGCAGCCACCCCGGAGCGCCCAGCGCCCCGCCCAGCGCGGCCGCCAGCGCCTCGGGCGACGGCCGCTCGGACGCCGCCTTCGCCAGGCAGGCCGCGATCAGCCCGCGCAGCTCGCCCTCCGGGAGGGCGTCCAGCTCCGGCGGCTCGTGCACCACCTTGTAGAGGAGGGTGGCGGAGTTGTCCCCGCTGAACGGCGGCCGGCCGGTCGCCGCGAAGGCCAGCACCGCGCCCAGCGAGAACACGTCCGACGCCCCCGTGACCCCCTTGCCGAGGATCTGCTCGGGGGACATGTAGCCGGGCGAGCCGATCGACACCCCGGTGGAGGTCAGCGAGGCGGTGCCGTCCGTGGCCCGGGCGATCCCGAAGTCGATCAGCCGCGGCCCGTCGAGGGTCAGCATCACGTTGGAGGGCTTCACGTCCCGGTGGACGAGGCCCAGCGCGTGCACCGCCACCAGGGCCCGGGCCAGTCCCGCGCCCACCGCCCGCACCGAGGCCTGCGGCAGCGGCCCGTGCCCGGCGACCGCCCGGTCCAGCGCGGGCCCCGCCACGTACCCGGTCGCCACCCACGGCACGGCCGCCTCCGGGTCGGCGTCCAGCACGGGCGCGGTCCACTCCCCGCCCACCCGCCGGGCGGCCTCCACCTCGCGGCGGAAGCGGGTGCGGAACTCCGCGTCGGA
The DNA here is from genome assembly GCF_044763325.1 of Streptomyces sp. NPDC096136. Classification (NCBI taxonomy): domain Bacteria; kingdom Bacillati; phylum Actinomycetota; class Actinomycetes; order Kitasatosporales; family Streptomycetaceae; genus Streptomyces; species Streptomyces sp. NPDC096136. The sequence continues at coordinate 20,866 of NZ_JBIWFZ010000032.1, read as the reverse complement.
GGCGAAGTGGGGGTGCACGACCTTCACGGCGACGGTCCGGCCGCCCGCGCTGCGCCCGAGGTAGACCCGGCCCATGCCGCCCGCGCCGAGCCGGCCGAGCAGCCGGTACGCGCCGATCGTCCGCGGTTCACCGTCTTCGAGCGCCTGCATCGGTCCCCCCGTCCCCCGGGCTCCGTGGTCACCCGGACAGCAGCACCTTAGGGCCTGCCCGGCGGATCGGGGCCGGACCGTCGGCGGGCGTCAGCGCCGGTCCGCGCCCCACACCCCGCTCTCCCGCAGGACCGCGAGGGCGAAGGCCAGCCGCCGATCCAGCCAGCCGTCCCGCTCGACCGTGTACCAGCGGGGGCCCTGGGAGGGCCGGAAGGAGAGCACGGTCTCCTCCCCGGCCCGCCAGAGCACCGGGTGGAGCGGGGTGTCGCCGGTGTCCTCGGCGCCCAGGCTCAGGACGTTGTCGACGACGCTGCCGAGGAGCTTGCCGACGCCCCGCCCGGCGATCCGCCCGGGTCCCCCCTCGGCCCAGCGGCGCGCGGCGGCCACCTCGGGACGACCGGGCTGCTCCAGCCACCAGCCGTGCCGGACCAGCCGCTGGGCCGCCGGGGTGCGGTGGACCGCGCCGGCCTCGCGCCCGGCCGCGTCGGTCACCCGGTGGCGGTCGCCGCCGGGGCCGTCCGGGGCGACCGCGCACAGCAGCCGGGTGCGGCCCTCGTCCTCGTACAGCCGGAAGCCCGCCTGCCGCAGCGGGGCGCCGTCCGGCCCGGCCGGCGCGATGTACACGGCCGGGACCATGTACTCCTCGCCGCCGCGCACGCGCGGGACGCGCAGGGCGTGCGGTCCCGCGCCCCGCTTGGACGCGCGCACCGCGTCGCGCAGCGACCTGCCGACCGTGAACCTGGTGATCTCCTCCCAGGACACCGGTCCAAAGGACTCGCCGGTCATGTTCCTGCCGAATGCCATCCGCTTCCCCGCCCTGCCCGCCCGTATTCCCCGCGGCACAACTTCTTCCGCTTCTTCGGACGCGTACGACGGAAATGCGAAAGGCGAACGAATTACCGGCAAACGGAACATTCCCGTGCCGTGAAGCGGAAGATCCCGGGGAAGATCCCCGGGGTATTGATGATCAACGCTCGGGAGCGCCCGCCTTCAGCAACTCCACGGTCACATCTGCCGCGTAGCCGGTGTCCGCTCCCGTACGCCGCGCGAATTCCCTGACCCCTGCGAGTTGTTCCGGGCCGAAGCGGAAGTCGAGGGTGGTGAAGTAGCGCTGGAGCAGCCCGGCGTCGAAGGCCTCCCAGCGGGCCGCCTGCTCGGCGACCTTCACGACCTCCTCCAGGGAGAGGTCCCGGGAGGCGAGGAAGGCCTCGTGGGCCTCGCGGACGATCTCGGGTTCGCGGGCCAGGTAGTCCTTGCGGGCGGCCCAGACGGCGAAGACGAACGGCAGCCCCGTCCACTCCTTCCACATCTGGCCGAGGTCGTGCACGGCCAGCCCCAGCCGGGGGGCGTCGTGCAGCGAGGCGCGCAGCGCGGCGTCCCCGATCAGCACCGCCGCGTCGGCCTCCTGCATCATCAGCCCCAGGTCAGGGGGGCAGGTGTAGTAGTCGGGCCGCACCCCGTACTGCTCGGCGAGCAGCAGCTGGGCGAGGCGCACGGAGGTCCGCGAGGTCGAGCCGAGGGCCACCCGGGCCCCGTCCAGCTGCTCCAGCGGGACCTGCGAGACGATCACGCAGGACATCACGGGGCCGTCGCAGCCGACCGCCAGGTCGGGGAAGGCGACGAGCCGGTCGGCGTTGCGGAGGAACTCCACGAGGGTGATCGGCGCGATGTCCAGGTCGCCCTGCACCAGGCGCTCGCTGAGCTTCTCGGGGGTGTCCTTGGTCAGCTCCATGTCCAGCAGCGTGCCGGTGCGCGCGAGCCCCCAGTAGAGGGGCATGCAGTTCAGGAACTGGATGTGGCCGACCCGGGGCCGGCTGCGATAGACGTCCACATCGCGAGACTAGCGGCGCTTCTCCGTCAGCGATCGAGCGGGTCTCAAACGTCCGGGTGACGTGATCTTTCCCTCTGGTCTCGCCCCGAGGGTGCGTGCTAGGCTCGACGCAAGTTGCAGTTTGGTTTCCCTTGCAGTACGAGGCCTGCGGAGCATGTAACCCGCAGGCTTTTGTAGTTTTCAGACTTCTTAGCAGGTTCTGGAGCAGGGCGACCCTTTGGCCCATAGGAGGGCTCATGGCTACCGGAACCGTGAAGTGGTTCAACGCTGAAAAGGGCTTCGGCTTCATCGCCCAGGACGGCGGCGGCCCGGATGTCTTCGTCCACTACTCCGCGATCAACGCCTCTGGCTTCCGCTCCCTCGAGGAGAACCAGCAGGTGAACTTCGACGTCACGCAGGGTCCGAAGGGCCCGCAGGCGGAGAACGTCACCCCGGCCTAGTCGCCAGGCCGACCGGATCGCGGTCGGATATCGCAGTACCCAAGGAGCCCTGCCCCTCCGTGCGAACGGAAGGGGCGGGGCTCCTGCCTTTCCCTCCGGAGCGGTGCCCCACCGCCGTTCGGGGCCGAGTCGTGGTTCCCCTGAGTGATCGCGCGGTCACGTTGCGTGCACTTCGGGAGCGGGTCGGGGATGTTCGAACGCGAACACCAGGCCCGAACTCACGGAGGATCAGATGACGAAGCTCGCTTGGGCCGCACGGGGGATTTCGGCGGTGACGGGGGCGGTGCTCCTCGGCGCGCTCATGGCACCGTCCGCGGCCGCCGGCGGGGGCGCGGACCACGACCCCCAGCACAAGAGGAAGTCCGCCCATTCCGGCAAGGCCGCGATGCAGCACAAGCAGGCCAAGCACGCCAAGCAGGCCAGGTCCGAGGACGACCGGGACGAGCACAAGAAGAAGTGCTCCACCTCGCGCGACGTCAGCGTCACCGCGCCGGACTACATCAACTTCCCCGCCGGCGTGACCTTCCACGTGGCGACCGACCGGCACGGCCACGCGTTCCTCAACGACAGCCGCAACCCGGGCGTCTGGATCAACCTGGGGAACCTCCCCAACGCGCCCCAGTGCGTCACGGACGCCGACGCCACGGTCACCGAGCGCAACCCCGGCTACCTCTACGTCGACCTGCTGGGCAAGGACGGGGTGATCCACGAGGCCCGGTGCACCACCTCGGACACGCCGTTCACCCCGGCGAACCTGGCGGCCGCCTGCGGCGCCGGCTTCTCCCCCCTCCAGGACACCCCCGTATAAGGGTCCCCTGCACGACGGCACGGCCGGTCGCCCCGGGGCGACCGGCCGTGCCGTCGTACGGGCGGGCGCGGGTCAGACGACCTTGACGTCCAGGACCAGCTCGGCCCCGTCCGCCGTGGTCAGCCGCAGGTGGTACGTGCCCGCCGGCACGCCCGCCGTCTGCAGCTCCGGCAGGGAGACCTTCCCGTCGGCCTTGGTCTTGGGCAGCTCCAGGGCGAACAGCTTCTGGTCGGCCGACGCGCCCTTGAAGAAGGGGCCCTTCGCCGTCTTCGGGTCCACCGGGACCCAGGCGCCGGGCTTGCCGGTGACCAGCGCCGCGGTGACCTGGACGCCGGTCTGCGCCGTGCCGCCGCGGGCCGCCAGGAACTCCAGGCCCTTGACCGGGGTGCCGGCCGCGACCTCGACGGCCTTGGTGCCGTCCGTCCGGGTCAGCGCCAGGGGCTGTTCGGCCGGCTTCGCGGTGACCTTGCCGTCCAGCGCCACGGTGAACTGGCCCTTGGCGTCGTAGGCCGTGGCCCGCAGGGTGAAGGTGCCCGCCTTCGGGCCCGCCTTGAGCCGCGGCGCGGTCGCGACGCCCTGGGCGTCGGTACGGACGACCACGCTCGACTCGTCGCCGAAGACGAAGCCCGTCCCGCCGGTGGTGTCCTGCTCCACGGCGACGACGACGGCCTGGCCGACGGCCGGCTTGCCGTCGCTGAGCACCGCCTTGAAGCGGGCGCCGTCCGCGAACGTGCTGCCGGCCTCCGCCTCCAGCGCGCCGTCGCCCACCCGCTCCAGCTTGGCCAGCGTCGCCGGCGCCGGGGTCGGCTTGGACGGCTCCGGCGTGGGCTTCGACGGCTCGGGGGTGGGCTTCGGGGTGGGCTTCGGGTCCGGCTTCGGCGCCTGCGGGTTCGGGGTCGGGACGTGCGGCGGGGTGGGCACGGTCGGCGTCGGCGGGGTCGGGTAGGTGCCGACGGGCGGGTTCGGGATCCCGGCGGTGCCGTCCTGCTGGTACTGGCGCATGTAGCCGAGCACGCTGTTCACGTACTCGCGCGACTGGTTGTAGCTGAGGATCGCCTTGTCGAGGTCGGCGGGGTTGGAGAGGTCCTTGCCGCCCGCGCAGAGGTAGAGGCCGGCGCCGAGGGCCGCGTCGTAGATGTTGTTCGCGTCGCGCTTGCCGTCCCCGTTGCCGTCGGCCTTCCAGGTGGCCCAGGTGGAGGGGATGAACTGGAGCGGGCCGAAGGCGCGGTCGTACTCGGTGTCGCCGTCGAACTCGCCCTTGTCGGTGTCGAGGATCTTCGCGAAGCCGTTGCCGTCGAGGCGCGGGCCGCGGATCGGCCGCTCGGTGGTGCCGTCCTCCTTGAGCCCGTAGCCGGAGGCGTGCACGGACTCGATGCGGCCTATGCCCGCGATCAACTGCCAGGGCAGCTTGCACTTGGGCAGCGCGGCGGCGACGGCGAGCTCGGCGCGCTTGTAGGCGTCGAGGGCCGTCGCGGGGATGCCGGCGGCGCCCTCGGCGGCCGTTCCCCCCGCGCCCGCGGCGGGCGGGACCACGGGGTCGGCGAGCTGGCCCGGCAGGTCGAGGCGGGCGTCACCGCGCTCGGCGGCCTGCGGGCTGTCCGGGGTGGGCTCGGCCTCGCCCGCGCCGGCGACCGGCGTGTTGGTCACGACGGCGGCCGTGGTGAGGCTGGCGGCGAGGGCAGCCGTGCACAGTACCTTGCGCGAGGTGTTGACTACATGACGGTGAAGCGGCTTCACGGTGCGGCGATCCCCCCAAGGCGGCCGGCGAAGTCAGGCGCACGGCCGGTCGGGCCGTGATTGTTCTGTCTATCAGGTATTCGGATCCGACTCGCCGTCGCCCCCGCAGATATGACGCACCATTCGTCTCGGCTTCACCCGTCTGTGGCCCAGGACGTCCAGCCCGCCTCCTGCGGCCCTCCGGCCCGGCCCGAACGGGACTTCCGACCCTGCCCGGAACACCCCAAAGGCCCGTCCCGGTACGCCTTGTTGGAATTTACCCTGTTTCCATGGCGAGTGGCGGCAAGAAGGACCGGCGGCGCGGGGCCCGTGAACGGCTCCTGGCGGAACGGGAGGAGGAGGCGCGGCGCGTCCGGCGGCGCGGGCGGCTGCTCGTCGGCGGGGCGCTGGTCGCCGTGCTCGCGCTCGCGGCCGGGGTGGGCCTGTACGCCTCGCGGTCGGCCGGTTCGGGCGCGGGCGAGGCGGGCGGGAAGCCGTTCGTCCGCCCGGCGCACACCGCCGGGGAGGACGGGGTGGTGGTCCCGTACGGCAGGCAGGACGCGAAGGACCTCGTGTCGGTCTGGCTGGATCCGCGCTGCCCGTTCTGCGCGGGCGTGGAGACCGGTCTCGGGGCGGCCTTCAAGGAGCGGGCGGACGCCGGGGACTACCGCGTCGAGTACCACTTCGCCACCTTCCTGGACGGGGCCCTCGGCGGGAAGGGCTCCAAGCGCGCCCTGAACGCGCTGGGCGCGGCGGTGAACGAGGACCCGGGCAAGTTCATGGACTACCTGCGGGTGCTCTACGAGAACCATCCGGAGCGGGAGTCGGACGACAGGTTCGGCTCGACGGCCACCCTGCTCGACCTCGCCGGCCGGGTGCCGGGGTTGCGCGGCCCCGGCTTCGACGCGGCCGTCGAGGAGCTGACGTACATGCCGTGGGTGGACCGGGTCGCGCGGGCCTTCCACCGCAGCGGCAAGAAGGGCGCGCCGGTGGTGGAGGCCAACGGCGAGGAGGTCGGCGTACTGACGGGCAGGGGCCTGGAGACGATCACCCCGGAGGCCTTCGGGCGACTGGTCGCGGCGCACCCGAGGACGTGACCCGGCGCGCGGCGGCGACCGGCGGCCGCCTCAACTCCTGATAGTTTCAAGCCAGACGAGAGCACTGGTGTACGACGCCTCCCCCTTCCGTGAAGGCATCCGGAAGGCGGAGCGGGCCGTGGCCCAGGCGTTCGCCGCCCCGCCTCACCCGTCGGCCGCCGCTCTCCTGCCCGCGCCGCCGATCCCGAAGGCCTGCCATGACCACCCCGCCGCCGCAGCAGCCCGCGCCGAACCCCTATTCCGGCGCCCCCGTCCCGCCGAACCCGTACGCGGGCGGCGCCCCGCAGCCGAACCCGTACGCCCAGCAGCCCGCCGGCGGGCCCCAGCCCGGCCAGCCGCCCGTCGGGCCGCCGGCCGGTCCGGGCGCCTGGCACGCGCCGCAGCCGGCCTCCGGCTTCCCGGCCCAGCAGGGCGCCCCCGGCCCGATGCCCCACGACCCCGCGTTCGCGCCCCCGTACGCCCACGCGCCCGCGCCCGGCTGCCGCAACTGCGGGGCCCCGGAGGCGGCGAACTTCGCGGTCCGCGCCCACGTCGGCGTGCTGATCATGATGCGCTTCCACACGCTCAACGGGCCCTTCTGCCGGCAGTGCGGCCGGGCGCTGGTGCGGATCATGACCACGAAGACCCTGTGCCAGGGCTGGTGGAGCCCCATCTCCCTGGTGATCTTCACGCCGTTCACGCTGCTCTGGAACCTGATCGCCTCGATCAAGTTCGGCAAGCTCCCGCACCCCACCCCCGCACCCGGCCGCCAGCCGCTGGAGGAGGGCCCGCCGGTGCACGCCCGGCCGCTCGCCTACGTGGCGATCATCCCGCTGCTGTGGTTCACCTGGGTCGCCGTGAACATCTACCTGGACGCCTCCGGGCGCCGCTGAGCCGTCCGCGCCCCGTCCCGGCCCCGCCCGGGCCCGGCGCCCCGTCCCCCCGCGCCCCTTCCCACCGCGGCCGCCCCCGCCTACCCTGACGCACCGTCAGAAATGATGCCGTCACACGGGAGCGCGCCATGCTGCTGCGAGGGAAGACCGTCGTCGTCTCCGGTGTGGGGGCCGGGCTCGGCCACCAGGTGGCCGCCGCCGTGGTGCGCGACGGCGGGAACGCCGTCCTCGGGGCGCGCACCGGGGCCAACCTGGCCAAGTCCGCCGCCGAGATCGACCCCGACGGCACCCACACCGCGCACCTGCCCACCGACATCACCGACGAGCGGCAGTGCGAGGCCCTCGCCGCCCTCGCCGCCGAGCGCTTCGGCGGCATCGACGCCGTCGTGCACGTCGCCGCCTGGGACTCCTACTTCGGCGGCCTGGAGGACGCCGACTTCGGCACCTGGCAGCAGATCCTGGACGTCAACCTGCTCGGCACCCTGCGCATGACCCGCGCCTGCCTGCCCGCCCTCAAGGCCGGGGGCGGCGGCTCCGTCGTCCTCATCGGCACCCAGTCCGCCGTCGCCGCCCCGAGCGAGGTCCGCCAGGCCGCCTACGCCGCCTCCAAGGGCGCGCTGACCTCCGCCATGTACTCCCTGGCCCGCGAGCTCGGCCCGCACCGGATCCGCGTCAACACCGTCCTGCCCGGCTGGATGTGGGGCCCGCCCGTCCAGGCCTTCGTGACCTTCACCGCCCACACCGAGAACGTCCCCGAGGCCGAGGTCCTCGCCCGCCTCACCGACCGCATGGCCCTGCCCGACCTCGCCACCGACGGGGACGTCGCGGACGCCGCCGCCTTCCTCGCCTCCGACCGGGCGAGGGCGATAACCGGCCAGTCCCTGCTGGTCAACGCCGGTGAGCTGATGCGGTGACCCGCCCCGGCCCCGGAAGCACGGATCGTATGCTCCCCGTATGACCACTCCGAGTGACGCTCCGACCGACAACGCGATGCGCCGCGCGCTCCGGCGGGCCCGGGACGGCGTCGCGCTCGACGCGACCGAGGCGGCCGTACTGCTCCAGGCCCGCGGCGAGGCCCTGGAGGACCTCGCCGCCTCCGCCGCCCGGGTCCGCGACGCGGGCCTGGCGGCCGCCGGCCGCACGGGCGTGATCACGTACTCGAAGAGCGTGTTCATCCCGCTCACCCGGCTGTGTCGCGACAAGTGCCACTACTGCACCTTCGCCACCGTCCCCGGCAGGCTGCGCCGCGCGGGCCACGGGATGTTCATGTCCCCGGACGAGGTCCTCGACATCGCCCGCCGGGGCACGGCCCTCGGCTGCAAGGAAGCCCTCATCACCCTCGGGGACAAGCCCGAGGACCGCTGGCCCGAGGCCCGCGAGTGGCTGGAGGCGGAGGGCTACGACGACACGATCTCCTACGTCCGCGCCATCTCCGTGCGGATCCTGGAGGAGACCGGGCTGCTGCCCCACCTCAACCCCGGGGTGATGTCCTGGGCGGACTTCCAGCGCCTCAAGCCGGTCGCCCCGTCCATGGGCATGATGCTGGAGACCACCGCCACCCGGCTGTGGTCCGAGCCCGGCGGCCCGCACCACGGCTCCCCCGACAAGGAGCCGGCCGTCCGCCTGCGCGTCCTGGAGGACGCCGGCCGCTCCTCCGTCCCCTTCACCTCCGGGCTGCTGATCGGCATCGGCGAGACGTACGAGGAGCGCGCCGAGTCGCTGTTCGCGCTGCGCCGGATCTCCCGCGCCTACCACGGCATCCAGGAACTGATCATCCAGAACTTCCGCGCCAAGCCGGACACGGCGATGCGCGGCATGCCGGACGCCGAACTGGACGACCTGGTCGCCACGATCGCCGTCGCCCGGCACATCATGGGCCCCTCCGCCTGCCTCCAGGCCCCGCCCAACCTGGTCGACGGCGAGTACGCCCGTCTGATCGGCGCCGGCATCGACGACTGGGGCGGGGTCTCCCCGCTCACCCCGGACCACGTCAACCCCGAGCGGCCCTGGCCCCAGATCGACCTGCTGGCCGAGCGGTCGGCGGAGGCCGGGTTCGAGCTGCGCGAACGGCTCTGCGTGTACCCGGAGTTCGTGCGCCGGGGCGAGCCCTGGCTGGATCCCCGCCTGCTGCCCCACGTCCGGGCGCTGGCCGACCCCGAGACCGGCCTGGCCCGCCCCGACGCGGTCGTCGAGGGGCACCCCTGGCAGGAGCCCGAGGAGGCCTTCACCGCCAGCGGGCGCACCGACCTGCACACCGCCGTCGACACCGAGGGCCGCACCGGCGACCGCCGCGAGGACTTCGACCACGTCTACGGCGACTGGGAGGCCCTGCGCGAGGCCGCCGCCCCCGGCATGGTCCCCGAACGCATCGACACCGACGTACGGGCCGCGCTGGCGCAGGCCGCCGACGACCCCGAGGGGCTCACCGACGAGCAGGCCCTGGCGCTGCTGCACGCGGACGGCCCGGCGCTGGACGCCCTGTGCCGGATCGCGGACGACCTGCGCCGCTCGGTGGTGGGCGAGGACGTCACGTACGTCGTCACGCGGAACATCAACTTCACGAACGTCTGCTACACCGGCTGCCGTTTCTGCGCCTTCGCTCAGCGCCGCACCGACGCCGACGCGTACACCCTCTCCCTGGAGCAGGTCGCCGACCGGGCCGCGCAAGCCTGGGACGTGGGCGCCGTCGAGGTGTGCATGCAGGGCGGCATCCACCCGGACCTGCCGGGGACGGCGTACTTCGACATCGCCCGGGCGGTCAAGCAGCGGGTGCCGGGGATGCACGTGCACGCCTTCTCCCCGATGGAGGTCGTCAACGGCGCCACCCGCACCGGGATGTCCGTACGGGACTGGCTGACGGCCGCCAAGGAGGCCGGGCTGGACTCGATCCCGGGCACGGCGGCGGAGATCCTGGACGACGAGGTCCGCTGGGTGCTCACCAAGGGCAAGCTGCCCACGAAGGACTGGACCGAGGTCATCACGACCGCGCACGAGCTGGGCATCCGCTCCTCGTCCACGATGATGTACGGGCACGTGGACCAGCCCCGGCACTGGCTCGGCCACTTCCGCACCCTGGCCCGCATCCAGCAGACCGCCCTCGCCAAGGGCGTGGAGGGGTTCACGGAGTTCGTGACGCTGCCCTTCATCCACACCAACGCCCCCGTCTACCTGGCGGGCATCGCCCGGCCCGGCCCGACGGTCCGCGACAACCGGGCGGTGACCGCGATGGCCCGGCTGCTGCTGCACCCGTACGTCCGCAACATCCAGACGAGCTGGGTGAAGCTGGGCACGGAGGGCGCGGCAGAGATGCTCCGCTCCGGCGCCAACGACCTGGGCGGCACCCTGATGGAGGAGACCATCTCCCGCATGGCGGGGTCGGGTTACGGCTCGTACAAGTCCGTACGGGACCTGGTCGCGGTCGCGGAGGCGGCGGGCCGGCCCGCGAAGGCCCGGACGACCCTGTACGGGGAGGTGCCGCAGGAGCGCCAGGACGCCGCCCGGGCCTCGGACGGGCACCTGCCGGAGCTGCTGCCGGTCCTGGACTGAGACGCGCGCGAGCGGGGCCCGTGGACGCCACGGGCCCCGCTCGCGCTCCTTCGTCCGCCGCGGGAGGGGTCAGCCGACGAGGAGGTCCCGCTTCAGGTCGCGCAGCTCACGGGCGTCCAGGCCGAGGCCGTCCTTGAGGTAGCGGTCGAAGGTGCCGTACGCGGCCTTGACCTCGTCGTAGCCCGCGTTCAGGTACTCGGGGCGGACGTCGAGCAGCGGCTTGTAGACGGCGGCCTGCGGGGCCGGCAGGTGGGAGAGGATCGCGTCGTTGGCGGCCTTGCGGTAGTCGTTGCTGGCCAGGTAGTCGGCCATCACCGTCTCCTGCGGGACGCCGAGGGCGGTCAGCAGCGTGGCGTCGGCCCAGCCGGTGCGGTCCTTGCCGGCGGTGCAGTGGAAGAGGACGGCGTGGGCGCGGTCGTCGCGGACCCCGTCGAGCACCTGGGTGTAGGCCTTCTTGCCGCCCTCGCCGCTGACCATGCTCCGCTCCGCGCCGATCATGGCCTGGACGGCCTCGTCGGGGGACTTGGGCAGGGTCTGGAACGAGCCGGATCCGGCGAAGACGTCGGCGACGACGTAGCGGGCGCCGGCCGGGACCTGGTCGGCGTCCTTGGTGCGCTCGTCCTGGGTGCGCAGGTCGAAGACGGTCTTCACGCGCAGCCGCTGGAGCTTGGCCTTGTCGTTCGCGGTGAGCTTGTCGAGGGCGTCGGACCGGTAGACCTCGCCCATCTTGACCCACTGGCCGGTGGCGGTGCGGTAGCCGCCGACGTCGCGGAAGTTGACGGCGCCCTCCAGCCGGATCTGGCGGTCGGCGAGGTGGAGGCCCTGGCCGTGGTCGGCCTTGAAGTCGAACCACTGGCGGTCGGCGGCGGGCAGGCCCTTGACCGTGGCCCGGCCCTGGGCTCCGCCCTCGGCGACGACCTTGCCGTTCGCCTTGATCTCGACGTGCCGGGCGCCCTTGGTGTTCCACTTCAGGGCGTACGAGCCGTCCGCGGCGGCGGTGACGGTGGCCTCGGTGAACGGGATGGAGGTGCGGTCGTGGTGCCGGCCGGGCCACTCCCAGCCGGAGGCGGCGGCGGCGGGGGCCACGACCAGGGAGGCGGTGAGGGCGGAGGCGACGGCGGCGGTCGCGGCGAGGAGAGCCTTCTTCATGGCGTCGAGGCTCCGGGCCGCCGGCGAACCGCGCATGAACGGGACATGGCGGGAACCAGCCACCGTGGAGACAAGTGGCAAAACGTGCCACTGATCATTTCCCTGGCCGGATCGCGTGCGTTCCGGCCGTTCTCCGGTCACTTACGGGCGACCTGACGGACTCCGCCCGAATCGGACCGAACCTGTCCACTACAGTGCCCGCCAGACTCTGGGGGGAACGGCATGGACACGACGACAACCACGTCAACAAGCACGTCGACAAGCACGCCCACGACTGCGGCGACGGCCGGGGGGACCGGGGGGACGGAGACGGCCGGGGCAGCCGGACAGGCCGGGGCAGCCGGACAGGCCGGGGCAGCCGGGGTGCCGGTGACGACTGGGCAGGCTGGGGCGACGGGAACGACCGGGGCAACGGTGACGGCTGGGACAGCCGGGGGGACAGTGACGGCCGGGGCAGCCGGGCAGACCGGGCAGACCGGGCAGGCCGGGCAGGCCGGGCAGGCCGGGGCGACGGAACCGCACACGCCCGAACCGGCCCGCCCCACCGCCCCGGCCGGCACCGCCCCGGCCGGCACCGCCGACGGCCAGGGCCCCGGCCCGACCAGCGGCCCCATCATCAGCCTGGCCACCGCGCTGTGGGGCCGCGCCGAACAGCAGGACTTCCGCAGCCGGGTGCGCGGCGCCCTCCTCGGCTCCGCCATCGGCGACGCCCTCGGCGCCCCGGTCGCCGGCCTCTCCCCGGAGGGCATCCGCGAGGCCCACGGCCCGGCCGGGCTCACCGAGCCCGCCCCCGCCCACGGCCGTCGCGGCACCGTCACGGCGTCCACCCAGCTCTCCCTGTTCACCGTCGACGGCCTGATCCGGGCCCACGTGCGCCGGGACACCGGCGCCTGGCACCCCCCGACCGACGTCCACCGCGCCTACCTCCGCTGGGCGGCCACCCAGCACGACTGGGGCCCCGACGAACGCCGCAAGGACGACGGCTGGCTCGCCCGCCAGGAGTGGCTCTACGCCCGGCGCGGCCCCGACCGGGCCTGCCTGACCGGCTTCGCCGACGACACCCTGGGCACCCTGGACCAGCCCAAGAACCCCACCGCCCGCGGCGCCGCCGCCACCGTGCGCTCGGCCCCCTTCGGCCTCCTCGTCGGCTGGGAGCCCTCCCTGGTGCTCCAGCTCGCCGTCGAGTGCGCCACCCAGAGCCACGGGCACCCCACCGCGTACCTGTCCGCCGGGGCCCTCGCCGTCATCGTCCACGGACTGACCCGGGGCGAGACCCTCGACGCCGCCGTCCGGCGCGCCCTCGCCCTCCTCGCCGCCCGCCCCGGCCACCAGCCCGTGACCGACGCCCTGCGGCGGGCCCTCGCCGCCGTCGCGGAGACCGCACCGGGCCCCGCCGCCGTCGAGTCCCTCTCCCCCGGCGACGGCCGCGACGCCGGGGACGCCCTCGCCGTCGCCGTCTACTGCGCCCTCGCCGCGGAGGACGTGCCGCAGGCGCTGCGCCTGGCCGTCAACCACGGCGGCGACTCCACGGCCACCGGCGCCCTCTGCGGGGCCCTGCTCGGCGCCCTCCACGGCGAGACGGCCCTCCCGGCGGCCTGGGTCGCCGACCTGGAGGGCCGGGCCACGATCCTGGAGCTGGCCGACGACTTCGCCCTGGAAATGACCCAGGGCCCCACCCTCCATGGCCCCTCGGCCTCGGCCCCGGGCTGGCTCACCCGCTACCCCCGAAGCTGACCCCGCCGTTCCCAGACGACCACCCACCCCGCACGGGCACCCGCCGGCCTGAGCTCCCCCGACTCGGGGCCCCACCCCGCCTGGCACCCCCGGCCTGGGCAACCCGCCCCGCGCAGGCACCCCCGGCCCGGGGCACCCGCCTCCCCCCTGCGAACACCCCTCCGCGCGTGGGCCCCCCCTGACCTGAGCACCCGCCCCCGTGACACCCCCGGCCCAGGCCACACACCCCGCCTGGGCACCCCCGGCCCAGGCCACCCACCCCGCCTGGGCACCCCCGGCCTGAGGCACCCCGCCCCGCGTAGCCACCCCCGGCCCGGGGCGCACGCCCCCTGCGGGCACCCCTCCGCGCGTGGGCACCCCCTGACCTGAGCCCCCCCCGGCTTGAGCACCCGCCCCCCGTAGGCACCCCCGGCCTGAGGCACCCGCCCCGCCTGGGCACCCCCGGCCCGGGCCACACACCCCGCGTAGGCACCCCCGGCCTGAGGCAGCCCGGGATGGGCCCCGACCCACATGGGCGCCCCCGGCGCGGGCACCCCCGGGTGGGGGGAGCCGTCCCGCAGCGCAGGGGCCCCTGTTCGAGGGTGCCGAGCGATCGGGGAGGGTGCGTACAGCGGAACGCGCCGTCGCGCCGGCCGGCCACTGCTCCGGCGGCCGGCTACGCATGCCCCCCGGACGCGTCCCGGGGCCGCACCCACAGCGCCTCGGCCACCGCGCACACCTCCCCCTCCACCGTGGCCAGGGCCGTACCCACCACGCACTTCCGTCCCTCGACCCCCACCAACCACGAGTACGACACCAGCCCCGCCCCGGCCCCCGGCACGCCCCCCGACACCCGCGCCGTCAGCGCAGCGGTGACGGCTCCGGCCGGACCGCCCGCCAGCAACCGCCCCGCCGCGTTCCCCGGACAGTCCAGCGCCCCCCACACCAGCTCCGCCGGCAGCGCCCCGTGCCGGTCCAGCAGCCCCGCGTCCGGCGTCCAGGCGGCCGCGACCAGCTCCCGCCCCGGCACCACCCCGCAGTGCAGCCGCAGCCCCGTCGCCGCGGTCCGCCCGAGCCCGCAGCCGAAGCAGTCGACCTGCCCGTCCGGCGGGTCCGCCCGATAGGCGTCGGCGGCCTTCACGGCCTCCGCCCAGGAGGGCGCCTCCGGCACCTCCCCGCCGGAAGCACCGGAAGCACCGGAAGCGCCAGGAGCGCCCGGCACTCCGGACACGCCCGCCGGCACCGCGGCGGCGAGCAGCACCCCGTCCGCGCCGAGCAGCACCGCCCCGGGACCGGTCCCGCCCTCCCCGGGCCCCAGCCGCACCTCGGTCCGGGTCGGCACCGGCCGGCGGAAGTCCACCCGCACGGCCCCGCCGCCCCCGCCCGGCACCCGGGCCGCCAACAGCCCGGCCACGTACCCGCCGAAGGCCACACCGGGGTAGCCCTGCAGGCCCTCCGGAACGGTGATCGTCTCCATTGACTCCATCGCGTCCATACGCACCACCCCACCACACGCGCCCCGCGCCCACCACACCCCACCGAGCGACGCCCGCCCCCGGGACACCCCGCCCCGAGCCCCTGCCACCCGCACCCCGGACCCCGTACCTTGGCCCTCCCGACGACTCGGAGGTGCCCCACCCATGCGGATCGCCACGACCATCTTCCTCACCGACCGCACCGTCTCCCCCACCCGCCTCGCCCACGCCCTGGAAGAGCGCGGCTTCGCCGGCCTCTACCTCCCCGAGCACACCCACATCCCGGTCAGCCGCACCACCCCCGCCCCCATGGGCGGCGAACTCCCCGAGCAGTACGGCCGCACCCTCGACCCCTTCGTCGCCCTCGCCCAGGCCGCCGCCGTCACCCGCCGCCTCCACCTCGGCACCGGCATCACCCTCGTCGCCCAGCACGACCCCATCGGCCTCGCCAAGCAGGCCGCCACCCTCGACCACCTCAGCGGCGGACGCCTCACCCTCGGCATCGGCTACGGCTGGAACGTCGAAGAGGCCGCCGACCACGGCGTCGACTGGCCCACGCGGCGCGAACGGGTCGGCGCGCACATGGCCCTCATGCGCGCCCTGTGGTCCCCGAAGCCCACGGCGCACGAGGGCCCGTACGGCTCCGTCCAGGCCAGCCTCGCCTACCCCAAGCCGGCCACGCCCCCGCGCGAACTCCCGGCCGGGGAACGGCTGTACGGCCCCCGCACCCTCATCGGCGGCGCGGCCGGCCCGAAGCTCTTCGCCGCCGTCGCCGACCACGCCGACGGCTGGCTCCCCATCGGGGGCGGCGGCCTGACCGAGAGCCTCCCGGTGCTGCGCCGGGTCTGGGAGGACGCCGGGCGCGATCCGAAGGCCCTCCGGGTGGTCCCGTACGCCGTCCTGCCCCACCCCGGCAAACTCGCCCACTACGCAGAACTGGGCATCGACGAGGTCGTCCTGCAACTCCCCTCAGCCCGGGAGGAGGAGGTCCTGCGCACCCTGGACGACTACGCCCAGTACCTCTGACCCGGACACCGCCCCGGGACGATTCCGAGACCCGTTCGGGACACGGTGGCCGGAACCGCACCGGCGCGGCGGGGCGTGTCTTCGGGTGCCTCGACCCGCCCGCACGGCTGGTACTTTGGCGCGTTCCGTCGATCGATCAACTCGCTTTCCTGGGGGACCTTCCCGTGCACAGCACCCTGCGCATCACCGCCTTCGCCGCCGCCGGCCTGGCCGCCGCCCTGACCCTGACCGCCTGCGGCAGCAGCGGTTCCCCGAAGGCGGACGCGAAGCCCAGCCCCGCCGCCTCGGCCCCGGCCGCCTCCACCCCGACCACCGCCCCGACGGCCGGTGCGGACACGGGCGCGGGCGCGGGCGCGGGCGCCGGCACCCTGGACGGCGGCTGGCTCTCGATGCAGAACCCGGGCAAGGGCGTGGTGCTCACGGTCAAGGGCCAGAAGGCGCTGGTGGTCGAGGCCGCCACCGGCCTGACCTGCGAGGGCAGCGCGACGGGCAGCACCCTCGACCTGAAGTGCCCTCCGGGTGCGACCCGTTCCAAGGGCAAGGTCGACTCCGTCGACGCCACCACCCTGAAGGTCACCTGGGAGGGCGCGGGCCAGGACACCTTCCAGCGGAGCGAGGCGGGCAAGCTCCCGTCGCTGCCGGCGCTGCCGACGAAGAAGTAGTAGCCGCGGACCGGGTGGCCGCCCGGCCGACCGCCTGCACGGCATGACGAACCGGGCCCGGAGCGCAGCAGCGGCTCCGGGCCCGGTTCGGCGTCACGCTCCCGCGTGCTGGATCGGAACCTGCGGTTCCGATCCCCCCGTTGACGGCACCGATCTCAGAGCGCCGCTGAGGGGAAAACTAGAGCCCGGGTGGACCCGCCGCCACCTCACGGATGCACGGTCGCGGGGCAGGAGGGTGTCACGGGTGCACGGTGCACCGGCTCCGACCGGCCCGGATACCCCCCGGCCGACTCCCCGCCACATTCACCACCCACCCCGGCTTCCACCTCGGCCCCGGCCTCCGCTTCCGCCCCGGCCTCCGCTTCCACCCCGGCCTCCGCCTCCGCCTCCGCTTCCGCCGCGAGCGCGAGGACCACCTCGTAGAGCCCGCCCCCGCCCGCGACGAGCTGCCGCCGCAACAGGCCCTCCGCCCCGCGCAGGTGCTCGCGCACGGTCTGCGGATGCACACCCCGGCGCCGGGCCGCCGGCCCCACCGCGCAGTTCTCGCCGACCCAGTCCCGCAGGGTCCGCCCCAGGTCCCGCTCGTCGGCGCCCAGCGGCGCGAGCAACTCGCGGGCCCACGCCCGGACGGGGGCGGCGGCCAGGAGCCCGCCCAGGCCGACGGCCCCCCGGCCCGGGTCCGGGACCTCGT
Organism: Streptomyces sp. NPDC096136; assembly: GCF_044763325.1. Lineage (NCBI taxonomy): Bacteria > Bacillati > Actinomycetota > Actinomycetes > Kitasatosporales > Streptomycetaceae > Streptomyces > Streptomyces sp. NPDC096136. The sequence goes on along the minus strand of NZ_JBIWFZ010000032.1, from coordinate 3,690 downwards.
CCTGGAACCTCAGGGCCAGATCGAGCGCCGCACGGTCCCGTACGTCACCCAGATCGACGCCGAGCAGCCCGGCCGCCCGGTCCATCCGCGCCCGCACGGTGTTGCGGCTGATCCCGAGCAGCCGGGCCGCGTTCACCGCGGTGAACTCCAGCCCGAGCCGTACGGTGGCCGTCAACTGGCCGCGGTCCTGCGGCGGCACGGCCGCCAGCGGCCGCAGGAACCCGTCCGCCCAGCCGGCCGCCGCGCCCGCGTCCAGCACCTCCGACAGTCGGATCCGGGCGGAGTGCCCGGCCACCCGCCCGGGCACCAGCCGCGCGGCCGCCAGGCTCCGGACTGCGTCGTCGTAGCCCGCCGCGACACGGGAGAGGGGATGCCGGTCGCCGACCCCCAGGAACACCCCGTCCCGCCCGGCGACGTACGCCCGCAGGTCCGCCTCGGCGCCGCCGTCGCCGGTGACGGGCACGACCACGATGACGTGCCCGTCGTCCGCGGGACACCGCACGACCAGCGCCCGCCCGGCGAGCAGCCCCTCACAGGCCCGCGCCACCTCCCGCCGCTCACCGCGGGGGGTCTCCAGTACGCACACCACCGCACGGTCCGCGTCCAGCAGCCCGGGCCTCAGCCCGGCCATCGTCCGCTGGGCGAGGGCCACCTCCCCGCCCATCAGCAGCTGGAGCACCGACAGCCGCACCCCGGCCCCCGCCTCGGCCAGCCGACGCCGCTCCCCCTCGGCCTCACCGGCCCGCAGGAGCAGCTCCAGGACGGTCGCGGCGTGGGCGACGAGGGCGGCGGCCGTCTCGTCGTAGGGGGACGGGCGGGTGACGACGAGCACCGGATGGGGCCGCTCCTGCCCGAGCGCCAGCACCCGCAGGTGCCGCCCGGGCTCCGCGACCCCGGCGGAACGGGGGCTCCCGGCCGCGACGTCCCGGACCAGCCCGGCCTCCCGGCCCCCGCCGCCCGCCCCGCCCCCGATCCGCGCGGACCCCCCGACGGCCCCGCCCAGCCAGCCCAGCACCCTGCGCACGGCGGCCCGGCTCCCGTCGGACCCGACACGGGCGGCCCGGAGCAGCCCCGCGACCGTCTCGACCTCCCGGCCCGCACCGGCTCCCCGCCCGACCCCGCCCGTCACCGCCACCCCGCCTTCCCGTCCCACAGGACTCCGGCGCGCATGCTAGCCCCCCGACCTGGGGCGGTTGTGGAGGCGGCTGTGGAGGCGGCCGCGGGGACTCGGGCATCCCGTCCAGCTGCCCGATACTTACCGCCACGGTGGCGACCGCCACCGACAGCGGTAGCCGAGGAGCCGACGGGGGATCCGATGCCGGGCCAGCGCAAGCGCAAGGCACAACGCCGCCGGGAGGCCGACGCCTGGAACCGGCGGCTGGCCGGGGCGCAGTGGGAGCGCCGGTTCTCCACACAGGACCGGGACGAGCTGCGCACGTACCTGGACGGGCTCACGCGGTCCGGGGTGCGGGCGGACGAGGTCCGGATCGACATGCCGTGCGGACGCCTGGAGCACCCGACGTGGTACACCGTCAGCGTCCTTGTACCGACGCCGGACCGGCCGTCCGCCTAAGGCGGGGGAATCGGTCCCGGCGCCGCCACACCAGGGGCCGGACGCCAGAAGCGCCCGTCAGGCAGGGCCTGACGGGCGCCGAGGAAGTAGTCGGCATCGCGCTGGAACCGGACACCCGGCACGGCGCGGCGGACGTGCGCCCAGATGCTCGGCGCCACACGGTACTCGCCCGCCACCATCCAGGGATCGTCCCCCAGCACGAAGAGGTGCCTGATCTTCAGGAACTGGTCTCGGGACAGCGAAACGGACTCGACCATCTCCTCGTCCGCGTCACCGAAGCCGGTCAGATCCCAGACGAGGTTGTAGCCGTCGGCGAATGGATAGTCGCTGCTCACCGACTCAAGCTAGGCCGCGGCCGCGTGCACCCGCACCTTCTTTTACAGCCGGGCGGGGGCTTCGGCCGGGGGTGGGGCGGTGCACCCCGGGCCGGGGTGCGTGGAGGGCCGGGGGTGCACTGGGGGGGTCAGTTGCTGCGGGCGGTGATGTCGCCGTAGGCGGTGGTCGCCTGGATGGTCAGGGCGGTGGTGCCTTCGGCGTTCTGGAGGGAGTTGCTGATCCGGCCGTAGCCGGTGCCGGCGTCCAGGGAGGCGGTGACGCCACGGGCGGCGCCGACCGTGATGTTGCCGTGCTGGGTGGTCAGGGTGACCACCCCGCCGGTGGCCTCGGCGATGGCGATCTCGCCCTTCTGTGTGCTGAGTTCCGCCGGGCCGCCCAGGCGGCCGAGGGAGATGTCGCCGGACTGGACGGTGACGCGGGCGGAGGCGGTCTCCTCCAGCTGGACCTGGGACTGGGCGGCCTCGACGACGACGTCTCCCAGCCGGCCCGCGCCCTGCAGCTCTGCGGCGGCCACCTTGGCCTCGACGTGCGAGCCGGCCGGCAGCTGGACGGTCACGTTCACGAAGCCGGAGTTGCCCGTGATCCGGTTCTTCGCGGGGGCGGCCACGACGCGCAGGACACCGTCGGTGAACGCGACCTGGATCAGCTCGGCCGCCTCCACGTCGCGGCTCTTCGAGGGGTCCGCAGGACGGACCTCGACGGTGGCGTCGGCGCGGTCGGCGCCGGTGATCTGCACGCGACCTGCGGGGATGTCGAGGACGGCGGAGACCGGAGTGGCCGTGGCGAACGTCTGCATCATGCTCTCCTTCATCGGTGTCGCGCGCCCTTCCGGCCCGCTGCTTTCTGACATGAGAAACGCTACGTTGCATTCCAAGATCCGACAACACCACCGTTGCGCGGGGTCTAAATAATCGCAGCTCAGGACCCCGCAATCGTTGCAACGGTCCTGAATTCAACGCAACGAACCCATGCCGCACATTGCAATGGAGTGCAGGTAAACGCTATGCCGGAGAGCATGAGGACGGCTAGTGTGCGTCCATGGCTTCTCTCATACGACACATCACCCTCGACTGCCACGACGCCTACGTCCTGGGCCAGTTCTGGGCGGAGGTCCTCGACGGGACCCTCGACAAGGACGACAAGCCCGGCGACCCGATGGCACTGCTCACCACGGAGGGCGGGACGCTCCTGTTCATCCAGGGGCCCGACAGCAAGTCCGTGAAGAACCGGGTGCACTTGGACATCCAGCCGCAGGACCGTTCACGCGACGAGGAAGTGGAACGCCTCCTGGCCCTCGGCGCCACGCTCGTCGGCGACCACCGCAAGCCCGACGGAACCGGCTGGGCGACGCTCGCCGACCCCGAGGGCAACGAGTTCTGCGTGGAACGCAGCGCGGCCGAGCGGAACTAGCGCACGCAAAAGCCCCGACCTCCCTGAGGAGGCCGGGGCCTTGATCGAGCGCTGGGCAGGCCTTGCACCTGCATCCCCCCACAGGAAGTGGGGTGCCTTTCCTTGGACCACCAACGCCAGTCTCACCGCCGGTTTCCCGGCTGCAAGCTCGAGATCGACTTTACACGAGAACCAGCCCCGAAACCATCGCAGCCGATCAAGAAGCGGAATCCATCCGCCATCTGACGACCCCACCACCTCCAGAGCGGCCCCCTCCACCCTTTTGTGCAGGTATCAGCCCCGGGCGGCCGCCGGACGCTGAGACGGGAGGAGCGCGTAGCGATCTGGGGCGGTCGTCTGCCCGGGTGGCCGGGTGTCTCGGAGCCGGGCCG
>NZ_JBIWFZ010000031.1:0-63093 GCF_044763325.1 Streptomyces sp. NPDC096136 | reverse complement strand
TGTGGTCGTCTTTTGGTGCGGGTATCAGCCCCAGGCGGGGGCAGGACGCCGAGAAATGAGGAGCGCGTAGCGATCTGGGGCGCCCGCCCGCCCCGCCCCGCCCACGTCCCGACCACCCCCGGTCCCGGTCGGCCGTTCGCTCGTGCCGGGTGGGTGGGCGGGCCGGTGGATACCGAGTGTGATCGGTGCGGGGTGGGGCTGGGGGTGGGTTTTGTGGGCCGGGAGGGTGATGTGGGGGTGACCCTTTCGGGCTGGGGCGGGAAGGGCTTGGGGGTGGCTTCCAGGGCCTTTCCGGGGGGTTTCGCGTGCCCTGGGGGCAGGTTCGGGCACCCGGATAGGTGAACCTCGGCCGGGGGGTTCCGTGGGGGGTGGCGTCGGTTGCGGAGCGTGTTCGGGGGTCGTAGAAAACCCGCATCACGTTACCGCCTGGTGCCGCCGGGCACGGTTGATCGGGGGAATCGGCATGGACACCACCACGCGCGGCGCCATCGGCGGCGAGGGCAGTCGCAGCAGGCCCGGCGGGTCGGGGCGGACCCGGCCCGCCGGGCGGCGGGACCAGCGGCGGCCGGGGGCCGGGTCCCGGGCGGCGGGGGCGGGGAGCCCGTCCGCCAGCGCCGGCCCCCGGGCGGCAGCGGGGCCCGCGCCCGCCGGCCCCCGGCCGGTCGGTGCCCCCCGGCCGGTCGGGGCCCCGCGCCCCGGCGGTAGTCCGCGGGCCGGGCGGAGGGCGGGGCCGCATGACTGGTTCGCGCAGCGGATCCTGGCCGTCGTCAGCGGGCAGCGGCCCGTGCACTCGCTGCTCGGGCTGACCGTCGGGGAGGCGTACGACCAGCTGGTCGAGCTCGCGCCCAGCGGGCCGCTGCGGGACCGGCTGCGGCCCGTGCTGCGGCACTGCGGGCGGTTCCACCCGGGGCCGGGGGTCATCGAGGCGTTCGCGCGGATCGCGACCGGCGACCGGGTCTCGGCGATGGCCTTCCGGCTCGAACAGGGGGCTGATCTGCGCTGGCGGTGCGCCGCCGTGGAGATGCAGGGCCCCCGCCCCTAGGGGAGTTCGCGCGTCGCGGTCGTATCCTGAGGGGGTTTCCGACTACCGAAAGCAGCCGGCCATGCGCGTGTACGTCCCCCTGACCCTCCCCGGGCTCGCCGAGGCGCACAAGGCGGGCGAGCTGGGGCCCGCCCCGCTCCGCGCGTACGCCGTCACCCCCGGGCTGCGGGAGTGGTACGTCTCCGACGACATCGAGGAGCTGGAGTACGCGGCGCTGGGCCGTGCCGCCGCCGCCTCGCTGCGGATGCTGGCCGAGGACGCCGCCGCCCCGCGCAAGCGGGTCGTCGTCGCCGTCGACGTCGACGACAAGGCCGCCGCCGCGTCCCCGGGCGTGGACGAGGCCACCCTCGGGCAGGTGACGCTCGCCGCCGCCGTGCGGCTCACCGTGGCCGCCGCCGTGCACGTCGACGCCGAGGACGCCGAGCAGGACGTGACGGCCGCCGCCGGGGCCCTGGCGGCCGCGGACGCGGGCGACGACGACGCGCAGTTCCTCGTCGACGGGGCCGAGGACCACGAGCTGCTGTGGTTCGGCGTGCAGGAGATCCCGGGGCTGCTGGGATGAGTACGGAGATCCGGGTGAGCGCCGCTACGGCCCACATCGTGTGGGACTGGAACGGGACCCTGCTCCACGACATCGACGCCGTCATGGTCGCCACCAACGCCTCCTTCGCGGAGCTCGGTCTTGCGCCGATCACCCTGGCGCGGTACCGCGAGCTGTACGTCGTCCCCGTGCCGAAGTTCTACGAGCGGCTGATGGGCCGGCTGCCCACCGAGGACGAGTGGGCCGTCATGGACGAGGCGTTCCACCGCCACTACTGGGCGGCCGCCGCCGGGTCCGGCCTCGCCGAGGGGGCGCGGGAGCTGCTGCGGGGCTGGCAGGAGGACGGGTTCACCCAGTCCCTGCTGTCGCTCGCGCCCCACGAGAAGCTCGTGCCGCTGGTCCGCGAGCACGGCATCGACGTGCACTTCCTGCGGGTCGACGGCCGTACCGGGCCCTCGCACACCTCCAAGGCGGGACACCTCGTACGCCATATGGCCGCCATGGAGGCGGCCGGTGTGACGGCTTCCCGTACGGTCCTCGTCGGTGACGCCGTGGACGATGCGCTGGCCGCCGCCCACGTGGGCGCCCGCGCGGTCCTGTACACCGGCGGCTCGCACAGCCGGGCCAGCCTGGAGTCCGCGGGCGTCCCGGTCGTCGACAGCCTCGCCGAGGCCGTCGCCACCGCCCGTGAGCTGGCCGGATAGGCACCCCCGCACGCGGCGGCGGCCGAGTCGCTGGCCAGACTGTCCAGGTTTTACCCCGGGATTTGTACAGATGCAGTGAATGACGACCGGGGGGTGGGGCGAGATAGCCTTGTACCCGTGATCAGCGCGATAGTCCTCGGGGGCACTGACGCCCCCGGCCCGCGCCCGGCGCACGTTCGTGCCCGGGCCTTCGCTGATCCCCGCCGCCGGGACCTGTCGATCACGGTCGAAGCACTCCCCGGCGGCTCTCCCGACGACACGGCGTCGCGACCTGATCCGGACGGACTTCCCGCCTCATCGCGGCGCTTTGTCATTCCTTCCTTCCCCTACGTCACGCAATGGCGCGCGACAGGAGCCAGAGGACATGCAGACCAAGCTGGACGAAGCAAAGGCCGAGCTGCTCGCGCGGGCGGCACGGGTAGCTGAGAACAGCCCGGCCGGGGGGCTACTTCCGACTGGGTCCGAGCACGGGGAGCACCCCGGACAGGGCGCGACGCTCGCCTACCTCCAGCGCTACTACCTGCACACGGCCCCCGAGGACCTCGCGGACCGCGACCCGGTCGACGTGTTCGGCGCGGCGCTCTCGCACTACCGGCTGGCGGAGAACCGCCCGCAGGGCACGGCGAGCGTGCGCGTGCACACCCCCACGGTCGAGGAGAACGGCTGGACCTCCAGCCACTCGGTCGTCGAGGTGGTCACGGACGACATGCCGTTCCTCGTGGACTCGGTCACCAACGAGCTGTCCCGCCAGGGCCGCGGCATCCACGTCGTGATCCACCCGCAGGTCGTCGTGCGCCGTGACGTCACCGGCAAGCTGATCGAGATCCTCGGTCCCGACTGCGACGCCCACGGTCCCAAGACCGCGCGCCCCCACGACTCCCTCGTCGAGTCGTGGATCCACGTCGAGATCGACCGCGAGACCGACAAGGCCGACCTCAAGCAGATCACCGGCGACCTGCTGCGCGTCCTGTCCGACGTCCGCGAGTCCGTCGAGGACTGGGAGAAGATGCGCGACGCCGCGCTGCGCATCGCCGACGAGCTGCCGAACGAGCCGACCGCCCCGGACCTGCGCGAGTACGAGCGGGAGGAGGCCCGCGAGCTGCTGCGCTGGCTGGCCGACGACCACTTCACCTTCATCGGCTTCCGCGAGTACAACCTGGTCGACGGCGACGCCCTCGCGGCCGTCCCGGGCACCGGCCTCGGCATCCTGCGCTCCGACCCGGTCCACCACGGCCAGGAGGACGCGCACCCCGTCTCGCCGTCCTTCAACCGGCTGCCGGCCGACGCCCGCGCCAAGGCCCGTGAGCACCGGCTGCTGGTGCTGACGAAGGCCAACAGCCGCGCCACGGTGCACCGCCCCTCGTACCTCGACTACGTCGGCGTGAAGAAGTTCGACGCCGAGGGCAACGTGGTCGGCGAGCGCCGCTTCCTCGGCCTGTTCTCCTCCGCCGCGTACACCGAGTCCGTGCGCCGCGTCCCGGTGATCCGCCGCAAGGTCTCCGAGGTCCTGGAGGGCGCCGGCTTCTCGCCGTCCAGCCACGACGGCCGCGACCTGCTCCAGATCCTGGAGACCTACCCGCGCGACGAGCTGTTCCAGACCCCGGTCGACAAGCTCCGCGAGATCGCCACCTCCGTCCTGTACCTCCAGGAACGCCGCCGTCTGCGGCTCTACCTGCGCCAGGACGAGTACGGCCGCTACTACTCGGCGCTCGTCTACCTGCCGCGCGACCGGTTCACCACCGGCGTCCGGCTGCGCCTGATGGACATCCTGAAGGAGGAGCTCGGCGGCACCAGCGTCGACTTCACCGCCTGGAACACCGAATCGATCCTCTCGCGCATCCACTTCGTCGTCCGCGTCCCGCAGGGCACCCAGCTGCCCGCGCTGACCGACGCCGACGTCGAGCGCGTCGAGTCCCGCCTGGTCGAGGCGGCCCGCTCCTGGAGCGACGGCTTCGGCGAGGCCCTGACCGCCGAGCTGGGCGAGGAGCGCGCCGCCGAGCTGCTGCGCAAGTACAGCGGCTCCTTCTCCGAGGGCTACAAGGCCGACCACACGCCGCGCATGGCCGTGTCCGACCTCTGCCACCTGGAGCGGCTCTCCGCCAGCGACCGCGAGTTCGCGCTCTCCCTGTACGAGCCCGTCGGCGCGGGCCCGGGCGAGCGCCGCTTCAAGATCTACCGCGAGGGCGAGCAGGTCTCCCTGTCCGCCGTCCTGCCGGTCCTCCAGCGCCTGGGCGTCGAGGTCACCGACGAGCGCCCGTACGAGCTGCGCCGCAGCGACCGGGTGAGCGCCTGGATCTACGACTTCGGCCTGCGGATGCCGCTGTCCACCGGCAACGGCGACAGCTACCTCGGCGACGACGCGCGCGAGCGGTTCCAGGAGGCCTTCGCGGCCGTGTGGACCGGCGAGGCCGAGAACGACAACTTCAACACCCTCGTCCTGGGTGCCGGGCTCACCTGGCGGCAGGCCGTCGTCCTGCGCGCGTACGCCAAGTACATGCGCCAGGCCGGCTCCACCTTCAGCCAGGACTACATGGAGGACACCCTCCGCAACAACGTCCACACCACCCGGCTGCTGGTCTCCCTCTTCGAGGCGCGGATGTCGCCGGGCCGCCAGTCCGCCGGCACCGAGCTCGTCGACGCCATGCTGGAGGAGCTGGACGGGGCCCTGGACCAGGTCGCCTCGCTCGACGAGGACCGCATCCTGCGGGCGTTCCTGACGCTGATCAAGGCCACCCTGCGCACGAACTTCTTCCAGCCGAACGCCGCGGGCGAGCAGCACGCGTACGTGTCGATGAAGTTCGACCCGCAGGCCATCCCGGACCTGCCGGCCCCGCGCCCGGCGTTCGAGATCTGGGTGTACTCCCCGCGCGTCGAGGGCGTCCACCTGCGCTTCGGCAAGGTCGCCCGAGGCGGTCTGCGCTGGTCCGACCGCCGTGAGGACTTCCGTACGGAGATCCTCGGCCTGGTCAAGGCGCAGATGGTCAAGAACACCGTCATCGTGCCGGTCGGCGCCAAGGGCGGCTTCGTCGCCAAGAACCTGCCGGACCCGTCGGTGGACCGCGACGCGTGGCTCGCCGAGGGCATCGCCTCGTACAAGATCTTCATCTCGGCGCTGCTCGACATCACCGACAACATGGTCGCGGGCGAGGTCGTGCCGCCCAAGGGCGTGGTCCGCCACGACGGGGACGACACCTACCTGGTCGTCGCCGCCGACAAGGGCACGGCCACCTTCTCCGACATCGCCAACGGCGTCGCCGAGTCGTACGGGTTCTGGCTGGGCGACGCCTTCGCGTCGGGCGGCTCGGCCGGCTACGACCACAAGGGCATGGGCATCACGGCCCGCGGTGCCTGGGAGTCCGTCAAGCGGCACTTCCGCGAGCTGGGCCACGACACCCAGAACGAGGACTTCACCGTCGTCGGCGTCGGCGACATGTCCGGCGACGTCTTCGGCAACGGCATGCTGCTGTCCGAGCACATCCGCCTGGTCGCCGCCTTCGACCACCGGCACATCTTCATCGACCCGACCCCGGACGCGGCCGTCTCGTACGCCGAGCGCCGGCGCCTGTTCGAGCTGCCGCGCTCCTCGTGGGCGGACTACGACACGGAGCTGCTGTCGGCGGGCGGCGGCATCCACCCGCGTTCCGCCAAGGCGATCCCGGTCAACGCGCAGATGCGGGCGGCCCTGGGCATCGAGGCGGGCGTCACCAAGATGACCCCGGCCGACCTGATGCAGGCGATCCTGCAGTCCCCGGTGGACCTGCTGTGGAACGGCGGCATCGGCACGTACGTCAAGGCGACGGCCGAGACGCACGCCGACGTCGGCGACAAGGCCAACGACGCCATCCGCGTCAACGGCTCGGACGTCCGCGCGAAGGTCATCGGCGAGGGCGGCAACCTGGGCCTGACCCAGCTGGGCCGCATCGAGTTCGCCCGCAGCGGCGCCGGCGGCGAGGGCGGCAAGGTCAACACCGACGCCATCGACAACAGCGCGGGCGTGGACACCTCCGACCACGAGGTGAACATCAAGATCCTGCTCAACGCGCTGGTCACCGAGGGCGACATGACGGTCAAGCAGCGCAACAAGCTGCTCGCCGAGATGACGGACGAGGTCGGCCGCCTGGTGCTGCGCAACAACTACGCGCAGAACGTGGCCCTGGCCAACGGCTCCGCCCAGGCGTCGAGCCTGCTCCACGCCCAGCAGCGCTTCATGCGCCGCCTGGGCCGTGACGGGCAGCTGGACCGCCAGCTGGAGTTCCTGCCCAACGACCGGCAGATCCGCGAGCTGCTGAACACCGGCCGCGGCCTGACGCAGCCGGAGCTGGCCGTCCTGTTCGCCTACACCAAGATCACGGTGGCGGACGAGCTCATCCACACCGAGCTGCCGGACGACCCGTACCTGCGCCGTCTGCTGCACGCCTACTTCCCGGGCGCCCTGGTGGCGAAGTTCCCGGAGCAGGTCGACGCGCACGCCCTGCGCCGGGAGATCATCACCACCCTCCTGGTCAACGACACCGTCAACTCCGGCGGTTCGACCTTCCTGCACCGTCTGCGGGAGGAGACCGGGGCCTCGCTGGAGGAGATCGTCCGGGCGCAGCTGTCGGCCCGCGAGATCTTCGGCATGGCCGAGGTGTGGGACGCCGTCGAGGCCCTGGACAACCGGGTCGCGGCCGACGTCCAGACCCGGATCCGGCTGCACTCGCGGCGTCTGGTGGAGCGCGGTACGCGCTGGCTGCTGAACAACCGGCCGCAGCCGCTCCAGATCACCGAGACCGTGGAGCTGTTCAGCGCGCGGGTGGCGCAGGTGTGGGCCGAGCTGCCGAAGCTGGTGCGCGGTGCGGACCTGGAGTGGTACCAGTCGGTGATGGACGAGCTCACCGGCGAGGGCGTGCCCTCGGAGCTCGCGGCGAAGGTGGCCGGGTTCTCGTCGGCCTTCCCGACGCTGGACATCGTGGCCACCGCCGACCGTACGGGCGTGGACCCGCTGGCCGTCGCCGAGGTGTACTACGACCTCGCCGACCGGCTGGACATCACGCAGCTGATGGACCGGATCATCGAGCTGCCGCGGTCGGACCGCTGGCAGTCGATGGCCCGCGCCTCGATCCGCGAGGACCTGTTCGCGGCGCACGCGGCGCTGACGGCGGACGTGCTGTCGGTGGGCAACGGGGACTCGACTCCCGAGGAGCGCTTCAAGGCGTGGGAGGAGAAGAACGCGGCGCTGATCGGCCGGGCGCGGACGACCCTGGACGAGATCCGGGGCTCGGACGACTTCGACCTGGCGAACCTGTCGGTGGCGATGCGCACGATGCGGTCGCTGCTGCGGGTGCACGGCTAGTCGCGCGGGCGCACGGAAACGGGCCGGGCCCGGAACCCTTCGGGGTTCCGGGCCCGGCCCGTTCGGCCTGGTGGGCGGGGTCAGCCCCGGGTGAAGGCCTCGTAGGCGTCGCAGACCTCCTTGGAGGGGCCGTCCATGCGGATGACGCCGGACTCCAGCCAGATCGCCCGGTCGCAGGTGTCGCGGACCGTGCCGATGGAGTGGCTGACCAGGAAGACGGTGCCGGCCTGGGCGCGGAGTTCCTCGATGCGGGCCTGGCTGCGGCGCTGGAAGGCGGCGTCGCCGGTGGCGAGGGCCTCGTCGATCATCAGGACGTCGTGGTCCTTGGCGGCGGCGATGGAGAAGCGCAGCCGGGCGCCCATGCCGGAGGAGTAGGTGCGCATGGGCAGGGAGATGAAGTCGCCCTTCTCGTTGATGCCGGAGAAGTCGACGATGTCCTGGTAGCGCTCGCGGATCTGCTGCTTGGTCATGCCCATCGCCAGTCCGCCGAGGACCACGTTCCGCTCGCCGGTGAGGTCGTTCATCAGGGCGGCGTTCACCCCGAGGAGGGAGGGCTGGCCGTGCGAGTAGACGGCGCCGCGTGCCACGGGCTGGAGGCCGGCGATGGCCTTGAGGAGGGTGGACTTGCCCGAGCCGTTGGTGCCGATGAGGCCGATGGCCTCGCCCTTGTAGGCGGTGAAGCTGACGCCCCGGACGGCGTGCACCTCGCGGACGCCGGGGGCGGGCTTGCGGGAGAAGATGCGGCTGAGCGCGGCGGTGGCCCCGCCCTTGCGGCCGCCGGAGTTCACCTTGTAGATGACGTGCACCTCGTCGGCGATGACGGTCGGGACACGGGTGTCGGTGGCGGCGGCGGTGTCGCCGCCGGTGCGGGTCAGGGTGTCAGCCACGGCCGTACTCCTCCTCTGCCTTCCAGAAGTAGACGAAGCCGCCGATGCCGGCGAGCAGGGCCCAGCCGATGGCGATCGGCCAGACGTGGTGGGGGAGCTGCGAGGCCTTGAAGCTGTCGATCAGGGCGAAGCGCATCAGGTCGATGTAGACGGCCGCGGGGTTGAGCTTGAGCATGATCGTGACCCAGTGCGGCAGGTGGTCCGACCGCAGCATGGCGTCGATGGACCACATCACGCCCGAGGAGTACATCCAGGTCCGCAGGACGAACGGCATCAGCTGGCTGACGTCCGGGTTCTTGCTGCCGATGCGGGCCATGACCATCGCGCAGCCCGCGCAGAAGACGGCCATCAGGAAGAGGGCCGGGGCGGCGAGCAGCCAGGACGGGGAGGGCATCTGGCCGAAGGCCAGCAGCAGGATGACCAGGGCGCCCATGGTGACCAGCAGCTGCTGGAAGAGCTGGACCACCGTGGACAGGGGCAGGCTGGCGCGGGGGAAGTGCAGGGCCCGGACCAGGCCGAGGTTGCTGTGGACGGCGCGGGTGCCGGCGTTGATCGAGCTGCCGATGAAGTCCCAGACGAACACGCCGGTGATCAGGAACGGCACGTAGTCGGGCACGCCGTGGCTGGCGTGCATCACGATGCCGAAGATGAAGTAGTAGACGGCCGCGTTCAGCAGCGGGGTCATCAGGTGCCAGACCTGGCCGAGCTTGGCCGTGCTGTACGTGGCGTGCATGCGCGCGGTGGCGTACGCGATCACGAAGTGGCGGCGGTCCCAGAGCTGCGCGACGTAGCGGGGCAGGGAGGGACGGGCGCCGCTGAGGGTCAGGCCGTGGGCCGCCGCCAGTTCCGCGGGGGTGGCGGGGGCCGCGGCGGGTGGCGCGGTGGTCGCTCGGGTCACGGGCTTCGCTTTCGACGGGGTCGGGGCGCCGCCGGCCGGGCCCCGGAGGGGGTCCGGAGGGTCCGGAGGGGGGAGCCGGGCGACGGGACGGGTCCGTATCGTCGCTACGGCGAGGTTAGGCCGCCCCGGGTCGGAACGCAACCGTATCGTCGTGACGGGTCGGTGGCGGCGTCCGCGGCTATGCTCTGTCCATGACCAACGAGCCCGCCGCCGCGACCGCCGCCCCCGTGCCCGCCCCCGCCCCGGCCCGCCGCGCCCCCGCCGGGGCGGCCGTCCTGCGCGAGGACGTCACAGAGGCGATCCGCGGCGCGGTGCTCGCGGAGCTGGCCGAGGTCGGCTTCGCCCGGATGTCCATCGAGGGCATCGCCCGGCGGGCCGGAGTCGGCAAGACGGCGGTGTACCGGCGCTGGAAGTCCAAGCTGCACCTGGTCCTCGACCTGATCGGAGCCTTCGCCACCGACGGCCTCCCCGTCCCGGCCACCGGCTCCCTCTACGGGGACGTACGGGCGCTGCTGGAGGTCATGACGCACGTGCTGCGGCACCCGGTGGCCTCGGCTGTGATCCCCGACCTGCTGGTGGAGGCCGCGCGGAACCCGGAGATCGCCGACGCGGTGCGCGGAGCCCTGCTCGACGGCCAGCGCCGCCTCGCCGAGGGGATCGTCGCGGAAGCCGTCGCGCGCGGCGAGCTGGGGGAGTCGGCCTCCCCGGAGCGGGCCCTGGACCTGGCGATCGGGCCGCTGTACTGGCGCCAGGTGGTGGTGGGCGACGCCGTACCGGCCGCCTACCTGGACGGGCTCGCCCGCTCCGTGGTCGCCGGACTGAAGGCCGACTGACCTCCCGACCGCCCCCCCGGCGGTCCCGGCCGGCGGCCCGGTCGGCCGAGGCGCCCCGCCGCCCGGTCGGCCGCGACGGCTCGCCGCCCGATCCGCCGCGACGGCCGCCAAGTGATCCGCCGAAGATCCGCCGAAGTGAGCCGCCGGTGTGAGCCACCGAAGTGAGCCGCCGGTGTGATCCGGCGCACACGATGTCACGTTCGGCCGGCCCCCGGTGTCCTGTGGTCGAACCCCTGGAGCCGGAGGAGACACCATGAGCGCGCAGAACACCGAAGTCCTCGTCATCGGCGGCGGATACGCGGGCGTCATGGCGGCCAACCGCCTGACGCGGCGCGACGACGTGAGTGTGACGCTGGTCAACCCGCGCCCGGACTTCGTCCACCGCGTCCGCCTGCACCAGCTGGTCGGCGGCACCGACCCGGCGGTCGTCGGCTACCAGGAGGTCCTGGCCGCAGGCGTACGGCTGGTGGTCGACACCGTGGAGCGGATCGACGCCGCCGCACGCCGCGTGGAGCTGGCGGGCGGCGGCGCGCGGGGCTACGACTACCTCGTCTACGCGGTGGGCAGCGGCAGCGCCGACCCCCGCGTGCCCGGAGCGGCCGAGCACGCCTTCCCCCTCGCCACCCTGGAGGAGGCGCGGCGGCTCCGCCCGGTCCTGGAGGCCGCGCCCGCGCAGGCCCCGGTGACGGTGGTCGGCGCCGGCCCGACCGGCATCGAGACCGCCGCCGAACTCGCCGAGGAGGGCCGCGCCGTCACCCTGGTCTGCGGCGGGGTCCTCGGCCCCTACCTCCACGCCCGCGGCCGCCGCTCGGTGGCCCGGCGGCTCGCGGCGCTCGGCGTGACCGTCCTGGACGGCCCCGGCACCCGGGTGTCGGCGGTGACCGCCGACACGGTCCGCCTCGCCGACGGCCGCACCCTGCCCGGCGGGGTGACCGTCTGGACCACCGGCTTCGCCGTCCCCGACCTGGCCGCACGCAGCGGGCTGAGCACCGACGCCCTCGGCCGCCTGCTCACCGACGAGACGCTGACCAGCGTGGACGACGCCCGCATCGTCGCCGCCGGGGACTCGGCGGCCCCCTCGGACCTGCCGCCGCGGATGAGCTGCCAGGCCGCGGTCCCCCTGGGCGCCCGGGCCGCCGACACCGTCCTCAGCCGGATCGCCGGCGAACGGCCCGAGCCCCTGAGCCAGGCCTTCGCCGGCCAGTGCATCAGCCTGGGCCGGCACGCGGGCATCTTCCAGTTCGCGAAGCGGTCGGACACCGCCGTCCCGTTCCACGTCGGCGGCCGCCCCGGCGCCCGGCTCAAGGAGCTCGTCTGCCGGGGCGTCCTCAAGCACCTGGCCGGAGAGGCCCGCGAGCCCGGCGGGTACAAGCTGCACCGCGTCTCGGGAGCCACCCGCCGCAAGCTGCTGGACGCCCGCGGCGCCGGGGCGCCGGCGACCGCCGAGCGGACGGCGTGACCGGGGGCCCCGCGCGGCCGCCCCGGCCGGGGCGCCGGCCGCGGGCCCGGCCCCCCGAACGGGACGACCTCGCAGGAGGCGTCCGTCCCCAGACCGCCGCCGGCCCGCGCCGGCGGTCGAGGAGAGGCACCGCCACATGACCACCGAACCCGCCGACCCGGCGACCGACGCGTTCGTCGCCCACCGCAACCTGCTCTTCACCGTCGCCTACGAGATGCTCGGATCGGCCGCCGACGCCGAGGACGTCCTCCAGGAGACCTGGCTGCGCTGGGTCGGCGTCGACCTGGCCCAGGTCCGCGAGCAGCGCGCCTACCTGGTCCGGATCACCACCCGCCAGGCCCTCAACCGGCTGCGCAGCCTCCAGCGCCGCAAGGAGGCCTACGTCGGCCAGTGGCTGCCCGAACCGCTGCTCACCGCGCCCGACGTCGCCGAGGACGTCGAGCTCGCCGAGAGCGTGTCGATGGCGATGATGCTCGTCCTGGAGACCCTCTCGCCCACCGAGCGCGCCGTCTTCGTCCTGCGCGAGGCCTTCGACTTCGGCTACGAGGAGATCGCCGCCGCCGTCGACAAGACGCCCGCCGCCGTGCGCCAGATCGCGCACCGGGCCCGCAAGCACGTGGACGCCCGCCGCCCGCGCCAGGCGGTCCCCCGCAGCGCCGCATCCGCGGCGGTGGAGTCCTTCCTGCGGGCCGTCGAGACCGGCGACCCGCAGACCCTCCTCGACGTGCTCGCCCCCGACGTGGTCCTGATCGGCGACGGCGGCGGGTTCAAGCAGGCCGCGCTGCGGCCGATCGGCGGCGCCGACAAGGTGGCCCGCTTCCTGCTCGGCGGCCTCGGCAAGACCAGGCTCCCGCTCACCCTCACCCCCACCCTGGTCAACGGGACCCCGGCACTGGTCGCCCACCTGGACGGCGAGCTCGACGGGGTCATGGCGATGCGGATCGAGGACGGCCGCATCAGCGGCCTCTACTACGTCCGCAACCCCGAGAAGCTGACCCACGTCCTGTCCGAGACCCCGCTCACCCTGCGCTGACCGGCGCCCCCTACGGCCACAGTCCCGCCGTCAGCGGCGCGCGGGCCGCGGCCGCCGCGGAGGCCGCCGCCGGCGCGGGACGGCGGTCCTCCAGCGGGGTGACGGCCGGCAGCGGGGTCTGCTGCCCCAGGAAGACCCGGCGCACCACGCGTTCGGCCGCGTACCCGTCGTCGTACGAGCAGAACCGCGAGCGGAACGCGGCGCGCAGCTGGGCCGAGCGGGAGCCCTGCCAGTGGCCGGTGGCGAAGATGTCGACGAGCTCGTCCTCGGTCCGGGCGATCGCCCCCGGAGGGCAGGACCGCAGGTCGAAGTAGGTGCCGCGGGCGGCCTCGTACGCCTCCCAGTCGTCCGCGTGGATCACGATCGGCCGGTCCAGGGACGCGTAGTCGAACATCAGGGAGGAGTAGTCGGTGACCAGCGCGTCCGAGGCCAGGCAGAGCTCCTCGACCGACGGGTGGCGGGAGACGTCCAGCAGTCTCGGGTGCGGGTCGTGGGCGGGCCCGGTGCCCGCGTACGTGAGGTGGGTGCGGGTGAGGACCGTGAAGCGCGGGCCCAGGTCCCGCAGGACCCGCTCGAAGTCCAGGTGCTCGGGGCGGCTGCGCCGGTAGTCGCGGTGGGTGGGCGCGTACAGGATCGCGGTGGTGCCCGGCGCGATGCCGAGGCGTTCGCGCAGGGCGAGGACCTCGGCCCGGGTGGCCCGGTGGAAGGGGTCGTTGCGCGGGTAGCCGTACTCCAGGGTGGTGTAGGAGGCGGGGACGGCCTTCTCCCAGACCAGGGTGGAGTGCCGGTTCGAGGAGAGCAGGAAGTCCCACTGGTCGGCGCCGCGCAGCAGGCCCTCGAAGTCCGTGGTGGGGGCGGCGGCCGGGCGGTCCTGGAGGTCGAGGCCGACCCGCTTGAGCGGGGTGCCGTGCTGGGTCTGGAGCAGGACCTGGCCCGGCCGTTTGACCAGGGCCCGGTCGAAGTTGACGTTGGTGGTCAGGTACGTGGCCCGGGCCAGGGCCGTCCAGTACGCGGCCGAGCCCGGGCGCAGCGGCGTCGTCTCCGGGGGCAGGGTCGCCGCGTGCCGCGGGTCGCAGATCCACGCCGTGCGCATCCGCGGGGCGAGCTCGCGCAGCTTGGCCTCGACGGCCGCCGGGTTGCAGGCGTAGCCGCCGTGCCAGTAAGCGGAGAACACCGCGAGTTCGGGCCGCAGGGGCAGCAGCCGCTGGATCCGGTAGTGCGTGCGCAGGGCGCACTCGCGCAGCCCCCGCCACAGCGCCGAGCCCGCCCGGGCCGCGGCCAGGCCCGACGCCCGGGCCGCCGAGGCGAGCCCGTAGGCGCGGCGGGCGCCGAGGCGCATCAGGGTGTGCCGCAGCCGGTCGGTGCGGCTCGGCGCCGGCGGCAGGACGCCCGCGCCGCCCGGGGGGCGGTGGCGGCGCAGCAGGGCGCAGGCGCGGGCGAAGAACTCGGCGCGGCCGGAGCGCGGGAGGCGCCGGGGGTCGGCGTACAGGGCGCAGAAGTGCTCGGCCATCCGCCGGTGCACCGCCGGGCGCCAGCGCTCCAGCTCGGGGCGCTGGGCGAGCCAGCCGAAGACCCGGTCGTACTGGTCGAGGACGTCGAGGTGGCGGCGGCTGGTGGTGGTCAGGATCGACCCGGTGCGCCGCTGGCGGTAGTGCACGCAGACCCGGTCGAGGACGGCCACGGACTCGGCGGCCAGCAGCGCCGGGTAGGTCCAGGGGGTG
Organism: Streptomyces sp. NPDC096136; assembly: GCF_044763325.1. Taxonomy (NCBI): domain Bacteria; kingdom Bacillati; phylum Actinomycetota; class Actinomycetes; order Kitasatosporales; family Streptomycetaceae; genus Streptomyces; species Streptomyces sp. NPDC096136. Next base: position 48,643 of record NZ_JBIWFZ010000031.1, on the reverse strand, counting down.
TCCTCGTAGAAGCCGGGCGGGAACTCCAGGCCCTCGCGCTCCACGTACTCGCGGCGGTACGCCTTGTTCCACACCACCATCAGCATGCCCAGCAGGGCCGGGCGGTCGGCGAGCCGGAAGCTGGCCGGGCCCTCCTCGGACAGCCGGTCGGCGAGGCGGTTGCGGACCACCTCGCCGGTCCAGAAGGCGCGGGCGTAGTCGTAGACGAGGACGTCGGGGGAGCCGGTGGCCTTCAGCCGGTCGGTGATGGCCTGGAGGGCGCCCGGGGCGAGGGTGTCGTCGCCGTCGAGGAAGAGCAGGTAGTCGCCGGTGGCCCGGGCCAGGCCCGCGTTGCGGGCCGGGCCCAGGCCGAGGTTGTGCGCCAGGTGCACGGCGGTGACCCGGGGGTCGCGCGCCGCGTACTCGTCGATGATCGAGCCGCAGGCGTCCGGCGAGGCGTCGTCGACCGCGATCAGTTCCACGTCCGGGCAGGACTGCGACAGGACCGAGTCCAGACTCTCCTGGAGGTACGCCTGAACCTTGTACGCGGGCACGATGACGCTGAACCGGGGCACGGCACATCCAGGGGTCGGCGCGGGCATGTTCCTCCCCCAGCCGCCGCTGGAGGTGCCCCCTGGAACGCCCTCGCGGCGATCGGGTTACGCGCCCTGCGGCATTCGGGTTACCCGGCGTCAACGCAGCACGTCAACGGCATGATCACGAGGGCTTTCAGGCTATTTGACCGCTCCGGCCATCACCCCCGTGACGAACTGCCGCTGGAAGGCGAAGAACACGGCGAGCGGCACGACCATCGACAGGAAGGCGCCGGGCGCCAGCACGTCGATGTTGTTCCCGAACTGCCGAACCTGCTGCTGGAGCGCCACCGTCACCGGCGGGTGCGCCGAGTCGGCGAAGACCAGCGCCACCAGCATGTCGTTCCACACCCACAGGAACTGGAAGATGCCGAGCGAGGCGATCGCCGGACCGCCCAGCGGCAGCACCACCTGCCAGAACAGCCGCAGTTCACCGGCCCCGTCCAGCCGCGCCGCCTCCAGTAGCTCGCGCGGGATCTCCGCGAAGAAGTTCCGCAGCAGGAACACCGCGAAGGGCAGCCCGAACGCGGTGTGGAACAGGACCACCCCGGCGGTCGTCTCGAACAGCCCGATCGCGCCGAAGAGTTCGGAGACGGGGATCAGCGCCACCTGTACGGGGACGACCAGCAGCCCCACCACGACCAGGAACAGCCAGTCCCGGCCGGGGAACTCCAGCCAGGCGAAGGCGTATCCGGCGAGCGCGCCCAGGGTCAGGACCAGCAGGGTCGCCGGCACCGCGATCAGGACCGTGCTCAGCAGGGAGCCGGTGATCGTGTCGTTCGCCAGCAGCTGCGCGTAGTTGGACGCCGTCAGCCGCGAGGGCGCGGTCAGCGCCTGCCACCAGCCGCCCCGGTTGAGATCGCCCGGGGACAGGAAGGAGGAGACCAGCAGGCCGAGGGTGGGCACCAGCCAGAACAGCGCGGCCAGCACGAGGAAGGCGCGCAGCAGCACGCTCCCCGCGAGACGCCGGACGACGCTCACCGCGAGGCCTCCTTCCGTATCCGGCGGATATTCAGCAGCATCACCGGCACCACCAGCACCAGCAGCAGGACCGCGATGGCGCTGCCCAGCCCCTGGTCGGCGTCCGTGCCGAAGGAGGTCCGGTACAGCTGGAGCGCGAGCACGTTCGCGTCGTCCTGCACCGCGCCCGGCGCGATCACGAAGACCAGGTCGAAGATCTTCATGACGTTGATGACGAGGGTCACCAGGACCACCACCAGCACCGGTGACAGCAGCGGCACGGTGATCCGCCGGAACACCTGCCACTCGCCCGCCCCGTCCACCCGGGCCGCCTCCAGCAGCTCCCGCGGCACCGCCGCCAGCCCGGCCCCGATCAGCACCATCGCGAACCCCGCCCACATCCACACGTACGCCCCGATCACCGCCGGGGTCACCAGGACCGGGCCCAGCCACTCCACGCCCGCGTACGCCGCCCGGAAGTTCGACGCCGGCAGCCGCAGCAGGGCGCCGTCCGCGGAGCCGGGCAGGGCGAACGTGCCGTCCGCCCGGGCCGTGGCCGCCGCCACCACCCGGCCGCCGCGCACCGCCTCGATCCGCATCCCCGACAGGCCCGTCTCCGTCGGGTCGACCGCGTTCACCGCGCCGCCCCCGCCCCGGGTGAAGTCCTGCCAGACCGTGCCCGTCACCTTCCCCGGCACCGCCTGCGCGGCCCGCGCCGCACGGGCCCCCGCGGGCAGGGCCTCCGGGGCCACCCCGACCAGCGGCAGCAGCGCCGGCACCCCCGCCCGTACCGGCTCGCGCGTCACGAACGCACCGCCCGCGGCGGGCTCCAGCGGCGAGTCCCGGCCCGGCCGGGCCTTCGGGAACGCCGAGGCCGGGGCGAAGGTGTCGTGCACCCCGACCGCCACCGCGTTGGCCACGCCCCGGTGCGGGTCGTGGTCGTACACCAGCCGGAAGATGATCCCCGCCGCCAGCATCGAGATGGCCATCGGCATGAACACCAGCAGCTTGAACGCCGTCCCCCAGCGGACCCGCTCGGTCAGCACCGCGAAGACCAGGCCGAGGGCGGTGGCCAGGGCCGGGGCCACCGCCACCCACACCGCCGTGTTGCGCAGGGCGGTGCGGATCGCCGGATCGCGCACGATCGCCTCGTAGTTGGCGGCGCCGACGAAGGCGTCCCCGGAACGGTCGAAGAGGCTGCGGTAGAGCGAGAACCCGATGGGCTGCACCACCAGCGCGCCCAGCAGGACCAGCGCCGGCAGCAGGAACGCCGCCGCGACCAGCCGCCGCCGCACGGCCGCCCGGCGGCCCGGCGCGCCGGGCCGGGCCGCCCGTGTGGTCGTCACCGCCTACTCTCCGTACGCCTTGGCCGCGTCCGCCTCCAGCCTCGCCTGGGTGCCCGCCACGTCCGACGGGTTCGCCAGGAAGTCCTGGAGCGCCTTCCACTCACCCGCGCCCGGAGTCCCGCCGAACGCGGCCGGTGCCTGGTCCGACATGTCGAAGCGGAAGTCGTCGCCCGCCGCGATCAGCGCCTTCGCGATGCCCCGCTGGATGTCGTTCGGGTACGCCGCGAAGTCCACCGCCTTGTTCGGGGAGACGAAACCGCCCTCCCCGGCCTGGATCCGCGCCGCGTCCGCCGACGCCAGGAACGTCAGCAGGGCCTGCGCCCCCTTCGACGGCTTCAGCGCCACCGCCACGTCACCGCCCGAGACCACCGGGGCCTTCGCACCGACCGCCGGGAACGGGAAGACCAGGGCGTCCTTGCCGACCTTCGCCTCCGTCTGGCCGATGTTCACCGCCACGAAGTCGCCCTCGAAGACCATCGCCGCCGCCGGCCGGTCGCCCCCGGTGAACACCTGCGTCACCGACTTCGGGAACTCCGTCGCCAGCGCCCCCGCCGTGCCGCCCGCCAGGAAGTCCTTGCGGCCGAACAGCTCGCCGAGGGTGGTCAGCGCCTGCTTGACGCTGTCGTCCGTCCACTTGATCTGGTGCTTCGCCAGCTGGTCGTACTTCTGCGGGCCCGCCTGCGAGAGGTAGACGTTCTCGAACCAGTCCGTCAGCGTCCAGCCGTCCGCGCCCGCCACCGAGACCGGCGCGGTGCCGGAGGCCGAGAGGGTGTCGGCCGCGGCCAGCAGCTCCTTCCACGTCTTCGGCGGCTTGACGCCCGCCGCCTCGAAGGCCTTCGCGTTGTACCAGACCAGCGACTTGTTCGCCGCCTTGTAGTAGACGCCGTACTGGGTGCCGTCGACCGCCCCCAGCTGCCGCCAGCCCGGCGAGTAGTTGGCGTCGAGCTGCGCCCGGGCCTCCGGGCCCACCGGCTGCGCCCACTTGTTCCGCACCGCCGCGGTCAGCGCCCCGACCTGCGGGAGCAGCGCCACGTCCGGGGGCTGACCGCCCGCGATCTTGGTGCCGAGGAAGGTGACGATGGGGTCCTGGGCCGGGACGAAGGTGACGGTCGCGCCCGTCCGCTTCTCGAACTCCTTGAGCACCTTGGTGAAGTTGGCCTGCTCGGGCCCCGTCCAGACCGCCGAGACCTCCAGCTTCTCGCCCGGGAGCTTCGGTAAGGCGACGGTGGGGGCCTGCTCCCCGCCCGTGGACGGGGTGCTGCCGGCGCTGCCGCCGCCACCGCCGCCCCCGCACGCCGTGAGGGCGAGCGCGCCCGCGGCGGCGAGGGCCGTCCAGGCCCGCGCCCGCGTCCCCGCCGGGCCTCTCGTCCGGCTCCCCGCCAGGCTTCTCGCCTGGCTCGATCCGTACCGTCCGTGCTGTCCGCGCATGGTGCCGCCCCCGATGCCGTGTGGCCGTGGTGTGCTCCGTGCCACCAGGTCTACGCCGCGCCGCGCACCCCCGCAATACCGCGTCGCACGGAGCGGCGGGGCGTCAGGGGGCCGCCGGGAACAGCACCGGTATGGCCGAGACCAGGTGCGAGGCCCGGTCGAGGGCGCTGGCCAGGAGGGCGAGGTCGGTCGGCCCGTTGCCCAGCTCGCGCACCGGCCGTCGGGCCGGCGGGTCGCCCATCCGCTCCCACTCCACCGGGACCACGGTCGGCCTCAGGGTCGCGGTGCGCGGGATCCGCCCGGTGACCCGGCCCGCCTGGAACGGGACCGCCCGCCCGTCGGCGTACAGCAGCCGGCCCCGGCCGGGGCCCGGCCGGTCCGGCCCCTCCAGCTCGATCCGCAGCGCCGCCCGCCGGGCCGGCTCGGTCTCCGCGGTGCGGTCCGGGCGGGCGGTGGCGGCGATCAGGTGCACACCGAGGCGGGCGCCCTCACGGGCCACCCCCTCCAGGATCCGTACGAGTGAACCCGCGGCGGGCCGCCCTGGGCTGCCCAGCGCCGGCGCGACCAGCGCGTCGAAGTCGTCCACCAGCAGCACCAGCCGGGGCAGCGGGCTCGGGCCGGCCGCCGGATCGGTGCGCGGCCCCGAGGCCCGCAGCCGCAGGGTGCCGGTGCGCTGCGGATCGAGGTCGCCGCGGTGCTCGCCCGGACCCGGGTCGCGGGGCGAGACCATCCCGTCGGACAGGCTGCGCCGGCCGTGCCAGTCGGCGAACGGCACGCCGTCCAGCAGCTCGTGGCGGCGCTTGAGCTCGGTGGCGAGGGCCTGCGCGAACTCCCGCATCCGCAGCGGGTCGGAGGCCACGAGGTGGGCCGACACGTGCGGCAGCTCCGTGCAGGGCAGGAGTCCGTCGCCGCGTTCGCCGCCGGCGCCGTCGAGGAGGAGCAGGCCCAGGTGGTCCGGGCGGGACCCGGCCGCCAGGGAGGCGGCGAGGGAGCGCAGCAGCTCCGTACGGCCGCTGCCGGCGGGGCCCTCGACGAACAGGTGCGGGCCGTCGTGGACCAGCTCGGCGCCGACCGGCCCGCGCCGGCCGGCCCCGAGGACGACGTCGGCCAGCCCGCCCACGGCCCGGCCCTGGTCGGCCGCGGCGGCCCAGCGGGCCATCAGGGACGCGGGGGTGGCGCGCGCCAGCCCGAGCTCGTCCAGCAGCCGGGCCGCCGCGGGCAGGCTGGCGGCCGTGCGGTGGCCGCCGTGGCCGTCCGCCCGCGGGGCGTCGGCGCGCAGCGGGGCCAGGGCACGGGCGAACCGCTCCGCCCAGGCGGCGGAGACCCCGTCCGCGACGGCGGTGGCACCCGGCGGGACGGGCTTGCCGCCGCTGACCGCGAAGGTCCGCACGGCGGTCGCGACGTCCCCGCTGAGCAGGGCGACGGCGGCGCAGTCCCGGAAGGCGGGGGTGCCCGCGCAGGCGGTGTCGTACGTCTGCCCCACCGGGGAGGCGGGGGTGGCGGCCGGTGCCTCGGCGAGCGCGAGGACGTGGATGCCGGCGGCGGCGCCGTGCGAGGCCAGCCGGCCGGTGAGGTCGCGCAGGGAGGCGGTGCCGGGGTCGCCGTCGAGGACCACCAGGGTGCGGGGGCCCTCGTACGCGCCGGCCGCCCGGCGCACGGCCGACGGCTCCGCGTTCGCCCAGCCGGCGCCCAGCGGACCGTCGTCCAGCCGCCGGGTCAGCTCGGCGGTGCGGGCGGCCGCCTGGTCGCGGTCGTACGCCAGGAGCAGCCGGCAGTCCTGGCCGTGCGCGGGGCGTACGTGGGGCAGCCAGCCGAGCCAGGCCCAGTCGCGGCGCCGCTCCTGGAGGGGCCGGGCGCGGTCGGCGGCCAGCAGCACGATCTCCAGCCGGGCGGGCGCGTGCAGCCCGGCGAGCTGCGCCACGACGGACCGCGCCACGCCCATCAGCCGGGTCCGCGGGCCCGCCACCCCGAGCGCGCCGCTCTCGCGCAGCGCCACCCGGCTGCCGGCCCCGAGGCCCACCTCCAGGAACGCGGGGTGCCCGGCCTCCCGCGACCACAGCCGCCCGGTGGGCCCGAGCGCCGCGAGCAGCAGCGCGGCGGGGTCGTCGGCGTCGGGGGCGGCCGGAGCGGGCTCCGCCGCCTCCACGGCCTCGACGACGGCCTCCTCCTCGCCCCGGACCCACTTCCGGGCCCAGGCCCCGATGCCCCCGAGCCTGCGCCGCGGGGCCTCCTCCGGCTGCGGCTCGGGAGCCCCGGGGGAGCCGGGGTACGCGGCGGGCGCACCCGGACGGCCCGCGCCGCCGGGCGCGGGGTACGGCCCCGCGCCCGGGGACGGGGGGTGGTGGGGGGCCGCCTGGGCGCCGGGTGCCGCGGCGCCCAGGGCGCCCGCGCCGGTACCCGCGGCGCCGCCGAAGGTTCCCGTGCCGCCCGTGGCGCCCGTGCCGGTGCCGGTGGCGCCGCCGAAGGGGCCTGTGCCGCCCGTGGCGCCCGTGCCGGTGCCGGTGGCGCCGCCGAAGGGGTCCGTGCCGCCCGTGGCGCCCGTGCCGGTGCCGGTGGCGCCGCCGAAGGGGCCTGTGTCGCTCGTGGCGCCCGTGCCGGAGTCCCGGTCCGTAGCGGCGGCGGTGAACCGGCCCGTACCGCCGGAGGTGCCCGGGCCGGAGTCCCGGCCCGTACCGCCCGCGGCGAAGCGGCCCGTACCGCCGGGGGCGACCGCGCCACCGCCGGTACCCGTGCCGTCGCCCGGGGCGGTCGGCAGGGCGAGGTGGCCCTCCAGGTCCGGGGTGACCGGGAGGCGGTCGCCGCCGCCCCCGGCCAGCCGCAGCGTGGACTCGCCGATCCGCAGCAGCGCCCCGGGCGCCAGCGCGACCGCCCGGACCCCCACCTCGGCGCCGTCCAGCGTCGTGCCGTTCGTCGAGCCGAGGTCGGCCACCGCCACGCGCCCGTCCGGCATCACGGTCACGGTGCAGTGCAGCCGCGACACGTCCGGGTCGTCCAGCGGGACGTCCGCGTCGGCCGAGCGCCCGATCCGCACCGACCCGGGGTGCAGCAGGTGCACGCCGCCCGCGTCGGGGCCGGCCACCACGTGCAGCTGCGGGGCGCCGAGCCCGTCGTCCCCCAGCGCGCCGACGTCCGGCGCCGGGACGTGGAGCGTCAGCACGGCCCCGTCCACCAGCGGCGGCTCGCCCAGTACGGTGCGCTGGAGGTCGAGGCGGCGCGACCCGGCGTACAGCACCACGGTCCCGCCCGTGTCGGGGCCGCCGACGGTCGCCGCGAGCCCGGAGGCCACCGCGGCCAGCGCGGTACCGGCGGGTGCGGTGACGAGCACGTCACAGCCGGCGGGCGCGGCGGCGGCCTGGTGGCCGCCGCGCGACCCGAGGACGGTCAGCCGGATCTGCATCGCCGTCAGCGGTCCCTTCTGCGCGGAGCGCAGTGCGCGGTGCGGGGCGCCCGGCGGGGTGCGGCGGGACATGTCTGCCCGGTCAACCCCCCGCCCGGCACGGACGTTTCGTCCGTTCAGGTCAGCCGGAAGGCAGGGCTCCCGTCCCGGCCGTTCCGTACGGGTGCATCCTCGCACCTGTCACCCGCAACACGCCCGGCACCCGCCAACAAATGATCTTGATCGACGACGGCCGCCTCCGATCACCGCAAGGATTCGGCCACCCGATCGAGCGAATGCCGAGGTGATTCCGGGGAAAAGACCCTCAGGCATAGGCCGCAAAACTCACCCTTCGCACAAATGTGCGGCAACCAACCTCCTGTGACCCGCGTCCTCCACGGAGACACCCCCTAGAGTTGGGCCGGAAACCCATCCGGAGCCCATCGGGAAACCCACTCGGCGGAATCAGCCGGAAAACGACAGCAGGGGAGCGCGAGACGTGCGGCCAGTCGGCAGCAAGTACCTGCTCGAGGAGCCGCTCGGACGCGGCGCCACGGGCACCGTCTGGCGTGCCCGCCAGAGGGAGGCCGCCGGCGCGGAGGCCGCCGTCGCCGGCCAGCCCGGCGAGACCGTGGCCATCAAGGTCCTCAAGGAGGAGCTGGCCCAGGACGCGGACATCGTCATGCGCTTCCTGCGCGAACGCTCCGTCCTGCTGCGCCTGACGCACCCCAACATCGTCCGCACCCGCGACCTCGTCGTCGAGGGCGACCTCCTCGCCCTCGTCATGGACCTGATCGACGGCCCGGACCTGCACAAGTACATCCGGCAGAACGGCCCCTTCAGCCCGGTCGCCGCGGCCCTGCTGACCGCGCAGATCGCGGACGCGCTCGCCGCCAGCCACGCCGACGGCGTCGTCCACCGCGACCTGAAGCCGGCCAACGTCCTGCTCGACGAGAGCAACGGGCAGATGAAGCCGATGCTCACCGACTTCGGCATCGCGCGCCTCGCCGACTCCCCGGGCCTCACCCGCACCCACGAGTTCGTCGGCACCCCCGCCTACGTCGCCCCCGAGTCCGCCGAGGGTCGCCCGCAGACCTCCGCCGTCGACATCTACGGCGCCGGCATCCTCCTGTACGAGCTGCTCACCGGCCGCCCGCCCTTCGCCGGCGGCACCGCGCTCGAAGTGCTCCACCGCCACCTCAGCGAGGACCCGCAGCGGCCCGCCTCCATGCCGGAGGCGCTGTGGATCGTCGTCGAGCGCTGCCTGCGCAAGGAGCCCGACGAGCGCCCGAGCGCCGAGAGCCTGGCCCGCGGCCTGCGCGTGGTCGCCGCCGGCATCCGCGTCCACTCCTCGCCCGACGAGGTCGAGGCGGCGCTCGGCGTCGGCGCGCTGCTCGCCCCCGACCCCTCGCCCGCGCCGGTCCCGGCCGCCGCCCCGCAGCTGCCCGGGAGCACCGCGCCGACGCAGGCGACGCCCGTGGCGGCGGGGGACTACGACCCGAACGCCATGACCAGCGTCCTGCCGCCGGTCGACGGGGCGGACGCCACCACCGTGCTGCCGCCCGTCACCGGCGGGCCCGGCGGCGGGGCCCAGGGCGCCCCCGACCCGACCTCCGTGATGCCGCCCGTGCAGCGGCCCGACGCCCCGCACCCGTGGCAGTCGCAGATGCGGGCCGCGCGGGACCGCAACGAGCAGACGCAGATGCACTACCTCGACCCGGCCGAGGACCCCCTGCGCCGCCGTCCGCAGCGCCAGGCCCCGCCCGTGCCGCCGCCCCCGCAGCACCAGCCGCAGCAGCACCAGCCGCAGCAGCACCAGCAGCCGCAGTACCGCCCGGCCCCGCCGCCGCAGCAGCAGTACCAGCAGCCGCCCCAGTACGCCCCGCAGCCCCAGCCGTACCAGCAGCCGCAGGCGTACCAGCCCCCGCCGCCCCCGCAGCAGCAGGCGCCGTACCGGCAGCCGGTGCAGCCGCCGGTGCAGCAGCAGCCGCAGCGCCCGCCCCGGCAGCAGCCCCCGCGCGAGCCCCGCCCGCCGCGCGAGCCCCGCCGCCGCAGCGCGAACCCCGTCCGCATCCCGGGCCTCGGCTGCCTCAAGGGCTGCTTCGTCCTGCTCCTGCTGCTCTTCGTGGGCGGCTGGCTGATCTGGGAACTGACGCCGCTCCAGGAGTGGATCGGCACCGGCAAGGGCTGGTGGGACCAGGTGTGGAGCTGGGGAAGCGACGCCGTGGACTTCGTCACCTCGATCGGCGACAAGGCGAACGGCGGCGGCAGCGCCGGTTCCTGACGGCACGGCAGCCTTCGGACGGCGCCGCGCGGGGCCTTTTTCACCCCGCGCGGCGCCGACTTCGTGGATTTGTCGACATCCAGGGCGTGATTTCGCCCGCAGAAGTGAAGGTCACCGCGATCCGGAGCGCCGGGCACCCATTCGGCCGCGTAACTTTGGGGCGTTACGCCAGCCGCTGAGGGAGCAGTCGTGGCACGGAAGATCGGCAGCCGGTACACAGCGCACCAGATCCTGGGGCGCGGCAGCGCGGGCACGGTGTGGCTGGGAGAAGGGCCGGACGGGCCCGTCGCCGTCAAGCTCCTGCGCGAGGACCTCGCCTCCGACCAGGAACTGGTCGGACGGTTCGTCCAGGAGCGCAGCGCGCTGCTCGGCCTGGAACACCCGCACATCGTCTCCGTCCGGGACATGGTCGTCGACGGCAACGACCTGGCCCTCGTCATGGACCTCGTCCGCGGCACGGACCTGCGCACCCGCCTCGACCGCGAGCGGCGGCTGGCCCCCGAGGCGGCCGTGGCCATCGTCGCGGACGTGGCCGACGCGCTGGCCGCGGCGCACGCCGCGGGCGTCGTCCACCGGGACGTGAAGCCGGAGAACGTCCTGCTCGACATGCAGGGCCCGCTCGGGCCGGGCGGCGCGCACCCCGCGCTGCTCACCGACTTCGGCGTGGCCAAGCTCATCGACCACCCCCGCCGGACCCCCGCGCCGCCCGGCGCCCGCACGGCGGCGGCGACCACGCGGATCATCGGGACGCCGGACTACCTCGCCCCCGAGATAGTGGAGGGCCTGCCCCCGCGGGCGGCCGTCGACATATACGCCCTCGCCACGGTCCTGTACGAGCTGCTGGCCGGGTTCACCCCCTTCGGCGGGGGACACCCGGGAGCGGTGCTGCGCCGGCACGTCACGGAGACCGTGGTCCCGCTGCCGGGGATCCCCGAGGAGCTGTGGCAGCTGATCGTCCAGTGCCTGGCCAAGGCGCCGGCCTCGCGGCTGCGCGCCTCGGAGCTGTCCGTACGGCTGCGGGAGCTGCTCCCGCTGCTGGCCGGGCTGCCGCCGCTGGACGTGGACGAGCCGGACGACGCGGAGCCGGAACAGGAGGCCCCGGCCGCCGCCGAGGAGTCGGCCGCCCCGGATCCGGTGCGGCGGCGGGGCGTGGTGCCGCTGGTCCCCGGGTCCGCGACGGACTCCAACCGGGACACGCACACCTCCATGCGCGTGCCGACGCCGGACGAGCTCGCGGGCGGGGCCCTGGGCACCGCCCGCGTGCCGCGGCCGGCCGGCGGGCACAAGCCGGGATCCGCCCGGCACCGGTCCGAGGCGGTGCGCAAGCGCCGGCTGGTCCTCTCGGCGTCCGCGGTGGCGCTGGCCGCGGCCGTCGGGGTCGGCGGCTGGCTCGCCGCCTCCGGCGAGGACCCGGCCCCCCGGCCTCCCGTCCCCTCCCACACCACTCCGGCCCGGCGCTAGGCCGCGCCTTTCGGATCGGGCCGGGTCCAGCCCGGCGCGCAGCCCGTTGCGCGGGGGCCGGGGGCGGCTCCGCACGGCGGCGCCCCCCCCGGACCCGCCCGGGGCTCGGCTACGCCGCCGTGACGAGCGACGGGTGCCAGCGCCGCGCCACGGCCGGGTGGGCCCGGACCCAGCCCTTCAGCTCGTTGCGGCCGTACTCCGCGTGCAGCGGGTTCGAGGCGTCGTGCGCGACCCCGGGCGCGGACCGCAGGTACTCCCCGGGCACGGTGTCGACCACCGCGTCCAGTCGCGGGTTGTAGAAGAACGGCACCGAGAACCGCTCCACCGCCCCCGGCGGGCTGACCACCCGGTGGTCGGTGGCCACCAGGTACCCCTCCGTGGCGATCTCCAGCAGCTCGCCCAGGTTCACCACGAACGCCCCGGGCATCGGCGGGATGTCCACGAAGCCGCCGTCCCGGACGACCTGGAGCCCGCCCACCCCGTCCTGCAGCAGCAGCGTCAGGAAGCCGTAGTCCTTGTGCGCGCCCACCCCCTGGTCCGCGCCCGACGGGGCGGACCCGGGGTAGCGGATCAGCTTCGTGTGCAGGTGCGGCCGGTCCGCGAAGGCCGCGTCGAAGAAGTCCGCGGGCGCCCCGATCGCGGTCAGCAGCTCCCGCAGCAGCCGGTGCGCCACCCCCGCCAGCCGCTGCTGCCAGTCCAGCACCGCCTCCCGCAGCTCCGGCAGCGCCGCCGGCCACTGGTTCGGGCCCTCCAGCCACAGGTACGCGGGGTCTTCCGGTCCGAGCTCCGGTGCGGGCCGCTCCGCGCCGACGTCCAGCTGGTCCCGCCAGTCGGAGGCCCCGCCGGTCAGCTCGTGCCCGATGCGGGTGTAGCCCCGGAAGTGCGGGGAGTTCAGATTGCTCACGGACAGCCGGTCGGCCTCCGGGAGTGCGAAGAAGGCCCTGGTCAGCTCCAGGATGCGGGCCGTCTCGGCCTCCGTGATGCCGTGCCCGGTCAGGTACAGGAAGCCCGTGTCGCGGGCGGCGGCGTGCAGCTGCTTGAGGAAGTCGTCCCGCTCCGCGGGGTCGTCGGCCCGGGACAGGTCGATCACGGCGAGGGAAGAGGAGGAGGGGCTGGAGGAGGGGTGCGCGGACGGCATGACGGCTCCGTTTCGGATGTCACGGGGTCCTGTGCCCCAAAGATGGCGGGGCGGCGGGCAGCGTGGAACGGACCGCCGGCAGGGATGGCGCCGGGCGGGCGCGGCCGCGTACAGGACCGAAGTCGGATCGGGGTTGATCAGGCTTGTGCGAGGTCCGGCGGCAGACAGCTCGTGGTGGTGACACGCATGTGGTCCACATGGCGGCGCTTCACGAGTAGAACGGTCATACGGTGAGCGTACGCCCGTACCCACCCTCCTCCGAACACGTTCATCAGGCCTGGCCGGAGATGGCCGTCCGCGGACCGGCTACGCTGGACCCGTGGCAGTCGTCGATGTTTCCGAAGAGCTGAAGTCCCTCTCCTCGACCATGGGGTCGATCGAGGCCGTCCTGGACCTCGACAAGCTGAGGGCAGAAATCGCCGTGCTCGAGGAGCAGGCCGCCGCGCCGTCCCTGTGGGACGACCCGGACGCCGCCCAGAAGATCACGAGCAAGCTTTCGCACCTCCAGGCCGAGGTCCGCAAGACCGAGACGCTGCGCGGCCGCATCGACGACCTCGCGGTGCTCTTCGAGCTCGCGCAGGAGATGGAGGACGCCGACACCCTGGCCGAGGCCGAGGCCGAGCTGGTGTCCGTCCGCAAGGCGCTGGACGAGATGGAGGTCCGGACCCTGCTCTCCGGCGAGTACGCCGAGCGCGAGGCCCTGGTCAACATCCGCGCCGAGGCCGGCGGCGTCGACGCCTCCGACTTCGCCGAGCGCCTCCAGCGCATGTACCTGCGCTGGGCCGAGCGCCACGGCTACCCGACGGAGATCTACGAGACCTCCTACGCGGAAGAGGCCGGCATCAAGTCGACCACCTTCGTGGTCAAGGCCCCGTACGCGTACGGCACCCTCTCCGTCGAGCAGGGCACCCACCGCTTGGTCCGCATCTCGCCCTTCGACAACCAGGGCCGCCGCCAGACCTCCTTCGCGGGCGTCGAGGTGCTGCCGGTCGTCGAGACCAGCGACCACGTCGAGATCGACGAGTCCGAGCTGCGCATCGACGTGTACCGCGCCTCCGGCCCCGGCGGCCAGGGCGTCAACACGACCGACTCCGCCGTGCGCATCACCCACATCCCGACCGGCATCGTGGTCTCCTGCCAGAACGAGCGCTCCCAGATCCAGAACAAGGCCAGCGCGATGAACGTGCTCCAGGCCAAGCTGCTGGAGCGGCGCCGCCAGGAGGAGCAGGCCAGGATGGACGCCCTCAAGGACGGCGGCAGCTCCTGGGGCAACCAGATGCGCTCCTACGTCCTGCACCCGTACCAGATGGTCAAGGACCTGCGGACGGAGTTCGAGGTCGGCAACCCGCAGGCGGTCCTCGACGGCGAGATCGACGGCTTCCTGGAGGCCGGCATCCGCTGGCGCAAGCAGCAGGAGCAGACCGCCTAGCCGACGGCGGCGACGCGCGAACAGGACGACGCGCGGCAGAACAGCGGGGAAGGGCCCGGACACCGTGGGTGTCCGGGCCCTTCCCCTTCGCCTGTGAACCGCCTGCGATCGGGACGCGGCGCGGCCTACGCGGTCCGGGCCACCAGTGCCAGCGCGGCCACCAGCACCACCATGAGCACGATGAGCGCCATCGGATTCAGCCCTGCGAAGGGGCCTTCCTGCTGGAGGCGCTCCCGGTTCGCCCGGCACACCGGGCAGCGGCCCTGGCTGACAGGTGCCGCGCAGTTCGCGCACACGAGCCGGTCAATTGTCATGCGCTCCTCCTCTCGTCCCCTCGTGACGCATAACGGCAGGGGGACCGAGTCCGTTCCCCCTACCACTCTGCCAGCTCCGCCGACATTCGGCGCGGCCCGTCCGGGCACGGGCGGTCCGACTCCCCCGGGAGCCGGGGATAAATGGGGCAACTCAGGATGCCGGGTCCCCACCCCGCGCCCGTTCGCGTATGGTCACGCACACCTACTCCCGGCGACCGTGGTGCACCCGTGATCCGATTCGACAACGTCTCCAAGTCCTACCCGAAGCAAACCCGGCCCGCACTCAGAGATGTCTCCCTCGACATCGCCAAGGGCGAGTTCGTCTTCCTGGTCGGCTCCTCCGGCTCCGGCAAGTCCACCTTCCTGCGGCTGGTCCTGCGCGAGGAACGGGCGAGCCACGGGCAGGTGCACGTCCTGGGAAAGGACCTCGCGAAGCTCTCCAACTGGAAGGTCCCGCACATGCGGCGCCAGCTGGGGACCGTCTTCCAGGACTTCCGGCTCCTGCCCAACAAGACGGTGGCCGAGAACGTCGCCTTCGCCCAGGAGGTCATCGGCAAACCGCGCGGCGAGATCCGCAAGGCCGTCCCGCAGGTGCTGGAGCTGGTCGGCCTCGGCGGCAAGGAGGGGCGGATGCCGGGCGAGCTGTCCGGCGGCGAGCAGCAGCGCGTGGCCATCGCCCGCGCCTTCGTCAACCGCCCCGCCCTGCTGATCGCCGACGAGCCGACGGGCAACCTCGACCCGCAGACCTCCGTCGGGATCATGAAGCTGCTGGACCGGATCAACCGGACCGGCACCACGGTCATCATGGCCACGCACGACCAGCAGATCGTGGACCAGATGCGCAAGCGCGTCATCGAACTCGAACAGGGCCGACTCGTACGCGACCAGTCGCGCGGCGTCTACGGCTACCAGCACTGAAAGGCACCTGAGACGCCATGCGCGCCCAGTTCGTCATGTCGGAGATCGGCGTCGGCCTCCGCCGCAATCTCACCATGACCTTCGCGGTCATCATCTCCGTGGCCCTGTCGCTGGCCCTCTTCGGGGGCTCCCTGCTCATGCGGGACCAGGTCAGCGCCATGAAGGGGTACTGGTACGACAAGGTCAACGTCACCGTCTACCTCTGCACCAAGAACGACGCCATCGACGCCGCCGCGGGCAGCGCCCCGGCGGCGGCCGGCGCGCCGGGCGCCCCCGCCGCACCCGCCGCCGGGAACGGCAAGCCCTGCTCCAAGGGCGCCGTCACGCCCGAGCAGAAGCAGGGCATCGAGCGCGAGCTCAAGAAGATGGACCTCGTCCAGACCGTCATGTACGAGTCCTCGGACGAGGCCTACAAGCACTACAAGGAGCGCTTCGGGCACACCGCCCTGGCCTCCGTCGTCACCCCCGACCAGATGCCCGACTCCTTCCGGGTCAAGCTGAAGAACCCCGAGAAGTACGACGTCATCACCTCCGCCTTCGCCGGGCGCGACGGGGTCCAGTCGGTGGCTGACCAGTCCACCGAGCTCGACAACCTCTTCGCCCTGCTGGGCACCCTCAACTGGGCCGCCCTCGGCATCATGATGATCATGCTGATCGTGGCACTGCTGCTGATCGTCAACACCGTGCGCGTCTCGGCGTTCAGCCGTCGGCGGGAGACCGGCATCATGCGCCTGGTCGGCGCCTCCGGCTTCTACATCCAGGTGCCGTTCATCATGGAGGCGGCCGTGGCCGGCCTCATCGGCGCCGGCTTCGCCTGCGCCATGCTCGGCGCGGGCCAGTACTTCGTGATCGACCACGGCATCGGGCTCCGCGACAAGCTCCAGCTGATCAACTTCATCGGCTGGGACGCGGTCCTCACCAAGCTCCCGCTGGTCCTGGTCATCGGCCTCCTGATGCCCTCCCTGGCGGCCTTCGTCGCGCTGCGCAAGTACCTGAAGGTGTGACGAGCGCCCTCCGGCGCGTGCGGTCAACCCCGCTTGCGGCGGCGGGGCTTGTCCTAGACTCGGCCGCATGCCGGGTCTGCCCGCTCTCTGTCTCCGGCCCCGCGACCTGCGTCGCGGGGCCTTCTTAACGCTGCTGTTCGCCGTCTCCGTGGGCGCCGCGGCGGCCACCGGGTGCTGGGGGTCACCCGAGGCGGACGGGGCCCGTCCCGCCTCCGCCAGCGCCGCGGAGCCGGAGCGGGGGCTGCCACCGGCTCCCGGCACCGCCGACCGGGAGGCCGTCGCCCGCGCCGCCGCCGAGGCCGTCGCCGAGGGCAAGTCCGGGAAGAAGGCCGCCCAGGAGGTGGTCAGCCGCAGCGGCGACCGCTGGGGCACCGTCTACGACCAGGGCGAGTACGCCGCCTTCGCCGAGGACCTCGACGGCCGCTGGACCGGCGTCGGCCTCTGGACCGGGCGCCGCGCCGACGGCCGCATCGAGGTCGACCGGGTCCAGCCCGGCAGCCCCGCCGCCCGGGCCGGCCTGCGCGCCGGCGACCGGCTGCTGAGCGTCGACGGCCGCGAGGTCAGCGGCCTGCCCGTCGCCGACGTGGTGGCCCGGCTGCGCGGGGAGGCCGGCACCCCGGTGGTCCTCGGCCTCGGCCGGGACGGCGCCGTCCTCACCGAGACCGTCCGCCGGGAGGAGCTGCGCGCCGACCCGGTGACCGTGCGACGCCTCGCGGGCGGCATCACCGTGATCAAGGTGGCCTCCTTCACCCGGGGTTCGGGCGAGCGCGTCAAGGAGGCCGTCCGCGAGGCCCCGCCGGGCGGCGGGGTGATGCTGGACCTGCGGGGCAACCCGGGCGGGCTGGTCGCCGAGGCGGTCGCCGCGGCCTCCGCCTTCCTGGACGGCGGGCTCGTGGCGACGTACGACGTGCGCGGCTCCGAGCGCGCCCTGTACGCGGCCCCCGGCGGGGACACGGCCCGCCCCCTGGTGACCCTCGTGGACGGCGGCACGATGAGCGCGGCCGAGCTGGTCACCGGCGCGCTCCAGGACCGCGGCCGCGCGGTGGCGGTGGGCACCCGCACCTTCGGCAAGGGCTCCGTGCAGATGCCGACCCAGCTCCCGGGCGGCGCGGTGGCGGAGCTGACGGTCGGCACGTACCGCACTCCGGCGGGCCGCAGCCTCGACGGCGGGGGCATCACCCCGGACCTGGCCGTGGGCGACGGGGCCGAGGAGCGGGCGCGGGCGGTATTGGGTGGCCTCGGGGTGGGGTCGTAGTGCGAAAATGACCGCACTATGGCTAAGGAAAAAGGGCGCAAGCTGATCGCCCAGAACAAGAAGGCGCGGCACGACTACGCGATCATCGACACCTACGAGTGCGGCATCGTGCTCACGGGCACCGAGGTCAAGTCCCTGCGCCAGGGCCGGGCCTCGCTGGTCGACGGCTTCGTGTCGGTCGAGAGCGGCGAGGTGTGGATGTACAACGTCCACGTCCCGGAGTACAGCCAGGGCACCTGGACCAACCACAGCGCCCGCCGCAAGCGCAAGCTCCTCATGCACCGCGAGGAGATCGACAAGCTGGAGCGCAAGGCGGAGGAGTCGGGTCACACGGTCGTGCCCCTGGCCCTGTACTTCAAGGACGGCCGCGCGAAGGTCGAGATCGCGCTGGCGAAGGGCAAGAAGGAGTACGACAAGCGCCAGACCCTGCGCGAGAAGCAGGACACGCGCGAGACCCAGCGGACGATCTCCGCGATCCGCCGCAAGCAGCGGGGCACGGTTTAATCTCCTGGCACGCGGTGGTCCGCTTCGCGTACCATGGCGTCAGCACCACCCCCCAGGGGGCGGCGCAGCTTGAGCAGTACACAACTCAAGAGTGACAACATGGGGATGATCGGTTTCGACAGCGGATGTCGATGCAGGGGAAGCGAGCCGAGGAAGCGGCAATGATCTCGCTAACCACATGTCGCAAAAAATAATCGCCAACTCCAAGAGCGATAACTCCCGCTTCACCCTCGCTGCCTAATAACAGTGAGCTGAAGCCTCTGTGAGGAGCGTCAGCCCGGAAGTGGTCCCGGTCCGGATCCTGGCGTCAACAAGGGATCTAAACCTCTAGCCCCGGTCACGGGGGTTGGAGGGAAACCAAACAGTGACTGAGCCCGTCGGAGACTTGTCCGTGTGATCTCCGGGGCCGAGAAAAGCGCAGCGGACTGCGCTCGGAGAAGCCCTGCTTCTGCACCGTTGGACGCGGGTTCGATTCCCGCCATCTCCACTCATCCCATGTGGGCGAAGGCCCCGCAGCCGTTGGCTGCGGGGCCTTCGTCATGTGCGGCGCCTCGGGGTGCGCGGGCCCTTGACCGGCTTTCATGATCGATTAAGGTGGCGCGATGTTCGAAGGAAACCTGGTGAGACTGCGCGCACTGCGCGCCGAAGACGCCGAGCACCACCTGCGCTGGCGCAACGATCCGGAGGTCGTGCGCCTGGCCTCGGCCGGCGATCCCTGTTTCGGGCCGGTCACCGCCGAGGCGGTCGGGCTGGCGTTCGAGCGGATGCTGCGGCTCGTGCCGAGGGAGTCGGCCGTGTTCACGGTCGAGGACCTGGAGAGCGGGCGGGTCATCGGCATGGCCGACTACCGCGACCTCGACCCCTACCTCGGGGTGGCCACGCTGGGCGTCACCATCGGCGAGCGGGAGTTCTGGGGCCGCGGCCACGGCCGTGACGCGACGCGGGTGCTCGTGGACCACCTGTTCGGCGCGTACGGGCTGCACCGGCTGGAGCTGGACACCTGGAGCGGCAACGAGCGTGCCGTGCGGGCGTTTTCGGGGCTCGGCTTCCGCGAGGAGGGGCGCCTGAGGGCGGCCGTGCTGGTGGCGGGGGAGCGCTACGACCGCGTGCTCTTCGGGATGCTGCGCGAGGAGTGGGCGAAGCCCGTGTGACGGGTGGAGCGGGCGGTCGGGGAGCGGTCAGGAGCAGTACGGGACCTTGTTGAGGTTCAGTGCGCAGCGTCCTGCCGGTCTTCCCGTAGCCCGTGCCGGGGCCGGAGCGGATGCCGAGGCCCTGGCCGGAGGGGACGATACGGGCCTTCGGGCCGCCCTCGCCGTGGTGCTCGCCCTTGCCGTGGTCGTCCTTGCCGCCCTTGCCGTCCTTGCCGCCCTTGCCGTCCTTGCCACCCTTGCCGTGGTGGTCGCCCTCGGGGCCCCGCGGGTCGGTGTTATGGCCGATCACGGCGGGGAAGGGTGCGCCCCACGCGGTGGCGTCACCCGGCAGCCGGATGAAATCCCGATCAACGGCCCGGTCGTGGAGTCGCCGGTCCGATGAGCAGTGCGGCCAGTGCCGCGGCGGCCGGCAGGAGGTACGCCGTCCCCGTGCCGAGGCGGTCGACGGCCAGGCCCGCCGTGGCGGATCCGGCCGCGATGCCGGCGAGGATCGCGGTGACGGCCAGCGTCATGCCCTCGTTGAGGCGGCCCTCGGGGGTGCGGGACTGGACCAGGCCCATCGCGGTGACCATCACCGGCGCCGTGGACATCCCGGCCAGCAGGAGGGCCAGGGCCAGCGGGACGAGGGAGCCGGTGGCGGCCGCCGCCCACGGCAGGGCCATCGCCCCGGCCAGCGCGACCAGGCAGGTCCGCAGGCTCCTCGGGCGCCGCGCCCCGTACAGCAGGCCGGCGGCGCAGGAGCCCGCCGCCTGGAGCGCGAGCACCGGGCCGGACGCGCCGCCGAGGCCCAGGGCGGAGAGGTGGGCGATCGAGGTGACCTCCATCGAGCCGAAGACCAGGCCGGTGGCGAGGAAGAGGCCGAGGAGGGGGAGCAGGGCGCGCAGCGGGGACCGGCCGGCCGCGGCCTTCGGCGTCCCGCCGGCCGGGGGCTCGGTGGCGCGGTGCGCGGTGAACACCAGCATGCCGGTCAGCAGCAGCGCCGCCCCGGTGAGGGTGCCCGCCTCCGGGAAGGCGGCGGTGCACAGGAAGGCGGCGAGGACCGGGCCGAGCATGAAGCACAGTTCGTCGGCGGCCTGTTCGAAGGACATCGCGGTGTGGTGCGCGGAGCGGGGCAGCAGGTGCGTCCAGCGGGCCCGGGACATGCCGCCGGTGTTGGGGGTGGTGGCGGTGGCCGCGTAGGAGGCGAACAGGGTCCAGGCGGGGGCGTGCGTACGGACGCACAGGACGAGGGAGAGCGAGCCGAGCACCGCGACCAGCGTGGCCGGCACGGCGATCCGGGCCTGCCCGTACCGGTCGACGAGGCGGGCCGTCCACGGCCCGACGACGGCGGTGGCGGCCATGCCGGTCGCGGTGACCGCGCCGGCGAGGGCGTACGAGCCGCGCTGCCCGGCGATCATCATCACGGCGCTGATCCCGAACATGCCCATGGGGAGCCGGGCGAGCAGGTTCCCGGCGGTGAACCCGCGGGCCCCGGGGACGGCGAAGAGCCGGGCGTAGGGGCCGAGGAAGCGGGACCGGGCCCGGGGGCCGGCGTCCTCCGGGCCCGGGGCGGTGGCCCGCGGTGGGGGCGTGGGGCCGGTCAGGGCGCGGGTTCCGGCCGGGGCGGTGCCCTGCTGCGGGGTCGCGGCGGCGGTCCGGGTGCGGGTTCCGGCCGGGGGCGGGGGCGGGGCGGCCAGGACGAGGGTGGTGCCCGTGACGGCCATGAGCGGGGTTTCCTGCGGCATGCCACGAGCCTGCGGCCCGCCCCCGTCGGCGGTCCAACACCTGTTCCGGGGCCATTCACGCGGTCCCGTTGTTAATCTCTCCGGGTGACCTCCCCCGACGTGGACCCCCGGCTGCTGCGCGGCTTCCTCGCCGTCGCCGAGGAGCTGCACTTCACCCGCGCCGCCGCCCGCCTCTACGTGGCCCAGCAGGCCCTCAGCCGTGACGTCCGCCGGCTCGAACGGGTCCTGGGCACGCCCTTGTTCACCCGCACCACCCGGGCCGTCGAGCTGACCGCCGACGGCGTGCGCCTGCTGCCCCACGCCCGCGAGGTGCTCCGCGCCCACGAGGAGCTGGCCGCCGCCTTCGCCGGACCGCCCCCCGCCCTCCTCGTCGACCTCAACACCGACGGCCCCACCACCGCCCGCCTCGTCCTGGAACGGGCCCGCGAACTCGCCCCCGGCCACGAGCTGATGGCCCGCTTCGAGAGCGGCCTCACCCATGCCGCCGCCGAGATCGCCGCCGGGCGGCTCGACGTCTCCTTCGGCTACGTCGCCGGCCTGGACCCCGCCCTGCGGGCCCGGCTCGCGCACCTGCCCGTGCGCCACGAACCCCTCGCCGTGCTGCTGCCCGAGGAGCATCCGCTGGCCGCGCTGGAATCCGTACCCCTCGCCGCGCTCGCCGGGGAGACCGTCTACGCCGGGGCCGGCAACCCGCGCACCCTGGAGTGGACCGGGCTGGCCCGCGAGCTGTTCGCCGGGCGGGGCGTCGCGCTCGCGCCGCCCGCGCCGGTGGCGATGGGCAAGGAGGAGTTCATGCGAGTCATGACCAAGACCCGCAACCCGGTCCTGGTCACCGTCGGCTTCCTCGACGTGCCCGGCTGCGTCAAACGCCCCCTCGTGGACCCCGTACCGCTCTCCCCGCTGTCCATGGTCTGGCGCGAGGGGCTGCGCCACCCCGGCCTGGAGGCCCTCGCCCGCGCCGCCGCCGAACTCCAGGACGCCCACCGCTGGCTGGAACTCCCCCCGGACGGCTGGCTCCCGGCAGGGCTCACATCCGGCGCCCGCGGCGGGTGAGAGCAAGGTTTCCCCCCGGTCATCCGGCGGGGACCGGGGCCGAAACGCGCCGTTCCTAGCGTCGTCACCACGGACGCGACAGCTGTGGAGGCGTGTGATGACCGCTACGACGACGACCGCACCGCACGAAGGGGGCGGCGGCCCGGGGGACGGCCCGCGCGGCAGCCGGGGGGACGGCCCGCGCCGCCGGGGAGGCCGCTGGATCGAGCGCTGGGACCCCGAGGACGAGGCCTTCTGGCGGGAGACCGGCGAGCGCACGGCCCGCCGCAACCTCCTCTACTCCGTCTTCTCCGAGCACATCGGCTTCTCCATCTGGTCGCTGTGGTCCGTGATGGTGCTCTTCATGGGCCCCGCCTACGGGATCGACCCCGCCGGGAAGTTCTTCCTCATCGCCACCGCCACCGCCGTCGGCGGCCTGGTCCGGGTCCCGTACACCTTCGCCGTCGCCCGCTTCGGCGGCCGCAACTGGACCGTCGTCAGCGCCCTGCTGCTGCTCGCGCCGACCACGGCCGCACTGGTCGTCATGGAACCCGGCACCCCGTACGCCACCTTCCTCGCCGTCGCCGCGCTGACCGGGGTGGGCGGCGGCAACTTCGCCTCCTCCATGACCAACATCAACGCCTTCTTCCCCCTCCGGAAGAAGGGCTGGGCCCTCGGCCTCAACGCCGGCGGCGGCAACATCGGCGTCCCGGTCGTCCAGCTCGCCGCGCTGCTCGTCATCGCCACCGCCGGCGCCGGACACCCCCGGCTGCTGCTCGCCGCGTACCTCCCGCTGATCGTGGCCGCCGCCGCGCTGGCCCTGGCCCGCATGGACAACCTGGCCCCCGTCCGGGGCGACGCGGGCGCGGTCCGGGAAGCCGTCCGCGAGCCGCACACCTGGATCATGGCCCTGCTCTACGTCGGCTGCTTCGGCTCCTTCATCGGCTACAGCTTCGCCTTCGGGCTCGTCCTCCAGACCCAGTTCGGGCGCACCCCGCTCCAGGCCGCGTCCCTCACCTTCGTCGGCCCGCTGCTCGGCTCCCTCGTCCGGCCCGTCGGAGGGGCGCTCGCCGACCGGTTCGGCGGGGCGAGGATCACCCTGGGGGCGTTCGTGGCGATGGCCGCGGCGACCGGGGTGGTCGTCCTGGCCTCCGTACGGGAGTCCCTGCCGGTGTTCCTCGCCGGCTTCACCGCCCTGTTCGCGCTCAGCGGGCTGGGCAACGGCTCCACGTACAAGATGATCCCCGGCATCTTCCAGGCCCAGGCGCTCGCCCGCGGGCTCGGCGGCGAGGAGGCCGCCGCCCACGGGCGTCGGCTGTCCGGGGCCGCCATGGGCCTGATCGGCGCGGTCGGCGCGCTCGGCGGACTCGGCATCAACCTGGCCTTCCGCGAGGCCTTCGCGGCCTCGGGGGAGGGCACCACGGCCTTCGTCGCCTTCCTCGGCTTCTACGCCGTGTGCTGCGCCGTCACCTGGGCGGTATACATTCGCCGGCCCGCCGCCCCGCACACCGGCCCCGAGGCGGCCGGCAGCGGGGCGAAACCCCAGCTCACCTCCGTATGAGGGCGGCCGGGAGCGCCAAAGGCGCTTAACGGCACGGAAATACGACGGAACCGAGCCCGACACGACCGGTTGGCAGGCTCGGTTACCGCCATGCCGAGGCCGGCCGACGCCGGCGTCGGCTTCAGGGACGGACGTACTGGGCAAGGCAGGTCACCACGATGGACGACGCTACGCACGGCCCCCTCGCGGGGTTCACCGTCGGAGTCACCGCCGCGCGCCGCGCGGACGAGCTGATCGCCCTGCTGCGCCGGCGCGGCGCCGCGGTCGTGCACGCGCCCGCGCTGCGGATCGTTCCGCTCGCCGACGACGGCGAGCTGCTGGCCGCCACCCGGGACCTCGTCGACAACCCGCCCGACGCCGTCGTCGCCACCACCGCGATCGGCTTCCGCGGCTGGATCGAGGCCGCCGACGGGTGGGGGATCGGCGAGCGGCTCCTGGAGCGGCTGCGCGCCACCGAACTCCTCGCCCGCGGGCCGAAGGTCAAGGGCGCCGTACGGGCCGCCGGGCTGGTCGAGTCCTGGTCCCCGCGGTCCGAGTCCCTGGCCGAGGTACTGGACCGGCTGCTGGCCGGCTCCGTCGCCGGGCGGCGCATCGCGCTCCAGCTGCACGGCGAGCCGCTGCCCGGGTTCGTGGAGGCGCTGCGGGACGGCGGGGCCGAGGTGGTGCCGGTGCCGGTGTACCGGTGGATGCCGCCGGAGGACCTCGCGCCGCTGGACCGGCTGCTGGACGCGGTGGCCGTCGGGGCGGTGGACGCCGTCACCTTCACCTCCGCGCCCGCCGCCGCCTCCCTGCTCTCCCGGGCCGGGGAACGGGGGCTGCGCGAGGCGGTGCTGGAGGCGCTGCGGGGGCCGGTGCTCGCGGCCTGCGTGGGCCCGGTGACCGCGCTGCCGCTCCAGGGCGAGGCGGTCTCCACCGTCCAGCCGGAGCGCTTCCGCCTCGGGCCGCTGGTGCAGCTCCTCTGCCAGGAACTCCCCGGCCGGGCGCGGGTCCTGCCCGTCGCGGGGCACCGGCTGGAGATCCGGGGGCACGCCGCGGTCGTCGACGACCGGCTGCGCCCCGTGCCGCCGGCCGGGATGGCCCTGCTGGCGGCGCTGGCCCGGCGGCCCGGCTGGGTGGTGTCCCGGGCGGACCTGCTGGGCGCCCTGCCCGGTTCCGGGCGCGACGAGCACGCCGTCGAGACGGCGATGGCCCGGCTCCGGGCCGCCCTCGGGGCGCCGAACCTGATCCAGACGGTGGTCAAGCGCGGCTACCGGCTCTCCCTGGATCCCGGTGACGGCGAGGGCTGGAGCGCGGCGGGGACCGTCCGCTAGCGTGCCCACGTGATCATCAACGGGGTGGAGATGAGGAGCCCGGCCGTCGACGACGCCGCCGCGCTGACCGAGGTACTGATACGCAACCGGGCGTACATGGCGCCCTACGACCCCTGGCGGCCCGAGGAGTACTACACCGAGGCCGCCCAGCGGGCCCGCATCGAGGGCATGCTCGCCGAGCAGGAGGCCGGGCGGCTGGCCGCGTACCTGCTCGTCGAGCCGGCGGGCGGCGCGGTCATCGGGGCGATCAACCTCGGCAACATCGTCCGCGGGCCCCTGCTCAGCGGCGGCGTCGGCTACTGGATCGACCAGGACCGCCAGGGCCGCGGGCTGATCACCGCCGCCGTGGAGCAGGTCTGCCGCACGGCCCGCGACGAGCTCGGGCTGCACCGGGTCGAGGCCCAGACCCTGGTCGACAACACCGCCTCGATGAGGGTCCTGGCCAAGGCGGGCTTCACCGAGTGCGGGCTCGCACCCCGCTACCTCCACATCAACGGCGCCTGGCGCGACCACCGGCTCTTCCAGCGCGTGCTGCACGACGACCCGCCGCCCGCGCCGTAGCCGCGACGGCCCCCCGCACGGGGGCTTCCGCTCCGCCTGCGGCGACGGCACTCTGGGAGGGCGTCCCACGGCGACCGAGGCGGTGACGGGCATGTGGTTCGATTCCGGGCGGGTCTGTCTGGACCTGCTGGCGACCCGCAACCCCCGGGGGGCCGAGGCCCTCCGCGACGGCGACGAGCTGCGCCTGTGGCTGGTCGGCGCCGGGCTGGTGCCCGACCGCACCCCGCTCGGCCGGCTCGGGCCCGACTGGGTCGAGGCCTTCCGCCTGCTGCGCCGCGACGTCGACCGCCTCGTCCGGGCCGAACTGGCCGGCGCGGGCCCGGAGGAGGACGCCCTGGCCCGCGTCAACGCCGCCGCCGCGGGACCCCCGCCGGGAGTGTGCGCGGTACGGGACCGGGAGGGACACCTGGTGCGGGAGCTGTGCGGCGGCGTCGAATGCGCGGGCCTGCTGGCCACGGTGGCCCGGGACGCGGTGGAGCTCCTCACCGACCCCGGCGACCTGGCCCTGCTCCGCTCCTGCGGCGGCGACGGCTGCGCCCGCCTCTACCTGGACACCTCCCGCGGCCACCGCCGCCGCTGGTGCTCCAGCGAGGTCTGCGGCAACCGGGAGCGCGTGGCCCGGCACCGGCGCCGGGTCCGGGGCGCGGTGGCGTAGGCGGTCCGGCGCGTCGCGCGGGGCGAAAACGGCACCCGACGGCCCGCCGCGCGGACCGG
This sequence comes from Streptomyces sp. NPDC096136, assembly GCF_044763325.1. Lineage (NCBI taxonomy): Bacteria > Bacillati > Actinomycetota > Actinomycetes > Kitasatosporales > Streptomycetaceae > Streptomyces > Streptomyces sp. NPDC096136. The sequence goes on along the minus strand of NZ_JBIWFZ010000031.1, from coordinate 22,601 downwards.
GCGTGCGGAGTGGGGGCTGGTTCGCGTACGGTTGACGGTCGCCCACGCACGTCAGAAGGGGGCCTTGGTGGCCGCGCAGAATGCCGCTGTCGACAGCACGGCGGATTCCGTCCGCGATCGGGAGATCGCGGTCGAGCAGACGCATCTCGATCAGGTGTACCGACGCCTTGAGGAGAAGATCCACGAGGCCGAGTTCCTCATGAACGACGCCGCCCAGCGCGGCCAGGTGGGCACGCCCGGCGCGCTCGCCGAGCGGGACGCGCAGGTCTTCCGCGCCGGGATCCACCTCAACCGGCTCAACAACGAGTTCGAGGACTTCCTCTTCGGGCGGATCGACCTCGTGCTCGGGAAGGACGGGGAGCGGGGGCCCGACGGCGCCTACACCTCCGTCCAGCCCGCGGAGGACGCGATCAGGCCGGACCTGACCGCCGAGATCGCCGAGACCCTGCACATCGGGCGCATCGGCGTGCTCGACAGCGACTACGCGCCGCTCGTCATCGACTGGCGCGCCCCGGCCGCCGCGCCGTTCTACCGCTCGACGCCCAAGGACCCCGGCCGGGTGATCCGCCGCCGGGTGATCCGCTCCAAGGGCCGCAAGGTGCTCGGGGTCGAGGACGACCTGATGCGTCCCGAGATCACCGCCAGCCTCGGCGGCCGGGAGCTGCCGGCCATCGGCGACGGTGCGCTGATGGCCGCCCTCGGGCGGGCCCGTACGCACACCATGCGGGACATCGTCTCGTCCATCCAGGCCGAGCAGGACCTGGTCATCCGCGCCCCCGCCGCCTCCGTCGCGGAGGTCGCGGGCGGGCCGGGCACCGGCAAGACCGCCGTCGCCCTGCACCGCGCCGCCTACCTCCTGTACCAGGACCGCCGCCGCTACTCCGGCGGCATCCTGATCGTCTCGCCGACCCCGCTGCTCGTCGCCTACACCGAGGGCGTGCTGCCCTCGCTCGGCGAGGAGGGCCAGGTCGCGATCCGCGCGCTCGGCTCCCTCGTCGACGGCGCCGAGGCGAGCACGTACGACGAGCCCCCCGTGGCCCGGATCAAGGGCTCCTCCCGCATGCTCAAGGTGCTCCGCAAGGCGGTGCGCGGAGCGCTGGAGCTGGGCGACGCCCCGGAGCGGCTGCGCGTGGTGGCCTTCGGCCGCCGCGTCGAGCTGGAGGCCCCGGAGCTGAACCGGATCCGGCAGAACGTGCTCGGCGGCACCGCCCCCGTGAACCTGCTGCGCCCGCGCGCCCGCAAGCTGCTGCTGGACGCCCTGTACGCGAAGACCGGCGGGTCCGGCCGGCACAGCGACCCGGAGCTGGCCGCCGAGCTGCGCAGCGCCTTCGACGAGGACATCTCCACCGAGGACGACTTCCTCGGCTTCCTGAACGCCTGGTGGCCGGAGCTCACCCCGCGCCGGGTGCTGGCCGCCATGGCCGACGAGCGGCGCCTGGGCCGCTGGTCGCGCCGGGACCTGAACCCGCGCGAGACCCGCCAGCTGGCGCGTTCGCTGCGCCGGGTCGGGGCGGACGGCTCCGGGCCCCTCTCGGTGCACGACGTGGCGCTGCTCGACGAGCTCCAGCAGCTCCTCGGCGCGCCCGCGCGGCCGAAGCGCAAGCGGGAGATGGACCCGTTGGACCAGCTCAGCGGGCTGGAGGAGCTGATGCCGACCCGGGAGGAGACCACCTGGGAGCGGGCCGAGCGGATCGCGGCGGAGCGGACCGAGTACGCGCACGTGATCGTGGACGAGGCCCAGGACCTGACGCCGATGCAGTGGCGGATGGTGGGCCGGCGGGGCCGTACGGGCACCTGGACGGTGGTCGGCGACCCGGCGCAGTCCTCCTGGACGGACCCCGACGAGGCGGCCGCCGCCCGTGACGAGGCGCTGGGAAGCCGGCCGCGCCGGCGGTTCACGCTGACGGTGAACTACCGCAACCCGGCCGAGGTCGCCGAGGTGGCCTCGCGGGTGCTGGAGCTGGCGATGCCGGGGATGGAGCCGCCGACGGCGGTGCGCTCGACGGGCCTGGAGCCCCGCTTCACGACGGCCGCAGAGGACCTCGGGGCGGCGGTGCGGGAGGAGACCCGGCGGCTGCTGGGCCAGGTGGACGGCACGGTCGGCGTGGTCGTGGCCATGGACCGGCGCGCCGAGGCGGCGGGCTGGCTCGCCGACCTGGGCGAGCGGGCGGTGGCGCTGGGCAGCCTGGAGGCGAAGGGCCTGGAGTACGACGCGACGGTGGTGGTCTCACCGGCGGAGATCGCGGCGGAGTCCCCGGCGGGCCTGCGGGTGCTGTACGTGGCGCTGACGCGTGCCACGCAGCAGCTGACGGTGGTCTCGGCGGAGGCCGACTCCCCGGACGGGAACGGGGTGCCGGAGCTCCTGCGCCCCTGATCCGGGCCCGCGGCCGAACGGCCCGCGGCCGGGAGCGTGACGGCGCCGTCCAACTCGCGGGAGGGGGGATCGCTTCCGGCGATCCTTTGTTAGCCTGGGTACGACACCGGCTCGATCCAAGCCCCCGGGCCCAACCTTCGTCGCTTAGAGCGACCACTTGCCGCGAGGCGAGCATGGCGGGTCGGTGTCTTAGTCGGAACACCAGGTCCGCGCCCTCCGTTCAAGGAGGGCGCGGACCTGTTTTGTGTGTACCCACCATTCCAACACCCGGAGTTCTCTCGTATGGTGGAAGTGTTCTTCCGAAATTTGTAGCTGGTTACCTTGTACCGGCTGGTAGGTGGGACGATCGGACAACAGGTCCTGCCGAACCTGCCATCGAACGGGTGGCGCCGCGCGGGACCCTGTGCTTACAGAAGAACCAGGGACAGAAGAGGAACACGGCCATGGCAACGGCGCCCAGCGTCTCGTATTCGATGACGGTCCGCCTGGAAGTGCCCGCGAGCGGAACCGCGGTCTCCCAGCTCACCACCGCCGTGGAGTCTTCCGGCGGCTCGGTCACCGGCCTCGACGTGACCGCCTCCGGCCACGAGAAGCTCCGCATCGACGTCACCATCGCCGCCACCTCCACCGCCCACGCCGACGAGATCGTCGAGAAGCTGCGCGGCATCGAGGGCGTGAGCCTCGGGAAGGTCTCCGACCGCACCTTCCTGATGCACCTCGGCGGCAAGATCGAGATGTCGTCCAAGCACCCCATCCGCAACCGTGACGACCTCTCGATGATCTACACCCCGGGCGTCGCCCGCGTGTGCACGGCCATCGCCGAGAACCCCGAGGACGCGCGCCGCCTGACCATCAAGCGCAACTCCGTCGCAGTCGTGACCGACGGCTCCGCCGTCCTGGGCCTGGGCAACATCGGCCCGATGGCCGCGCTGCCCGTCATGGAGGGCAAGGCGGCCCTCTTCAAGCGCTTCGCGGGCATCGACGCGTGGCCGATCTGCCTGGACACCCAGGACACCGACGAGATCGTGGCCATCGTCAAGGCGATCGCCCCCGGCTTCGCCGGCATCAACCTGGAGGACATCTCCGCGCCCCGCTGCTTCGAGATCGAGGCCCGGCTGCGCGAGGCCCTCGACATCCCCGTCTTCCACGACGACCAGCACGGCACCGCCATCGTCGTCCTCGCCGCCCTCACCAACGCACTGCGCGTCGTGGGCAAGGCAGTTGAGGACGTCAAGGTCGTCATGTCGGGCGCCGGCGCCGCCGGTACGGCCATCCTCAAGCTGCTCCTCGCCGCCGGCGTGAAGAACGCCGTCAGCGCCGACATCCACGGCGTCGTGCACGCCGGCCGCCCCGACCTGGTCGACGCCGCGCCGGACTCCCCGCTGCGCTGGATCGCCGACAACACCAACCCCGAGGGCTACACCGGCACCCTCAAGGAGGCCGTGGTCGGCGCCGACGTCTTCATCGGCGTCTCCGCCCCCAACGTGCTCTCCGGCGAGGACGTCGCCGCCATGGCCGAGGGCGCCATCGTGTTCGCGCTCGCGAACCCGGACCCGGAGGTGGACCCGGCCGTCGCGCGCCAGACCGCCGCCGTCGTGGCCACCGGCCGCTCGGACTTCCCGAACCAGATCAACAACGTGCTGGTCTTCCCCGGCGTCTTCCGCGGCCTCCTGGACGCCCAGTCCCGGACCGTGAACACCGACATGATGCTGGCCGCCGCCACCGCCCTCGCCGACGTCGTCGGCCGGGACGAGCTGAACGCGAACTACATCATCCCGTCCGTCTTCAACGACAAGGTCGCGGGCGCCGTCGCCGGCGCCGTCCGCAAGGCGGCGCAGGCCGGTGCCGAGAAGGGCGCTGTGACGGGCCCCACGGCCTGATACCGGCGCGTCGCGGGATGCGGGCCCGGCGGGGCGCCTCTAGGGTTGCGGGGATGCCCGCGCTGTGCGCGGTCCGCATCGGCATCGGAGCCTCGGGTGCGACGGAGCGTCACTGCGGCGTGACTGTGGCGCTTTTCGTGTGACCCTGGCGGGTGCCGGATTGGCTTTCCCGCCGCTGGTGGGGGCAGGATGCGTAACCGGGCGAGAGGGTCTGACGTTCAGACCCGGGTCCGGGGACTGTCCTAGGGCCCTGGCAGCATCGGCTTCGATCTCACGCCTCTAAGGCAAGTTGAACACGGGAGTACAACATGAACCGCAGTGAGCTGGTGGCCGCTCTGTCCGAGCGCGCCGAGGTGACCCGCAAGGACGCCGACGCCGTTCTGGCCGCGCTCGCCGAGACCGTCGGCGAGATCGTCGCCAAGGGCGACGAGAAGGTCACCATCCCCGGCTTCCTGACCTTCGAGCGCACCCACCGTGCCGCTCGCACCGCGCGCAACCCGCAGACCGGCGACCCCATCCAGATCCCGGCCGGCTACAGCGTGAAGGTCTCCGCGGGCTCCAAGCTCAAGGAAGCCGCCAAGGGCAAGTAGTACCGCCCTTGTGCCGAGGGCCGCACAGGCCCTCGGGACGGCAGTGGTACGTAGAACGGCCGAGGGCGGCCACCCCGGTGGGGTGGCCGCCCTCAGGCCTTTCCCGGGCCTTCCAGGCCCTCCCAGGGGCCTTGTGGGCCCCGGGAGGGGAAGATCCGGACGGAGGGGCCCCGGTGATCGTTCCCGATCACCGGGACGGGGTGTCAGACCAGGTCGCCGTTGGGCAGCTCGACCTTGGCGCCCAGCTCGACGAGCTTCTCCATGAAGTTCTCGTAGCCGCGGTTGATCAGGTCGATGCCGTGGACGCGCGAGGTGCCCTCGGCCGCCAGCGCCGCGATCAGGTACGAGAACCCGCCGCGCAGGTCGGGGATGACCAGGTCGGCGCCCTGCAGCTTGGTGGGGCCGGAGACGACCGCCGAGTGCAGGAAGTTGCGCTGGCCGAAGCGGCAGGCGCTGCCGCCCAGGCACTCGCGGTACAGCTGGATGTGCGCACCCATCTGGTTGAGCGCCGAGGTGAAGCCGAGGCGGGACTCGTAGACCGTCTCGTGGACGATCGACAGGCCGGAGGCCTGCGTCAGGGCCACGACCAGCGGCTGCTGCCAGTCGGTCTGGAAGCCGGGGTGGACGTCCGTCTCCAGCGCGATCGCGTTGAGCGGGCCGCCCGGGTGCCAGAAGCGGATGCCCTCGTCGTCGATCTCGAAGGCGCCGCCGACCTTCCGGAAGGTGTTCAGGAAGGTCATCATCGAGCGCTGCTGCGCCCCGCGGACGTAGATGTTGCCGCCGGTCGCCAGGGCCGCGGACGCCCAGGACGCCGCCTCCAGGCGGTCCGGGAGCGCCTTGTGGTTGTAGCCGCTCAGGCGGTCGACACCGGTGATCCGGATGGTCCGGTCGGTGTCCATGGAGATGATCGCGCCCATCTTCTGCAGCACGCAGATGAGGTCCTCGATCTCGGGCTCGACGGCGGCGTTGCTGAGCTCGGTCACGCCCTCGGCCAGCACGGCCGTCAGCAGGACCTGCTCGGTCGAGCCGACCGACGGGTAGGGCAGGCGGATCTTGCATCCGCGAAGGCGCTGCGGGGCCTCCAGGTACTGGCCGCCCTCGCGCTTCTCGATGGTCGCGCCGAACTGGCGGAGCACCTCGAAGTGGAAGTCGATCGGCCGGCCGCCGATGTCGCAGCCGCCCAGGCCCGGGATGAAGGCGTGGCCGAGGCGGTGCAGCAGCGGGCCGCAGAAGAGGATCGGGATGCGGGAGGAGCCCGCGTGCGCGTCGATGTCGGCGACGTTCGCGCTCTCGACGTGCGAGGGGTCGAGGACCAGCTCGCCCGGCTCCTCGCCGGGGCGCACGGTCACGCCGTGCAGCTGGAGCAGACCGCGCACGACCCGCACGTCACGGATGTCGGGAACATTGCGCAGCCGGCTCGGCTCACTGCCGAGCAGGGCGGCCACCATGGCCTTCGGCACGAGGTTCTTCGCACCGCGGACACGGATCTCGCCCTCGAGCGGGGTTCCGCCGTGGACAAGCAGGACATCGTTGCCGGTCATGGATCTCGCGTTCCGGAGTGGATGGGCAGGGGACCAGACGTAAGGGTAAGGGCCACCACCCCCTTGTTTGTATGGGTGACGGGGCCGTAGGACTGTCATGAATTCGGTACACCACGTACGGTGTCCGCCAGGTAGCGGAGTGTTGCGTTCCGGCGGATGGGGCGGCGCGCGCTCCCCTCTGCAGCCGTGCGCCCCGGGCGGTGCCGGGTCCGATCCGGCCGCCCGCTCCCCCCGGAGGGCGATTGTGCGAGATCATGTGCCCATGACCGAGGTGTCCTCCCTCACAGGGCGGCTGCTCGTGGCCACCCCCGCCCTCGCGGATCCGAACTTCGACCGCGCGGTGGTGCTGCTGCTCGACCACGACGAGCAGGGCTCGCTCGGCGTGGTCCTCAACCGGCCCACCCCCGTGGACGTCCGCGACATCCTGCTGCCCTGGGCCCCGCTCGCCGGCGACCCCGGCGTGGTGTTCCAGGGCGGCCCGGTCGCCCTGGACTCGGCCCTGGGGGTCGCGGTGATACCCGGCGAGGAGGGCCCCCTCGGCTGGCGCAGGGTGCACGGGGCCATCGGGCTCGTCGACCTGGAGACCCCGCCGGAACTGCTCGCCGCCGCCCTCGGGGGCCTGCGCATCTTCGCCGGGTACTCCGGCTGGGGGCCCGGCCAGCTGGAGGCGGAGCTGGGCGACGGCGCCTGGTACGTCGTGGACTCCGAGCCCGGCGACGTCTCCTTCCCCGACCCCGAACGGCTGTGGCGCGCGGTGCTGCGCCGCCAGCGCAGCGAGCTCGCGATGGTCGCCACCTATCTGGACGACCCGTCGCTGAACTGACCCCGGCGGGGTTCAGTACCCTGGTTTTTATGAGCACTCTTGAGCCCGAGCGCGGGACTGGTACGGGGACCCTCGTAGAGCCGACGCCGGTGGTGTCCCACGGCGACGGCGACCACGAGCGCTTCGCCCACTACGTCCAGAAGGACAAGATCATGGCGAGCGCCCTCGACGGGACCCCCGTCGTCGCGCTCTGCGGCAAGGTCTGGGTGCCGGGCCGCGACCCGAAGAAGTACCCCGTCTGCCCCATGTGCAAGGAGATCTACGACTCCATGGGCGCCGGCGGCGACAAGGACAAGGGCGGCAAGGACCAGTAGCCGGGTCCGGTACACCGCCGGGAAGGCCCCCGGGAGCGCGCGTGCGCGCCCCGGGGGCCTTTTGCGGGCCCGGGCGGCGCGGCTAGGGTCGGCGGCGACGAGCGCTCTGCTGTGAGGGGCTGACGCATGGACCTGATCCCCGTACCCCGGACGGCCGTTCCCGACCCGCAGGGCCGCCGCTACGCCTTCGGGCCGGAGCCGCTGCTCGACGTCGGCCCGGGCGCCGAGGGCGTGGCGCGCTGGCTGCGCCGGGAGCTCGGCGCCGCCACCGGATGGGCGCTGCCGCCGGCCGCGGCGGGCGCGCGGGGCGACGTACGGCTGCGGGTGGACCCCGCCGCCGCCCCGGACGGTGCGGGGTCCGAGGCGTACCGGCTGGAGATCGGCGCCGACGGCGTCGAGCTGACCGGCGGGGACGCGGCCGGGCTGTTCTGGGCGGCCCAGACGCTGCGTCAGCTGCTCGGCCCCGACGCGTACCGGCGCGCGCCGCTGCGGCCCGGCCGGACCTGGGACCTGCCGTACGCCCGCATCGCCGACGCCCCGCGCTTCGGCTGGCGCGGGCTGATGCTGGACGTGGCCCGGCACTTCATGCCCAAGGACGGGGTGCTGCGCTACATCGACCTGCTGGCCGCGCACAAGCTCAACGTGCTCCACCTGCACCTGACGGACGACCAGGGCTGGCGCGTCGAGATCCGGCGCCACCCGAACCTCACGCGGACCGGCTCCTGGCGGCCCCGCAGCCGGTGGGGGCACCGGGCGTCCCCGCTGTGGAACGAGACCCCGCACGGCGGCTTCTACAGCCGGGACGACCTCCGCGAGATCGTCGCCTACGCGGCCGAGCGGCACGTGCGGATCGTCCCCGAGATCGACATCCCCGGGCACTCCCAGGCCGCGATCGCCGCCTACCCCTGGCTGGGCAACACGGACGTCGTGGACACCGCCGCCCTGGGCGTGTGGGACGACTGGGGCATCAGCGAGAACGTGCTCGCGCCGACCGAGGAGGTCCTGCGCTTCTACGAGGGGGTCTTCGAGGAGCTGCTGGAGCTGTTCCCGCCCGAGGTCTCGCCGTTCGTGCACGTGGGCGGCGACGAGTGCCCGAAGGCGCAGTGGCGGGCCTCGGCGGCGGCGCAGGCGCGCATCCGGGAGCTGGGCGTGGACGGGGAGGACGGCCTCCAGTCGTGGTTCGTCCGGCACTTCGACCGCTGGCTCGCCGACCGGGGCCGCCGGCTCATCGGCTGGGACGAGATCCTGGAGGGCGGGCTCGCGGACGGCGCGGCCGTCTCCTCCTGGCGCGGCTACGCGGGCGGGACCGCCGCCGCCGAGGCCGGGCACGACGTGGTGATGTGCCCCGAGCAGCACGTGTACCTGGACCACCGTCAGGCGGACGGCCCCGACGAGCCGGTGCCCATCGGGTACGTGCGCACGCTGGAGGACGTCTACCGCTTCGAGCCGGTGCCGCCGAAGCTGTCGCCGGAGGCCGCCGCGCACGTGATGGGAGCCCAGGCCAACGTGTGGACCGAGGTGATGGAGTACCAGGGGCGGGTCGACTACCAGGTGTTCCCCCGGCTGGCGGCCTTCGCGGAGGTGGTGTGGTCGAGGCTGCCCGAACCGGAATCCCGGGACTGGGCCGGCTTCGAGGCGCGCGAGCGGGCCCACCGGGCGCGTCTGGACGCCCTCGGGGTCGAGTACCGGCCACCGGGAGGACCGCTGCCGTGGCAGCGGCGCCCGGGGGTGCGGGGGCGCCCGGCCGAGGGCGCGCCTCCGATCGTGTGACCCGGGCGCACGGGGGTGCGTGCGCACCCGCCCGCGCCTCGGGCGACCGGAAGCGGAACTCTTCGGAAACCTTTGGAACTGTCGCTCGAACATGGCCGATACGGGGGAAAACGGGCGTTCGGGCCGAGGTCGTACGAAGGCGCCGGGAACGGGTTCCGGCCGGTGCCGGGCGGAGTGCGCCGGGGGCTCGGACGGGGTGTGACGGGCGTGAACCGAGGGCGTACGGGAGGTGGACCGGCCGCACCGCCGCCGGGCCCGCGCCCCGCCGGACCGGTGGTGCGCGGGAGACCCTCGCGCCGGGCGCTCCCGAAGATGTGCCAGAGTTGCCACGTCCCGGCGGTGAGCACGTACCGTACGGCGGACAGGCGTGAGCGCCAGGACCGGGACATCGGGAAGGGGCAGCTGGGTTGACCACGCACGCACCGCACACACCGCATTCGGCTCAGGGGCCGCACACCCCGCACGCGTCGCCGGGGCAGGCGGCGCAGTCCGTGATGCTGCCGGCCTCGCTCGACGAGGCCGTCGCGGCGCTCGCCGCCATGCCCGCGGCCGTCCCGGTGGCCGGCGGCACCGACCTCATGGCCGCCGTCAACGCCGGACTGCTGCGGCCCGCCGCGCTGGTGGGCCTCGGGCGCATCAGCGAGATCCGCGGCTGGCAGTACCAGGACGGGCACGCGCTGCTCGGCGCCGGTCTGACGCACGCCCGGATGGGGCGGCCGGATTTCGCCGCTCTGATCCCGGCGCTGGCCGCGGCCGCGCGGGCGGCCGGCCCGCCGCAGATCCGCAACGCCGGCACCCTGGGCGGCAACATCGCGACGGCCGCGCCGACCGGTGACGCGCTGCCCGTGCTGGCCGCGCTGGAGGCGGTGCTGGTCATCGTCGGCCCCGGCGGCTCGCAGCGCGAGATCCCCGTCTCCCACCTGCTGGCCGGGCGGGACATGCTGCGGCCGGGCGAGCTGATCGGCTTCGTCCGGGTGCCGCTGCTGCACGCGCCGCAGGTCTTCCTGAAGGCCACGGGGCGTACCGGGCCGGGGCGGGCGGTGGCGTCCGTGGGGCTCGTGCTGGATCCCGCGCGCCGGGGCGTGCGGTGCGCGATCGGCGCGGTGGCCCCGATGCCGCTGCGGCCGCTGGAGGCCGAGCAGTGGGTGGCCTCGCTGATCGACTGGGACGGGGACCGGAGCCTGGCCCCGGAGGCCCTGGAGGCCTTCGGCGAGTACGTCGCGGCGGCGTGCGTGCCCGACCAGGGGCAGCAGGTCTCCGCCGGAGTACTGCATCTGCGGCGGACCGTCGCCGTGCTGGCGCGCAGGGCCCTGGGGAGGGCGCTGACCTCATGAGTGAGAACGAGAACGTGAGCGGAACGACCGGGGACACGGGGAACACGGGGAACGGCGGCGCCGCGGGGGCCGGCTGGGGCTGGGAGCCGGTACCGCACGGGGGCGACTACGACTCCGACGCGACCGCCTTCGTACAGCTGCCGCAGGACATGCTGGACGCGCTCGACACCGGCGAGCCCCTGGCGGCGCCCGGGCACGGGTTCGTGCCGCCGCCGATGATCATGCCGCTGGGTTCGTCCGGCAGTACGGACCCCAGCGCCACCGGGACCTGGACGATGCCGGCCCAGTGGCCCGAGGCGGGCGGGGCGCCCGCGCAGGCCCCCGGCGCGGCCGCGCCGGCCCGCGCGCCGATCCCGGCCTCCATCCCGCTCCCGGCGTCGGTGGCGGCCGCCTTCGCGGCGGCCGAGCCGGAGGCGCAGGCGGAGTTCCACGGCGGCGCCCAGCCCGACGCCGCCCACACGGGCGTGCAGCCGAGCCCCCACCTGGCCTCCCACGCGGGCGCCCACGGGGCCGCGCAGCACGCCGAGCAGCACGCCGAGCCGCACCTGCGGCAGTACGCCGACCCGCAGGCCGAACCGGACCCGGGGGCGACGGCCGAGTGGCAGTTCCCGGACGCGCTGCACCGGGACGAGGACCCCGCGGCCACCGGGCACTGGACGCTCCCGGCCGACCTGACCGGCGCCGGGGACCCGGCCGGCGGGGCGGCCGGGGCCGGGGCCGCCGACATGGCCGGCGGGACCGGCGAGTTCCAGGTCGGCGCCCTGGACGCCGGCTGGGGCCAGGCCCCCGTGACCCTGCCGGGCGGGGCCGCGGCCCCCTGGGCGGCGCCCGGGGCGCCGGCCGGGCCGGGTACGGACCCTGCGGCGGCGCCCGAGGCGCTGCTGAGCTCCGGCGTACTGCCGGGCAGCGGTGCCCCGGGGGCGCACGGGCCGGCGGGACGCGGCCCGAGGGTGCTCGGCGGTCCCGGTGTCGGGACCCCGCTGCCGGAGGGCCACCCCCAGGCCGGGCCGGAGCCCGAGACCGTCCTGGAGGCCGCCCCGGACATCGAGGCCTCCCACGGCCACGGCCCGGCGCAGCCGCCGGCCGGCGACGAGCGGCCGCGCCCGGCGGAGGCCGAGGACGCCGACACCGCACCGGAGGCGGGGGCCGCCCCGGTCCCGGTCCCGGACGGAGCGCACGGGCACGGCTTCGCGGAGGAGCCCGCCGCGGCCTCCGCCGAAGCGGAGGCCGCGCCCGCGCCGGACGGGGACGCCGCTGAAGCCGCCGACGCCGCTGAAGCCGCCGACGCCGCCGACGGCGCCGTGGCGGCACCGGCCGCGTACGACACCGGGGAGTTCCCGCTCGGGGAGGCGGCGTACGAGGAGGAGCGGCACCCCGCCGTCGCCCACCACGAGCACCCGGCGGCTTCGTACGTCCTGCGCGTCAACGGCGCCGACCGGCCCGTCACCGGCGCCTGGATCGGCGAGTCCCTGCTCTACGTGCTGCGCGAGCGGCTGGGCCTGGCCGGCGCCAAGGACGGCTGCTCGCAGGGCGAGTGCGGGGCCTGCGCGGTCCAGGTCGACGGGCGGCTCGTGGCCTCCTGCCTGGTCCCGGCGGCGACGGCGGCCGGGTCCGAGGTCCGCACGGTCGAGGGCCTGGCCACGGACGGGGAACTCTCGGACGTACAGCAGGCGTTGTGCAGGTCGGGCGGGGTGCAGTGCGGGTTCTGCGTGCCCGGCATGGCCATGACCATCCATGACCTGCTGGAGGGCAACCACGCCCCCAGCGAGCTGGAGACCCGGCAGGCGCTGTGCGGCAACCTCTGCCGCTGCTCGGGCTACAAGGGCGTGGTCGAGGCGGTCCGCGAGGTCATCGCGGAGCGCGAGGCCGCCGCGGCGCAGACGGCCGAGGCCCCCGCGGAGCCGCTCATCCCGCACCAGGCGCAGCCGGGCGAGGGCGGCGTACACGCCTTCGACGCGCCGGCTCCGGGCCCGCACGGCACGTTCGGCGGCAACGGCTTCGACGCCTCCGGCGCGTTCGCCGCGGCGGCCCCCGGCCCGAACGGCACCCTGGGCGGCAACGGCTTCGAGGCGTCCGGCGCCTTCGACACCTCCGGTGCGTTCGACACCTCCGGCGCGTTCGACGCGGCGGCGCCCGGGCCCAACGGGACCCTGGGGGGCAACGGCTTCGAGGCGTCCGGCGCCTTCGACGCCTTCGACGCCTCCGGTGCGTTCGCCGCGGCGGCCCCCGGCCCGAACGGCACCCTGGGCGGCAACGGCTTCGACGCCACCGGCGCGGTCGACGGGGCTGCCGGGATGCCGATGGCCGACGGGACCGCCGCGGCCCACGGGTTCGACGGGTTCGCCGCGACCGGAGCGTCCGGCGCGACCGCTCCTGGCGCGCCCGGGTTCGACGGGACCAGCGGGGCCCACGGGTTCGAGGCGGCCAACGGGGTCAACGGGTTCGAGGCGGCCAACGGGTACGACGGGAACAACGGGAACAACGGGACCAACGGGACGAACGGGTTCGACGGTGTCCACGGGTTCGACGCGTTCGGCGGCACCGGCGGGACCGCCCCGGGCGCGCACGGTTTCGACGGCACTCCCGGCACCGGCGGCTTCGACGTGAACACCGGCCATGCCGGCCCCGGCGGCTTCGACGGCCCCACCGGCCCCGGCGGCTTCGACGGCACCAACGGGATCCACCACAACGGAGGCATGGCGTGAGCGGGCAGGACGCGGCCACGGCGACGACCACGACCACGACCACGACCACCATGACCATGGCGACGATCAACGTCGGCGCCGACGGCGACGGTGACGGCGGCGGCGAGCAGCAGCGCCCCGCGCGCGGAATCGGAGCCTCCGTCCCCTCGGCGGACACCCGCGCCAAGACCGAGGGCACCTTCCCCTACGCCGCCGACCTGTGGGCCGAAGGCCTGCTGTGGGCCGCTGTGCTGCGCTCCCCGCACGCCCACGCCCGCATCCGCTCCATCGACACCTCGGCCGCCGCCGAGATGCCCGGCGTACGCGCCGTCATCACCCACGCCGACGTCCCCGGCGCCACCACCCACGGCCGCCGCATCGCCGACCGTCCGGTCTTCGCCCACGACGTCGTACGCCACCACGGCGAGCCCATCGCCGCCGTCGCCGCCGACCACCCCGACACGGCCCGCCTCGCGGCCGCGGCCATCGCCGTCGAGTACGAGCTCCTCGACGCCGTCACCGACCCCGAGCAGGCCTTCGGCGCCGCCCCCCTCCACCCGGACGGCAACCTGATCCGGCACATCCCGCTGCGCTACGGCGACCCGGAGGCGACCGGCGAGGTCGTCGTCGAGGGCCTCTACCGCATCGGCCGCCAGGACCCGGCCCCCATCGGGGCCGAGGCCGGCCTCGCCGTGCCCCGTCCCGACGGCGGCGTCGAGCTCTACACCGCCTCCACCGACCCGCACACCGACCGCGACCTCGCCGCCGCCTGCTTCGGCCTCGACCCGGACCGCGTCCGCGTCGTCGTCACCGGGGTGCCCGGCGCGACGGCCGACCGCGAGGACCCCGCCTTCCAGCTCCCGCTCGGCCTCCTCGCCCTGCGCACGGGCTGCCCGGTCAAGCTGGCCGCCACCCGCGAGGAGTCCTTCCTCGGCCACGCCCACCGTCACCCGACCCTGCTGCGCTACCGCCACCACGCGGACGCCGAGGGCCGGCTGGTCAAGGTCGAGGCGCAGATCCTGATGGACGCGGGCGCCTACGCCGACGCCTCCGCCGAGTCCCTCGCGGCGGCCGTGGCCTTCGCGTGCGGCCCGTACGTCGTCCCGCACGCCTTCGTGGAGGGCTGGGCGGTCCGTACGAACAACCCCCCCTCGGGCCACGTCCGGGGCGAGGGCGCCATGCAGGTCTGCGCGGCCTACGAGGGCCAGATGGACAAGCTCGCGGCCGCCCTCGGCATCGACGGCGCGGAGCTGCGCCTGCGCAACGTCCTCGCCACCGGCGACCTGCTCCCCACCGGCCAGACGGTCACCTGCCCGGCGCCGGTGGCCGAACTCCTGCGCGCCGTACGCGACTTCCCGCTGCCCTCCCTCCCGAAGGACTCCCCGGAGGAGGACTGGCTGCTGCCCGGCGGCCCCGAGGGCGCGGGCGAGCCCGGTGCGGTGCGGCGCGGGGTCGGGTACGGCGTGGGCATGGTCCACATGCTCGGCGCCGAGGGCGCCGACGAGGTGTCCACCGCCACCGTGAAGGTGGTGGGCGGCACCGCCACCGTCATCTGCGCGGCCGTCGACACCGGCCAGGGCTTCGCCACGCTCGCGCGGCAGATCGTCCAGGAGGTGCTGGGCGTCGACGAGGTGGCCACCGCCCCCGTCGACACCGACCAGCCGCCGGCCGGTCCTTCCGCCCACGGCCGCCACACCTGGGTCTCGGGCGGGGCCGTCGAACGGGCCGCGAAGATGGTCCGCACCCAGCTGCTCCAGCCGATGGCCCACAAGCTCGGCATGTCGACCGAACTCCTCCAGATCGCCGACGGCCGGATCACCTCGTACGACGGCGCCTTCTCCATGCCGGTCACGGAGGCCATACAGGGCAAGGAGCTCTGGGCCACGGCCCAGTGCCGCCCGCACCCGACGGAGCCGCTCGACGACCACGGCCAGGGCGACGCCTTCGTGGGCCTGGCCTTCTGTGCGATCCGCGCGGTGGTCGACGTGGACATCGAGCTGGGCACGGTCCGGGTGGTGGAGCTGGCCGTCGCGCAGGACGTGGGCCGCATCCTCAACCCCCGCCAGCTGGAGGCCCGTATCGAGGCGGGCGTCACCCAGGGCGTGGGCGCGGCCCTGACGGAGAACCTCCGCTCGGTCGCCGGCCTCGTCCGCCACCCCGACCTGACGGGCTACGCCCTGCCGACCTCCCTGGACGCCCCCGCGGTGCGGATCGTCCGGCTGGTGGAGGAGCGGGACGTGGTGGCCCCGTTCGGCGCGAAGGCCGCGAGCGCGGTCCCGGTGGTGACGACCCCGGCGGCGGTGGCCTCGGCGGTGCGCGCGGCGACGGGGCGGCCGGTCAACAGGATCCCGATCCGTCCCTCGGCGGCGGTCGCGGCCCCCACCTCCTAGGACTACTCCCCGCACCCACCCCGTCACCGACCGTTAGAATGCCGGAAGGTGCACACACGCACGCGTGCGGACGGGGGAGAACGTCGTGGCAGCGGACAATGCCGGTGTCGCCGGGGGAGTGGCGGACGCGCTGAGGCTCCAGGCGAGGGCGCTGGAGGTCGAGTACGAGTCGCTGACCGCCTGCAAGAACCGGGTCGACGCCCTGCTGAGGACCCTGGGCGGCTCGGAGGCGGACCACCGCAGACTCGCCCACGGCACCCTCCCCGCCGGCGCCCTCGGCAGGGGCTTCGCGGAGGCGGAGGCGCTGTCCAGGGCCTACGGCACGGTGCACGGCCGACTCCAGCAGCTGTCGCAGGGGCTGGCGGGCCAGATCGAGGCGCTGGGCATCGCGATCCTGACGGCGGGCAAGGGCTACGGGGGAGTGGACGAGGAGACCCGGGCGAGGATGCGGGCCCTCATCGGCCGCTCCAAGCAGGACTACGTCCCGGACCGCGACCCGTTGGCACGACAGGCCCCCTCGCCCGTGCCGTCACCGAGCACGTCGAAGGGCGTGATCTGATGCCGGCGACGGACTTCGAGGGCTACTCGCACGAACAGCTGCTCGCGATGATCGCCTCCCTCGACCCGGAGGCGGTCAGGGCGCGCGCCGCACAGCTGACGAAGGCGGCGAAGGCGATCGACGAGATCGGCGAGAGCCTCAAGAGGCACCGGGTGACGGGCTGGGAGGGCGAGGCCGCCCACGCCTTCCAGGACTGGGTGAGCCGCGCGGGCAGCGCGACGCTGCTGCTGGGCCGGTACGGCGAGGCGGCGGGCCGGTGGATGACGCACGCGGCCCAGACGATGGTGGAGGTCAGGGCCAACACCCCGGCCTACGACACGCAAGCGGCCGCAACCCTGGACGCAACCCGCCACCACCCCAACGACCCGGACGCCACCCCCCTCGCCCACACGGCCCACGCAAAACTAACCGCGGACCGGCACCAGGCGGTACAACAACTAACAAAGCTGGCCCAGTCCTACGACACATCAACAACCCAACTGGAACGCACCCAAATCCCAACGTTCCCGCCACCGCCGGGAGTGTTTGAGCCTGGAGAGGAGCGGTATGGCGGGACCTATATTGATCGTCCCGGGCTAGGAACCTCAGGGGGGCCGAGTTATGCGGCGACTGCACCTGGGGGTGCATGGCACCATCCCGGAGGCTCAGTCGTCGGCCCACTTCAAGGCGGTAGCTCCCTGTCTCCGCCAAGTGGTGCCGAATCCATGCATTCTCTGGTGATGCCGGACCGTGGTGTGGGCGCGAACCTTGATCACGTCGCCAGACTTCCAGTCAAAGGCTCAGACGCGACTCCCGATACGCCCATCGGGGTCGGGCCGGGCAGTTCGGGTGGGAACTCTCCCAGCGGGGCGTTCCCGCCGCCCCTTCCATCAGTTGGTACGCCGACGGTTCCGGGTGGATCGCAGCCCGCAACGAGGTTTCCCGCTGGGATCGGTGGCAAGACGGTCCCGGTTTTGCCGCCACGCGATAGCGGGATCGTGGGCGGCGCACCGATCGCCGCGAGAAAGCCCAGAGGCAATGTTCCGTGCGGCATTGTCATCGGTGAAGAAGGGCCCCGCGCAGGCGCTAGTCGTGTGATGCCCGGAGTGATGGGTGGCAGTTTCGGCGGCAGCCAGGCCGCTAGCGGCCAGTCGTTCACGCAGGGTGGCTCCGGCCTTGTGCGCAATGCGCCAGGCATCAGTCCAGTGGGCCATGGGGGTGCAGTCTCCTCGCCTGCGGGCAGGGGGCGCGGCAGCCGGCGAGGCGAGCGCCCTGACTACGTCACCGAGGACGAGGGGACTTGGCAGAGCAGTCGTCGTATTGTGCCGCCGGTGATCGACTGAGTGGAACGGACATTGCCCTGGATGCGAATGCGGAAGGCGACCTCGCTCGTGGTGGCCTTACTTCTGTCTGGGATCGCTGTCGCTACGGCGCATGCGGAGAACGTCCGGGACAGGCAGTGGCATCTCGATGCAATGAAGGCTGAAGGCATCTGGAAGACCGGCACTGGCGAGGGCGTCATTGTTGCCGTGATTGACACCGGTGTTGCCCGGATCCCTGAGCTTGAGGGGCAGGTTCTGCCCGGAAGGGACTTTGCGGCAGGTCGGGATGGGTATGAGGGGAACGAGCGCGATGACTACAGCAATCACGGCACAGGCATCGCGGCGATGATTGCCGGTTCTGGCGTGCATCCGAGCGGTGGTGGTGCCTATGGGCTGGCGCCGGGAGCGATGATCCTCCCGATTCGTGTGCCTCAGGAGATGAGCGCATCTACTCCATCTTGGGTTTCCGCCATCCGGTATGCCGCAGATTCGGAAGCGAAAGTCATCAATATTTCCTTGGGGAAAGCTGGGGCGGTCGAGGATGACCGGGCTCGGGCTGAGGCTGTCAAGTATGCGATCTTGAAAGGGAAGTTGATTTTTGCAGCCGTGGGAAATGATGGAGGTACGGTCAACTGGGTCGAATATCCGGCTGCAACGCCCGGGGTCGTCGGCGTGGCAGCCGTGAGCAAAGATGGTGCCGCTACCAAAGAATCGCAGCACGGACCGCAGGTTGATATGGCTGCACCCGGTATGGACATTGTCACGGCCTGTGCAGGTGGGACGGGGCTCTGCACAAGCCACGGCACCAGCGACGCCACAGCCCTGGCATCGGCCTCCGCCGCCCTCCTCTGGTCCGTCCACCCCACCTGGACGAACAACCAGATCCTCCGCGTCCTCCTGAACACCGCCGGCAAGCCCGTGGACGGCGCCGAGCGCAACGACTACGTCGGCTACGGAGTGGTCCGCCCCCGCATCGCCCTCCCCACCCCCGGCGACCCCGGCCCGCCGGACGTGTACCCGCTGCCGGATCTCGCCGCCGCGGCAGCCGGGGACGCTCCCGTTCCCTCGACCGGGGGAAAGACCACCCCGCCACGGGCGCCACAGGCCGCCCCTGCGGTAGACAAGGGCGACGGCGGCACCCCACCCTGGCTGGCCCTCGGACTCGGGGCCTGCGTCCTCATCGGCGGAGCCGTCACCGCAGTCGTCGTCCGCAGGGCAAGACGCTGACCTGAACCGGCACGGGAGTGGAGCGCACGGGATGTCCTTCGACGAGGAATGGGCCGCCGCACGCGCCACCGCCACGGCCAACGCCTCCCTCCGCCTCGACCACACCGGCGGAGCCACCGGCAGCGACCTCGCCCTCAACCAGGACCACATCGGCGCCGTCGGCAGCGAGGCCCACCGCCTCCACTCCCGCCTCCAGACCGACGGCCGGCACGCCGCCACCGCCTCCGCCGAAGCCGCCGGCGCCCTCTCCCGGGAGGGCTTCGCCAGCGGGTCCGCCCTCGCCAAGGCGAACAGCCGCTGGGAGAGCCAGGTCAAGACCCTCGTCGCCGCCTGCGCCCAGATCTCCAACGGCCTGAACTACTCCCTCTCCTCCCACGCCAAGGAAGAGCAGCAGCTCTACGCCGAGTTCACCTCGTCCAAGATCGAGCAGTACCTCACGTAGGAAAGGCCGCGCGGCCGTGCTGACGTACGAGAACGTCCTGAACGCCCCGATCGACAAACTCGCCACCGCCGTCCGCGACTGGCACGTGCTGGCTGCCAAGCTGGACGAGCTGGCCGAGGCCGCCCGCAACGGCATGAAGGCCAAGTCCGACAAGGCCGAGTGGAGCGGCGTCACGGCGGGCGTGGCACGGCCGTTCGTCGACCGGACGGCCAAGGAGTTCGGGGACGCCGCCAAGGAGGCCAAGGGCATCCACCAGGCCCTCGCACAGGGCCACGACACCTTCAGGTCCTCCCGCGAGCGCCTGAGGAGGATCAGCGAGGAGGAGGCGCCCGCCGCCGGCTTCCGGGTCGACGCCCGGGGGAAGGTGGAGCCGCTGCCCCTCCCCACCGAAGCGGACCGCGAGGCGGCCCGCCACGACCCGGACTACCAGGAGTCCCTCCGCGTCAACCGCCCCCTGTGGCAGGCCAAGGTGGACGCCGCCATCGACGCCTGCGAGGACGTCGACCGGTCCCTCGCCCGCCTCCTCGCCGCGAACGTGGCCAAGGACCACGATTTCGCCGCCCCGAAGTACGCCGGCCTCACCGCCGAACAGGCCGGCCGCGCCACCGACCTCGCGAGGAAGGGCCGCGCCCTCTCGCACGCCGAGCTGGTGGAACTCAACGAACTGCTGGCCGACAACGCCAGGGTCCCGGAGTTCTCCACCGCCTTCTACCGGAACCTCGGCCCCGAGGGCGCCCTCCAGTTCTTCGGGACCATGGCGACCGACACGTACGAGTACGGCAAGCTCGACGAGCAGCGGCTGAAGGACGTCCGGGAACTCCAGCGGAACCTGGGCTTCAACCTGGCCACCGCCACCCGCTCCAGCACCGAGCCGCACCTGCCCGACAGCTACGCGCAGGAGCTGCGCAGGCTCGGCACCCAGCAGATCCCCCTGGCCCGGAACGACCAGAACCCCCCGTACGGCTACCAGCTGCTCGGCGGGATCATGCGCTACGGGAACTACGACCCGAAGTTCCTGGTCCCGATCGCCGAACACGCGACGCAGATCCACGCGAAGGACCCGGACTTCTTCGGCGGCACCCGCCAGCTCAACGGCTACGGCAGGAACATGCTGAACCCGTCGGGCATCAACGGCGCGGGCTACGACCCGGTGGTCAGCTTCCTGGAGGCGCTGGGACACAGCCCGGAGGCATCGGCACAGTTCTTCGACCCGTCGCGGGGGCCGCACGCCTACAACGCCGACGGGACGGAGAAGGCAGGCGTCGCGGACCTCGGGAAGGACGCCAAGGGGCAGCCGGTCAAGAGCTACCTCGACTTCTTCGCCAGCGAGCAGTACCACTCCACCATCGACATGGAGGGCATGAACCCGGACGACCTGGCGAAGGTCGACAAGTACATGCCCGACGCGCTGGGCCACGCCCTGGAGGCGGCGACCCTCGGCCACGCCTGGGACGACCCCAAGCCGGAGCTCCACCGGACCGAGGAGGGGGCAAGGGTCATGCAGGCGGCAGCGCTGAAGTACGGGGGCGATGCCGGGCTGCTCAAGCACCAGGAGGTCCTTGCGGACAGCCTGGGACACATGACCGCCGGATATATCGACGATATCAACCAAGCGTTGAACGGGGACGGAAAACAAAGCGTCTTCGCCCCGGTGCCAGGCGACACGCAAGCACACGCGGAGTTCGCGCGCGACGGAGCCCGCGACCTGCTCGCCGCCCTGGGGCAGCACCCTGATGCCTATGCCACCGTCTCCGCCGCCGAACGTGTCTACTCTGCGAGCGTCCTGGAGGGCCGGGCGGTGCACGACGGCACGATCGACGAGGGAAGGGCCCGCGCGACGATCCGTACCAGCGCCGAGGTGCAGGGCATCCTCGACGAGTCCCGGGCGGGACAGGTCAGGGAGGTCGGCGAGAAGAAGCACGAGGTGTACGAGAAGGCTCACGAGCAGAGCTCCGCCTGGGCCGAGTTCGGCACCACGGCCGCCATCGCGGCCGGTGTGGCCTTCCTGCCCGCCACGGCCGCAGCGGCCGGAGCGGCGGCCGTCGTCGTCCCCTTGGCCGTGGATACGGGTACCGGCCTCGTGGAGCAGGCGGCAGGGCAGGTCATCGGCGAGTGGTCGGACGAGGCCAAGGAGGAGCACAAGGACAAGATCGGCGGTGCTACGCACGATGCCAACAAGGCGATGTTCCGAGCCGGTGAGCACAGTGCCGAGGCACCGATGAAGGCATTCAGGGCGCGCCATTGCATCGACCCGAACAGCACCTTCGGCAACGACTTCGAGGAGTCGATGCGCATCGGCTACGCCAGGGGCAACTCCATTGCCCAGCAGCAGGGCCACGAGGCGCAGACGAAGGACGTCAGTTGAACCGTGCTCGGGTGGGCCTACCGCTGGCGGGGTTGGCGATGCTCGGTACGGCAGGAGCGGGCTGTTCTTCCGGCGGCCCGGAACCGGCGACGCAGGCCGCCGAGCCGCCACGGCTTTCCGTCGGCCAGGTCTGCCCTGGGCTCTTCCCCGCCGACGGCGGGAAGGCGCTGGAAAGGGTCCTCGAATCCGCTACGTTCCTGCTCCGGGACGAGACAAGGAATCCAGACGTCCGGGCTGTCGCCCAGGCGATGAAGGATGCCTATCGGTCCGGCGGGAAGATCCGTGAGATGCCCCAGGCGACCTGCGAGATCGCGGCGCAGCCGGTCCCATTTCGTCTGGCGACGGCCCTAATCAGGTTCACGGCTTACAGCAAGCACGCCGGGGACTCGTCCGACTTTCCGGGGGCGAGTGATCAGGGCGTGCAGGTCTCCACCCGTCAACGCAAGGTCGTCCACCTCGAATACGACTGCGTCAGCCCCCGCGTCGGCTCCACGCAGAACGTTCCCCTGCGGATCAGGATCCTGTTCCACGAACAATGGGACGCCAGCAAAGGCGAGACCGTCCTCCGCCCCGACTACCTCGCCATCGCCCACTCCGCAGCCCTCGCCGTGGCCAAGGAGCTGCGGTGCGTGGATGACGGCGGGCTCCCCGCACGCGCCGAGGACCTGCCGGCCGCCGACTGAAAGGCGAGGGCCGCCCGGGGAAGATCCCCCGGGCGGCCCTCGCGCCTCGCTGAGGCCGTGACCGGAATCGAACCGGCGTAACTCGCTTTGCAGGCGAGTCCCTCAACCACTCGGGCACACGGCCTTGGTGCTGCGCTGGGCAAGAACGTACGGGTGTCCGGGCGCCCCGGGAAGGCGTGCGGCGGGGATGCAACGGGACTGCCATGCGCCGTTCACAAGGGCCATCGGACCTAGTGATCCGGTTCGGAGATCCTGTCGCAGTAGCGGCAGATGCGGTCGAGGATCTGGTCGGCGGTCTTGGCCCACTTGAAGGGCCGGGCTTCG